>NZ_RCWN01000001.1:2207500-2807500 GCF_003668555.1 Notoacmeibacter ruber | reverse complement strand
TGACGATCGAGTCGTGGAATTTCGACTTCATGTCGGTCAGCGCAATGCGCGTTTCCGGCCGCTTCGGGCCGGCGAGCGACGGCACGACGTCACCGAGGTCGAGCTCCAGCGTATCGGTGAAGACCGGATCTTCGCTATCGGTCTCGCGCCACATGCCCTGAGCCTTCGCATAGGCCTCGACGAGCGCGATGCGATCATCAGTCCTGTTCGTCGCGGTCAGATAATCGAGCGATTCACCGTCGATCGGGAAGAAGCTGACCGTGGCGCCATATTCCGGCGTCATATTGCCAATGGTCGCCTGATCGGCCATGGCCAGATGGTCGAGGCCGGGGCCGTAGAATTCGACGAACTTGCCGACGACGCCCTTCTTGCGCAGCATCTGGCAGACGGTCAGCACCAGATCGGTAGCGGTCACGCCTTCCTTCAACTGTCCGGTCACCTTGAAGCCGATGACTTCGGGCAGCATCATCGAGATCGGCTGGCCAAGCATGGCGGCTTCAGCCTCGATGCCGCCGACGCCCCATGCGAGGACGGAGAGGCCATTGACCATCGGGGTGTGAGAATCGGTACCGACGCAGGTGTCCGGATAAGCGACGGTTTCGCCGTCTTCGTCGCGTGTCCATACGGTCTGCGACAGATATTCCAGGTTCACCTGGTGGCAGATGCCGGTGCCGGGCGGCACGACACGGAAATTCTCGAATGCCTTCTGGCCCCACTTCAGGAAGCGGTAGCGTTCGCCATTGCGCTCATATTCCAGTTCCACATTGCGGGCGAAGGCCGACGGGTTTCCGAATTCATCGACGATAACGGAGTGGTCGATGACGAGATCAACCGGCACCAGCGGATTGATCTTCTGGGCATCGCCGCCGAGCGCCTGAATGCCGTCGCGCATGGCGGCCAGATCGACCACGGCGGGAACGCCGGTGAAATCCTGCATCAGGACGCGGGCCGGGCGATAAGCGATTTCGTAACCGGCCGAGCCTTTGTCATCGAGCCACTGGGCCACGGCTTCGACATCGGCTTTGGTGACGGAGCGGCCATCCTCGTTGCGCAGCAGGTTTTCCAGCAGCACCTTCATGGAATAGGGGAGCCGGGAAATGCCCTTGAGGCCGTTCTTCTCCGCTTCCTTCAGATCGAAATAAACATAGTCCTTGCCACCAGAACTCAGTGTCTTGCGGCAATTAAAGCTGTCCAGAGATTTTGACATTGATTCTCACTCACTTCTGCAGAGCCTAGATGAGGCGAGTGTCACGGCGCCAGGACAAAGGTCCGGCGCGGACATGCGGGTGCGGCCATTTCCGCCATCAGCCCCTACCGGGATCCGCCATTTGGCAGGTTTCATCCGGTTCGGCTCTAAAAAAGTTTCCACGCCGGCCGCTGGCATGGTTGCCGGGTTTATATGGACTTCGCTAGAAGGATTCCAGACTGGAAAGGCGGTTTTTCGGCCTTGCCTTACGAGACTATGGATCAAGACAGCCCCGGTCTTTCAGTCGGCCGGCGCGATCCGTGTCAGGAAACGCACAATGCGCCTCATCCTTGATGGCCTTGCGGGTGTTCGAACCGGACGCACGCTTTTTTCCGATCTTTCCCTGGTTCTCGAGACCGGAGAGGCGTTGCTCGTGACCGGTCCTAACGGCTCGGGCAAATCGACTTTGCTGCGGATTGTCGCGGGCCTGCTTGCGCCCGCAGCGGGCGAGGCACGGCTGGAAAATGCGGGGCCAGAGTTTCCGTCACTGGGCTCCGCCAGTCATTTCCTCGGCGACGGCAATGCTTTGAAGTCGGGACAGACGGTAATGCAGAGTCTGGAGTTCTGGTCCCGATTTCAGGGTCGGCCGGGATTATCGATCGACGATGCGCTTGCTCGCGTTCAACTGCCGACGGTTGGAGAACTGCCGGTCGAGGCATTGTCCAAGGGCATGCGGCGACGGATCGCCATAGCCCGTCTGCTTGTGACGGATCTGCCGATCTGGCTTCTGGACGAGCCGACGAGTGGACTGGACACGGCGGCGGTGGCGCGTTTCGAGGAACTGATCGCCGAGCGCCGCCGAACCGGCGGGATCGTGATTGTCGCGAGCCATCATGATCTGCGGATGGGCAGCATGAAAATGCTTGATCTGGATCAGCGCATGGAGCCAGCAGGGTCTCTAGAAGAACAGACGACATGACTGGTCTTTTCGCACGAGATTTCCGCCTTTCGATCGCCGCTGGCGGCGGCGCTTTTGTCGCTTTGCTGTTTTTTCTGGCGATCGTGGCGATCATTCCCTTCGGACTGGGTCCCGATCTGAATCTGCTGGGAGAAATCGGGCCTGCCATTTTGTGGATCGGAGCTCTGCTATCGGGCCTTCTTGGCCTCGACCGTCTCTTCGCGCTCGATCGAGAGGATGGCTCGCTTGATCTTTTTCTGATGGCGTCGGGACGCCAGCCGGTGGTTTTGACCGTCTTCATCAAGTGCCTGGCGCATTTCGCCGGTATCGTGCTGCCTCTCGTTCTGGCCGCGCCGCTTCTCGGTCTCCTTCTCAACATGACATCCTATTCCATCGGCGTGACTCTGCTCACTCTGCTTGTGGGCGCGCCCGCCATCAGCTTCGTCGGTGCAGTCGGCGCAGCCGTGACGGTGACGTTGCCGCGCGGCGGGTTGCTGGTCGCGATCCTCGTGTTGCCCCTCCTCATTCCCGTTCTTATCTTCGGGGTGTCGGCCGCCAACGGCGCGGTGCGCGATCCGGATCCGTTTCTCGCACCCTTTCTGATTCTTGCCGCGCTTACGCTCTTCTTTGCGGTACTCGGCCCAGTCGCGGCGGCTTATGCCCTTATGGTGGAGACCCACCCGGTCACGGAGAATGCCGATCCTTACGAAAGAGACGGCTGGTTCCAACAAACTGAAATGACGGATCAAATGCGATGAACGACAGCACCGGCACGGCCAATGCTTCCATCTTCACGCGACTGGCCAATCCTTCGCGTTTCATCGAGATCGCCGACCGGCTCATTCCCTGGCTGGCTGGTTTCGGTCTGCTGGTGGTCGCGGTCGGCCTGATTGGCGGATGGCTCGCGCCTGAGGATTACCAGCAGGGCGCCACCGTGCGCATCATGTATCTGCATGTGCCGTTCGCATGGCTTTCCATGATGATCTACGGCGTCATGACGCTGGCGGCCCTCGGCACGCTGATCTGGCGCCATCCGCTTGCCGACGTTTCGCTGAAGTCGGCGGCGCCGATTGGCGCGGTCTTCACCTTCCTTGCGCTCTTCACCGGCTCGGTCTGGGGCAGGCCGATGTGGGGCACATGGTGGGTGTGGGATGCGCGCCTGACGTCGGTTTTCGTGCTGTTCATCATCTATCTCGGCCTGATCGCGCTGACACGGGCGACGCCCGAGCCCGGCCAGGCGGCGCGGGCCTCGGCCATCGTGACGCTCGTCGGCGCTCTCAACCTGCCGATCATCAAATTCTCCGTCGACTGGTGGAACACGCTCCATCAGCCGGCCAGTGTCTTCCGGGCCGATGGTCCGACGATCGCGTTTTCCATGCTCTGGCCACTTCTGGTCAGTGCCATAGGCTTCACGCTGCTGTTCGGTGCGTTGCACCTGGTCGCCATGAGAACCGAGATATGGCGTCGACGGGTGCACACGATGCGGCGGGTGGCCGCTCAGCGGGCTGACCGCTCCATGAGGAGGGTGCGATAATGGGTCATCTTGGCTACATTGCCGCCGCTTACGGCGTTTCCATCGTGGCGATTGGCGGGCTTGCCACATGGCTTCTGACCGATATGGCGGCCCGGCGGCGTGAGCTCGACCGGCTTCATAAAGCGGGCTACCGCCGTCGCTCCGATAAAAGGGAGATCGTCCATGAAACCGAATGAGACGAAACCCGTCGCTTCCGTCAAGCCGAAGCAGCCCGAGCGCAAGCGGGCCGTCCTGTTTCTGCCTGTCCTGCTGTTTGCCATCGTCGCCAGCATCTTTCTGGCGATGGAAATTTCCGGTCGCGACAGCAGCACGATACCGAGTGCGCTGATCGGTCAGCCCGCTCCCCGTACGACCCTCACGCCACTGGAGGGCATGGAACAGCCCGGTCTCGACACCGAGAAGCTGAAAGGCAAGGTGACGCTGGTCAATATTTTTGCGTCCTGGTGCGCGCCATGCCGGCAGGAGCATCCCGTTCTCATGAGGCTCGCCGAGGATCAGCGTGTCCAGCTGGTGGGGTTCAATTACAAGGACGATCCCGACAATGCCCGCCGCTTTTTGAGTGAATTGGGCAATCCCTATCAGGCCGTCGGCGTCGATCCGTCGGGCCGCGCGGCAATCGACTGGGGCGTATACGGGGTGCCCGAGACCTTCCTTCTGGACCGGGAGGGTGTGATTGTATGGAAATATGTGGGACCGCTGACGCCCGAACGGGTTGAAAACGAATTGATGCCGCTGCTTGAAGAGACCTTGCAGGCGCCGGCATCAGACGATGCGACGAGCTGACTTCGTCCAAAAAGTAAAAGTTCTACGCCGCACAGTGGTTCGGATCACCGAAAGCCTTGGCCGATCGGCGAATGACCGGCTCTCGACCAACTGGCTTGGGCGCGGTTTTCGAGCGATTGCGCCCCTCGGCCTTGGCCTCGTAGAGTGCCTGGTCGGCGGCTTTCAGCAGTTCGGACGGATCTTTATCCGACTGGTTGCTCGAATGGGTCAAACCGAAGCTGGCTGTGCAGGTCAAGGCTTGGCCTTCGATGATGACGGTATGTTTCTGGATCGTCTCGCGAAGGTTCTCCGTCAGCTCCAGTGCCGCGCTAAGTTCGACCTCGACCAGAAGAAGACAGAATTCTTCACCCCCGAGCCGTGCAACCATGTGCTGCGATTGGGCGGTGTCTTTCAAGACACCGGCGATACTCTTTAGCACCTTGTCTCCAGCCGCATGGCCGTAGGTGTCATTGACCTGCTTGAAATGGTCCAGATCGCATAAAATGACACTGAACGGGATGCCCGCCGCCGAGAGCGTCTGAAGAGTGCGATCGAAAGCCAGGCGGTTACTCAGGCCGGTCAGGGGATCGGTGTGGGCGAGATTCGACAACAGAGCGCGCGATGCGTGCAGGTCTCCCAGCGTATGAAAGAACCGCCATTCCACGATCGCTATCAGAAGGGCCATCAAACTCAGAGTCACACAGAACGTGATCAGCCCCGCGATCGACATGGCCGACAGAAGGATCGTGGAAGCTGTCAGAGACACCAGCGCTGTTGCGAGAATGAATAAGCCCCCGGCAAGGCCGCCCGTCACGAAGGCTGCGGCGAGAGCGGGGAAATGCCAGGCAAAGCGCATCTCGTCGTTCAGAACAAGAAAGTCACCGGACAGAAGAGCCAAGGCCAGACCGATGATATACGACCAGATGGCCACCTTCGGATAACGCGAAACCATGAAGCTAAGGCCCAGGGAAAGGACCCCGAACAGCGACGTCAGAAGGAGATGAAAGTCCGGTAAGACCCACAAACCGGAAAAGGTCGCGACTGCAACGAGGACGCATGTCACGCCCGTGGCAACGAGCATTGCACGAGCCATCCACTTGCGGAATGTCACAACCTCCGGATTTTTCTGGAAGGCGCGGGCGCCACTCATCATCTTAAAATCGAACTTCATCATACATCCCGGCGGGAGCCCAATGCCACCTTACGTAACGACACTATGTGACGGCTCTTAATTTAATCTTTCGTCCGGGCAAGCGGCATTTGCCTAGTGGAATCAGACATAAGAACGGTCTGACGGCGCTCCCGCATGGCCGATAAATGCGCAGGAGATTAAGCCGAAACCCTTCACAAAAGGTTCGGCTTCAACCTCGTGTCTCAGGGATCCTGGGGACTATCGTCACCGAGGTTGTGCCGGGTGATGATCGGTACCATGGCCAATGTGAAGATGAAGGTGATGGGCATGATGCCCCAAACCTTGAATGCGACCCAGAAGTCGGTCGAAAAATTTCGCCAGATGATTTCATTCAATATGGCCAGAAACACGAAAAAGACGCCCCATGCCAAGGTCAGCTTTTTCCAGCCTTCAGCGGTGAGCCGAAAGGCGCTGTCGAAGACATAGGCGAGAAGCGATCGTCCGAAGAGAAGGCCGCCCAACAGGATTGCCGCGAAGAGCCCGTTCACTATCGTCGGTTTGACCTTGATGAATGTCTCGTCCTGAAGCCAGAGCGTCAGGCCGCCGAAGACGAGCACGACCGCCCCGGAGACGAGCGGCATGATCGGCAGCTTGCGGGTCATCACCCATGAGACGGCCAGAGCGATGGCGGTGGCGACCATGAAAGCCGCTGTGGCAAGGAAAAGGGGGCCGCCAAGGTCCTGCAGGAACGGAAATGCCGCCGCGATCCGTTCGCCCCGCGCATTGGCGAAGAAAAAGATCATCAGCGGGCCGAGTTCGAGCGCAAGTTTGAGCAGAGGGTTGATTTCCTGCCGGTTGGCGCTGCCGGGTTCCGCCTCGAACATGTCTCCGCTTTTCATTCTTCTTCTCCTGCCGCTGCGTGCCACTTAAGTGCGGCGGTCTGTCCATGCCAATGAAAAGCTGGCCATCTGATCATGGTTAGGTCGAACTCGCCGGACTACTGAACGGGTTCCATGCCGGCAATGGCGCGCGCAAAGTCGCGCGCCTCGAAGGGCTCGAGGTCCTCCACGCTCTCTCCAACACCGATGAAGAAGACGGGAAGCCGGAATTTTTCGGCTATGGCAACCAGAATGCCGCCTCGGGCGGTTCCGTCGAGCTTTGTCATGACGAGCCCGTTGACGCCCGCGACCTGCTGGAAGATTTCCACCTGCCGCATCGCATTCTGACCGGTGGTCGCATCCAGAGTCTGCAAGACAGTGTGCGGAGCGCTCTCGTCGATCTTCTTGAGAACGCGAACGATCTTGGCCAGTTCGTCCATCAATTCGGAGCGGTTTTGCAGCCGGCCTGCCGTATCGATGATCAGCACGTCGGATCCATTTTCCCTGGCCCGCTCGTAGGACCGGTAGGCGAGGGCCGCGGCGTCCGCGCCGAGCTCCGTCGCGAGCACTTCGGAGCCGGTCCGTTCGCCCCAGATCTTGAGCTGTTCGATGGCGGCGGCCCGGAACGTGTCGCCCGCGGCCATTGTCACCTTGAGGCCGCCGGCCGTCAGCTTGGCGGCCAGCTTGCCGATCGTTGTCGTCTTGCCCGTACCGTTAACGCCGACCACGAGTATGACGTGCGGAGCGTGGCCGAGATCCAGTTCAAGCGGTCTTGCGACCGGTTCAAGCGTCCTCTCCACCTGGCTGGCCACCACCTTGCGCACATCGTTCATGGTAAGGTCGCCGCCGAAGCGCGTATCGCGAAGCGTTTCGAGCACGGCCATGGATGTCGGGACGCCAAGATCGGAGGAGACAAGCGCGTCTTCGACGTCGTCGAGGGCATCTTCCGTCAACTGGCGTCCGGCAAACGCAACGGACAGGTTTTCGCCCATGGCGCGGGACGACCGCGCCAGACCGCCTGTCAGCCGGCCGAGCCAAGATGCGCGAGACGGCGTGACGCCTTCGTCGCCCACACGCTCGACGGATCTGCCGACGCGAACACGGTCTTCACCGAGGGTGCGCGGCCGCCGGGGTGAAGCAGGACGATCTTCGGCCGGAAGCGGTGTAGTCAGGTTTTCCTCGCCGCCGCTATAATCGCCACTGTCGCTGTCATCGGCGACTTCTTCTTTCGGCTCGGCGATGAACGGTTCGGGACTTGCCTCGGCGACGATCTCTTCGCGATCCGGTGCCGCCGGCGCGGTATCGTCCACATCGGCGGTCTCGGCGCTGGGCTGGAAAGTGCCGTCCGGCGCGAACCCTTCGGCCTGAGCGAAGGATTCCTCTTCCGGCACAGGTGCCGAAGCAGGCTGCTCCCTGTTCTCGTCCTCTTCCTGCTTGCGTCCGAAGGAGAAGACCTTGCCGAGAATACCGCGCGCCATGCTGTTCCGTTCGTTTCGCTTGGTGTTATTCGCCGCGCTTGGCGGCGTCTTTACCCTTGGCGTAATCCTCGGGCATGTTCTTGATGGGCTCGGCGCCCCCGGTATTGCGGGTCGATGCGCCCGCTTCGCCATCGGTGATCACATCGGCTGCTGCGGAGCCGTGCGCGTCGGGGTCCGGCGCGTCCGAAGCATCGATCGCCGGTTTGTTCGACTGACCGGTCGCTGTCTCGACCTCGTCGTCTTTTTGCCGATCGCGTTTGATCGTATCTTTCCGGTTCTCGTTCATGAGATGATCATCTCCCTTGGCTCCTGCACGGTCAATCGGCCCAGAAGAGAGGAACCGTCATGATCGGTGATGGTTGCCGCCACGATGGTGCCCGGCTCGATTTCGCCGCCAGAGGCCAGCCTGACGGGCGTGTAATCCGGCGCCCGTCCAAAACCCGGCTTCTCGATCAGAATTGGTTGTGAGGTGCCGACCCGGTCTCGCAGATGCCGTGTCAAAGCGCTATCGGCGACGCGGCGCATGCGTGCCGCACGGTCTTTCACGATGGGCCTTGGCAATTGGGGCATGCGTGCGGCTGGCGTGCCATCCCGCGGTGAGAAGGGGAAGACGTGCAAAAAGGAAAGCTCGCACTCCTCGATCAGCGAGAGCGTGTTGTCGAACGCCTCTTCGCTTTCCGTCGGGAAACCGGCAATGAGGTCGGCTCCCAATGCGACATCGGGACGCAATTGGCGCGCCTTTCGGCAGAAGGCGATGGCATCGTCGCGCAGATGGCGGCGCTTCATGCGCTTCAGGATCAAGTCATCGCCGTGTTGAAGCGAAAGATGCAGATGCGGCATCAGCCGCTCGTCCTCGGCGAGCGCCGCCAGGAGATCGTCATCGGCCTCAATGGAATCGATCGATGAGAGGCGCAGACGCTTGAGGTCCGGCACGCCTTTCAAAATCGCTCTGACGAGCCGGCCCAGCTTCGGCTGGCCAGGCAGGTCGTTTCCCCAACTCGTCATGTCGACGCCAGTCAGCACGATTTCACTATAACCATTGCCCACCAGCCGCCGGGCCTCTCCCACAACGCCGCCGGCGGGCACCGAGCGCGAATTGCCGCGGCCGTAAGGGATGATGCAGAAAGTACAGCGGTGGTCGCAGCCATTCTGGACCTGAAGAAAGGCCCGGGCGCGCCCTTCGATCGCGTCGACCATATGCGCCGCGGTCTCGGTCAGCTCGAAAATGTCGTTAACGCGCACCTTTTCGGTCGAATTCACGCCGAAATCGGGGAGCGCGCGATAGCTCTGGGCTTTCAGTTTGTCGCCATTGCCGATGACAAGATCGACTTCGTCCATGCCGCCGAAACTGTCCGGATCGGTCTGCGCCGCGCAGCCGGTCACGATGATGCGCGCATCGGGATTTTCGCGCCGGGCCTTGCGGATCGCTTGGCGGGCTTGCCGGGTCGCCTCCGCCGTGACCGCGCAGGTATTGAAGACCAAAGCCCCGCCCGGTAGCTCGCCAAGACCGGCGACATTGGCTTCCCGCTTCATCACCTCACTCTCATAGGTATTGAGGCGGCAGCCGAAGGTCACGACCGACACGCCGGGCGATTCGGTCTCCTGCTCGTCGCTCGGCTGCGAAATAAAAGAGGGAGCGGACTGGCTCATGCGTCCATGGCTTCCTGGTCGCGCCGAAAGGTCCCGGTGGCCGGGTTCAACATGCCGGACCATTCCCATTCGGTCGCACCCGTCATGATCACATGATCATCCTCCCGCCAGAGCAGGTCGAGGGGCCCGCCGGGCAGGTTGACCGTGACGTGTCGGCCGGTGCGGTGCCGCCGAACCGCCGAGACGGCTGCGGCGCAGGCGGCAGAGCCGCAAGCCTCGGTCAGACCGACACCACGCTCCCAGGTGCGCAGGTCGATGGTCGTCTTGTCGCGAACATGAGCGATCGAGACATTGGCCCGCTCGGGAAAGATCGGGTGATTTTCGACCAGCGGCCCGAACTGCTCGAGCTGATAGGACCAGACATCTTCATCGACGAAGAAGACGGCGTGTGGATTGCCCATCGAGACGACGGCAGGGGAATGAACGATTGGATCGTCAGCCGGGCCGACGGCCAGTTCGATATGGCGCGTGTCCTGAAAGGGTTCCGACAGAGGAATATCCTGCCAGCCGAAGCGAGGTACGCCCATATCGACCGCGATCATGCCGCCTTCGATCTCTTTGGCGCTGATGACGCCGCCTGCTGTCTCGAAAGTGAACTGTTTCTGATCCGTTTCCGCGGAAAGTGCGCTGACAACGCACCGGGTGCCATTGCCGCAGGCACCGGCCTCCGATCCATCGGCATTGAGGATGACGATCCGCTGATCGGTTCCCCCCAATCGCGGATCGTGAATTGCCATGATCTGATCGAACGCCGTTTCGCGACTATCCGCAAGGGCAATCGCCGCTTGCGCGCTGACATGGTCGCCCCTGCCGCGCATGTCCACGACAAGGATGCGGTTGCCGAGCCCGTTCATGCGGGCGAAAGGGGCATTCATATTGTCGTTCATGAGGCCGGTCGGTCATTCATCACATTCTGGCAGAGCACTAAGAGCTCTGCCGGTCTCAGCGGCTATATGGCGGAAACCGGAGTGTTTTTCCAGAGTGTGCGGCCTTTCGGTCAGGCGATGGCTATGATGCCAAGAACCACGAGCAGAAACAGCACCAGGACAATGGCGATGAGAATTTTCGCGCCCGTCATTGCGATGCCGGACACACTGTTCAGGCCGAGAAGACCCGCAACAGCGGCGACGATGAGCAGGATGAGGATCCAGCTGAAGATTTCCATGATGAACTCCCTTCGAGAATAGTCGTTATTATTCAAGCTAGCTGGTGCGGCGAATGCGCTGAGCAATAGGCCGGCCTTCTTATTCCGCCGCCTCCTCGGTACGCTCCGCGCTGTGACGATAGGTCGAGAGTTTTTTGGAGACTCCCGAGCCGAGCTCGGGCACCTCGACCATCTCGCCCGGATCGAGCGCCCGGAAGCGATCGACCTCAATACCCTTCTCCTTCAGGGCCGCATTCAGGTCGTCTCGCGGGTCTTCAAGTCCCTCCTCCGTCAACTGGAATGTCGCCCAGTGATGGGCGATGGCATTTTCGGCCTTGCAGAGCCGGAAGCCTTCGGCAGCTTCAGAGGGGCTCTGATGCTGCATCTCGTTGTACCATCGCGGCATGTAGGCCCCGATCGGAAGATTGGCCTGACGGAGTGGGCCGAACGTCTCGCCTACCTCCTGATAATCCCGCCCTTCGGCAAAAGCGCTGTCGCCGACATGGAAGATCGGGCCGCCATCCGCCTCGATCACGAAACTGCTCCAGAGGGCATGGCGCTTGTCCATGATGCCGCGTCCGCTCCAGTGGTGGCATCGGACAATATGGATCGGCAGCCCCTCGGGTCCTTCAATCACATCACCCCAGTCGCCGACCTTTGCTTCGATATCGGAATGGATCGAGCGCAGGATCGTGTCGTTGCCGAGCGATGTGATAAAAAGAGGTTGGTCACGATCCTGTATGCGGCGGATCGTTTCGGCATTCAGGTGGTCATAGTGGTTATGCGTCAGCAAGACAGCGTCAACCGGAGGCAGATCGTCGAACTCGACACCGGGCGGCGACACGCGCTTCGGGCCGAAATGGGGAATGGGCGTGCAGCGATCCGCCCATATCGGATCGGTCAGCAGGTTCAGCCCGGCGGTCTGAATGAGAACGGTCGCATGACCCACCATCGTGACCAAGAGACGCGAGCCGTTCACCCTTTCCGGCGGATGCGCATACAGATAGTCGGGATGGTATCTCGACGGCCATTTCTTCGGCCTGCGGGTCAAGGAGCGGCGAATCTGGCCCAGCAGAGGCTCCAGACCCGGATCATGGGGGTTAAAGAATTCCACGCCATCGAAGTGGTCGCTTTTGGGTCCGTTGTAATATTGATTCGGCTTTCGGATAGGCCAGGTCATGCTTTCCAGTCGTTTGGCGCGTCGTCTTCACATAGAATAACCCATGGCGGTCCAGGTCGTTGCATCCCTTTAAAAGGTGTCCTTTCAACGCTTTGCGAGCCTGATCGAGGACAGCGTTTCGCGCCTCCGAGGACTTAACTTGTCCGCTCACCTCTTGCCCTCAACAAAAAACCGCCCTTTTCTGTGCCAAGAGGGACGAAGTGATTTGCATGCTCGGCGGGGACACCCAATGCACCTAATTCATCGATCCGGAGCACGGGCTCCACTGAAGCTGGCATTCGCGACGGTTGCAGCAGCGGTCATATTGAGCGGCTGTACGTCAAACCGTTTTGATGGGGCTTACGAAGGTCAGGCCTCATCACCCGCACCGCTCCAGCCTGCGCCGGTGCAGACGGTTCAGAACCAGCAACTGCCGCCGCCGGTCGATCCCGGCACGGCAGACCAGGCGACAAGTGCCTACGATCCGAACGATCCCTCTGGCTCGAACGGCACCGCAGACGGCGCCGTCGATGTGGCTTCAGCCAGCCCGATCAACGGATCGGCGCCCGCCTCTTCCGTCTCCACCGCCGGAGACCCGATCAGCAAGGGCGAGGTCGTCGGCAACTGGAAGACACAGGTCGGCGGCGCGAGCTGCCAGATGTTCCTGACGCTCACCAAATACGGCACCGCCTCCCGTGGCGGCACGCGCGGTTGCTCCGGCGATCTGGCCAATCTGCGTGGTTGGGACGTCAAGGGAAGCCAGCTTGTGCTTTACGATGAAAGCGGCGGCACGATCGGCCGGCTCTATGCTGCGGGCCCGAGCCGTTATTCCGGACAGACCGCCGCTGGCACGCCGGTGACGCTTTCCCGTTGAGCGTTTCTCCGACCGAAGATGAAAGCGGGCGCGGCGGATGCTGCGCCCTTTTCCGATGGCCTGATGGCTTGACGGGCTTTGCCACGGTTCCTAATCGCCGGCCATGAGCAATCTCGATACCCCCGATGAAGGATTGGCCGATCCGCCCGCCGTTCGCGCCGCCTATGAGCAGAAAGTCGCGGCGGAAAACCTGATCGCCGACCCGCTACAGCGCCGGGCGGCCGACAGGCTCGACGAACTTTGCCGTGACCTCGCGCAGGTCCGCACAGCGACGAAGAGCAGTGCGCTCGGCTGGTTGTTCGGAAAACGGCGTGACAAGAAAAACGTCAATGGTCTCTATCTTTACGGCGGCGTCGGCCGGGGAAAGACCATGCTCATGGACCTTTTCTTCGCGCACGCGCCCGCAAAACGAAAGCGGCGCAGTCATTTCAACGATTTCATGGCCGATGTACACGATCGTATCGGGGCGCATCGCGAGGCATTGAAGCGTGGCGAGGTCAAGGGCGACGATCCGATTCCGCCGGTCGCCGAGCGGATCGCCGAGGAGAGCTGGCTGATCTGTTTCGACGAGTTCACCGTGACGGACATTGCGGATGCCATGGTCCTCTCACGCCTTTTCTCGGCGCTTTTCGACAATGGCTGTGTGTTGGTCGCGACATCCAATGTCGCCCCGGACGACCTTTATCGGGATGGGCTCAACCGCTCCCTCTTCACGCCCTTCATCGATGTTCTGAAAGAGCATACCGACATTATGGAGCTCGATAGTGGCCGGGATTACCGGTTGGAGAAACTATCGGCGCTTCCCGTCTACATGACGCCGCTCTCGGATGAGACAGCGCAACAGATGGACGAAGCATGGCGCGCTGTGACCGCGGGTCAAAAGGAGAGGCGGGAGACGGTGGAGGTGAAGGGCCGAACGGTGAGCGTCGACCGCGCGGCGGGCGATGCGGCGCGTTTCAGCTTCGAAGAGCTTTGCAGCCGTCCCCTCGGCGCGCGCGATTATCTTGCGCTGACCGAACGCTTCGACCACTTCTTCATCGAAGATGTGCCGCAAATGGATCTTGATCGTCGGAATGAAGCCAAGCGCTTCATTCTTCTGATCGATACGCTCTATGATCGCCGCAAAAAGCTGCATCTATCGGCCGAGGTGCCGGCAGACGATCTCTATCTCGCAAAGACCGGCACCGAATCCTTCGAGTTCGATCGAACGATCAGCCGGCTGATTGAAATGCGCGATGAGAGCTGGCCGCCCGAGGACCATGAAGAGGACGGGGCCGCGAACAAGTAGCAGCAGGCTGAGAGAAAATCGATGCCGCCGCTTGCTTTGCGGGAACGTTTGCAGGTCTAGAACATTGTGCGAACATCATAAGGAGTGTTTGCATCATGACGAGCCAGCCCGACCCGCGCCCGAAAGATCAACCGACCGGTAATGCCGAGAAGGATCCGGAAAACTGGGTAACCGGTGACGAAGCGATGACCGGCGCTCAGGCGAGCTATCTGAGAACCTTGAGCGAAGAGGCCGGCGAGCCCTTCGACGCCAATCTGACGAAGGCGGAAGCGAGCAAGCGCATCGACGAACTGCAAGGTGAGACCGGTCGCGGACAATGATCTAGAGGTGGTCATAGCGGCGGTCTCGGTGTAGGCGGTCGCGCCGGCATTCGCCGGCGAGACTTCATTTGCGAGCTGCTCACCATGACCGCTTCCATTTTGCTGCACCAGGATTATGGCGTGGCCGCCGTTTTCGATGACCCATTCGGCAATCGGTGGGATCTCCTACAGCCGGCAAACAGTTCGGCTGACCTGTGATGAGCCGCCCTGTCCCCCTCCTGATCGTCACCGGGCTTCTCCTCGGGCTGATCTTTCCGATGGGCAAGATCGCTGTGGAGGTCGGTGTTTCGCCGCTCGTCTGGACATTTCTGATCGCTGCCGGTTCAGGTCTCGGGCTGATGGCGCCTTTGCTTCGACGACAAAAGCGTCGCGACTGGCCGTCCGGGTTCTGGCGTTATGCGACCATCTCCGGCCTTGTTTCGAACGTTCTTCCCAATCTGATCGTCTTCGCCGCTGCGCCCCGTCTCGGCGCTGGCCAGGTGGGGCTGATGTTCACTCTCTCGCCCGTCTGCACGCTGGCTCTTTCGCTTGCAGCCGGGATGCGGCGTCCGAGCAGTCTTGCGCTCACCGGCGTGTTCGCCGGATTTGCCGGGGCCGTCATTCTGGTTCTCGGCAAGGGCGAGACCCGTATGGAGGACGCTCCTCTCCTGTGGCTGGCACTGGCTCTTCTCATTCCCGTTTTTCTGGCGGTGGGAAACATCTATCGCGGTCTGGCATGGCCGGAGGGGGCAGGGGCCGCCGAACTCGCTTCCGCAAGCAATCTCACATCTGCGCTGATGCTTTTGGCCGGACTTGTCGTTATGGGCGACCTGGAGAATATCGGAGCTTTGATGAATGTCCCGATGCTCACCGGCCTGCAGGTTGTCTTATCTTGCGCCTACTATGTGGCCCTTTTTGCCCTTCAGAGGGCGGGGGGTCCCGTCTATCTCAGCCAGATCGGCTATGTCGGTGCTGCCGTCGCGCTGATCGTCGGCGTTGTGGCGCTGGACGAGCATTACGGGGCCCTTACATGGACGGGTGCGGCCATCGTGCTTGTCGGGATCGGCTTTGCCGTACGTGACCAGCTCCGTGTCCGCTAAACAGCGTCCAAGAGAGTAACCGCTATCGCTGATAGCGGAGTAGATATCTGTTTTTCACGAGCAACTTTGACGTTTACGTAAGAAAATTTTGTATTAACCGATTGAAATTCTTTGCGCCGAAAGAATCGGTTGCGCAGAGCGCCCATTGCGCTTAATTCCTTGCGCGATTTTGATGGCCCGTCAATTCTTTTCGGCCTTCTTCAACATCCGGCCCATTGCCGGCAGCGACCAGGAGAACATTCCCTAATGGCACGCAACAAGATCGCTCTTATCGGTTCTGGCATGATCGGCGGCACGCTCGCCCATATGATCGGCCTCAAGGAGCTTGGTGACGTCGTTCTTTTCGACATCGCCGAGGGAGTGCCCCAGGGCAAGGGACTCGATATCGCCGAGAGCGCGCCGGTCGACGGTTTCGACGCCAACTATACGGGCGCAAACGATTATAGCGCGATCGAGGGCGCCGATGTCTGCATCGTGACAGCCGGTGTGCCGCGCAAGCCGGGCATGAGCCGCGACGATCTGCTTGGCACCAACCTCAAGGTCATGGAGCAGGTTGGCGCAGGTATCGCGAAATACGCCCCGAATGCGTTCGTGATCTGCATCACCAACCCGCTCGACGCGATGGTCTGGGCGCTGCAGAAATTCTCGGGCCTGCCGAAGAGCCATGTCTGCGGCATGGCCGGCGTGCTGGACTCCTCTCGCTTCCGCCATTTCCTTGCCGATGAATTCGACGTGTCCGTCGAAGACGTCACGGCGTTCGTGCTCGGCGGTCATGGCGACACCATGGTGCCGCTGACCCGTTATTCGACGGTTGCCGGCATTCCGCTGCCGGACCTCGTCAAGATGGGCTGGACGACGCAGGGCAAGCTCGACGAGATCGTTCAGCGCACCCGCGATGGCGGCGCCGAGATCGTCGGCCTTCTCAAGACCGGCTCGGCGTTTTACGCACCGGCCGCTTCCGCCATTTCAATGGCCGAGGCCTATCTGAAGGACAAGAAGCGCGTCGTGCCCTGCGCGGCCTATCTGAATGGTGAATACGGCGTGAAGGACATGTATGTCGGCGTGCCCACCGTGATCGGCAAGGGCGGCATCGAACGCGTCATCGAGATCGATATGAACAGCGACGAGCGCGCCCAGTTCGACAAGAGTGTCGAATCCGTCGAGGGCCTCTGTGACGCTTGCCGCAACATCGCCCCGCAACTGGGCGAATAATCCATCCAATCCAGCCGGGCCCGTGCCCGGCTTTTCCTTTTCGAAGGATCGATAGGGAGAAACCGATCCATGAATATTCATGAATATCAGGCCAAGGCGTTGCTGAAGGAATATGGCGCGCCGGTGGCCGAGGGTGTGCCGGTTTTCGAGGCATCGGAAGCGGAAGTTGCGGCGAAGAAGCTGCCCGGACCGCTCTATGTGGTGAAGAGCCAGATCCACGCCGGTGGACGCGGCAAGGGCAAGTTCCGCGAACTGCCCGCTGACGCCAAGGGCGGCGTGCGCCTCGCCAAATCCGTCGACGAAGTCGTTCAGAACGTCAATGAGATGCTCGGCAACACACTCGTCACCAAGCAGACGGGCGATGACGGCAAGCAGGTCAACCGCCTCTATATCGAGGACGGTGCCGATATCGACCGCGAGCTCTATCTCTCGATTCTCGTCGACCGCTCGACGGGCAAGAATGCCTTCGTCGTTTCGACCGAGGGCGGCATGGATATCGAGGCGGTCGCCGAAGAGACGCCGGAAAAGATCCTCACCCTGCCGATCGACCCTTCCGCGGGCGTCACCGATGCAGACAGCGAGAAGCTCTGCGAAGCGCTGAAGCTCGACGGCGCAGCGAAGGACGATGGACACAAGCTCTTCCCGATCCTCTACAAGGCCTACACCGAGAAGGATATGAGCCTTCTGGAGGTCAATCCGCTGATCGTAATGACGGACGGCCATCTGCGCGTGCTGGATGCCAAGGTCTCCTTCGACGGCAATGCATTGTTCCGCCATGACGATGTGGTTGCGCTGCGCGACAAGAGCGAAGAGGACGACAAGGAAATCGAGGCGTCGAAGCATGACCTCGCCTATGTCGCGCTCGACGGCAATATTGGCTGCATGGTCAATGGCGCGGGCCTCGCCATGGCAACGATGGACATCATCAAGCTCTACGGAGCGGAGCCGGCGAACTTTCTCGACGTTGGCGGTGGCGCTTCCAAGGAGAAGGTGACGGCGGCGTTCAAGATCATCACGGCCGATCCCGCCGTCGAGGGCATTCTGGTCAACATCTTCGGCGGCATCATGAAATGCGACGTCATCGCCGAAGGTGTGATCGCTGCCGTGAAGGAAGTCGGTCTGAAAGTACCGCTCGTCGTTCGCCTCGAAGGCACCAATGTCGAGAGGGGCAAGCAGCTAATCAATGAGAGCGATCTGAACGTTATCGCCGCCGACGATCTGGACGATGCGGCGCAGAAGATCGTCAATGCGGTAAAGGGCTGAGGGGACAAGGACGATATGAGTATTCTCGTCAATAAAGACACCAAGGTCCTCGTGCAGGGTCTGACCGGCAATACCGGTACGTTCCACACCGAACAGGCGCTGGCCTATTACGGCACTCAGATGGTGGGCGGCACGCACCCGAAAAAGGGCGGCGAAGTCTGGACCGCCGGTGAGGGCGCGGGCGAAGCGGCCGGCAAGGAACTGCCGATCTTCGCATCCGTCAAGGAAGGCAAGGACGCCACGGGCGCCAACGCCTCGGTCGTTTACGTGCCGCCGGCAGGCGCGGCCGCCGCGATCATCGAGGCGATCGATGCAGACATCCCGCTGATCATCTGCATCACCGAGGGCATTCCGGTTCAGGATATGGTCAAGGTGAAAGGCCGTCTCGCCGAAAGCGGCTCGCGCCTGATCGGGCCGAACTGCCCGGGTGTTCTGACGCCGGAAGAATGCAAGATCGGCATCATGCCGGGTTCGATCTTCAAGAAGGGCTCCGTCGGCATTCTGTCGCGCTCGGGCACGCTGACCTATGAGGCCGTCTTCCAGACCACTAACGAGGGTCTCGGCCAGTCGACCGCGGTCGGCATTGGCGGCGATCCGGTCAAGGGCACCGAATTCATCGACATGCTGGACATGTTCCTCGACGATCCGGAGACCGAATCGATCATCATGATCGGTGAGATTGGCGGTTCGGCCGAGGAAGAAGCCTCCGAATGGCTGATCGAGCAGGCGAAAGCCGGCCGCAAGAAGCCGATGGCCGGCTTCATCGCGGGCCGCACGGCGCCTCCCGGACGGACCATGGGCCATGCCGGTGCGGTCATCTCCGGCGGCAAAGGCGGCGCGGAAGACAAGATCGCGGCGATGGAAGCGGCTGGAATCTCGGTTTCGCCCTCTCCGGCTCGCCTCGGCAAGACGCTGGTTGAGGTTCTGAAGGGCTGAGCCCATTTAGACATGGTCCCGGCGGTCCAGTGACGGCCGGGACTGAAACGGGCGGCTCGGGGGAGCTGCCGCATGACGGGCGAGGGCGCCGCCGATAACATCGGCGGATAAAATTTCAGGAGCCGGGCGAGTGTCCGGGATTGTGCCATGGCACGTAACGACCAACAGAACGAAACCTTCGCCGAAAGCTCGTTCCTCTACGGCGGCAATGCCGACTATCTCGAACAGATGTATGCGCGCTGGCAGGACGATCCGTCTTCCGTCAGCAGCGACTGGCAGACCTTCTTCAACGACGTCGGCGACGATGCCGCGATCGTGAAAAAGAATGCGGAGGGCCCGTCCTGGGAACGTCCGGACTGGCCGATCGCCGAAAATGGCGAGATGGTTTCGGTGCTCGACGGCAATTGGGGCGACGTCGAAAAGAATTTCGAGACCAAGATCCGCGGCAAAGCGGAGAAGGCCGTGGCGCTGCGTAGCGAGCCCGCCATCTCTGAAGAGCAGATCCATCAACAGACGCGCGACAGTGTCCGCGCGACGATGATGATCCGCGCTTATCGCGCCCGCGGTCATCTGCACGCCAATCTCGACCCGCTGGGCCTTGCCGGCGACAAAGAAGATTACGACGAGCTGTCTCCGGCCAATTACGGTTTTGAGGAAAAGGATCTCGACCGTCCGATTTTCATCGACAATATGCTCGGTCTGGAGACGGCGACGGTCCGGGAAATGCTGGATATTCTGCGCCGGACCTATTGTTCGTCGATCGGCGTCGAATTCATGCACATCTCCAATCCCGAGGAAAAGCTCTGGATTCAGCAGCGCATCGAAGGGCCGGACAAGGGCGTCGATTTTACCGATATGGGTAAGAAGGCGATCCTGCAGAAGCTGGTCGAGGCGGAAGGCTTCGAACAGTTCCTGGACGTCAAATATCGGGGCACGAAGCGCTTTGGCCTGGACGGCAGTGAAGCGGTCATTCCCGCGCTGGAGCAGATCATCAAGCGTGGTGGTCAACTTGGCCTGAAGGAAATCGTGCTCGGCATGGCCCACCGCGGCCGCCTCAACGTGCTGAGCCAGGTGATGGCCAAGCCGCACCGCGCCATCTTTCACGAATTCAAGGGCGGTTCGTTCAAGCCCGACGAGGTCGAAGGCTCGGGCGACGTGAAATATCACCTCGGTGCGTCATCCGACCGCGAGTTCGACGGCAATAATGTCCACCTGTCGCTGACGGCCAACCCGTCTCACCTGGAGATCGTCGATCCGGTCGTGCTCGGCAAGGCGCGCGCCAAGCAGGATCAGCATTTCAACCGAAAGCACGAGGACGTCGTGCCGCTGGAAGAGCGCGTAAAGGTTCTGCCGGTTCTCATTCACGGCGACGCGGCCTTCGCGGGGCAGGGCGTCGTGTCGGAGTGTCTCGGCCTGTCCGGTCTGCGCGGCCATCGCGTCGGCGGCTCGCTTCACTTCATCATCAACAACCAGATCGGGTTCACCACCAATCCGCGTTTCTCGCGGTCTTCGCCCTATCCGTCGGATGTGGCCAAGATGATCGAAGCGCCGATCCTGCACGTCAATGGCGATGATCCCGAGGCCGTGGTCTATGCCGCAAAGATCGCCATCGAATTCCGGATGAAGTTCCACAAGCCGGTCGTCGTCGACATGTTCTGCTACCGGCGTTATGGCCATAATGAGAGCGACGAGCCGAGCTTCACGCAACCGAAAATGTACAAGGTGATCCGCCAGCATTCGACGGTCGTCTCGCTTTACGGTGACAAGCTGCACAAGGACAGCCTCGTCTCCGAAAGCGAACTGGAGTCGATGAAGGGTGAATGGCGCTCTCATCTTGAAGAAGAGTTCGACGCGGGCGACTCCTACGAGCCGAACAAGGCCGACTGGCTGGACGGCGCATGGCGCGGTCTGCGCAAGGCGGATGTTGCCGATGAGCAGCGTCGCGGCAAGACAGCGGTATCCAAGAAGGTTCTGGAAGAGGTCGGCAGAAAGATCTCGACCGTTCCCGACGACTTCGAAGCGCACAAGACGGTTCGGCGCTTTATGGATAACCGCCGCAAGATGGTGGACGCCGGCGAGGGCATCGACTGGGCGACGGCGGAAGCCCTGGCGTTCGGTTCACTTCTGGTCGAGGGTAACCCTGTTCGTCTTTCCGGCCAGGACAGCGAGCGCGGCACCTTCAGCCAGCGTCATTCGGTTCTCTACGATCAGCGGACCGAAAACCGCTATGTGCCGCTCAACAGTCTGGGCTCCAATCAGGCGCATTACGAAGTCATCAATTCGATGCTCTCCGAAGAGGCCGTGTTGGGCTACGAATACGGCTTCAGCCTCGCAGAGCCGCGTGCGCTGACGCTTTGGGAAGCGCAGTTCGGTGATTTCGCCAATGGCGCACAGGTCGTCTTCGACCAGTTCATCTCTTCGGGTGAGCGCAAATGGCTTCGCATGAGCGGTCTCGTCTGCCTCCTGCCGCACGGCTATGAAGGACAGGGGCCGGAGCACTCCTCGGCGCGCCTGGAGCGCTTCCTGCAGCTTTGCGCCGAAGACAACATGCAGGTCGCCAACGTTTCGACCCCGGCGAACTATTTCCATATTCTCCGCCGTCAGCTGGTCCGCGATTTCCGCAAGCCGCTCATCCTAATGACGCCGAAAAGCCTCCTGCGCCACAAACGCGCGGTCTCCAAAATGTCGGAGATGAGCGGCGAAAGCACCTTCCACCGTCTGCTTTACGACGATGCTGAATACAATCCGGACTCGGTCGAGACCAAGCTGGTCAGCGACAGCAAGATCCGCCGCGTCGTCATGTGTTCTGGCAAGGTCTATTACGATCTGCTGGAAGAGCGCGAAAAGCGCGGCATCGACGACATTTACCTGCTTCGCATCGAACAGCTTTACCCCTTCCCGGCCAAAGCGCTCATCAACGAATTGTCGCGCTTCAAGAATGCCGAGATGGTCTGGTGCCAGGAAGAACCCAAAAATATGGGCGCCTGGAGCTTCATCGACCCTTATCTGGAATGGGTTCTGGCCCATATCGATGCAACGCATCAGCGGGTTCGTTATACGGGCAGGGCGGCTGCCGCTTCCCCGGCAACGGGCCTGATGAAAAAACACCTGGAACAACTCGAGGCTTTCCTTGAGGATGCGCTCGGCGATTGAGCGGCTAGAGAAACGAAAGACGGACGGAACACATGGCTACCGAAATCCGCGTTCCCTCGCTCGGCGAAAGCGTGACCGAGGCGCAAGTCGGCGAAATCTACAAGAAGGTTGGCGATACCGTCGCCAAGGATGAAAGCCTTCTGGAGCTTGAAACGGACAAGGCGGCGCAGGAACTGCCTTCGCCCGTTTCCGGTACGATCGCCGAAATCGCCGTCGAGACCGGCGATGAGGTCGAGATCGATACGCTTCTGATGACGATCGACGAGGGCGATGGTTCGTCGCAGACCGACAAGGACGAGGACAAGGGCTCCGCAGCAGCCTCAGCCGACTCCGAGCCGGGCAAGGCGCATGACGAAGGCCAGTCTGGCGGCAAGGCCGATGAAGGAAAAGGTGGCCGGCTGATCGAGGTCAACACGCCTTCTGCAGGTGAAAGTGTTTCGGAAGCCGATGTTGGCGAAATCTACGTCAAGGTCGGTGATACGGTGAAAGCCGATGATCCGCTGCTCGAACTGGAAACCGACAAGGCGGCGCAGGAAGTGCCGGCCCCCGTCAGCGGCGTGGTCCGCGAGATCGTCGTCTCCGAGGGTGATACGGTCGCGCCGGGCGACCTTCTGGTGAAGATCGAAGAGGGCGCGCAATCTTCCTCCTCGGCTTCCGGTTCCGACGAGGCGGCCGACTATGGCGGCGGCCAGGCCATTCATGGCGAATCGGGTACCACGGCAAGCCGCGATGAGCGCCATGACGGCGAGATGGACGGGGCGGGCCGCGATCCGGCTCCGGCCGCCAAGAAGCTGATGGCCGAGAACGATTTGACCAAGAGCGAAATCTCCGGTTCCGGCAAGGACGGCCAGATTCTCAAGGGAGACGTCTTGGCGGCGATCGAACGCGGCAAGGATGAAAGCTCGTCTCCTGCGCCGAAGAAGGAAAGCAAGCCGGCGCCCAAGCGCCCGCAGAGCGCGCCGGACGATGCCGAGCGCGAAGAGCGCGTGAAAATGAGTCGTCTGCGTCAGACGATCGCCAAGCGTCTGAAGGGCGCGCAGGACACCGCCGCGATGCTGACCACCTTCAACGAGGTGGACATGACCGCTGTGATGGAGTTGCGCAAGAAATACAAGGACCTGTTCGAGAAGAAACACGGCGTGAAGCTCGGCTTCATGGGCTTCTTCTCCAAGGCGGTCTGCCACGCGCTGGAAGAAATTCCCGCCGTGAATGCCGAGATCGACGGCACCGACATCATCTACAAGCATTTCGCCCATATCGGCGTGGCTGTCGGAACGGATCGCGGACTGGTGGTCCCGGTCGTGCGCAATGCCGATCAGATGACGATCGCCGAGATCGAGAAAGAGATCGGCCGGCTGGGACGCGCTGCCCGTGACGGCGATCTCACCATGGCGGATATGCAGGGCGGCACCTTCACCATCAGTAATGGTGGCGTCTACGGCTCGCTAATGTCGACGCCGATCCTCAACAGTCCGCAGTCCGGTATTCTGGGCATGCACAAGATCCAGGAACGGCCGATGGTGGTCGGCGGCCAGATCGTCGTGCGGCCGATGATGTATCTGGCCCTGTCCTATGACCACCGGATCGTGGACGGCAAGGAGGCGGTGACCTTCCTCGTCCGCGTCAAGGAAAGCCTGGAGGATCCGGAACGTCTCGTTCTGGATCTTTAAGAGAGCTATGCGGCCCGGCCTGTCAGCGCTGATCGTCTTGGCGGCCGGATGCATGGCGACAGGCGCACAGGCGAGCTGCGCCCAAGGCCGGGCCATTTACGATACGAAGGACAGCCGCACGGAGCTGGCCTTCGTCACACCGAAGGATGCGCCGCCCGGCACCCATGAGGTTCTCGTCCGATTGGGGGCGCTGGAAAGCCGGGCCTATATCAATCCGTCTGCCGAATTCGACCAGCCGGTGATGACGTTGCCGCATCGCTGTCCCGAAGATGACCTGACGGCAGAGGCGCTCGAAGCCTGTATATTGTATCGCAGCGTGATCTACGCCCTGTCGCCCGGCGAGACATTGCAGACCCTTCCCGATGCCAACCGCGAGGCGGCGACCCAGATTCTGCTGCCGAACTTCACAGCAAGCCTCGATAACAATCCGGCCCTCGATCAGATCGAGCGTCCGAAGAGGGCGGGCGATATCTTCACGCTGGCGGAATGCGGCGATGACTGAGAAGGGCCTTCTTCTGGTCACAGGTGGTTCGCGCGGTATCGGCGCGGCAGTGGCGAAACGCGCAGCCAAAAAGGGCTGGACGGTAGCGTTGACCTATCGCAGCAATCGCCAAGAGGCCGAAGCCCTTGTGGCGTCGATCCGGGACGAGGGCGGTCGCGCCTCCTGCCATCAATGCGATGTCGGTGACGAAGCGTCTATTTTAAGGCTGTTCGAAGCAATCGACGGACTGGACCAGCCGCTCCGGGGGCTCGTCAACAATGCGGGAATCGTCGATCAGGCGAGCCCGCTTGCCGCGATGACGACAGAACGCATGCGGCGCGTCTTCGACGTCAATATTCTGGGCGCCTTCATCGTGGCGCGCGAAGCCATTCGACGGATGGCGCGCTCCGATGGAACCGCAGGCGGGGCGATCGTCAATGTGTCCTCCATTGCCGCCAAGCTCGGAGGGGCGGGAACCTATGTCGATTATGCCGCGTCGAAAGGCGCGATCGATACGTTGACGGTCGGTCTTGGCCTCGAGCTTGCCGGCCAGGGCGTCAGGGTGAATGCGGTCCGGCCGGGCATCATCGATACGGATATTCATGCCGACGCCGGCGATCCGCAGCGGGTCGATCGGGTCGGTTCGAGCCTGCCCATGCAACGCGCCGGCGAACCGGAGGAGGTCGCCGATGCGATACTCTATCTGCTGTCGGACGAGGCCAGTTATGTGACCGGTGCGCTGCTGGATGTCTCCGGCGGCCGCTAGAATCAACGAATGAAGTGACGAAGAACGGAAGTGATATCATGGCTTATGACGTGATCGTGATCGGTACGGGACCCGGGGGCTATGTCTGCGCCATCAAGGCGGCGCAGCTTGGCCTCAAGACGGCCGTTGTGGAAAAGCGGGAGACGTTTGGCGGCACCTGCCTCAATGTCGGCTGCATTCCGTCCAAGGCACTGCTTCACGCGTCCGAAGAGTTCTACAAGGCCGGTCACGAATTCGAACAGCTCGGTATCAAGGTCGGCACGCCCGAACTCGATCTGCCGGGAATGATGGCGCACAAGGACAAGACCGTGAAGGCCAATGTCGACGGTGTGCAGTTCCTCTTCAAGAAGAACAAGATCGACGCCTTTCACGGCACTGGCCGCATTGCCGGCAAGGGCAAGGTGATCGTCACAAAGGATGACGGTTCCGAGGAGACGGTCGAAGCCAAGAATATCGTCATCGCGACGGGGTCCGATATCGCGGGCATTCCCGGGGTCGAGGTGGATATCGACGAGAAGACGATCGTCTCCTCCACTGGCGGTATCGCGCTGGAGAAGGTGCCGGAGCGCATGATTGTCGTCGGCGGCGGCGTCATCGGCCTGGAGCTCGGTTCGGTGTGGAAGCGCCTTGGCGCCGAGGTGACGGTCATCGAATATCTGCCGAAGATTCTCGGCGGTATGGACGGCGAACTGTCCAAGCAGTTCCAGAAGGTGCTGAAGAAGCAGGGCGTCGACGTTCGCCTTTCATCGAAGGTCACGCAGGTGGAAAAGCGCGACGGCAGCGCGGCGGTGACGTTCGAGCCGGTCGATGGGGGCGATGCCGAAACGATGGAAGCGGATATCGTTCTGGTTTCGACCGGCCGCCGGCCCTTCACCGATTCTCTCGGGCTGGACGATGCAGGGATCGAGACGGATCGCGGGCGCGTGGTCATCGACGATCACTTCCGCACCAATCTCGAGGGTGTCTATGCGATCGGCGACGTGGTGCGCGGCCCGATGCTCGCGCACAAGGCGGAGGATGAAGGCATCGCCGTTGCCGAGATCCTTGCCGGCCAGGCCGGCCATGTGAACTACGATGCCATTCCGTCCGTGGTCTATACCGAGCCGGAAGTGGCCTCCGTCGGTAAGACGGAAGAGGAACTGAAGGATGAAGGCGTCGAATACAATGTCGGCAAATTCAATTATTCGGCGAACGGGCGCGCCCGCGCTATGCTGACAACCGACGGCTTTGTGAAGGTGCTCGCCGACAAGAAGACGGACCGGGTTCTGGGCGTTCATATTCTGGGCCACAATGCCGGCGAGATGATCCACGAAGCGACTGTGCTGATCGAATTTTCCGGCTCCAGTGAAGATCTTGGCCGTGTCTGCCACGCTCATCCGACGATGAGTGAGGCTGTGCGCGAGGCGGCTCTCGCCTGCTTCGCAAAGCCCATTCACAGCTGAGCGAACGCTTTCGCCGGTGAATATGAGAAAGGCCCGCCTTGATGGCGGGCCTTAGTCGTTGGGCCGTTGAGCGGCCTGTCGGATGGCTGTGCTAAGCTCAGTTACCGTCGGTCGCAGGTGCGTCCGGCGTTTCAGGCGCTTCGATATTGACGTCGACATCGCCATTGCCGCCACCCGTCATGTCGCCGAAACCGCCGCCAAAGAACCACCAAAGACCAAGTGCGATGAGAATGACGAGGATGATCGCGAAGATCCAGCCTCCGCCGCCACCGCCGCTACCATTATTCGTGACGATCACTTCGCGTTCGCGTTCCGCCATGGGAAAATCTCCAAAATAATTTGCGCTCATGAAATGCCGACGGTGCGTAAAAGGTTCCGGTGCGCTTTTGCCGTAAATGCATTATTCGACGCGCCGTCGACCGGCTTATCCGCCCAGAAAAGCGATCCAGGCCGTGATCGTGAAGATCGACAGAATCGTCGAGACCATCACCACCGAGGCGGAAAGGCGCACTCCTTTGTCGTAGAGCAGGGCGAAGAGATAGGTGTTCACGCCCGCTGGCATGGCGGCGAGCAGAGTGGCGCCGCGCAGCTGAGTGGCATCCAGACCGAAGCCGAATCGGCCCAGCGTCCACGCAATCGCGGGGTGAAGAATCAGCAGCAGGAAGCAAACGACGAAGGTTTCCGACAATTCGCTTCTGATCTTAAGGGTGGAGAGGCTCATGCCGATCCCCACGAGGGCGGCAGGAATCGCGCTTTCCGCCAGCATGCCGATGCCGGTCATGACGGGTTCCGGCACGAAGAGATCGGAGAGGTTTGCGAGGATGCCCGCACTGACGCCCGCCAGAAGCGGGTTGGCGATGATCCGGCGAAATCCGTCGCGTATACGCTGGGCCCGGCTATCGCCTTCATTGGCGGGTCGAGCAATCTCCATTGCGGTCATACCGATCGGATAGAGCAGAAGGGAATGGATCGAGATGATGCCGAAGATGACCGTGAGTTCCGGTTCGCCATAGGCGCGTTCTGTGATCGGCAGTCCGAGAAGGACAGTGTTGGAGAACATGGCGGCGAAACCGACCGCGACTGCTCGTTCGGCGCCATCGCGGAAGAAAAGCCGGCTTACGGTGAAGCCGAGCACAAAACTGATAAGCGCGCCGGAATAGAATGCGAAGAGGACCGGCGGCGCGAAAGCCGCGGCAAAGTCCAGTTGAAACAGGGCGCGGAACAGAAGAGCCGGGACCGCGACGCGAATCGCGTACTGATTGAGGACATGTCCTGCCGTTTCGGGAAGCCAGCCGGTTTTCGCCGAGGCGTAGCCGACCAGAACGACGAGGAAGACCGGCAAAATGGCAAGAAAGGTCTGGAGCACGATAGTCCGCATTTACGACATGGAGGCCGTGCCGGGATGGCCGGGGCATGGCGAGTCGCTACGCGATAGCGAGTGACAGCGCTGCCCGCAAGCGTGCAGTCCATACAAAACCTCCCCTAAGAGCCGCTTGGCGAGGACTGCTCATCTTCGGTCACGTTGCTGCGGCAACGGCTTCGATTTCGACGCGAAATGCAGGATTGGTGAAACCGTCCACGGCAACAAACAAGGCGGCCGGTGCATGGTCTCCCATCATCGTATCGCGGAGGCGCCGGTAGGATTCCACGGTTTCGGGGCCGTTGTCGGCCGCGAAGACACGAAGTGTTACGATGTCGCTCGGGGACATGTCGGCTTCATCAAGAATTTTGAAAACGTTCGCCATTGCCGTCGCCATCTGGGCTTCGAAGCCACTTGCCAGGGTGCCGTCTCTATCGACGCCAAGCTGGCCGGAAACATAAAGCCAGCGGGCATTCGGTGGGACGAGAACAGCCTGAGAGTAATTCGATGGCGGTTTCGCAACCGAAGATGGGTTCAACGTTTTCAGCATATGATGATCTGTGCGGAAGGCGCCTGCTCCCCGACTTCCTTATTAATACTGCTCGATATCGATGTTCACATCGTCGTAGCGGCCATGCCCGCCATTAAAGACGACGGTGGGGCCCGGGCGATAATGGCGGCGGTCGGCGTAATCTTTTGCCCGGACGATCTGCGGGCGCACGACCACCGGCCGTCTTACGAGCGGTCGTGTCAGCGTGGGAGCGATCGGCGCCCGATAATGGGGGTGTGTCAGGAACTGTCTCACGACGATCGCAGGCTCGTTTGATGTCGGCGCGGCGCGGCCGGGACCCCGGACGATAACGGGCAGACCATTATCCTGCCTGTCCGCGGTGGCCCGTTTGCCGGCCAGCACGCGAGGATCGCCGTCGCCGACATAATGTTCCTCGACGTTTCCCTTCTGATCGATATGGATGATCTTCGGCGCCGCTGTGGCAGTCTGCAAGGCCAGAGTGGCCAAGCCGGTCGCGAGAGGAAACGCTATCAGAGCCTGGAAAAATCTCATCATATCGCCTTTCGCTTCCGCTGCGTCCATTTTGTCTTTACATTTTCTTAACCCTTTTGAGCGCCCTTTTGATCCACTCCACACGGGTTTCTTCCGCCGTCGTTAATGTTTAAAAGACAGTGAAAATGCCGACTTTCGCGAAAGGCCGGCGGGCTCGCTCTCGGGACTGATCAAATGAAAAGACTATGGTTGTTGTCGCTGGGATTGGTCGGGCTCCTGTCGCTTCTGGCGGCCTGTTCGACGGCAGGAGGAGGCGCAGGTTCTCGTACAAGCTTCGCCAGCGATCCTTCCGGACGCTTTCGCTGCGACGGCGGAACGGCGATGGACGTTCGTCGGGCCGGTGGCGGCGCCGTTTCCGTCACGTCGCCTTTGGGAGAACAGATCGTGTTGCCGGCCTCGCCGCCAGGACAAATGTCGCGCTATGGAGAAAACGCCTATGCCCTCGTCATCGAAGGGCCCGATGCCCTTTTCATGAAACAGGGCGAGATGCCGGTGAACTGTCGCCGCTGAGCGAGCAGCCGACCGCCTGTTCAACTTCAATCGATTCAATCGGATGAAGAGACCCGCGCGGTCATACTTAGGATCGAAAACGATAGCCGATCCTTTGACGCCACGGGGTTTCTGGCCTATCAGAACAGCCAGCGAGCCCTTGGTAAAAGACGACTTTTACAGTCTTCTTTTTGGCCGTCCTAATGGGGGAAAGATGAGTAACAACGCGCCCATGCGACCGCGGCCCTTGTCGCCGCACCTTCTTATTTACAAGCCGATCCCATCCATGGTGATGAGCATCGTTCATCGTATCACCGGCATGGTGCTCTATGGTGGGATGGGAGTCGTCGCTCTTTGGCTTCTCGCCATGGCCAGCAGCGAAGACAGCGCCGACCTCTTCTCCGAACTGTTCGGTTCCATCATCGGACTTGTGGTGCTCTTCCTTTTCTCCTGGGTGCTCTTTCATCACATGCTCGGCGGTATCCGGCACCTGATCTGGGATTTCGGCTACATGCTCAGCCGTGAGCAGAGCCGCAAGACGTCGGCTGCCCTGCCTGTCGCGTCGCTGGCCGTGACCGTCATCTGCTGGTTGATCGCCTGGCTACTGGTCTGAGGAGGGCGACGACATGACCATTCAGAACGACATGCGCACACCGCTGAAGAAGGTTCGCGGCCTGGGAGCGTCCCGGGCCGGCACCGAGCATTTCTGGCATCAGCGCCTCACCGCCGCACTCAACGTGCCGCTGATCCTCTTTCTCTTCGGCGTGATCGCGTCGATGTTCGGGCTGGGTTTCGAAGAATCACGCGCATTGCTGGCCAATCCGTTCGTCGGCCTGCTCCTTGCCGCGGCGATCATCAACATTGCCTGGCACATGAAGCTCGGCATGCAGATGGTGATCGAAGACTACATCCACACCGACGGGATCAAGGCGCTCGCCCTTCTCGCCAACAATGCCTATTGCGTGGCCGTGGTGCTGGTCGCCCTCTACGCGCTCATCAAGCTCGCCCTTCTGGGTTGAGGAGATTACCGACCGATGGCTGAAACCAAAAACAACGCCTATACCTTTATCGATCACCAGTTCGACGTCGTCGTGGTCGGCGCGGGTGGAGCGGGTCTCCGCGCTACGCTCGGCATGGCCGAACAGGGGCTGAAGACGGCCTGCGTCACCAAGGTCTTTCCGACCCGCAGTCACACCGTCGCGGCACAGGGCGGCATTGCCGCTTCGCTGAAGAACATGACGCCCGATTGCTGGCAGTGGCACATGTACGACACCGTCAAGGGCTCCGACTGGCTCGGCGACGTCGATGCCATGCAGTATCTTGCCATGGAAGCTCCGAAGGCCGTCTACGAGCTGGAGCATTACGGCGTTCCGTTCTCGCGGACCGAGGATGGCAAGATCTATCAGCGGCCCTTCGGCGGCCACATGCAGAACTATGGCGACGGCCCGCCCGTGCAGCGCACCTGCGCGGCCGCAGACCGCACCGGACATGCCATCCTGCATACGCTCTACGGTCAGTCACTAAAGAACAACGCCCAGTTCTTCATCGAGTATTTCGCGCTCGACCTGATCATGGAAGAGGATGGCCGCTGCACCGGCGTTGTGGCCTGGAATCTCGATGACGGGACGATCCATCGCTTTTCCGCCAAGATGGTCGTACTGGCGACCGGCGGCTATGGCCGCGCTTATTTCTCGGCGACCTCCGCGCATACCTGCACGGGTGATGGCGGCGGCATGGTGGCGCGCGCGGGCCTGCCTCTTCAGGACATGGAGTTCGTGCAGTTTCACCCGACCGGCATTTACGGTGCGGGCTGTCTGATCACCGAGGGCGCGCGCGGCGAAGGTGGCTATCTGGTCAATTCGGAAGGCGAGCGCTTCATGGAGCGCTATGCGCCGAGCGCGAAGGACCTGGCCAGCCGTGACGTCGTCAGCCGTTGCATGACGATGGAAATCCGCGAAGGACGCGGCGTGGGCAAGGAAAAGGACCATATCTTCCTGCACCTCGACCATCTCGACCCGGATGTTCTGGCCGAGCGTCTGCCGGGCATTTCGGAGAGCGCCAAGATTTTTGCCGGTGTCGATGTGACGAAGGAGCCGATCCCGGTGCTGCCGACGGTGCACTACAATATGGGCGGCATTCCCACGAACTATTACGGTGAGGTGCTGAACCCGACCGCAGACGATCCGAACGCGGTCGTGCCGGGGCTGATGGCTGTGGGCGAGGCCGGCTGCGCTTCCGTTCATGGCGCGAACCGCCTCGGCTCCAACTCGCTGATCGACCTCGTGGTCTTCGGCCGCGCTGCTGCGATCAAGGCGGCGGAGGTCGTCGACAAGGATGCGCCGGTGCTGCATCTGAACGAAGCCGCCTGCGACGCCATCATGGAACGCTTCAACGAGACCCGCTACGCCAAGGGCGGCACGCCCACCGCCGTCTTGCGGGAAAAGATGCAGAAGGCGATGCAGGAGGACGCCGCCGTCTTCCGTACCCAGGAAACGCTGGAGCAGGGCTGCAAGCGGGTAAGCGAACTCTGGGGCCAGATGGACGATATCAGCGTCACCGACCGTTCGATGATCTGGAACTCCGATCTCGTCGAGACGCTCGAATTGCAGAACCTGATGGCCAACGCCATCACCACGGTCTACTCGGCCGAGGCGCGTAAGGAGAGCCGCGGCGCTCACGCACGCGAGGACTTCTCCGAGCGCGACGACAAGGAATGGCGCGTTCATACGCTGGCAACTGTCAGCGATGCGGGTGACGTCTCGCTTTCCTATCGACCTGTCCATACCGAGCTGATCGCGGACGGCATCGAACTGGAAAAGATCGCCCCGAAGAAGCGGGTGTATTAAGGAAGAGACGATGGTTGAAATCACGCTTCCCAAGAATTCGCAGGTTGATGACGGCAAGGCATGGCCGAAGCCGGCAGACGCGGAAAATCTGCGCGAGTTTCAGATCTATCGCTGGAGCCCCGATGACGACGACAATCCGCGCATGGACACCTATTGGGTGGACCTGGACGATTGCGGGCCGATGGTGCTGGACGCTCTGCTCTACATCAAGAACAAGATCGATCCGACGCTGACGCTTCGCCGCTCCTGCCGCGAGGGTATTTGCGGCTCTTGCGCGATGAATATCGGCGGCACGAACACGCTGGCCTGTACGAAGGGTATCGATGAATTCGAGGGCGCCATCAAGATCTATCCGCTGCCGCATATGCCGGTGGTGAAGGACCTTGTGCCGGATCTGACTCAGTTTTACGCGCAGCACCGCTTCATCGAGCCGTGGCTCCAGACCACGACGCCGGAGCCGGCCAAGGAGTGGCGCCAGAGCCACGAAGACCGGGCGAAGCTTGATGGCCTCTACGAATGCATTCTTTGCGCCTGCTGTTCGACAGCCTGTCCGTCCTATTGGTGGAACGGCGATCGCTATCTTGGCCCCGCTGCCCTGCTTCAAGCCTATCGCTGGCTGATCGATTCCCGCGACGAGGCGACGGGGGCGCGGCTCGACGATCTGGAAGATCCCTTCCGGCTCTATCGCTGCCACACGATCATGAACTGCACGCAGGCCTGCCCCAAGGGTCTCAATCCCGCCAAGGCGATCGCGGAGATCAAGAAGATGATGGTGGAACGGCGGGTCTAGACCCGCCGTCACGGCGTCGTTTTCCTCAACGCCGCTATGGCTGAAAATATCAGCAGTTCTAATGCCTTAATCATCTGTGGATGAAGGGCGGAAATAGAGCTATGTTGCAGGACTGTCACAGCTCTTGAGCAGATGTGCGAGCAACTGAGAAAAACGATCACTCTTCAATTGTGAAGATCCTCCGAATCCTACAAGCTACGTAAACGTCAACGCCGCATATGCGGTTCGGGGGAGAATAGTTTGATGAAATTCTTGATTACACTCACCAGCGTTCTGGCACTTGGCACGGTTGCTGCGAACGCCGCTGATGCGGTCTATGCCGATCCTGCGCCGGTCGTGACCGAAGCGCCTGTCTATCAGCCGGGCCCGTTCTACATCGAGGCCCGCTTCGGCTATGGTCCGGCTCTTGCCGATCTGGATGTCGAGACGGACGATGCCGATAGTGTTCTCATTCCGGGTGGCACGATCACCGGTGCAGAGGGCGTTATCGAGAGCGACCTTCTTTACGGCGCTATCTTTGAAGCCGGTTACTTCGTGACCGATATCTTCCGTGTCGGTGTGGAAGCGGGTATCGGGCGTCTTGAAAATGACTTCCTCGACCTCGACGAAGATGCCCCGATCCTGGGGCCAGGCGGAGCGCCGACCCCCGCAGTGCTCGGCGATGCCGATCTCGATGGTGGTGCGACCCTCTATCAGGGCTTTATCAAAGGCGCAGTCGAAGTGCCGGTTGCCCACAATATCGGGTTTGCTCGCCAGATCTCCGTTTTCGGTACAGCCGGTATCGGCCTCATCCATCTCGACGTCGATGTTGAGCAGCAGGAAGATGATGCCGCCGCCCAGAACGACGGTGCGACAATCGACGACAGCGACACGGTTCTGGCCGGTAAAGTCGGTCTTGGCGTTGTGACGCAGCTGACAGACCATATTTCACTGGTCAGCGAGGCGAACTACATCTTTGCTCAGGATGGTGAGTTCACGACGGTCGCGGCCGACGGCGCGGAAGTCCCCACGACCATCGAGACCGAAGCCGTGACTTTTCAGACCGGTCTTCGTATCCGCTTCTGATCACGACCAAATCATCGAAATCGAAACGCGGTCCCATTCGGGGCCGCGTTTTTTGTCACTTCAAGTGAAGCAGACCGCTTCCGGTAAACCCATTCCCTGAGACGGCATCGCAAAGGTCGGCCCATTGGCAGCCGGCACATGCACTACGGATCGTGCCCGCAGCAAAGGCCGCGCGCATCTCACCGAGAGTTTGGTGGTCCAGAGCAATTGTCGTTCCGGCGGTGATCTCCACGCCGAGCAGGGGCGATAGGTCTTTTGCCGCGCGACGGTCGCGATCGATCACGCTCTGCCGGAAGCAATGCGGTTCGCCATTCTCTAACAGGGGCGCGCATATAGCGTCGGGACCGTCGACAATGAGCACGGCTTCACCCGCGCTAAGCCGTGCAATGACCGAGTCGTAACTGGCGACGAAGGCGGGGCTGTAGCCCCGGCCTATATAGGTGAGCATGCAGAGGAGGTGGTGGGGCCGCAGGCTGATTGTCATCGTGCGGCCCTGCCGTTCTGTTTTCGGCAGCCCAGTTCTTATTTCCAGTCGCGAACGTCGACGAAGTGGCCGGCGATTGCGGCAGCAGCGGCCATGGCCGGCGACACGAGGTGCGTCCGGCCCTTGTAGCCCTGCCGACCCTCGAAATTGCGATTCGAGGTAGAAGCACAGCGCTCTTCGGGCTTCAGCCGGTCATCGTTCATGGCTAGGCACATCGAACAGCCCGGCTCGCGCCAGTCGAAGCCGGCGGCCTTGAAGATCTGGTCGAGGCCTTCCTCTTCCGCCTGCTGTTTCACCAGTCCCGAGCCCGGCACGACCATGGCATCGACATGATCGGCCACGTGCTTGTCCTTTACGATGGCGGCTGCCGCACGCAGATCCTCGATGCGGCCATTGGTGCAGGAGCCGAGGAACACGCGGTCGAGTTTGATATCGGTGATCTTCGTACCCGGGGTGAGGCCCATATAGGCCAGCGCTCGTTCCTTGCTCGCGCGTTTGCCGGCGTCGGCGATTTCGGATGGATCCGGTACGGAGCCGGTGACCGAGACGACATCTTCGGGCGAAGAGCCCCAGGAGACGATCGGGGGCAGATTGGCCGCATCGAGCTCGACCACATGGTCGAAATGCGCACCTTCATCGCTCTTCAGTGTCTTCCAGTATTCGATCGCCTGTTCAAGATGCTCACCCTGCGGCGCACGCGGGCGGCCCTTAATGTACTCGAAGGTTTTTTCGTCGGGGGCGATCAGGCCGGCGCGGGCGCCGCCTTCGATCGACATGTTGCAGATGGTCATCCGTCCTTCCATCGAGAGCGAACGAATGGCTTCGCCCGCATATTCGATGACATGACCGGTGCCGCCTGCGGTGCCGATCTCGCCGATGATCGCAAGGATAATGTCCTTGGCGGTCACGCCTTCGGGAAGCTGTCCATCGACCTTGACCAGCATGTTCTTGGCCTTGCGCTGGATCAGCGTCTGGGTCGCCAAGACATGTTCGACTTCGGACGTGCCGATGCCGTGCGCTAGCGCGCCGAAGGCGCCATGTGTCGATGTATGGCTGTCGCCGCAAACGATCGTCATGCCGGGCAGGGTGAAGCCCTGCTCGGGTCCGACAATATGGACGATGCCCTGCCGCATGTCGGCTTCATTGTAATAATCGATGCCGAAATCGGCGGCGTTTTTGGCAAGCGCCTCGACCTGGATGCGGCTCTCTTCATTCTTGATGCCAAGATGGCGGTCGGGCGATGTCGGCACGTTGTGATCGACCACGGCGAGCGTGCGCTCCGGATGGCGCACCGGGCGTGAGGCCATGCGTAGGCCTTCGAAAGCCTGCGGGCTCGTGACTTCGTGGACGAGATGACGGTCGATCCAGAGCAGGACGGTGCCGTCCTCCTGACGATCGACAACGTGGTCGTCGAAGATCTTGTCGTAAAGCGTGCGGGGTTTCTCAGTCATGGTGGGTATCCCTTTCGCGGGAATCTGTAACGGCAATCGATGTGGTGGCGTGCGAGTATCAGCCTAGCCGGGCGAGCGCACTGCCGGCGCGATGGGCATCGAACCGGCCCGGCAGGCGCTTCCTGTCCTGCAGAATGAAGCCCGTGGCCACAATTTTCGCGCGTTTGATCATCCCGCTTTCTATCAACCTGCCGTGTCGGCTTCAATCCCGCCTTTGCTGCGATGAGGGAGAGCTTCTCTCGCATTGCGAGACGGCGCCATCTCGATGGACGGACGAAAAGAGCCGCGGCGAAATCGCCGCGGCTCTTCTATTCACATCGCGCTCCGTGAGCGGACGATTTCAGCCTTCGGCGTTGTCAGCAGACGCAGCCTGCTTCTCGGCGGCCTTCGCGGCCCGGGCTTCCGCAGCCACGGCGCGTGCTTCCTCGTTCAGGCGGCGGGCGCGCGCATTGGTCGCCTCGGTGATGCGGGCGGACTTACCGCGACGCTCACGCATGTAATAAAGCTTGGCGCGACGGACCTTACCGCGGCGGACGACCTCGACCTCTTCCACCATCGGGGAATACATCGGGAAAACACGTTCGACACCCTCACCATAGGAGATTTTGCGAACGGTGAAGTTCTCGTTGATGCCGCCGCCGGAGCGCGCGATGCAGACGCCTTCGAAGGCCTGCAGACGGGTGCGCTTACCTTCGGTCACGCGGACCTGAACGCGGAGCGTGTCGCCCGGCGAAAAGGTCGGGAATTTACGCTGTTCTTCGATGCGGGCGCATTCTTCCGCCTCGATCTGACGAATAATATCCATTTCTTCGTTCCTTGTTCTTCTCGGACCGCCAGAGCGACACCCGCCGGCAGCCGGTATATCCCGGCCTGCATTGTCGAAGCGGTGCGGCGGGCGAAAAGCTCGCCGCATGGTCGAATTCACGGAATCCGTGGATGTTTCGTCCGGTCATAGCGCCGGATTTTGCGGCAGCCCTTACAGCAAACTGCCTCGGGTATCAAGCGGAACCGTATGTCCGGCGCCCCCGACAGTCATTCGAGATGGGTGTGCTTGAACCCGGTTCGGTGCTTCAGACCGTAGCCGAGGGCGCGATCAATCCCGATATGAGCCAACCAGATGGCAGCGGCGTCCAATGCGAAGGGCAAGCCGGTGGCCCAGGCCGCCATGGCCAGCAGGATCGGGCCGATGGTGGTGTGGACAGCATTATAGGCGGCGGCGCCTGCCTTCGGACCGGCGAGATACCCCAGCATGGAAAGGTCCGGCGCCAGAAAGAAGATAAGAAAAATCCACCAGGAGGCCGGCGCGGGCAGGTGAAAATAGAAGAGTGTCGCAGCGATGAAGAGCGCAAGACCCTCGGCGCGCAGCAGCCATGTGGTTCCCATCCGGTGACGCTCCATCATTCGGTGTGGTCCAAATCGGTTCCTGGCAGAAGGTCCGGCCGGCGGTCTGCCGTCAGCTTTTCGGCTTCCCGGCGTCGCCAGGCGTCGATCGCCGCGTGGTTGCCGCTCTTCAGAATATCCGGCACTGCCAAACCTTCCCACTCCGAAGGTTTGGTATAGTGCGGATGTTCCAGAAGGCCCGTCTCGAAACTTTCCTCGGTGCCGCTCTCCTCATTGCCCATCACGCCCGGCAGGAGGCGGATAACGGCATCAAGCAGGGTGAGAGCCGCAGCTTCACCGCCGGAGAGGATGTAGTCGCCGACAGACACCTCGATGAGATTGCGCGCTTCGATGACACGTTCATCAACGCCTTCAAAGCGTCCACACACGATGAGGGCACCGGGCCCCGCAGCGAGTTCACGCACAAAGCCCTGCGTCAACGGTTTGCCGCGGGGGCTCATCAGGAGCCGCGGCATCTCGTTGTGCAGGTCCGCGCTGTCTATCGCGGCGGCAAGGCAGTCGGGCCGCAGCACCATGCCGGCACCGCCACCGGCCGGCGTATCGTCGACCGCTCGATGCTTGCCGTGGCCGAATTGCCGCAAATGGACGGTTTGGAGAGACCATGCGCCCTCTGCCAGTCCCCTGCCGGCAAGGGAGTGACCGAGATGACCAGGAAACATCTCTGGATAGAGCGTGACGATCGTCGCGGCGAAGCTCATCAGCGCCCGTCCGTTTCGGCATTGCGTTCGGAGACTTCCATCGGCGCTATAAAGGTCAATCGGCCTTTCTCCAGATCCACGGTCGGCACGGTCTCCCGTGTAAAGGCGACCATCTCGATCCCGCGATCGTCGAAACGGATTTCGAGAATGTCACCGGCACCGAAATCATGGACGGCGACGACCGTACCGAGCGCGCGATCTTCAGAATCGGTAACCGTCAAACCGACAAGATCGGCCAGGAAGAATTCATCGGCGTCGTCGGTCTCACCAAGCGCGCTTCGGGGCACCGAGAGCTCCAGACCGTTCAGGGCCTCGGCCTGCTCCCGGCTCGTTATGCCTTTCAGGCGGGCGATCATCATCTCTTTCTGAGGCCTGACACTTTCGATCATGAATGTCCGGCCGTCTTGCGCAAAGAGCGGGCCATAGCTCGAAAAGCCAGCCGGTTCCTCTGTGAAGCTCTTGATCCGAACTTCGCCTCGTATGCCGTGTGCCGCGCCGACCCGCGCCACGATCACATGTTCTTCTTCATGAGCCACTGACGCGCGATCCTCTTGCCATCCGATCATAAGCGAGAAGCATAGCCGCTTTCATTCCGTCAACCTTCCGGCGCTACAATAGAACGATGAGCGAAGATGATTCGATCCTGACCTTTGCGACGCCAGAGCTTCTGGCCGCGCGATCCGAATGGTTGAAGAGCCTAGCGGAAGAGCGCCGCGTGGCAGAACTCACCATCAATGCCTATGAGCGCGATACCCGGCAGTTTCTGGCCTTTTTAACCGCCTATCATGGGGAGCCTTCCAGCTTTACACTGCTGAAAGCACTCAAGCCGACCGATTTTCGTGCTTTTCTGGCCAATCGAAGAAAGAACGGAACCGGGGCGCGCTCCCTCGGTCGCAATCTTTCAGGTATACGGTCCCTGCTGAAGTTTCTGGAGCGGCACGGCCACGCCTCTTCCGCTGCCGCTACAGCGGCGAAGACGCCGAGAAAGAAACGCAGCCTGCCGAAACCGCTCTCCATCGACGAAGCCCAGCAGATCGTTTCGCTGGACGAACAGATCGAGGAGGATGCATGGATTGCTGCACGAAATGCGGCCGTGCTTACATTGCTCTATGGCTGTGGTCTCCGCATCTCCGAGGCGCTCGGCCTTTCCGGCGACGCGCTGACCGATAGCCGACAGACGACACTTCGGATCAAGGGCAAGGGCGGCAAGACGCGGATCGTGCCGCTTCTGCCGGCGGCCTTCGACGCTGTTGCCGCCTACCGCAAGCTCTGCCCCTATGATCTTTCATCCGACGCGCCCCTTTTTCGCGGAGCGCGGGGAGGGGCGTTGAATCCGGGCGTCCTGCAACGGGACATGCAGAAGCTCCGGCGAACGCTTGGCCTGCCGGAAAGTGCAACGCCGCATGCGCTGCGCCATTCCTTTGCGACGCATCTGCTCTCGGCCGGTGGCGATCTTCGAACCATTCAGGAATTGCTCGGACATGCCAGCCTTTCCACGACACAGCTCTATACCGAGGTGGAAACGGCGCGCCTGATGCAGATTTACGATAGCGCCCATCCGAGGGGTCGCGTGACGGCTGAATAAGCGTGCCTGTGCCGTCTCAAGACACGGGCCGTTTACGATTTGTCATGGCTGTTGGTGCGAGAGTGCATCATGACCATGATTCACGCCTACCTCTCCCGGATATCGGGCCCTGTCATCATTTTTGCGAGCGCCGTGCATGGCTTGCTGTTTCTGGCTTTTCTCGCCAGCCTGATATTGCTCGATCCTCAGGCGGCCCGTGCAGCGGAGGAGCCGCCTCGATGCGAGGGGCGTGATCTATATGCGGAACTGCAGAAGACGGACCCCGAGGCGGCGGCCGAGGCTGAGCGGACCTTTGCCGCGACGCCCAATAATAAGGGCCTTTTCTGGCGGATCGAAAAAGAGGGTGCGGCACCGTCTCATCTGTTCGGCACCATTCACACCACCGATCCTCGCACTCTGACGCTGCCGAAACCTGTCGGAGCAGCGCTCGATGAGGCCGATGTCTTCGTGATGGAAACCGCCGACGCGCGCAGCAAGCTGTCGGCAAGCTTGGCCATGGCCCGGCACCCGAGCCTCTTCGTCTATACCGACGGGAAAAGCGCGTTCGACGAACTGGATGAAGAGCAGGCAAAGGCGTTGCGTGCCGCGCTTGCCAAGCGCGATATCGATCCGTCGACGGCCACCAAGCTGAAGCCCTGGCTGATCGTCGGCATGCTCGCGGCGCCGCCCTGCGAGTTGAAGCGCAAAGCGGCTGGTCTGGAATTTCTGGACAATACACTTGCCGACCGTGCCGAAGAGGATGGCAAGGATATCGAGGGTCTGGAGTCCATGGTCGACCAGATGCGAGCCCTCGCCGACATGCCGATGGAAAGTCATCTCGACAGTCTCGCCAATGCGGCGGAGATGGACGACTATGCGGCGGATATGGTCGAGACACTCACCATCCGCTACCTCAACGAGGACACGGGGCTGGTCATGCCGGCGCTCGAGGCGATCGGCGAAAACATTCAGGGTCCTCTCAGTGCGGAGCAACAGGCGGCGGCTGCCGCTTTCGAGAAGAACGTCCTGACAGGACGAAATCATACGATGGCCGACGCGGCGGAGCCGCTGCTCGCTGACGGCAATGCGTTCATCGCCATCGGTGCGCTTCATCTGCCGGGGAGAGAAGGCGTTGTCGCGTTGCTTCGCGATGCGGGCTGGACTGTCACTCGTGTGCCGCTCGACACCACGAATTAAAGCCTGCAACTTTTTTTAGAACAGATTGCCCCACATTGATCCTGAAGCGTCCTGCGTCAGTATCAGAAGAAGCGTCAGCGTAAAGAACGACGCGGCCGTCATCACGATAAGGGCAAAGCCGGCTTCTGCCCCGTAGTCGTAATTGCTCGCGAGTATGGGAAAGACGGTGAAGGCCGGAAGGGCGCCGGTGAGAAGAAGGGCGAGGAGCATCGGCTCATCCGCACTCGTCAGACCCAGAGCGACCATCGCACCATAGGCAACGAGCAGGATCAGCGGATGGACGATCAGCTTGCCGATGGCCGTCGGTATGGCCTTCGCGCTCATGCCCTTTTTCCCGACAATGGCCAGCATTGAGCCGACGTAGAAGAGGGACGCGCCGACCGCCACGTCCGCCAGGATGCCCAAAGGGCGCTCGACGAGGGCCGGCATTGGCAGTCCGGCCAGCGAGACAGGCACCGAAAGCGCGATGGCGATCATCAGGGGCGTACGCGCCAGTCTCGTTAGCGTCGCTTTCAAGCTTTGCCCTATCGAACGGCTCTCTCCGTTGTTCCGACCCTGCTCGGCCATCGTCAGAAGAAGGGGAACCAGCAGAACGTTCTCCACGATGAAATTGAGTGCGAGAATCTGAGCCGCGATTTCCGGAAACAGGATCAGCATGATCGGGTAGCCAATAAAGCCGCTATTGGGGCAGGTCATGCCCATGGAACGGATCGCCGCACGGCTCTGATCGAGACCCGTGACTACGCGGCTGAACAGGTAGGAAACCGCGATCATAAGAAGCGAACCTGCGGCATAGGCTGCCATGTAACTCGGCTCGAAGACGTCGCTCATCGGTCGGCTTGCCACGGCATGGAAGATGAGCGCCGGCAGGGCGATGAGAAGAACGAACCGGCCGACCCCGCGGATTTCTTCAGCCGACATGAGGCTTGATTTGACCGCCAGAAATCCGACCGCGATGACGATGAAGACCGGCCCGGTAATGGAAATGATGTCCAGCATGGTATCCGGCAGTCCCCCCGGCGTGCCATTCCTTAGCAATGCGGTTTGCACGATCGCTGGCAAAAGGGCAATCGAGGCGCCCGCGACTAGCGTGGGGCCGTGTTCAGCGTTTCGTCTGAAGAGGATAAAAAAGCGCCGCTCGGGGAGCGGCGCTGTTACGATCTGAAAGCGAAATTCAGACGAGTTTGGCGTCGAGGGTGATCTCGATCGAAGAGAGCGCCTTGGAGAGCGGGCAGCTCTCTTTCGCCTTCGTGGCGAGCGCCTGGAACTTGTCGTCTTCGATGCCGGGAACCTGGCCTTCGAGGATGATCTTCGACGATTTCACCGCGAAACCTTCACCTTCCTGTTCGACAGTCACCACGCTTTCGGCCTGCAGCTTGTCGGCGGGCGTGCCGTTTTCCGCCAGCATGTGGGAGAGCTGCATCGCAAAGCAGCCGGCGTGAGCGGCAGCCAGCAATTCCTCAGGGTTGGTGCCCGACTTGCCGTTTTCATCCTCGAAACGGGATTTGAAGGAATAGCCATGGCTGGAAAGCGCGCCCGACTGCGTGTCGAGTGTGCCGCTGCCATCGGAAAGTGCACCCTGCCAAATTGCTGTTGCATGACGTTTCATGTCTGGAACCTCTGAAAGTGTGAAATAAATCAGCCGTAACCGGCCTTCCGCTGATCAACGAGCGGCCATGCCTTCAAGTTGCATCGCAGCCCGCAAGCGGTGTCTCGAGACGATTTCTTGCCGCAGACGGCTCTTCCCATATGTTGGAGCGCAGAGTGATGAACGATTGGATGGCTCATGGGATCGAACTGGTCGGCCTGGCTGCGGCGAAAAATTCATTATGCGGAAGGCCATCTCGATAAGCATCGCCGTTCGCTGAGACGCCGCCTAGGCCTCGTCAAGCCGGCGATCATCCAGCCTTATATCGGCTTTGGAACATCCGAACGGCTCTGGTTTCGGGGGCGGGTGATCGAAAATCGCGGCGAGATCGAACATCTTAACAGCCACTCACTGCTCACCAATCTGCGCTACACCTATAAACGCTATTCGAGCCGGGAAATTCCGGGCGCACGCATTGCGTGGACGCTCGGTAGCCAGAGTGGCGAGATGGTCACCGACGATGAAGGCTATTTCGACGTCACGATCGCGCCCGGCGAGGATTTCGATGAAATCGGTCCCTGGCAGAATGTCGATGTTTCGCTTGTCAATGCCGGGGATGCCGAGGCGCCGCCCCTAGAAGCGCGCTGCCGCATACGCACGCCCCGTCCGGAGGCGCAGTTCGGCATCATCTCCGATATTGACGATACCATCGTGAAGACCGGCGCGTTCAATTTCCTGAAGCACTGGCGAACCGTGGTGTCGCATTCCGCAGCGGGCCGGCAGGTGCTGCCCGGCACATCGGCTCTCTACACCGCACTTGCCGAAGGATCGGCCGGGCCGGAAACCAACCCTGTGGTCTACGTTTCGTCCAGTCCTTGGAACCTGGCGGACCTTTTCGAACGCTTCATGGCCCTCAATAACATTCCGCTCGGGCCGATGCTTCTGAAGGATTTCGGACTGGACGAAACCAAATGGTTCACCGGCGGTCATTCGGGGCACAAGGGCAAGATGATCGAGCGGGTGATGACGACCTGGCCGGATCTGAATTTCATCCTGATCGGCGATTCCGGCCAGAGGGATGCGGATATCTACGCCGATGTCATCGAGAAACATGAAGGACGCGTCATGGCGGTGTTTATCCGCGACGTGGCGCATGTGAACGACCAGCATATCGAAAGATTGAAGAAAGTGGCCGAGGCGGCGGGAATTCCCGTGGCGGTGACCGACGATCTTTCTGCCGCGTCGGAGATCTGTACCCGTCAAGGTTGGATCGACGAGGGCGAGAACCGACAGGTTCAGGTCGAGATCGAAGAGATCGAGAAGAATGACGAGGCGTGGCTCCATCGCCATGTCGATGGGTGAGGGTGAAACAATGCGTTTGTCCGGTCCGTTAAGAGGGTAGATCCATCCTCGGCCGTGCGGACTTGATCGTGTGGCGAAAACGACTGGAGTTACCCATGGCCCGACCATTCAAATTGGCTCTTGTGCTCGCCATCGCGCTTCCCGGCGCCGGCTTTGCCACGTCCGCGCTCGCGGAAACGGCGATCTTTGCCGGCGGCTGCTTCTGGTGCGTCGAAAGCGATTTCGACAAGGTTCCCGGCGTGCAGGAAACCATTTCAGGCTATATTGGCGGTACGACCGACAATCCGACTTACAAAACCTACGGTTCGGGCGGGCATCGCGAAGCCGTGAAGATTACCTATGATGCCCAGAAGGTCAGCTATGATCAGCTCGTCGATGCGCTGCTTCACAGCATCGACGTCACCGATGATGGCGGGCAGTTCTGCGACCGTGGCCATGGATATAGCTCGGCGATCTATCCGCTTTCGGCTGAGCAGGCGAAGACAGCGGAGGAGGTCAAGGCACAGGCCGAGCAGCAGCTTGGACAGACGATCGTCACGCCCGTGGAGCAGCCTGTTTCTTCAGCCGACTTCACGGCCGCAGAAGACTATCACCAGAATTACTATCAGAAAGACGACTTCAAGCTCTCGCCGGGCGGCCTGACGGCGAAGGCGGCCTACAAGTACTATCGCGCTGCGTGCGGACGTGACGACCGCATTCGCGATGTCTGGGGCGAAGAAGCCTTTCGTGGCATTCCGGGCCTCAGCTAAGCGTCTGCCAGGCTTGCGCGGGAGACTTTGCTACACACGATCTCTTCGGTCAGCCTTCTCAAGGCCATAAAAAACAGGCGCCCTTCGGCGCCTGTTTTTGCTTCTGCTGGCGCATCAGCCTGCTAGATAGGTGCGTTTGATCTGGTTCGCGACATCCTTGAAGGCGTCTTCGAGCCCGCCGCGAATGGCAGTCAGCGCGTTGGCGGGGTCAGTCGCGCATTGAGACAAGAGCGAAGAGTCAGCGTCAACAAGATTGACGGTATAGATTTCGACTCCCTGGTCTTTGGCCGTCTGACAGGCGGCCAGCGTCCGTGCGTTGATCGAGTTCAGTACGGTTTGACTGACCACCCATCTGTTGCCCATTCTTACATTGACGTTCTTCCAATAGTTCTGGGTGTTTTCGCCGTCTGTCATCAGGACGATGATCTTGCGGGTCGTATTGCTGCTGCGTGCACCGGTCAGCGGCGGCGTTTGAGACAGAGCCTCCATACCCCAGGCCATGCCGATCGTGATGTTGGTCCAGCCTGCCGGCGTCATACCATCAATCGTCGATTTGACGGTATGGTGCTGGTTGGTGAGCCCCGCTGTATAACTCAGGCTGTCATTGGCACATTGGGCCCGACGCAGCTTCGTCTCAGTGTTCGGGTTCGGCATCGTGTAGCCTGTGATATCATAGGGCTGTGCGCGATCGGTGTAGCAGCCATCATAGGTTTCGGTGCCGGTGTAAATCAGATCCGCGTCCGGGGTACGGGTCGGATCGGACTCGTCCTTGTCCTGGCGTGGGCCGTTCGAAAATGCGGTGACAGTCCGGGTGACGGTCTGGGTGACGGGTGCGGGTTCTGGCTGATCGAAAATGATACGCTCGTAACTGTGGACGGTACCGCAGGGCGTCCAATCGCCCTGATTGTAGCTCCGATTGGCTTGGCAAGTCCCGCTATAGCGAGCGATCTGGTAGCGGCCATTACTTTTCTTCTCAGCCACATAAACGCGAGAATCGAGTTCGTACGTGTCGGTGTAGCGTTCGCGCTTGCAGTATCTGGTGAACCAGTACCAACCCCACTCCACGCATTCCGTCCCACGCTCGGAACCTACGACCCAACGCCCCTGCTCTTCTTCCGGCAGGTTGAAGCCCAGCTTGCCGCTATTGCACCATTGTGTCTCATAGGACGTGGCGCCGGTAAGCAAGCTGCAATCCATTTCAAATTCAGGTGTTGTGGTGATCTCTTCGGTGTAGGTCGTCGTCGTCTGGTTCTCCAAGCACATTTCCAGTTCTGGAGTGCCCGACTCGAAATCTTCTTCGCAGTTGACCTCTTCATAGGGATTGATGACGTCGCCGATGCCAACCGTGGTGTTGACCCTGACCTGCGAATCGAATGGCACAACGGCCATCTTGACCTGGTTATTGCCGCTGAACTGGTCGACGAAAGCGTTGGCTGCCGTCTGCAGTTCGGCCATGCGCGTGCTCGATGTGCCGTCTCTTTCGCGCATTGAGCCAGAATTATCGAGAACGAGAGCGATATCGATCTTCTGATTGCCCGTTTTGACGACTGACGCGATGTTGGCTTCGAAAAGCGTGCCGATCGGCAGGATCGTCGCCCCGTCGCCAACAGTAGCAACGACTTCATAAGTGAAGGTGTCCGGCTCCGAGCCGCCTGCGCTGCTGCTCTCCTTCAGTTGCGCCGAGGAGATATTTAGGTCGAGTTGCGCGGCACTCAGATTGGACTGGAACACAGCGTCGGCCAGGTCTTTTCGCGCCACCTTGGATGGGAGGTTGGAGGTCGCGGCAGCAAGGGCAGCCGCATCCGATGCCTGGCGTACGACGGTCCGCACGCTCAGTGCGCGCACCGTGTCGATTGGAATGGTGACCGCGATCAGAAGCGGCACTACGAGCAGTGCCGTCATGATGCCGAAATTGGCTCGGCGATCGCCGAGGAAAGAGCGGAAAGCAGAGAAAAGGTCGTGCCGCATGATGATTGTCCATCGTTTCATGATGGAAACCTACCCTGCGGCAGACTAAGATCGCGTTGAACGAAAAGGTAAATTCCTTCTCAAACTGATCGTTAAAATGCAGTCGGGCGGCAACGGGCTAGAATCAACCGGTCAGGTGAATGCGCTTGATCTTCCGGCCGATCGCTTCGAATGTCTTGATCAATTCGCCCCGATCGGCGGTGTAGCTGTAATCTTCGCCGTTCGAACAGCTCGCCAGCATGGCGGAATCCGCATCGAGCAGGTTCAGCGTATAGATCTCGATCCCCTGACCCTTGGCGATCGCGCAGGCCGCAAGCGTCTTCTCGTCGATCTCTGCGCTTTTCGACTGGTCGATCAGGGTCCTGCCGTTCGAGACATAGCGGGCGTCGATCCAGCGGTTTTGGGTGTTCTCGCCATCGGTCATGATGACCATGACCTTGCGGCTATTCGGCCGAACACCTGTCAGGGGCGGCGCGGCGGACAGGGCCTCCATCCCCCAGGCGACTCCGATGGTGATATTGGTATTGTGGGAAGGCTGCATAGCGCCGACCGCGTTCTTCAGCGAAGCGAAATCGGTGCCTAGTCCGGTCACCGTCGCCAAGGTATTCGTCGCGCAATTGGCTTTCGGATATTCGCTTTCTGAATCCGGTTGAGGAACCACGAAACCGGTGACATCATAGTCGGTACGCCGGTCAATTACGCAGCCCTCATAGGCGTCCATATCCTGCGAAAGAAGGCTTGCATTCGGGGCAATCTCGCCTTCCGCCTTCGCCGTGCCGGGCGTGATGGAATAGGCGGTGGTGGTATTCGTGATGGTTTCCGTGGTCGGTTCCGGGGCAGGCTGGTTGAAGATTATGCCGAACGTATCATCATGCAAAGCGCACGGGCTCGCGTCGCCGACTTCATAGCGAAAATAGGTCGCGCATTCTTCGCTGCGCCGCGCGATCTTGTAACGGCCGTCCACGACAGTGGCCGTATACTGGCTAGCCTCGACGCCGTAACCGACGATGCAGAAAATGAAGCAGAAACGACCGCGCTTGACGCCCGTAACATAGGCGCCGGTGCTGGAAGCTGGCAGGTTGAACCCCGGCCGGCCCATTTCGCACCAGCTCTGTTCCAGATCCGTGGCGCCGACAAGCAGTCCGCAATTCATCGAGAACGGCTTGGCATCAGTGACGACTGTGGTGGTATCCGTCGTCGTGGTCTGATTGGCGGTGCATAGCTCGACATCCGCCGGCGCGATATCCGGATCCGAGCAATCGACCTCGGCATAAGGATTTTGCTGAACGCCGGCAAAGGCGCTGATCGCGGGCAGGTCGACCTTCACCTGTGAATCGAAGGGGATGACCGCGATCTGAGTGCTGCCGTCGGAAGCAAAGACGTCGATAAAGGATTGGGCGGCGGTGATGAGCTCACTCATCCGCGTGGTGGTGCGGGCGTCATATTCGCGCATCGAACCGGAATTATCGAGAACCAGGGCGATATCAAGCTGCTCATCCGCGGCCTGGACCACCGCTTCGATATTGGCATTCCAGAAATTGTCGATCGGTATGAGTGTGGCGCTGTCACTCAGCGAAAGATCGACCGTGTAGACATATTGTCGCGGGATTCCACCGCCGCCGGTCTCCTCCAGATTGTTGGCCTTGATGAGGGGGCCGACTTTCTGAAGGTCGATATTGGCGTGAAATATCTTGTCTGCCAGCTGCTGGCGTTCCGTCTCGGTCGTGAGATTGGAGCTTGCGGCTGCCAGCGCCGCCGCGTCGGCGGCATGCCGGACGGTTTCCTTCACACTCATCAGACGTGTCATGTCGATCGCAGCAGCCACCGAGAAGAGGACAGGGACCGCGAGGACTGCCGTCATCATGGCGAAATTGCCCCGGCGGTCGCGCAGCAGCCGAAGGGCGAGAGAGAGAAGCATCGTCATGGAACCGCACACCGAAGATAGCATGCCTCTGCTTTTGCACAGTTCCCGTTAAGCAGCGGTTAGACCGGATGTTCAAATTGATTCGGGCAATCCGTTTCCGCAGCCCCGCATCTCAATCATCTTTGTTGTCCGAGGAGGCGGAATCCCTTTGCATCGCGCGTGCAGGTGAGGGCGGACTGTCGCCCGCTGGCCAACCTTCCCTCTGAGCCTTTCGATCGCCATCGACATTCTCTGTCTGATCATGAAACAGGGAGACGACCGTTTCATAGGGCATGTCGACGCCGGCCTCATCGAGGGCGAGCTTTACATCGTGAATGACATTCGACCGGACATGCATAATGTCCGAGCGGAAGGGATCGCTCCACCAGCGTGCGCGCATGGTAACCCAGGATGCGGCGAGATCGAGCACGAGAACTTCCGGCTCAGGTTCGGCCAGCACGCCCTCGGCTTTTTTGACCGTTTCGAGGATAACGGATCGGGCCAGATCGATATCGTCGCCGTAGCCGATACCGACATCATACTCACTGCGGCGCTTGGGGTAGGCCGTGTTGACGATCACGGCATTGGTATAGACGTCGGCATTGGGAATGAGCGCCAGGCGGCCGTCATAGGTGCGGATCGCCGTGACGCGCGTCTCGATATGTTCGACCGTTCCCTCATAGCCGTCGATGACGATCTGGTCGCCCGGGCGGAAGGGCTGGCGGATCAGAATGAGCAGACCCGCCAGCCAGTTCTGCAAGATGTCCTTGAAGGCGAAGCCGATGGCGACGGAACCGATGCCGAGGCCGGCGACGAGATCGGCGGGCCGCAAGGTCGGCAGGATGATCGTCATGGCGAGGAGGCCGCCGAGGATGATCAGCGCGGCTTTGACGAAGCCACCCAGAACTTCGCCCAGATTCCTGCGGTCATTGCGCACCGACCAGACGATAAGACCTCGCTTGACGCCCGATCCGATCAACCAGAACAGGATGAAGACGATGATCGCGACCCCGATATTGGGAAGAAGTGCGATAAAACCGTCCACCCAACTATCCAGCTTCTCATAAAGCCCGCTGGGACTCACATCGATCTGTTGCGGTGTCGTGGCCACGGTTCCGTCTTCGCCCAGAGCGGCATCTCCCGCTTCGCTGGCGGAACTTTGGGCCAAGCTGATTAGAAACGCATGCATCGTGCCTCCTTGGAGAGGTATCAACCATCAATCTTTGGAAACGTCCGTCGAAAGTCGCTCCATCACGGCAGGATCGCACGGAATCGACTCGGACAGGGCTTCCTCGAGCAAAAGGCTGTTGGAGGGTTCAACCTTTTCGATCGCGATGCGCCGGCTGAACCGGATGACCGAGGCATCCCCTTCCACGAGGGAACGGCCCTCGCCATACAAAAGCCGGGCGGCTTCCGCCGGTCGATCTTCGGCCCCCAGAAAGGCGATCGAGAGATGATCGCCCCGCTGATGGGCGCCAAGAGCCAGAAAGGCCGCGAAAAGAACGGTTCCGGTCTTCGGTCCGTCGATCAGCGCCGGCCACTGAAAATCATCATAATGATGATGGATGAACATGCCGCCGAGGAGTGGATCGTTGAACTGGATCGAGCCATCCTTTTGCGGCTTCGGCTCCGCTGTCGACGCCTCGAAGCGGCCGATCCGTTCGAAATGATCGGCCATTGCGGCGAGAGCCGGCAGGCGGTGACGCTCGCACCACAAGGTCATTTCCGCCGCGATCGAAGCGATTTCCTTGGGGTAGCCGCGGGCGAGGGCGGCCTGCCGCACCGTTGCCGTCAGCTCGTCGAAACCAACACGGCGGAGCGGAGAATGAGGGCTGTGGCCGCCGGTCCCGTTCGCGGCGCCCGCCGTCATATGGCTTGTCCCTTCAGCAGGCGCGGCAGGGGCCCAGCATGGCCCGCCGCCTGTCGGATGAAGTCACGCTTCAGGCCCGGCATACGCTCGACGAGGCCGAGACCGAAATCCCGGATCATTCGGACCGGCGTGATATCATTGGAGAAAAGCCGGTTGAGGATATCGCTGGTGGCGCCCATGCGGAGCGTGTCGAAGCGGCGCCAGCGCTGATAGGCTTCCAGAACGTCTTCCTGACCGAAATCCTGTCCGAGACGGTCGGCCTCGACGATGATCTCGGCCAGAGCCGCCACATCCTTGAAGCCGAGGTTGAGGCCCTGGCCGGCGATCGGGTGGATACCGTGCGCCGCGTCTCCGGCGAGGGCCAGCCTCTGCGTCACGAAGGCTCGTGCCAGCGTCAGGCCAAGCGGAAAGGCGCGTGGTTCGCTTTCGACGGTGATCGCGCCGAGATGGCGTCCAAAACGGGCCTCCAGCTCGGCTTCGAAGAGGAATGGATCGCCCTTGACCAGCCGTTCGGCATCGGCGGTGCGTTCATTCCACACGATCGATGATCTGTTGCCCGGCAGCGGCAATATTGCGAACGGTCCGACAGGAAGGAAATGCTCTTCCGCCCGGCCATTATGGGGGCGTTCATGGCCGATCGTGCAGACGATGCCACTCTGGCCATATTGCCATGAGACCGTCCGGATGCCGGCCCAGTCGCGCAATCGGGACCGTGCGCCGTCGGCGGCGACGATCAGGCGAGCGCGAAAGCGGCGGCCGTCCGCGGCGGTCACGGTGGCCATCGGTCCGCTGCGGTCGAGAGCGGCAATGGGCGTGCTCTGGTTGACCTCGATCCCCAGTTCGTCGGCGCGCTCGCGCAAGGCGCCGATCATATCGCGGTTCATCAACATATGGGCGAAAGGCTGGCCCGGTTCCACTTCGCCGGAAAAGGTCAAAAAGACCGGGCGGATGGGGTCGGAGTTGCGGCTGTCGGTCACGATCATTTCGTTGATCGGTTGCGCGCCCTCAGCCAGTCTCTGCCAGACGCCCAACTGTTCGAGCATGGCCTGCGCGGCAGCCGCGATCGCGGAGGCACGTCCCTCCTTGCGCCACACACCTTCGGGGGCGGCATCGGCCACGACAATGTCGAGCGAGGGGCGTGCCTGCTTTATGGCGACAGCCGTCGCGAGTCCGACATAGCCGGCACCGCAAATGACGATATCGGCGTGCCGATCCGCGCCTTCAGTTCCTGACATGATGAAACATACTCCTTCAAGTTCGAAAACGGCTTACCGCTTGACTGGCGCGACACCCTGTCCGACATCGTGCACACCTGTCCATTGGAGAAATGATTAAGCTATGTCGGACCCTATCGCCGATCTTCTCGAAACGCTGACGCTGGAACGGATCGAACATAATCTCTACCGCGGCAATTCACCCCAGGTCGGCTGGCAGCGCATCTTCGGCGGTCAGGTGATCGGGCAGGCGCTCGTGGCCGCTCAGCAGACTGTCGAAGTGGAATATGGTGTTCATTCGCTCCACGCCTACTTTTTGCGACCCGGCGATCCCGCCGTGCCGATCGTTTATCAGGTCGACCGTATCCGCGATGGGCGCAGCTTTGTCACCCGTCGCGTGAACGCTATTCAGCACGGCCACGCTATTTTTTCCTTTATGGCGTCGTTTCATCTCGAAGAGGAGGGGCTCGACCATCAGGCGGTGATGCCGGATGTGCCGACGCCGGAAGACCTGCAAAGTGATGGCGACCTTATGGGCGGGTTCATCGACAAGCTGCCCGAGGCCATGAAAAGCTGGTGGAAGCAGCCGAGGCCTTTCGAATTCCGCCCGGTGATGACTGATCACTATCTGACCCGCGACAAGCTGGAGCCGATCCAGCACGTCTGGATTCGGACGCTCGGTGCTGAGACGGTGCCGGACGATGCGCCGCTTCGCTCGGCCATTCTAGCCTATGCCTCCGACATGACGCTGCTGGACACGGCGACCTTCGCCCATGGCCGCTCCGTGTGGGATCCGCAATTGCAGATGGCCAGTCTGGACCACGCCATGTGGTTTCACCGGCCGACCAATCTGTCGGACTGGCTTCTTTACAGTTCGGAAAGCCCGACGGCGATCGGCTCACGCGGCTTCGCGCGCGGCATGATCTTCACACGGGACGGCACGCATATCGCTTCAGTGGCGCAGGAAGGGCTGATGCGGGTGCGTGCGCCTAAAAAGTAGTCAGTTCCGAAGTCACTGCACATTTACCGTGCATATGAATCGGATATGAGCAGGCGCTAATCCTGATTGGCGCCTGTTTTGTGTTTTGCCGGAAGGTTTTCGGTCCGTCCGTTCCCATTTGGCACGATCCTTGAATCTCTCTTTCACGAACCCGCGGGGCACAGCTCGCTTGCGTTCACGAACCATTGCGTGACCTCACGCGAAAGAGAGGGTCGAACCGAATGAAAATAGTGATGGCAATCATCAAGCCGTTCAAGCTGGACGAAGTGCGCGAAGCACTGACCGGCATCGGCGTTCAGGGCCTCACCGTGACCGAGGTAAAAGGTTACGGTCGGCAGAAAGGCCATACCGAAATCTATCGCGGCGCCGAATACGCCGTGAGTTTCCTCCCGAAACTGAAGATCGAGCTCGTCGTGCCGACCACCGACGTCGAAAAGGTGGTCGAAGCGATCGCCGGAGCGGCCAAGACAGGCCAGATCGGCGACGGGAAAATCTTCGTCTACGCGATCGACAGCGCCCTGCGTATCCGCACGGGCGAAGCCGATTCCGACGCGCTTTGATCAAGAGGGGTTATTCCACGATGAACCGCAAACTTCTCGCCATGGCCGCCCTGACCGGGCTGACAGGTCTGGCCTATCTCGAACCTGCCTTCGCGCAGGAAGCCGCTGATGCTGCCGGTCAGGGTAGCGACGCTGCTGCAGAGGCCGTTTCGGGCGGAGGCGTTTCCGCCGAGACCGCCTATATCTTCAACACGCTGCTGTTCCTGATCGGTGGCTTTCTGGTCATGTGGATGGCGGCGGGCTTCGCCATGCTCGAGGCCGGTCTGGTGCGTTCCAAGAACGTCTCCATGCAGTGCTTGAAGAATATCGCACTCTATTCGATCGCCGGCATCATGTACTGGGTGGTCGGCTACAGCCTGATGTATACGAATGTGGATGGTGGCTATATCGGCACCTTCGCGCCCTATGCGTGGGACCCGGTTGGCGGCAACGCGCTCGATACGGGCTATTCGACCGCATCGGACTGGTTCTTCCAGATGGTCTTCGTGGCAACGGCCGCGTCGATCGTTTCAGGAACGCTTGCCGAGCGCATCAAGCTGATGCCCTTCCTGATCTTCACCGTGATCCTGACCGGCTTCATCTATCCGATCGCCGGTTCGTGGAAATGGGGTGCCGGCTGGCTCGATGCCATGGGCTTCCAGGACTTCGCCGGTTCCACGCTGGTTCACTCGGTCGGCGGCTGGGCCGCTCTGGCCGGTGCCATCCTGCTTGGCCCGCGTCTTGGCAAGTTTGGTACGGGCGGTGTTGTTCACCCGCTTCCGGGCTCGTCCATCCCGCTCGCCACGCTTGGCACGTTCATCCTGTGGCTCGGCTGGTTCGGCTTCAACGGCGCTTCGCAGCTCGCGATGGGCTCGATCGGTGACGTCTCCGATGTCAGCCGCATCTTCGCCAACACCAACCTCGCCGCTGCCGGCGGTGTGGTGGCTGCGCTCATCCTGACGGCCATTCTCTACAAGAAGGTCGATGTCACGATGGTGCTGAACGGCGCGCTGGCCGGTCTGGTGTCCATCACGGCCGAGCCGCTGACGCCCGGTCCGCTTGCCGCCATCCTGATCGGTGCCGTCGGCGGTGTGATCGTCGTCTTCACCGTGCCGCTGCTCGACAAGCTGAAGATCGACGACGTGGTCGGCGCCATTCCGGTTCACCTTCTGGCCGGTATGTGGGGCACGATCATCGTGCCGGCGACCAACAGCGATGCGTCCTTCGGGGTGCAGCTCATCGGTATCGTCGCCTATGGCGTCTTCACCCTCGTCGCCTCCTTCATCGTCTGGTTCATCCTGAAGCTGATCGTCGGCATGCGGGTCTCCGAAGAAGAAGAGATGATCGGTCTGGACCGCGCCGAAGTCGGTGTGGAAGCCTATCCGGAATTCTCGCCGACCGGATCAGTCCGTTAATCGACGGAACGGGCCCAGTGACCGCGGAAGACGGTCAGGCCGAATGAAAACAGACCCGCGCGGCAAATCTGTCGCGCGGGTCTTCCTTTACCAGGAATGACTTGCTCCCTTGTGAGGGCGCGCCGCTCTCGCTACATCGGCATAACGCCAAACGTTCAGCAAAAAGGACATCGCACGTGCTGCAGCCGGTCATCCTGACGCTTCTCTACGCGCTCGATATCTACAAATGGATCATCATCGCGATGATCGTGGTGTCCTGGCTGATCGCCTTCGACATCATCAACCGGCGCAATCGCTTCGTCGATATTGTCTGGGATTTTCTGGTGCGGGTCACCGAGCCGGCTCTTGCGCCGATCCGCCGTTTCATGCCGCATCTTGGCGGGATCGATATTTCCCCGATCATCCTGTTCATCATTATCTTCTTCATTCAGCAGGTGCTGATGCAGATTCTCTACAGCGTGTGAGCCACGCCGTGCCGGCCTTTCGGGCGACCGCGAAGGGTGTGGAGCTTGTGGTCCGGCTGACGCCGCGCGCCGCGCATGACCGCCTCGAAGGCTATGTGGAGGGTGCGGACGGCCAGACATATCTGACAGCCAGAGTGCGCGCCGTGCCGGAGCGCGGCAAGGCGAATGCCGCGCTGATCGCGCTTCTGGCGGACAGTCTCTCCATCGCGAAGAGTGACGTGACGGTTATTTCCGGCCCGACGAGCCGTCTGAAAAGGCTGGAGCTCGCCGGCTCGCCTACCGAACTCGCCGAGAAGCTGGCTTCCCTGTGAGGCTGATTGCGGGCCGCTTCAGTGCCGCCCGTCGAGATGCTGCACACGCGCCAGCTGCGGGAAAAGCCAGGCCCACAGACCGGCGCACCCCATGGCCGCAAAGCCTCCCAGCACAACGGCGGGCACCGCCCCGATCAGGTAGGCCATGGTGCCGGCGCGGAACTCGCCAAGCTCATTGCTGGCGCCGAGGAAGACCTGATTGACCGCGTTGACGCGGCCACGCAGTTGATCCGGTGTCCAGAGCTGGATCAGAGTTTCACGGATGACGACCGAGACCATGTCCGCAGCGCCCATGCCGACCAGCGCGAGGATCGATAGCCAGGCCAGTGTCGACATGCCGAAGACCACGGTGAATAGTCCGAATAGACCGACCGTTGCCAGCATGATCGCTCCGGCGTGGACGCGAATCGGATAGCGCGCCAGCCAGAACGCCATGGCAAGCGCGCCGATGCCGGGCGCCGCGCGCAGCATGCCGAGACCCAGTGGGCCGACCGACAGGATGTCGCGGGCATAGACGGGCATCAGCGCCACCGCACCGCCAAGCAGCACGGCGAACAGATCCAGAGAGATCGCGCCGAACACGACCTTCTCGCGCCTGATATAGTCGAACCCGGCAAGAACGGTGCTGATGCTGACCGTTTCTCTCTCGATCCTCTGTGGCGGTGCCTTGATGGCAATGATCAGGATTGCACCGCTTACGAAGAGGATCGTGGCCACCGCATAGGCGGCGGTTGCCCCGACACCGTAGAGAAGGCCGCCGAGGACAGGGCCGACGATCGTTGCGGTTTGCCAGGCGGAGGAATTCCACGCCACGGCATTCGCAAACGTGTCGGCCGGGACGAGATTGGCGACCAGGGCCGAACTCGCCGGACTGTAGAAAGCTCGCGCCGTGCCGAAGATCACGAGCAGGACAAAGACAGGCCAGACCTCATCGGGATCGCTGAGCGTGAAGATAAGCAGTGCCACGGCGACGGACGCCTCGATCGCAGCGCTCAATGCCATGATGCGTCTGCGGCCAAACCGGTCCGCGGCCGACCCCGTGACCAGAACGAGGAGCAGCGCCGGCAGGAATTGCGTCAGGCCGATCAGCCCGAGATCGAGCGGATCGCGGGTGATGTCGTAAACCTGCCATCCGAGCGCGACGATGAAGATTTGTGTTGCGAAGGTCGAGAAGAAGCGTGAAAGCCAATAGAGCGCATAGGAGCGATGGCGAAAGGCCGCAAAGCGGTCCTCCGGCGCGTGGTCGTCGTGCGTGGGTTGCCTCTCAGGGGGCTGGCTGTCGGTGTCGGCCATCGAGCGTTCGCATTCCGTCTATCGGTCATGCGCTGTCGAAGAACGCTGTCCCAAGGCGCGCAAACTGTCGGGGCGGCGTGCATTTGTCCAGTGCGTTTTTCGGGATGTCGCAGCTCGGCGCAGGCGGCGCCATCTGCTTGACAGAAATCGGGGTGCGCCCATAAATGCGGACATGCGCGGATGCTTCATCTGCGCGGCGTGGGGCCGTAGCTCAGCTGGGAGAGCGCGTCGTTCGCAATGACGAGGTCAGGGGTTCGATTCCCCTCGGCTCCACCAGTCAGCTTGGACCCTGAGTCTTCTCTCAAACGCCGTCATCGGCTCAGGCCGGCTTTTTGAAGAGATCAGCTATCAGCCCAGAGCACCCGGACCGCCGTCGTTGCCGCGGCCGTGCGGTTTTCCACCCCGAGCTTGGCGAAGATCTGCTCCAGATGCTTGTTCACCGTCCGGTGGCTCATTTCCAGAATATCGCCGATTTCCTTGTTGGATTTGCCATGCGCTATCCACAGGAGCACCTGCGCTTCCCTCATGGTGAGATCGAACGTATCGGCGAGGCGCTCTTCGTCACTGCCAATGCTGCGGTCCAGGAGCCGGATCAGAAACTGATCGGGCGACGTCTCGACAATACGCAGTTCGAGCGCCATTCCGTTATGCTGCAGCGTCAGCGGTTGCTCCGGCACCTCGGTCAGCCATTCCACGACGGTGAGCGGTAATCGCTGGTTTTCGCCATGGGGCAGCCCCGACCGCTCCAGCAATTCGCTCGCCTGCCGCGTCATCCACTGGATCATGCCATGCGTCGAAACGGACAGGATGTGACGGCCCGTCGCATCCAACGCCATCTGCGCGGAGCGCTGGCGGTGAGACTGTCCAAGATGCACGCTCATCCGTGCGAAGAGTTCATCCAGATTGATGGGCTTGGCGATGAAGTCGACCGCGCCCGACGCAAAGGCCCGCACCACATGTTCGGATTCATTGGCGCCGGTCATGATCATCACTGGCACATGGCGCGACCTTGCATCCGAGCGGACCATTTCCGTCGTTTCGAATCCGTCCATGCCGGGCATGCGCGCGTCCATCAGCACCATGTCCGGGACGGCCCGGCCGATCGCCTTGAGCGCCTCGAGGCCTGAATGGGCCGCTTCTGCGATGAAGCCGTGAAAGGCGATGGCGTCCTTCAGCATGGACGCAGTCTCCGGAGAATCATCGACGATCAGGATGGAAGGTTTGTGCGTGTTCATGAATTCGCCGGTTCCGGCGCGCTTGCCAGAATGTTGAGTATCGTATCAGCCCGACCACGCTCGGCCAGATCGCGGATCGTATCACAGAACGGTTTGAGATCGGGATCGCGCTGCTCCACCTCACGCAGCGTTGCAACGAGTGAGCGAAGAAAGCCCGTACGAGCCAGCTTCTCAAGCTCTTCGATCCGCGTCCCGGAAGGCCAGGCCCACGTCTCGGCCGCCGCCGACCAGCGCGCCTCTTCGCTCTCGCTCGTCCATTCCAGCGACAGAAGTGTACCGATCGCTTCGACCAGATCGGCGAAGGAGAACGGTTTGGTGAGGTATGTATCGTGTAGTGTTTGATATTCGGAACGGTTGCGCTCCGGCCCCGCTTCCGCTGAAACCATGACGATCGGCAGATCGGGATCGACGGCGCGGAGTCGCCGCGCGGTCTGCCAGCCATCCATGTGAGGCATGGCGACGTCCAGAAGCGCAAGGTTCACCGGCGAGATCGCGACGGCTGAGAGGGCTGAACGGCCGTCGACGGCCTCGATCACCTCGAACCCGATCGGCTCCAGCAATTCGCGTGTCACGGCGCGATGATTGGCGTTGTCGTCAGCGACGAGAATGCGTTGCCGTTGACCGACATAGCCTTTCGGCAGGGGCTGCTGGACCTGGACCTCCTCGCCCCTGTGCGCGGAACCCAGCATGATGCGCAGCGTGAAGGTCGTGCCCGTGCCCGGTTCGCTTCGGATCGAAAGGTCGGCGCCCATGATGTCGACCAGGAGTCGTGTGATGGCGAGACCGAGTCCCGTGCCCGGCACGATATCGCTGCCGCTTGTTTCCCCGGCCCGTTCGAACGGAAGAAAGATGCGCTCAAGATCTTCTGTCGCAATGCCGACACCGGTATCGGCGATCGTAAAGGTGGCGATCTGGTTCCGATAGGTCACGCCGAGACGAACCTCGCCGGTCTTTGTGAACTTCACCGCATTCGATAGCAGGTTGATGAGGATCTGCCGCAGTCGCTTGCCGTCGGTCCAGACGTAGTCCGGCAAGGCCGCGGGGGGCTCGAAGATGAATGCGATATTCTTGCCGGCGGCCTGAAGGCTGAACATGTCGACGAGTTGATCGAGCAATGGCTTGAGCGCCACCTTGTGGCGAAAGATCTCCAGTTTGCCGGCTTCAATACGCGAAATGTCGAGCAGGCCGTCGATCATCAGGGTGAGGTGATCGCCGCTCTTCTTGATCGTGCGGGCTGCATTGCCGACCGGCGTCTCCGGCTCGGCCTGCCGTTGCAGCAGTTGAGCGTAGCCGAGAATGGCGTTGAGCGGTGTCCGCAATTCGTGGCTCAGGCCCACCACATAGCGGCTCTTTGCAAGATTCGCCTTCTCCGCCACTTCCTTGGCCTGCTGGAGTTGCCGATCGGTCTCGCGGTGGGCGGTGATTTCATCCATCAGGAGGCCCGTGTGACGCTGCACCTCCTCCTCGGCCCGGGCGTGACTGTCCTGCGCCAGAACGACGAGCCAGACGATGACCCCCGCCGCGATCATCAGGATCGCGTAGAGCTTTAGCAGAAGGGTGTTGGCGGCCGCATTGCCGAGGCCGCCATTGAGCTGGCCATCGAAGGACGCGAAGACGAAGACCACCGCCATGACCGTGGCCGTGCAGGCCATAATGCCGATGTAGCGCGCCAGGGTCGAGCCCAGCCAGCGTTCGACGTTCTTGTGATTGAAGGCGAGCTTGCCGATCGCACCGTGCATCTGCGCGCCGAGCCTGCCATGCGGCTTGCAGCCGTCGCCGCAGCGCGTATCGAGCGAGCAGCAGAGCGAGCAGATGGGGCCCGCATAGACCGGGCAATGCGCCATATCTTCGCCGTCATAGGGGTACTCGCAGATGCAGCAGGTTTTCTGGCCCGATGCGGAGACGCCCGGGTCAGGCTGGCGGGCAAGGTAATAGCGGCCGCCCGTCAGGATTGCGAGTAAAGGCACGGCGGCAAAGGTGACGGCTATCGCGATATAGGAATAGAGTGCGGCGGCCGATGCGCCGAACAGGCCGAAATAGGCGGTGATCGAGGCGCATATGCCGATTATCATGGCGCCGAAGCCGACCGGGTTGATGTCGTAGAGATGGGCGCGGCGAAATTCGATCTTTTTCGGTGACAGACCGAGCGGCTTGTTGACGACGAGATCGGCCACCAGTGCGGCGACCCATGCAACGGCCAGAATGGAATAGAGCCCAAGGATGTGATCGAAGGCGCGATACATGCCGAATTCCATCAGCAACAGGCTGATGAGAACGTTGAAGACGAGCCATACCACGCGGCCCGGATGATTGTGCGTCAGGCGGCTGAAGAAGTTCGACCAGGCAATCGAGCCCGCATAGGCGTTCGTGACGTTGATCTTTACCTGGCAGACGACGATGAAGATGCCGGTCAGGCCGAGCGCCAGTTCGGGCGCGGAGACCATCTGCGAAAAGACGGTATGATACATGTAGACCGGGTCGGAGGCCTCATTGAACACCGTGCCGTTGGCGAAGGCGTAGTAAGCCAGAAATGAACCGGCGAGAATCTTCATGGCGCCGATGACGATCCAGCCCGGGCCGGCGCTGACCATGGCCACCCACCAGCGCGGCCGGCCGATCCTGGAGTGCTCGGGCAGGAACCGCAGATAGTCGACCTGCTCGCCGATCTGCGCGATCAGCGAAAACAGGACCGCGGACGCCGCTCCGAACGAAAGGATGTCGACACCGCCGCCCAGTTCGCCGCGCAGGCCGGTGTAACCGGTCCAGTCACGCACGGGTTGCAGACCGTTCGCAGCGATAAAAACGAAGGGCGCCAGTTGCAGGACGATCCAGATCGGCTGCGTCCATGCCTGAAATCGGCTGATGAAGGTGACGCCGTAGAGCACAAGGGGAATGACCCCGAGCGACGCGACGATATATCCGAGCCAGAGCGGCATACCGATTGTCAGCTCCAGCGCCGTGGCCACGATGGCAGCCTCGATCGCGAAGAAGATGAATGTGAAGCTGGCATAGATCAACGATGTCAGCGTGGAGCCCAGATAGCCAAAGCCGGCACCGCGCGTCAGCAGATCAACATCGACTCCCGCTCTCGCAGCATGCCAGGAAATCGGTAATCCAGCCAGAAAGATGAGCGCCGTGGTGACGAGAATTGCGGCGACGGCGTTCGAAAATCCGTAGGACAGGGTGATGGCGCCGCCGATCGCCTCCAGTGCCAGAAACGAAACCGCGCCGATCGCCGTATTGGCGATACGGCCGGCAGAGAAACGCCGCACGCGATAGGCTGTGAAACGAAGCGCGCAGTCTTCCATCGTTTCGTCCGCCACCCAGCGCGAATATGTGCGCTTGAGCCGTGCTATGCGGAGGGTTTGCGTCATCCAACCTGTCGTGCCGAAGTTGTTTTCATGGCGTCTTCCCTTATCAGATGCATAGCTTGTTTGCTGCATGCGCGAAGGTCAAGCAAACTGCGATATTCGTGTCGGCAAGAGAGATTGGCCATTGCCGAAGCCTGCTTTGCCAGCGCTTCGGCGATGCCCACCCGCCAATGACTGCTGTTACGCTATGGGGCATTTGACGCATCTGCCATACGTCAAATGCCCCATTGTTGCGTCGCAAAAAGCGTGGCCCGATACCCCTCGACCGGCGGGTTCCGTCGGTTCTGAACCTTAAAAGACCTTCAGAAACCGAGGGGTTTCCCATGACGCATCCGCGCTTTCGTGGTGCAGGCTTTCGTACGAGCCGCCGCCAGCTTATGGCGGGCATCGCTTCCATCTCCATCCTCGCAGCGACGGGCGTTCCCGCCCTTGCGCAAGACAAGCCGGCAACAGCCGATGTGAACACGACGAATCTGGCCGTTACCGATGATACGGTTACGGTTGGCATCCTTCATTCCATCACCGGTACGATGGCCATCTCCGAAACTGGTTCGGTGCAGGCCGAGAAACTGGCCATCGACCAGATCAATGCCGAGGGCGGTGTTCTGGGTCGCAAGATCGAGTACATTCAGGAAGACGGCGCTTCCGATTGGCCGACCTTCGCTGAAAAGGCCAAGAAACTGCTGGTGCAGGATAAAGTCGCCGCCGTCTTCGGCTGCTGGACGTCGGCCTCCCGCAAGGCCGTGCTGCCGGTCTTCGAACAGTATAATGGCATGCTCTACTACCCGACCTTCTACGAAGGCCTGGAAGAGAGCCCGAACGTCATCTACACCGGCCAGGAAGCCACGCAGCAGATCATTGCCGGTATCGACTGGGTCGCCAAGGAGAAAGGCGCCAAGACCTTCTACCTTCTCGGCTCCGACTACATCTGGCCGCGCACATCGAACAAGATCGCGCGCAAGCATATCGAGAAGCTCGGTCTCGAGGTCGTCGGCGAAGAATATTATCCGCTCGGTCACACCCAGTTCAACTCGGTCATCAACAAGATCCGTCTCAAGAAGCCCGACGTCATCTATGCGATCGTCGTGGGCGGCTCGAACGTCGCCTTCTACAAGCAGCTCAAGGCGGCTGGTATCGACATGACCAAGGAGAAGCCGCTGCTTCTCACCATCTCGGTGACCGAGGATGAGATCCGGGGCATTGGCGGCGAGAACATCGAAGGCGCCTATGCCACGATGAAGTACTTCCAGAGCCTCGATAACGAAAACAACAAGGATTTCGTGTCGGCGTTCAAGGAGAAGTGGGGCGACGACATGGTCATCGGCGACGTCACCCAGGCCGCCTATCTCGGCCCCTGGCTCTGGAAAGCGGCCGTCGAAAAGGCCGGCAGCTTCGATATCGACAAGGTGAGGGAAGCTTCGCCCGGCATCGAACTGGACACCGCGCCGGAAGGCTATGTCCGCATTCACGAAAACCATCACCTCTGGTCCAAGACCCGCGTCGGCCATGCCAAGCCGGACGGACAGTACGAAGTGGTCTACGAGACCGAAGATCTGATGGAGCCGGATCCGTTCCCGGAAGGCTATCAATAAGCTGAACCGGTTGCACCTCCCCCGCGCCCTGGGCGTGGGGGAGCCCTCCTCCTTTCCTTCTCGAACAGGAAGGCCGGCCCGAGGCTGGCGCGACGGCTATGATTGGCGATTACACCTATAGCGAATTCTTCTCGATCCTCGCGATGCAAGGCTTTGCCGGCCTCATCCTCTTCTCGGTCTTTGTGCTGATGGCGCTCGGCCTTGCCATCATCTTTGGCCAGATGGGCGTGATCAACATGGCGCATGGGGAGTTCATGATTCTGGGTGCCTATGTCACCTATCTGTGTTCGAATTTCGTCTCGAGCTACGCGCCGGCGCTGTTTCCGATCTACTTCTTCGTGGCGATGGTTCTCGCCTTTATGGCCTCATTCGCCCTCGGCCTTCTCGTCGAATGGGCGATGATCCGCCACCTCTACAAAAGGCCGCTCGATACGCTTCTCGCCACCTGGGGTCTGTCGCTGGTCCTGCAGCAGCTTTACCGCTCGGTTTTCGGAGCCCGCGAAGTCGGCGTCACCCTTCCCGACTGGCTGATGGGCTCGGTTGCTCTGACAGACATCGTCGAAGTGCCGATCAACGGCCTCTTCGTGATGGGGCTCACGCTCGCGATCACCGTCGCAGTCTACTTCATCATGTTCCGTTCCGGGTGGGGCAAGCGGGTTCGCGCCGTCATGCAGAACCGCGTCATGGCGGGCGCGGTCGGCATCGACACCCGCAAGGTCGACCGGATGACCTTCGGCCTCGGCTGCGGCATTGCCGGTATCGCCGGCGCGGCCTTCACCATGATCGGCTCGACCGGGCCGACGGCCGGCCAGCTCTATATCGTCGACACCTTCCTTGTGGTCGTCTTCGGCGGTGCGGCAAGCCTTCTCGGCACCATCGCCTCGGCCTTCACCATCTCCCAGGCCCAGTCGACCATGGAGTTCTTCATGAGCGGCTCCATGGCAAAGGTCCTGACCCTGCTCAGCGTCGTCATCATCCTGATGCTGCGTCCGCAGGGCCTGTTCACCCTCAAGATCCGTCAGTGAGGCAACGGCCATGAACGCGCTTTCCAACCCCTTCTTCACCCGGCAGGGCTGGCTTTATCTGGCGATCCTCGCGGTCCTGCTGCTCGTCGTCTTCCCGCTGGCGCTCGATCCCTTCCGGCTCAACCTCGTCGGCAAATATCTGACCTACGCCTTCGTGGCGCTCGGGCTGGTGCTCTGCTGGGGCCATGGCGGCATCCTCAGCCTCGGCCAGGGCGTCTTCTTCGGCCTCGGCGGTTACTGCATGGCGATGTTCCTCAAGCTGGAATCTTCTTCGCCAGAGAATACGGCGATCCAGTCGACGCCGGGCATCCCCGACTTCATGGACTGGAACCAGGTCACCGCCCTGCCGTGGTGGTGGGAGCCGTTCCATTCGCTGCCATTCACGATCGTCGCTGTGATCGCGGTCCCCGCCATCTTCGCCTTCATCATTGGTTTCGCGATGTTCACAAGGCGGGTGGGCGGTGTCTACTTCGCCATCATCACCCAGGCGGTGGCGGCAATCCTGACGATCCTGATCATCGGCCAGCAGGGCTATACGGGCGGCGTCAACGGCATCACCGATCTCAGAACCCTGCTGGGTTGGGACATCCGCACAAACGATGCCAAGACGATCCTCTATTTCGTCTGCGCGGGTCTCCTCATCGCCTGCCTCCTGCTTTCGCAGGCGGTTCATATCTCCAAATTCGGACGGCTCCTCATCGCCATTCGCGACAAGGAAGATCGCGTCCGTTTCTCCGGCTACGACGTGGCGGCGTTCAAGATCTTCGTCTTCTGCTTCGCGGCGGCCCTGGCGGCGATCGGCGGGGCAATGTTCACGCTTCAGGTCGGTTTCATGAGCCCATCCTTCGTTGGCATCGTGCCGTCGATCGAGATGGTGATCTTCGCCGCGGTCGGCGGGCGCCTCTCCCTGTTTGGGGCGATCTACGGCACGCTGCTCGTCAATTACGCGAAAACCTCGTTCTCGGAGACCTTTCCGGAACTGTGGCTGTTCGCCATGGGCGGCCTCTTCATCGCGGTCGTGATGGCATTCCCCGACGGTATCGCCGGTCTCTACAACCGCTACATCGCGCCCCACGTCGCCCGCCTCCTCGGTTCCATCCGCAAGCGCGATGCCGAGGGCCAATCCCTCGCTCACCCGGCTGAATGACAGGAGGCCATCATGAACGCCATTCCTTCCCAAAAAGACTTCCTGCTGTCGGTCGAGGGCCTGACCGTCTCGTTCGATGGCTTCAAGGCGGTCAACGATCTGTCCTTCTACATCGACGAAAACGAGATTCGTGTGATCATCGGCCCGAACGGAGCCGGCAAGACCACCGTGCTCGACCTGATCTGCGGCCGTACCAAGGCAACGTCCGGTTCGATCAAGTTTCGCGATAGCGAACTGACCGATCTGAAAGAACATCAGATCGTCCATAAGGGCGTTGGCCGGAAGTTTCAGAACCCGTCAATCTACGAAGAACTGACGGTTTTCGAGAATCTGGAACTGTCTTTTCCGCGGGGCCGCAATGTCTTCGGGGCCCTCGCGTTCCGCCGCGATGCAGAGGTCCGCGACCGGGTCGACGAGATCGCTTCGCTGGTGTTCCTTCAGAACCAGTTGCACACGCCGGCGGCGATTCTCAGCCATGGGCAGAAGCAGTGGCTCGAGATCGGCATGCTGCTGATCCAGGATCCGACACTTCTGATGCTCGATGAGCCGGTCGCCGGCATGAGCGTCGGCGAGCGGCTGAAAACCGCCGAGCTCCTCAACACCATCATCAAGGACCGCTCCGTGATTGTCATCGAGCACGACATGAAGTTCGTCGAGGACATCGCCCACCGCGTGACCGTGATGCACCAGGGCAAGGTGCTGTCGGAAGGCAGCATGGCCCATGTCCAGAACGATCCGAAAGTCGTCGAAGTCTATCTCGGGCACTGAGGGGAACGATCATGCTTACAGTCGACAATCTCCATGTTGCCTATGGCGAAAGCGAAGTGATCCACGGCATGAATTTCGATGTCGCGCCGGGCGAAATCGTCGCCATCATGGGCCGCAACGGCATGGGCAAGACAACGCTGATGAAATCGCTGATGGGTGTCGTCCCGTCGTCGAAAGGCGAGATCATCGTCGATGGCGCCCATGTTGAGGGCGAGGAAAGTTTCAGGCGCGTCGCCAACGGCCTGGCCTATGTGCCGCAGGGCCGGATGATTTTCTCCACCATGACGGTGAAGGAGAATATCGAGACGGGTCTCACCGTCACGGGCGAGCGCAAGGTGCCCGGCGATATCTACGAACTCTTCCCCGTGCTTCTCGAAATGAAGGACAGGCGCGGCGGTAACCTCTCGGGCGGTCAGCAGCAACAGCTAGCCATTGCCCGGGCACTCGCCAGCAGACCGAAGGTTCTGTTGCTCGACGAGCCGACGGAGGGGATCCAGCCCTCCATCATCAAGGACATGGCCAAGACGCTCCGCCAGATCCGCGACGAGCGGGGGCTCTCGATTGTCGTCTCCGAACAGGTGCTGAGCTTCGCGCTCGATATCGCCGACCGGGTGCTGGTGCTGGAAAAGGGCGACATTGTCCAGGAAAGCCCCCGCGAGGGCATCGATGAAAAGAAGGTGGCCGGGTTCCTCTCGGTCTGACCCGCCGCCTGCCGATATTTCTTACCCGGAATTTCCAAGCCTGCCGAAAGGAACCACTACCATGGCTGACACGCTCATTTCCGTCGACCTCAGCGAGAGCCCCCATACCAACGAGAACATCCATAATCGCTGGCATCCGGATATTCCGATTGCCGTCTGGGTCGAGCCGGGGGACGATTTCAAGATCGAAACCTACGACTGGACCGGCGGGCAGATCAAAAACAACGATGATGCCGCCGATGTACGCGATGTGGAGTTGCAGCAGGTCCACTATCTGTCAGGTCCGATCGGGGTCAAAGGCGCCGAGCCGGGCGATCTCCTCAAGGTCCACATTCTCGATATCGGCGCGAAGGACGAGATGCTTTGGGGCTTCAACGGCTTCTTCTCCAAGCAGAATGGCGGCGGATTCCTGACCGAGCATTTCCCGGAGGCGCAGAAGTCCATCTGGGACTTCCATGGCATGTTCACTTCGTCCCGCCACGTGCCGGGCGTGAAATATGCGGGTCTCATCCACCCGGGACTGATCGGCTGCCTGCCCGACCGCGCCATGCTCGACACATGGAACGAGCGTGAGAAAAAGCTGGTCGATACCGATCCGAACCGCGTTCCGGCTCTGGCGGAGTTGCCGAATACGCAGTCGGCCCATATGGGCAAAATGAAGGGTGAGGAGCGAGACAAAGCTGCTGCCGAAGGCGCACGCACCGTGCCGCCGCGCGAACATGGCGGCAATTGCGATATCAAGGATCTCAGCCGCGGTTCGACCTGCTACTTCCCGGTCTATGTTGATGGCGGCGGTCTTTCCATGGGCGACCTTCACTTCAGCCAGGGAGACGGTGAGATCACCTTCTGTGGCGCGATCGAGATGGCAGGCTGGCTTCACATCCAGGTCGAACTCATCAAGGGCGGCATGGAGAAATACGGGATCAAGAATCCGATCTTCAAGCCGTCGCCGATCGTTCCGAAATATGACGATTATCTCATCTTCGAAGGTATCTCGGTCGATGAGGCCGGCGAGCAGCATTATCTCGACGTTCACATCGCCTATCGCCAGGCCTGCCTCAATGCGATCGAATATCTGAAGAAGTTCGGCTATTCGGGCGCTCAGGCCTATGCGATCCTCGGCACGGCGCCGGTTCAGGGCCACATTTCCGGGGTCGTCGACATACCGAATGCCTGCGCGACCCTGTGGCTGCCAACCGATATCTTCGAATTCGACCTGATGCCGAACGCAGACGGGCCGAAAACGTATCTCGATGGTTCGGTCGACGTGCCGCTGGCCCCCGATCTCTGAGGCGAACGAGATGCCATTCTACGATTACAATTGCGACGCGTGCGGGCCGTTTACCTCGGTCCGCACCATGGAGAAATCCGCAGAACCCTGCTCCTGCCCCGATTGTGGGCGGGATGCACCCCGAGCCTTCCTGACCATGCCGTTCGTGGCGGGAATGGATTCGGCGCGCCGCAATGCGTTCGCGACCAATGAGCGGGCCGCGAACGATCCGAAAAGGAGCAGTCTGACGGGGCACGGGGCCGGCTGCTCATGCTGTTCATCTGGAAAGCAGAGTCGCAAGACGCTGACGAGGCCCGATGGCTCCAAGAGCTTTCCGACCGCACGACCCTGGCAAATCAGTCACTGAAGTGCGCCGGACCATGACCTTCTGCGCGAGTGAATGGGCGGAAGCTCTGTCTTTCGCCCATTCCCTTCAGAGCGCGGGTGCCCCTGATCTCGTGGCAGGGTAGGGGCCGTCATCCCGCGTGCGGTTGAGACCTAATGGGGTTTCACCGTCACGCTCTTGCCGTTCGGGTAGAGAAGAGACACCCCGTCCTTGAAGATATGCATCTTTTCGGGATCGGCTGTCAGCGTCACGGTTTTGTGCTTCATGTCCGGGTGAACGCCGGGCAATTTGGCGATGACGGGCTCTTCTGCATCGGTGTGCTTGTAATAGAGCAGCGTAATTTCGCCGAGCGCTTCGGTAATATCCACGTCGCCCTTATAGATATAGTCGTCTTCGGCGGCCGTTCGGAAATCCTCCGGCCGAATGCCGACATTGACCTTTGCGCCCATAAGATCGTCGCCCGATGGATAAAGGGAGGTTGCGCTGCCCCCGCCATCGAGTTTGACGGTCGTCCGCTCACCCGTCGCGACGATCTCGCCGGGAAGAAGGTTCATCTTCGGCGAGCCAATAAACTGTGCGACGAACTCATTTTCAGGCTTTTCATAGAGCGTCAGCGGAGCGCCGACCTGGGCGATCCCACCGCCGGCAAGCACGACGATGCGGCTCGCGAGCGTCATCGCCTCGACCTGATCGTGGGTGACATAGATCATCGTGGAATCAGGCATCTGTTCCTTGAGCTGGGCGATCTGGATACGTGTGGCCACACGCAGCGCCGCATCGAGGTTCGAGAGGGGTTCGTCGAACAGATAGACTTTCGGATCGCGGACGATGGACCGGCCGATCGCAACACGCTGGCGCTGTCCGCCGGAAAGCGCCTTCGGCAGCCGTTCCAGCAAGCCCGTCAATTGCAGCTTTTCAGCCGCGTCCCGGACGGCGCGATCGATTTCCTCCTTCGATTTCTTCGCCAGCTTCAGTGCAAAGGCCATATTGTCGTAGACGGTCATGTGCGGGTAGAGCGCGTAGGACTGGAAGACCATCGCGATCCCCCGCTCGGAGGGCGGGATGTCGTTTACCACGACATCGTCGATCTCTAGCGTACCGCTTGTAATCCTCTCCAGCCCGGCAACCATTCGCAGAAGCGTCGACTTTCCGCAGCCGGACGGCCCGACGAAAACGACCAGCTCGCCCTGATCGATCTCCAGATCGATATTTTTCAGCACTTCGACGGGGCCGTAACTCTTTCCGACATTTGTGAGCTTCAGACTGGCCATAAATCCTCCACACCGACGCGTTGCGCCATCATAGTCCGTTCTCCACCGCGAACACCGCTTCCCATGGCGGCAGCCTATCCGGCAGGTCATCACCGTCCGATCCGAAAGGCGACCGGCAATCGGCATTCCATGTGCCGGCCGGCTTCTCGAAGTTCATCCCGGTATCGGAGATGTTGAACGCGCAAAACATCCGCTCGCCTTCATGGGCCCGCACGAAGGAAAGCACATTGTTCCGAGCCTCGACGATCTCCAGCGTGCCTTTCGCAAGGATAGGATGCGCCTTTCGGAAGGCGATCATTCGTTTGTAGAAGTCGAGCACCGTGTCGTCACCGGACGATTGTAGATCGACGGCGCGCTGCAACTGCTCCATGGCGACGGGCAGCCACGGCTTCCCATCCGTGAATCCGCCATGCTGGCTGTCATGCGCCCATGGTATCGGCGTCCTGCAACCATCCCTGCCTTTATATTTGGGCCAGAACCGTTTTCCATAAGGGTCCTGCAGCTCGTCGAAGGCGACATAGGCTTCGTCGAGGCCCAGCTCTTCGCCCTGATAGAGGCAAACCGAACCCCGCACCGACAGCAGGATCGCTGTCAGAATTCTCGACGCGGGTTCGGTCAAATTCCATCGTGTCGGATGACGCACGACGTCGTGGTTGGAGTAGGCCCAGCAGGCCCAGCCATCGATCAGCGCTTCATTGGCCTTTTCCAGAACCCTTGCGAAAAAAGTGCCCGTCGGTTCCTGTCCGGACAGGAAGTCGAAGTCGTAACACATATGCAGCTTGTCGCCGCCCGATGTGTATTCGGCTTGAACCGCAGAGCCCCGCTGGCTCTCGCCGACCTCTCCTACGCAGGCTCTGTCGGGGTAGCTGTCGACAAGAGCCCGAAGCCTCTCGAGAAACTGAAGGTTCTCCGGCTGGGTCTTGTCGTAGAGATGGTCCTGGAAATTATAGGGATTAACGGCCGGCGCGGTGTTGTCGTTCTGCAGTGATGGATCCAGCGGCGGATTGTCGCGCAGTTTCTTATCGTGAAAATAGAAGTTCACAGTGTCGAGGCGAAAACCATCCACGCCCCGCTCGAGCCAGAAGCTGGCAATATCCAGCAGCTCTTCCTGCACCTCGGGGCAATGGAAATTGAGGTCCGGCTGGTCGGCGAGGAAATTGTGCAGATAATACTGCATCCTCTCGCTGTCCCATTCCCAGGCGGAACCGCCGAAGATCGAGAGCCAGTTGTTGGGTGGCGACCCTTCCGGTTTGGAATCCGCCCAGACATACCAGTCGGCCTTGGGATTGTCGCGTGATGAGCGGCTTTGTGCGAACCAGGGATGCTGCGACGAGGTGTGGGACAGAACGAGGTCGATCAGAACCCGCAGTCCGAGTTCGTGGGCGCGATTGATAAGCGCATCGAAATCACCCAGCGTACCGAACATCGGATCGACATCGCGATAGTCGGAGACGTCATAGCCGAAGTCGAGCATCGGCGAGCGGAAGAAGGGCGAAATCCAGATGGCGTCGACGCCCAGCTCCGCGACATGGGGCAGGCGATGGATGATTCCGGCCAGATCGCCGATGCCATCTCCATTGCTGTCCTGAAACGAGCGCGGATAGATCTGGTAGATCACCGCGCCGCGCCACCAGTCCGGGTCGGTGGCGAGGGTCGGCAGTCTGCTCGAATGCGGATCAACAAAGCTCATTTTACGGATCCTGCGAGAAGGCCACGCACCAGATAGCGCTGCATGGCGAAAAACACGATCAGCGGCACGGCAATCGATACGAATGCCGCTGTTGCCAGAATTTCCCAATTGCCGCCTCGTGTTCCGAGCAGCTCAACGATCTGACGTGTCATGACCGTGGTTTCGCCGGTGGCATCGATGAGGAAGACCAGCGCGACGAGAAGATCGTTCCACGTCCAGAGGAACTGGAAGATCGCAAAGGAAGCGAGCGCGGGAAAGGAGAGCGGCAGGACGATCTTCATGAAAATCTGAAAATCGGTCGCCCCATCCACCTTGGCGTTTTCGATGATCTCGCGCGGCAGGCCCACCATATAATTCCGCAACAGGTAGATCGCGAGTGGCATCCCGAAGCCGGTATGCGCCAGCCAGGTGCCGATATAGCCCTTGCCGATTCCGATCTCGTTATGCAGGCGCAGAAGCGGGATCAGAGCCAGTTGCAGGGGCACGACAAGGAGCCCGACAATGGCGGCGATCAAGAGCGCACGGCCTGGAAAATCCATCCAAGCGAGGGCGTAGGCTGCAAAGGCGGCCACCAGAATGGGGATAATGGTCGCGGGGATCGTCACCGTCAGCGTGTTGAAGAACGCCTTGGCCATGCCTTCGCGATTGTTCGGGCCGAGAACCTGATAATAATTGTCGAGCGTGAATTCCGGGAGGATGGCGACGGTGACAAACACGCGCTCACCGCGCCGCCCGGCGAATTCCTCGTCATTCTCCAACCGGTAGGTGCCGTCCGCTTCCAGAGTGAGGCGACCGTCATCACCCATATCGACCGTGTCGCCGGGAGCGTGCGCCGAAACATCGCGGGCGCTCGTGCCCCAGGCCGAGATGCGGCCGGACGGCATGCTGCCGACTTCGAACAGATTGCCCTCGATTATGTAGAGACCCTCTGCCCGGGTTTGATTGTCGGGAGATGCGGTCCGCAATTGGATGGTCTGCTCGGTTGGGAACAGCGCAGCCCACCAGCCTGAGGACGAAATCTGATCGGCTGTCCGGAATGAGGAGACGAAAAGGCCAAGAGTCGGCACGATCCAGGCGATCACGAGCAGCGCCACGGAAATGTGGAGGGCCCAGGTGAGCGACGATTTGGTTCCGGCGATGCTGTCCATACGGTCGGCTCCTCACGCCCTAGCGCATTTCCTTGCGCGCGTTGTAGACATTCCAGACCAGAATGGGCGTGACGAGCAGCATGATGACCATCGCAGCCGCCGAGCCGACGCCCCAATCATTGGCCCGAAACAGCTTGTCATACATGTAGTTGGCCAGCACCTGGGTCTCCCACTGGCCGTTCGTCATGGCATAGACGATATCGAAGATTTTCAGCACGACGATCGTGATCGTTGTCCAGACAACGACGATGGTGCCCATGATCTGCGGGACCTTGATCTTGAAAAAGATCTGAAACGGATTGGCGCCGTCGACGATCGCCGCCTCCACCGTCTCTTCCGGGATGCCGCGTAGCGCCGCCGACAGGATCACCATGGCAAACCCCGTCTGAATCCAGATCAGCACGATCATCAGAAAGAAATTGTTCCAGAATGGCAGGGTGAGAAAGGTGACGGGCTCGTCCTTGCCGAGCGCGAGCAATATGGCGTTGAGAATGCCGATCTGTTCCTGGCCCAACGGCCGAACGTCATAAACAAGCTTCCAGATAACCGCAGCGCCGACAAACGAAATCGCCATCGGCATGAAGATCAGTGATTTGGCGATATTGCCCCATGGGATCCGATCGGTGAGCTGGGCCGCCAATAATCCGAATGCGGTGGAGGCGGCGGGCACGATGAGCAGCCAGAGGAAGTTGTTTCGCAGCGCTTCCCAGAATTTCGGCTCGTCGAGCATCTGCTGATAGTTTTGCAGACCGACAAACTCTCCTCCGCGCTCGGTGAGCGAAAGGCGCAGTGTCTCGACGACCGGATAAGCAAGGTAGAGGCCGAGAACGAAAAGAGCGGGGAACAGAAACAGCCAGGGCCGTATCATGTTTGCACGGTTGATATTGCGCCCCGCATTGGGGCCTTTTGCCGGAAAAAGCACCCGGTCGAGGAACTGGTTGGAAAGGTAGAAATAGGCGAGGCACCCACCCACACCCAGCAGGATCGTGACAATCCCCTGTAAAGCCTGGTGCATGAGACGCTCCCCCAAAATGACGCGGTGTTCAGGCGTCAGCCCCCGGCCAGCCGGCCGGAGCGCTGTTCTTTGTGGCTTTCGATGCGGCTTACTTCAGCCTGTCCCAGCTATTTTGGATTTCCGACGCCACGGTCGCGGCATCCTTGTTGCCGGACGAGTAGTCGACCATGCCGGTCCAGAACGTGCCCGCGCCGACGCCGCCCGGCATGAGATCGGAGCCGTCGAAGCGGAAGGTCGTGGCACTTGTGAGAATTTCACCCTGGCCGCGCTGGGTATCGTTGGCGTAGTTGGCCGTGTCCGCGCCCTTGAACGGGGTCAGAAAGCCATCCTGCGCCATCATGATCTCATGAGCGAAAGGCGTTTTGAGAAATTCGATGAATCCTTCGGTCGCCTCGCTGTCTTTGGTGATCGCGAAAAGGGTGCCCGCTCCGAGAACCGGCGTGCCGAGATCCTTCTCGGAATAGGCGGGAAAGTAGAAGAAATCGGCATCTTCGCCCAGCACGGTCCCTTCCGGGAAATAAGCGGGAATGAAAGAGGCCTGACGATGCATCATGCATTGCGGCGGGCTGTCGAACAGTCCCTTCGGGCTGTCTCGGAAATCGATTGCCGCCGTATCGTTGGCATTGCCGGCGACATAGTCGTCATTGCGTGTGAAACTGCCATATTCTTCGATGACTTCGATCACCTTCGGATCGTCGAAGGGCATCTCGTTGGTGACCCAGGCATCGTAGACTTCCGGCGGATGATTTCGCAGCATCAGGTCTTCGACCCAATCCGTGGCTGGCCAACCGGTGGCGCCGCCCGAGCCGAGCCCGACGCATAGCGGCGTCTCTCCATCGGCCACCATCTGGTCCATGAGCGCCTTGAAATCTTCCATGGTTTCCGGCACCTCATAGCCGAAATCCTCAAAGTTTTCCGGAACATACCAGACCAGCGACTTGACGTTAGCGTTGAAGATGAATCCGTAGAATTCATCCTCCCCCTCGGCATTGGCATATGTGCCGAGATCGACCCAGGACTGGCCGGCGGCAAAGTTCTCCTTGACCCAGTCCGCCGTGCCGTCCGGGAGCGGTGTCAGAAAGCCACGCGAGGCCATATTGGCGGCAAGGCCTGGCTGAGGGAAGACGGTGATGTTCGGCGCAGAGCCGGCCTCCGCATCGATCAGGATTTGCTGTTCGAGGGCATCGGACCCGGTGTAGATCGCGTTGGCGCCGGTCGCCTCGTTGAAATATTCGACGAGGTTGGAAAAGGCGTCGGCTTCGCCGGCGAGCCATGGACCGAAAATCGTAACCTGCTCCCCCGAATAATCATGATCGGAGGCAAATGTCTCGTAGCTTTCCCAGTCGAACTTCCCCTCGCCGGGCGCCACCATCAGATGGTTGTCGGCATGCGCGATGCCAGCGTTGAGAAGAAGAAGGGCTGCACCGTTCAGCAGCATACGGTTCATAGTATTCCTCCCATTATTTATTGGCTCAGCGGCAGCCTGCGTCAGCTATCCGAAGAACTTCCGGGCGCCCTCCTCCTCGAAGGCGCCTTTTGTCGGAAAAGGTCGCTTAATGGGCGGGGTCTGTCAAACGACTTTAGGAGTCTCTGCCTAACTGAAGGGTGAGAAGAAGCGCGCGTTTTGGACCGCACCGGTGCTTTGACAGGGCGATTGGACCGAACCTACCATGCGGCGCGAGGCCGGGATGCCTAAAGATCAATGTCCGGAATCCAGCGATCCGGCGGAAAGTCCGCGGCGGAAGGCTGACGTCCAAAACTCTGGACGGCCGACCGGCGCATTGTAGATCACTTCAAAACCATCAGAGTGAGGACGGGCCGTTCCGATGAAGCACAGCCGCAGCGATTTTCCCCGCGAGTTCTTGTTCGGTGTTGCGACCTCCAGCTACCAGATCGAAGGGCACCGATATGGTGGCGCTGGCCCGACGCACTGGGACAGCTTCGCCGCAACGCCAGGCAATGTCGTCAGGGCCGAAAACGGCGACATCGCCTGCGATCATTATCACCACTGGTCGGACGATCTCGATCTCGTCGCCGATGCCGGCCTCAACCTCTATCGTTTTTCGACAAGCTGGGCGCGTGTTCTGCCGGAGGGGCGTGGCGCCCCCAATCCCGACGGGCTCGATTTTTATGATCGCCTGGTCGATGGAATGCTCGAACGTGGCATCAAGCCCGCCGCAACGCTTTATCATTGGGAGTTGCCCCAGCCGCTCGCCGACAAGGGCGGCTGGCGTAATGGCGACATTCCCAAATGGTTTGGCGAATTTACCGATGTGATCATGCGCCGGATCGGAGATCGCGTCTGGTCGGCGGCGCCCATCAACGAACCATGGTGCGTAAGCTGGATCTCGCACTTTCAGGGCGTGCACGCTCCGGGTCTGCGCGACATTCGCGCAACGGCGCGGGCGATGCACCATGTCCTCGTTGCCCATGGCACCGCCATCCAGGCCATGCGGGCGCTCGGCATGAGCAATCTCGGCGGGGTGTTCAATTTCGAATATGCCGAGCCGTCCGATGAAAGCGACGCGGCCAAGAAGGCCGCCCGTCGCTATGATGCGTGCTATAATCGCTTCTTTTTGTCGGGGGTCTTCCATCGATGCTATCCGGACGAAGCGCTGCAAGGGCTCGAGCCGCATCTGCCGGATGGCTGGCAGGAGGATTTCGACGTTATTGCACAGCCGCTCGACTGGTGCGGCCTCAATTATTACACCCGTAAGATCATCTCGCCCGAGGCCGGTCCCTGGCCATCATGGAGGGAGGTTGACGGCCCGCTGCCGAAAACGGCCATGGGTTGGGAGATTTATCCGGAAGGGCTGGAGTTCTTCCTGCGTCGAACACATGAGGAATACACCAAGGGTCTGCCGCTTCATGTCACGGAAAACGGCATGGCGGCGCCCGATCCGATCGAAGCCGGCGCCATCGAAGACGCCGAGCGGATTGCCTTTCTCGATGCGCATCTGACCAGCGTTCGGAAGGCAATCGCGGCGGGCGTCCCGGTGGAGGCGTATTTCGTCTGGTCGCTGCTCGACAATTACGAATGGGCGCTCGGCTATGCCAAGCGCTTCGGTCTCGTCCATGTCGACTTTCACAGTTTGCAGCGGACGCCCAAGGCCTCTTATCGGGCCCTGACCGAGGCCCTGGCGCGCTGAACCTTCCACGCATGCCTGCAGGCGAAGGTTCGGTCAGGTATTGTCGCCTCAGGTCGCTCTCACTTCGGCGGCAAGGATGTAGCCGGTGCCGTGAACGGTGCGAATAAGGGCCGGCGAGGCGTCGCTGTGGTGCTTCAACTTACGCCGAAGGCGCGCAATATGCGCATCGATTGCCCTGTCGGTGACGCTGGCTGTCTTGCCGTACAAGGTGTCGAGGATACGCGAACGGGAGAGCACCTCGCCTGCATTCTCGGCCAGCGCGCGCAGCAGTGTGAACTCGGCTCCCGTCAGTTCGATGGCTTCGTCGTCCTGGTCGCGCCTGAGTGTCCGTTCGACGAGATCCAGCGTCATGCCGGCGAAATGGATCGAACTGGCGGCTATCGGGACCGGCGTATGCTCTGAAGGTCCGGTGCGGCGAAGAACAGCCTTGATTCGCGCCAGTAGCTCGCGCGGCTCGAACGGTTTCGTCACGTAATCGTCTGCGCCCAATTCCAGGCCGACGATCCGGTCGAAGGTTTCGTCGCGAGCGGTCAGAATGATAATCGGCACATGCGTGCGGCGTTGAATGTCGAGGGTGATTTCGAATCCGTCATTGTCGGGCAGACCTAGATCCAGAACGATCAGGTCGAAGCTGCCATGCTCCAAGAGCGCCCACATCTGCGCTGCAGAGGCGGCCGTCGTCACGCTATAGTCCTGCTTCCCGAGAAAACGCTCCAGAAAGCTGGTCAACTGTCGGTCGTCTTCGACGATCAAAATTCGGTTATGTGTCACAGCCCCCATTCCTTTGTGACCCGACTATCCTGCATAGTCTCCTTGAGCGGAAATTTTACAACTTTGTGATGCATCTGCGTTCATGGATAGCAGCAAACATCTGTCGCGCACATACCGTCTTGGAATTCTGGCGTCGCTTTTTCTGTGCGTGACGCTGGCGCTCGGCGTCTTTCTGGGCAGCGGGACGCGCGCACGCTTCGTCGAAATTGCAGAAAGCTGGTCGAGTTACGCCGAGAACGCCGAGAAGAAGGGCGTCTGGATCAGCGCCTTGCGCGGCCATCTCGGCTATGGCGGCATCATTCACAACTTCAAGAACTACGTTTTGCGTGGCGATGATGCCTACAGGCAAGGCGCCGAGCGGCAGCTTGCGCAGTTCGACCGTGTCATGACCCTTTATCTCGCCGAGGATCTGCCCGTCAGGGAGCGCCAATCACTCGAGACCATTCAAGCGACCATCGCCGAATACCGCGCCATGCTTCCCATCGCCGAAGAGGGCGTTCGCCTTGAAGAGAGCGCCCGGGTCATCGATAGGCAGGTGCGGATCGACGATACGGCGGCCATTGCCGCGCTCGACCGGCTCGAGACCATATGGCGTGATAATCGGCGCCAAAGCACAGGTCGAATCATCAGCGCCGTGGCCGAGGGTGAAGCGCTGGTGAGCCTCGGCTTTTTCGTGCTGTTTTTCTTCGTTCTCGCCGCGCTCGGCCTCGGTTTTTTGCTGCTTCTCCTGCTGCGCGACATGATGGATACGAACAACCGGCTATTGGAGGAATTCAAGGTTCGCCATCGGCTCGAAGTGTCCGAGCAAAGGCTGACAGAGGCCGTGGAGCAAAGCCCGGCGACCATCCTCATTACCGATACGGATGCGAAAATCCTGTATGCCAACCGCCATTTCGAGGAAATTACGGGCTGGGACCGGGCTTCCATCGTGGGGCATACGCCGAAGTTTCTGCAATCGGGCGACGCATCGCGGGAAACCTATGATGAGATCCGCAAGCGCCTTCGCCAGGGCCGGGAATGGCACGGCATTTTTCGCAATCTGCGCAAGGACGGCAGCAGCTACTGGGCTGATACGACGATCCTTCCTCTAATGGGTCAGGATGGCGAGGTCACCAGCTTCCTCTCGATCGCCGAGGACATTACTGAAAAGCGCAAGGCGCGCGAACAGGTTGTCCGCGCCCAGAAGGTCGAAGCGGTCGCCCTTCTTGCTGGCGGAATCGCCCATGATTTCAATAATGTCCTGTCGACGATCGTTGGGTCCGTTCATCTTGCGGCGCTCGATGCCGAACCCGGCAGCGACCTTGCCGGCGAGATTGAGCAGATCGATATCGCCGCCGGACGAGCCCAGGCGCTGGTACGTCAGCTCCTTGCCTTTGCGCGACACGAGCCCGGCAACCCTTCTGCGACCGATCTCTCGTCGATCGTCGATGAAGTGACGCATCTGCTCGAGGCAGCGGTTCCGCCGACCATCACGTTCTCCCTCAAGACGGGTGAACCTCAAATGTGGGTTCTGGCCGACCCGACCCACCTGCATCAGATTTTGATGAATTTGTGTAGCAATGCCGCGGAAGCCTTGGGATCCACCGCCGGTCATATCAGGATCGAGGCGGATTATCTGCAGGAGGAGCCGGCAAATTTGCCGACACGGGAAAGCGGCTGGGTCCGGCTGATGGTGGCCGACAACGGTCCCGGAATGACGTTCGAGACCCAGCAGCGTCTGTTCGATGCCTTCTACACCACCAAGCCCCTCGGCAAGGGATCGGGGCTCGGCCTGGCTGTCGTGGAAGGGCTGGTGAAGGATATGGGCGGTTCGATCAGCGTCGACTCCGCGCCTGGTGAAGGCGCCCGTTTCATTCTGATCCTGCCAAGAGCGCGTCCGGGCGCGAGCCGTGCCGCGCCGCAAGAGAGCCCGACACCGCGGGGGACCGAGCGCCTGCTTCTCGTCGATGACGATACCGAATTCGCCGCGACGTTCCGGCGGTATCTGACACGGCTCGGCTATCAGGTCGAAGCCTTTACCGCCCCGTTGGTGGCGCTGGAGCGCCTGCGTGCCGAGCCGAGCCGGCCGAACCTCGTCATCTGCGATATCATCATGCCGGAAATGGACGGCGAAGCCTTTGCCCGTCACGTGCGCCAGCTTCGGCCTGACTGTCCGATCATCTTCTGCACGGGATTCAATCCCGGAACTGCATCCTTTGCCGAACCGCCGATGGCCATGATCGATAAACCCGTCGATCCACCGCAGTTGGCACGCCGGATTCGGGAAATGCTGGACATGACAAGCGCGGGCTGAGAGCCGTCACATCTCGTCGCAATTTTTATCGTTTCGTCACTCTAGCCGAAACAACTGGATTGATTTCAAGGCCTAGGCTCTCCCCGACTGAAGACACGGGGAATCGCTCAGCGACCTCTTCGTGTCGACCTTAAACGCGATGTCGCGAGGAGAGTCGAATGACAGAAGGTGTCCGGCGAAAGAGGTTGACTGGCGGACTGACCGCCATGACCGCGTTACTCACACTTGGAATGGGCGGCCCCGCCGACGCCCAGGATGCAGAGGCATTTGCCCCGCTTCCCGAAGCCAAGGAAATCAACGAAGCGCGTGCCGAACTCGGCAAGAAGCTCTTCTTCGATAATCGCCTTTCGGGCGATACGTCGCTTTCCTGTTCAAGCTGCCACGATCCGGCGACCGGCTGGACCACTCGCGAGCCGTTGTCGCAGGGCTATACAAATACCCCGTATTTCCGGAATGCCCCTTCGCTCTTTAACGTGTCCCACAAGACCTACCTGCATTGGGACGGACGCCTCGAAGGCAGCGATCTCGGCACCGCGTCGCGTGACGGGATCGTCGAAGCGCATTTCATGAATGCGGATTCGCGGCTTGTTCAGGAGCGCCTGAAGCAGGTGCCTGAATATCTTCAGATGTTTCAGGAAGCGTATGACGGCGAACCCTATGGCGGCCGCATCTACGGTGCGCTCGGCGAATTCATGAAGACCCTGCGCACTCAGGACGCGCCGCTCCAGACCTTTCTTGACGGCGACGAGTCGGCACTCAGCGAAGAAGCCAAGGCTGGCAAGGATATTTTCGAAGGCAAGGCCGGATGCGTCTCGTGTCATAGCGGAGCGATGCTGAGCGACAGTAAGCCTCACGCACTGGGCGTGCCCGACAACGATCTCCTGGAAAGCGAACCGGCGCGTGCGGTCACCCTGCTGCGTTACTATTCGAGCTTCGGCGTACCGAACTACATGAACCGAAGCCAGGATGTCGGCTACTACTCGGTCACCAAGGACGATGCCGATATCGGCAAGTTCTACACGCCCTCGCTCTGGGATGTTGGTCAAACGGCCCCGTACATGCATTCGGGCGTCTTCGCCACGCTGGAAGATGTCGTGGACTTCTACAATCAGGGCGGCGGCGAAGCGGCCAACAAGACCGACATGCTCCAACCGCTCAACCTGTCCGACGACGAGAAAAGCTCGCTGGTCGCCTTCCTTGAAAGCCTGACGGGCCAGACACCTCAAATCGAAGTGTCTGAGCAGCCGGACTACTCGGAAGACGCGCCGGTCAAGCCGGAATGAGGAGCCGAAAGATGACAAGAATCGCAAAATTGCTGATCGCCGCGGCTCTCGCCTCGACGGCTCTATCGGCGCCGCTTTCCGCTCAGGAAGCTGACGCTGACAACCGGACGATGGATGATCTGGTTCCTGGCGAAACCTACCCGAACACCGCGGAAAACAAACTGACGGAGGGCGCTGTCGAAACTGTCTCGACCGACGCGCCGCTTGCGCGGCTGGAGCCGCCCGTCGCGCCTCCCGACAACCCGATGAGCGAGGCAAAGGTCGAGCTCGGACGGATGCTCTTCTTCGACCCCCGGCTGTCCGGCAACGGTACAATGCCCTGCTCGGCCTGCCACAGTCCCGATCTCGGATGGGGCACCGAAACGCCCATCTCGTTCGGCTATCCGGGTACGACCCACTGGCGCAACAGCCAGACGATCCTCAATGCCGCCTACTACAACAAGCTGTTCTGGGACGGCAGCAAGACCAGCCTGGAATCACAGGCACCGTCCGCAGCCCATGGCGCTGTCGCTGGCAATGGCGACGATTCCATCATGGAAATGCGGCTTGCCTTCATTCCGGAATATGTCACCCGCTTCAAGGAGCTGTTCGGCACGGAAAATCCGATCATCGCGGATGCCTGGCGAGCGATTGCCGCCTATCAGCGGACGATCGTATCCGATCCGCAAAACGTTCCGTTCGATCGGTTCATGGATGGTGACGAAACGGCTCTGAGTGAAGAGGCCAAGCGCGGCCTGGATCTCTTCAAGGGCAAGGCCAACTGCGCCAGCTGCCATAATGGCGCGCTGTTCTCCGACCAGCAATTCTACGATCTCGGCGTGCCGCAAAACGTCATCATGGACAGCACCGATCCGCTACAGCAGATCACCGTCCGCTGGGAGAACTACTCCAAGGGCGTCACGGAGGAGATGTATTACTCCGATCCCGGCGATATGGGCCTCTACTACGTCACCAAGCGGCAAACCGACCGCTACAAGTTCCGCGTGCCGTCGCTGCGCGAGCTGACCTATACCGGTCCCTACATGCACAACGGCACGTTCGAGACGCTGGCCGAAGTCGTCGACTTCTACAATGAGGGCGGCGGCGAAGGCGTCAACAAGACCGAGCTGCTCAAGCCCCTCGGCCTGGACGATCAGGAGAAGGCCGATCTGGTCGCCTTCCTGGAAAGCCTCAGCTCCGATGAGCCGATTGTCGACCAGGAACCTGAACTCCCTGAAATTCAAGCACGGAGGTGAGCCCGATGGCATACACCGAACAAAAGAAGGCCGAAGGCAAGCAGAAGGCACAGCCGACCCATCTGTGCCTCGCCCGGCGGCAGTTTCTGATCATGGGTGCGGCGAGCGTGGTTTCGCTCGGCGTGATCGGCCCCCGCAACGCGATGGGCCAGGTTGCGGAGCTCGTCATGGGTGCATGGCCGAAAAAGGTCATCGGAACGGTTTCCGAACTGGAAACGGCCAAGGCGATCGAGTTCAGCTATCCGAACGACGATATCAACAATCTGCTGTTCATGCTGAGCGAGGAGGCTGGCGGCGGCGTCGGCCCCGACCGCAATATCGTGGCCTTCAACTCGCAATGCCCGCATCAGGGGGCGTATCTCGACGGAAGCCTGTTTCACTCCAAGCACTCGCTGCTCGGACCGTGTCCGCTGCATCTGTCGACCTTCGACCTGACGAAATACGGCATGGTCTCTTCCGGCCATGCCACAGCCAGCCTGCCACAGATCACGCTCGAACTGGACGGTGACGACATAGTCGCAACCGGCGTCATGGGCCTTGTCTATGGCTATTCCCAGAATCCGACGAGCTGAGGAGAAGACATCAAATGACGACTCCCTATGACAATCCCGACGTCGACGTCGTTCCTCTACCGCCGGTCGACGCGGAAAAAATCACCACCGCCTGCGACTATTGCATCGTCGCCTGCGGCTTCCTGGCCTATCGCTGGCCTGTCGGAAAGCAGGGTGGCCCCGCTGCCGATCAGAATGCGCTCGGCATCGATTTTCCGACTGGCGCACCGATGACCGCATGGGTCAGCCCGAACCAGCATAATATCGTAGACCATGAGGGTAAGCCGCACCACGTCATCATCATTCCCGATCCGGATACTCCGGTCGTCAATGTCGATGGCAACCACTCCATCCGTGGCGGCACGCTGGCCCAAAAGCTCTACAACCCGACAACCCCGACAAGGGAACGTCTGCGCGAGCCGATGATCCGCGTCGTCGATACGCTCACCCCCGTCTCCTGGGACGTCGTGACCGACGTCATGGCCGAAGTCTCCAAATATGTGCTGGAGAAACATGGCGTTCACGCCTGGGGCATGAAGACCTATTCATATGAGTTCTTCGAGAACACCTATGCGATCTCCAAGCTGGTGAACAATTCGATCGGAACGCCGATCTACGCACCGCACGACAAGCCGCAGGCCGCGGAAGACACGCCCGGCCTCGACGATGCCGGCATCAACGCCTTCTCGGCAAGTTATGACGACTGGGGCAAGACCGACGTTGCTTTCTGTTCGGGCGTTGATCCGTACGAGACGAAGACCGTGCTCTTCACCTCGTGGATGATGTATGGCGATAATCCCGACAAGAAGATGATCATGGTGACGCCGCACCGGACCATGGGCGTGCAGTATGCGCTGGAACATGGCGGCTTGTGGCTACCGGTCATCCCCGGCTCCGATACCGCGCTTCACCTGGCTATCTCGAAGATTATCCTTCAGAACAACTGGCAGGACCAGGAGTTCATCGACAAGTGGATCGCCAATCGCTGGGAGGTCAATTCCGGATATGGCCGCGGCACGCGCAATACGCGCTGGCAGTGGCGCACGACCTGGGGTCGCTTCCAGTCCGACTGGGAAGACTACCAGAAATTCATCATGGAAGAGCCCGCCGCCGATCTTGCCAAGGCATCCGAGATCACGGGTCTGAAGCCCGAACTCATCGAGCAGGCTGCCGAGATGATCGCCAAGCCGAAGGAAGACGGCACCCGCGTGAAGACGTCCTTCATGCTGGAAAAGGGCAATTACTGGTCCAATAACTATATGAACACCGCCTCCCTGGCCTCGCTCGGGCTGGTCTGCGGTGCGGGCAATCGGCCCGGTCAGGTCATCTCGCGTGGTGGTGGTCACCAGCGTGGCTGGATGGGCTCCGGTCCGAAACGCGGCTATCTGTCTCCCGAAAAGCACCCCGGACGGCGCAAGAAATCCGTCAATGTCGACCGCTGGGTCATGGACGGCAATGTGCGCTTCATGTGGGTGATGGGAACGGTCTGGTTCCCCGCCATGCTCGCCAGCCAGGAACTGGGCTCGCGTGTCCACAATCTGGTCAAGGAGAGCAAGCATCAGCCGCGCAGCGTCGACCGCGATCATCTGATCGAAGTCTACAAGAAGCGGGTGGACGAAGGCGGCATGGTGCTCGTCAACTCGGATATCTATCCGGTCGATCCCCTGAATACGCAGATCGCCGACATCGTGTTGCCGGCCGCCGCCTGGGGCGAGGAAGATCGCTCGCGTTGTAATGCCGAACGGCGCCTGCGCCTCTATTCCAAGATCGCGGATGCCCCCGGCAACGCCAAATCGGACTGGTGGGCTATCGCCCAATTCGCCAAGAAGATGGGCTTTGAAGGGTTCGAGTGGGAGAATTCCGCCGATATCTTCGAAGAGGCGGCCCGTTTCTCCCGTACCGGTGTCCTTTCCTACTACGCTCTTCACAAGAAGGCGCAGGAAGAAGGCAAGCGCAGCCATGACAAGCTGCGTGAACTCGGCACCACCGGCATTCAGACGCCCATCCGGATGGTCGATGGCGAGCTCGTCGGCACCAAACGTCTGCATGATCCCGAAAACCAATGGGGCGAGATCGAAGGGTCGGTGGCCGACCAGAAATGGCTCTATTCCTTCGGGACCCATTCCGGCAAGGCCCTGCTGCTGCGCACGCCGTGGGAGAATAATGGCTGGTCGGACTTCTACGAGGCGATCAAGCCGCGTTCCGAGAAGAACGAGGTCTGGATCACCAATGGTCGTGTCAACGAGACCTGGCAGTCCGGCTTCGACGATCGCCGCAAGCCTTATCTCGCCAAGCGCTGGCCGTGGCCATACATCTTCATCCACCCCGACGATGCGGAGCCGCGCGGTATCGAATCCGGCGATCTGGTCGAAGGCTACAATGATACGGTCTACATCCAGAGTGGTCGGCCCGTCGGCGTGCAGTCGGACGATCTGTCCTTCACCAAGCTGAAAGAGGATGGTCACATCACGACGACGGAGGGCAGCTTTGTCGCAGTCGCCATCGTCTCCGACGAGATGCGTCCGGGCGTCACCATGGCCAACTTCAACTATCCCGGCAGTCAGGCCAACTCGGTCTGTCACGCGGTGCCCGATCCTGTCAGTGGCAACTATCGCTACAAGCTCGGTCGAGGCGTCATCCGCCGCGTCGGTGAATCTCCGTACAAACACAATTTTGACGAGATGAGCCTGAAGCCGCGGCCGGTCACGATGACCGCGACGGACGAAGTCACACCTTGGGATTTCGACTCTGTCATCGAACGCAAGGGCTGAACTGCTGAATCGAAATGGCGGGGTCGTTGAGATCCCGCCATTTCTTATGAAGTCTCAGGATTGTAATCGGGAAAAGTCGATGAAACTCGCTGTAGTCACGTCAGAGGTTTCGGGCCAGGTGAACGCGGTTCTTGCCGATGTCGCCGAGCGACTGGAGAAGAGGGGCTGGCGTCTGGCCGGTCTCGTTCAGTCCGATGTCGACCGGCCCGACCGGCGACATGCCGACATGCATGTTCGTGTTCTGCCCAATGGTGAAACATTCCGGATCAGCCAGGATCTCGGATCGCAATCGCGCGGCTGCCGCCTCGACACCGCCTCGCTGGAATCCGCAGTGGGAATCGTAACGGAAACGATGAGTGGCGATAGCGGTATCGACCTGCTTATCGTCAACAAGTTCGGGAAACGGGAAGCGCAGGGTGGTGGATTTCACGCGCTGATCGCTGAGGCCGTATCGCGCGATATTCCGGTTCTCACAGCCGTCAATGGACTTAATCGCGCGGCCTTCGAGGCATTTGCCGGTGGGCTGGCTGACGAATTGCCAGCCCAAAAGGACGCGATCATTGCCTGGCTCGGCGGCTCCGAAACAAACCGCGCAGCCTAATGGCGCTTCGCGCCTTTGAAGGGGCGTGACGAAACGCGTCTCTTCGTCTCAATCCGGCAGTCGAAACGAAGCGTGATATCCCGCGACCCTTCTTAAATGCTTTGCGCGCCGGGTCTCCCCGGCGCGCTTCTTTATTCGGTCGTCTGCCCTTGCTGATCGCGCCGGCGATTGCGCGCGTCAGAATTCATCCCACTCATCGGCGAATTCGGACGCTTTCGGTGCCGCGCCACCAGAGCCCATAACCTTCATCTGGGTCACGGTCCGCTTCGGCGTAACAGAGGCAGCCTTCGGAGCTTGAGCGACGCTGCTTGGGCGTTGCGGCTGTGCGGGCACGCGCGACGTATTGGTCCGGAATTGCGAGACCGTTCTCGTCAGCTCGTTGGTTTCGTTGGCGAGGGTCTGGGCCGCAGCGGTGGTCTCCTCGACCATGGCTGCGTTCTGCTGCGTCATGTCGTCCATCTGGTCGGCGGCAGTCGAAACCTCCTTCAGGGAGATTGCCTGTTCGCGTGCGGTGCCGGCAATTTCGGCGACCTCGTTGGAGGTGGCGGCCACCTGAGCGACGATTTCCTCCAGCGACTTGCCGGAAGCTGTGACCAGTTCGACGCCGTGCCCCACATGGGTCGAAGACTGAGAGATCAATTCCTTGATTTCGCGCGCCGCCACTTCGGAGCGCTGTGCGAGTTCGCGAACCTCCTGTGCGACGACGGCGAAACCGCGTCCGGTCTCGCCGGCCCGGGCGGCTTCGACGCCCGCGTTCAGAGCCAGTAGATTGGTCTGGAACGCGATCTCTTCGATCACGCCGATAATGGTCGAGATCTGTTTCGAGGAGTTTTCGATTGAGGCCATGGCTTGCACGGCCTGGCCGACGATCTCGCCGCCCTTCATCGCATTCTTGCGTGCCGTTTCCGCAGAAGACTGTGCCCGTGCGGCGCTTTCCGCAGTTTCATTGACGGCAGAGGCGACTTCCGTCAGCGCCGTCGTCGTCTGCTCAAGGCCGGCAGCCTGGCGCTCGGTGCGCTGTGCGAGGTCATGGGAGGCAACACTGATCTCGTTCAGTCCGTTGCGGATGGAGTCGATCGAGCCGACCACCGCGCCGAACGTGGCTTCCAGTCTCTCGACCGTATCGTTGAACTGATGGCGGATGACTTCGTATTCGGCTGCTGCAGGTTGCTCGATCCGAACAGTCAGATCGCCGTCGGACAAGCGATCGAACCCGTCACGGATATCGGTCACGAAGCTTTCCAGCTCGCGAGCCTTTGCACGCTCGGAGTCGGTCTGACGCTCGCGCTGCTGTTCCACTTCCCGGCGTGTGGCCGCGGCGGTGTTTTCGAGCTCGACACTGTCGGCCAGGGCAAAGCGAAAACCTTCCAGTGCTTTCGCCACCGCGCCGACTTCATCCTGACGCTCCTGTCCGATCACGGGCGTCTCGTAATCCTTTTCGCTCAGGCGGGAGACCGAAACGAGAAGGTCGGAAATCGGTCGGCGGACGAACTGGCGAGCTCCGAGATAAAGCGCCCCAAGCACCGCAAGAAGAAGAACCAGGCCGACCGCGGCAATGGAGAGGACCTTGTTGCGGATCGGCGCGGCAATCGTCTCGACCGGTATGTCGATGATCGTCGCCCAGGTCGAGCCACTCTGGGGTACGGCAAATGGATAGATGATCCGTTCCATCAGCACGCCGTCGGGTCCTTCGACATTACGGAGAATATGAGCCGAACCGCCGCTCAGAACGTCGGAGAGCTGTTCGGCGCCTTCTGCCGCATAGGGCTTCATGGTGAGTTCGCTTTCCGGCGGGACGAGCCATTTGCCTTCGTGCGAGAGAAGCAGCACCCGTCCGTCGCCGAAGGGGTGGAGCTGCTGAAGCCGGCTCGCAAGGGTCTGCAGGCTAATGTCGACGCCGGCAACACCGATCTCTTTGCCGTTGGAGAGGACAGGGTAGGCAAGGGACGTCATCAACACGTTGACCTCCGAAGCCATATACGGCTCGGTGATCGCGCCCTGACCGGCGTCCGAGGCGAGCTTGTACCAAGCGGCGTCGTAGTCGGCCTTGAATGTTGAGAATTCGATGTCGCCTGAGCTGCTCCGCGTCCAATAGGGCGCGAAGATACCGTCTTCATTCGCGCCGGATTGTGTCGCGTCCACTCCGCTTTCTGTGCCTGTCATGGTTTGGCCGTCAAAGGCCTGCGGCCGCTCGGCCATCCAGCTGCCAAAGATCACATCATAATTTTCGACGTTGGCGCGCAGGATCGCCATCACCGTTGAGCGCTCATGCATGCCGGCTGTGTGGGCCGCGGCGATGGCGCCGCTTGTCGCTTTTGCCGCCGATGCGGCGGTGGCAAGCTGGGAGGAAATAGAGCCTGCAATCGCCTCTGCCTCGGTCTCGGCCTGATCGAAGATCAAAGCCTCCGTCTGCGCCTTTGTCGTCCAACTATAGAAGCCGATTGCACTGATCAGGATAATAGCCACGGTTCCGCCCGCGAGGGCGAGCAGCTTTGTGGAGAGAGACATGGAGAGGCGCTTCATCGTCGTGCTTTTCCAATTGATCCATTGAGTTGAGAAGCATTGCGATGATGGTCATGACAGCAATTGAATAACAATCGATTTATTTTGTTACTGTCTTGGGCGTGGCCCGGATAAAATTCAGTCTATGCCGGGGGGATCGACTATCATGGCTCGGGACCGTCAAGAATCGACCGATACAACATCGGATAAAGCAGCGCAGACAGAAAAAAGAGGGCGTCAGGAAAAGGTATATTTTCCTGACGCCCTCTATATTTGCGGGCCACTTTATGAGTGGTGAGGATCTCTTCAGTCGAAAACGATGACCTGCCGGATGGCTTTACCTGCCGCGAGGCGCTCGAACCCTTCATTGATGTCTTCAAGCTTGATGGTGTGCGTCATCAGCTTTTCGATAGGCAGTTGCCCCTTCATCATCATCGCCGCGTAGCGCGGAATATCCCGGACCGGCACGCACGAGCCCACATAGGACCCTTTCAGAACCCGCTCTTCTGCGGTCAGGGAGACGGGCGGGAAGGACAATTCCGCTTCGGGATGCGGCAATCCCGCGGTCACGGTGGTGCCGCCCCGGCGGGTGATCGCATAGGCATATTTCAGCGCGGGAACGGCTCCCGCCAGTTCAACGGCTAAATCGACACCGCCGCTCGTCCATCCCTTGACCGTTTCGACAGCGCCTTCTTCCGTCGGGTCGATGGCGTGGGTCGCACCGAGTTCGAGTGCGAAGTCACGCTTATCCTTCGCCAGATCGACGGCAATCACGCGCCGCGCCCCGCCAGCGATCGCGCCGAGCAGACCGGCCAGACCGACGCCGCCGAGCCCAATAACCGCCACGTCCTGACCCGGACGTAGCGCTCCAGAATTGAGGACCGCGCCGACGCCCGTCAGGACCGCACAGCCCAGCAGCGCGGCACGATCGAGCGGAATGTCGTCGTCGATTTTCACGCAGGAATTTTCTGAAACGATCACCCGGTCGGAGAAAGCCGAGACACCGAGATGGTGATTGATCGTCTCTCCTTCGGCGCTGAGCCGTTTTTCACCAGAGATCAGCGTGCCCGCCCCATTGGCCGCAGCTCCGGGTTCGCAGAGGGCCGGTCGGCCTTCCGCACAGGGAACGCAATGGCCACAGGACGGAACGAAAACCATGACCACGTGGTCGCCAGGGGCGAAACGGGAGGCGCCGGGGCCGACCTCCTCGACGATACCGGCTGCCTCGTGGCCGATCGCCATAGGCATGACGCGAGGCCGGTCCGCATTGATCGTCGAAAGATCGGAATGGCAAAGACCGGCAGCGGCGAGCTTCACCCGCATCTCGCCCGGCTCCGGTGCTTCGAGGGTCGCTTCCACGATCTCCAGAGGACGGCTTTCCGTATAGGGGCGGGGCAGGCCCATTTCACGCAGAAGGGCTATGCGGGTTTTCATTTTTATTCTCCTCCACCGGGTTCGCGCGGAAAATGAAGGGCGCTGCCGTCAGTGGCAAGCCCTCGGCCAGTCCTTTGGCATCGGGCCAGAGGGTCACAAAATCGGAAACTAGAACGAACGGTCTAAAATCGTTCCAAATTTAATCAAGCGTTTATCGTCTCTTATTAGCATTCAGACAGTTACGTCCTGTTCAAGGATTTTGCCGTGCTGAAGCGCCTGATCATCGCCCTTTCCATTTCCATTCTGCCCTTCTCGGCCCCGTCTTCCGCCGCCACGATCGGCGTGACCCTGGCCAATTCGGATACGTTTCTGAAGCTGCTGCGCCGCGGCCTGGAGGAAGAAGCGGCCAATGCGGAGGATTTGACGCTCCAGATCGAGGTCTCAAACAAGGATTCCAGCCACCAGATGGAGGCGGTCGAAGGCTTCATCGAGCAGGAGGTGGATGCCATCATCGCTGTTCTGGTCGATAGCGACGAGGGCTCGAAAGTCTCTTCGCTTGCCGAAGAGGCCGGCATCCCGCTCGTTTACGTCAATAACAGTCCGATCAATGCGAAGGAATTGCCGGATGGCCAGACCTTTGTTTCGGCTGATGACGAGACCGGCGGCAAGTTGCAGGCCGAGGAAGTCTGCCGTCTTCTGAAGGGCAGGGGCAATGTCGGCCTCATGATGGGCGAACTGACGTCCCCTGCTGCTCGTCGTCGCTCTGACGCGGTCGCAGCCGTTCTGAAAACCGATGCCTGTCGCGACATGAAGATCGTCGAGCGTCAATCGGCCAACGGCGCGCGCGATCAGGGCACAAGCGTCATGGGCGAGTGGCTCGACGGCGACGAAAAGCTCGACGCGGTGATCGCTAATAATGACGATATGGCGCTGGGTGCCGTCCGCATCATGACGTTGCGGGGCATTGCGATGGACGATGTCGTCATCGCCGGTATCGATGCGACACCGGCTGCGCTCAATTCCATGAAAGCCGGCGAACTCGATGTCACCGTCCACCAGAACGCGGAGGGCCAGGGCGCTGCGGCGGTGAAAGCGGCGATGGATCTCATCGCCGGTTCCGATGTGCCCCCCAGGATCGATATCGATTCCGAATTGATCACGCCCACCAATCTTGACGCGCATATGAACTAGTGCGGGCCAATCTTAATCTTCATGCCCAGAACGAAGTTAACCCGATGATCAAATACTGGAAAAAACTCGGAATACGCAGCCAGATATCCATTGGCTTTCTCCCACTCCTCCTGCTCATGAGCTTTCTGTCGGTCAGTGCGATCTGGGGCGTCAACGGTGTCGCCTCGCTTTTCGGCTCTTATCGGGAAGCGGCGACCGACAGCCTTATGGTCTCGGACGCCGACTACGCCTTCGGCAAGATGCGCCGTGCCGTAAAGGCATTCGAGGGCAGCTTCTCCGACGAGGCTCTTGAAACTTTCGAGACCAGCCTCGATGATCTCAGAATGGCCGAGGCCCTTCTATCGGAGCGGTTCTACGAGCACCCGGAACTCTTCGCCATCCTGACAACCCTTCAGGACCATGTCGAAAACTACGCCGAGAACTTCGATACGGTGGCAGGGCTGGAAAAGCGTCGCAGCGTCCTGCAGGCGAATGTGGATGATTTCGGGCCGTGGACGTCGATCGCCCTCTACGACATCATGCGCTCTGCATGGCGCAGCGGCAATACGGATGCTCTCTATCAGGCAGCATCAGTCAACGAGGCGGTCGCGAACAGCCTCTATTCGGCCAAGCAGTTCATCCAGACCAACGATCCGGCCGCTTATGACGAAGCGCAGGCTCAACTGGCGACGGCGGTCAATCGCTATGATGTGATGCGCAGTTCGCTATTCCGGTCCATTCAGATCACCCGCGCGCTTTCGGCCCTCAAGCTCATGAAGAATTATGGCGGGCGGCTTGCTGATCTGAAGGCAACGGTCGACGAGATCCAGTCGGTCCAGTCAGAGTATCTGGCTCCCTTGGACGAGAAGATGACGGCGACGTTCGCGACGTTCCGCCAGCAGATTTCCGATCGCCAGCGGACGCTGGGCCAGCAGGCGGAATCGCTTGCCAGTTCCGCCGTCATCAGCGCAATTGTCATCAGCCTGGCTGTCGTGCTGGTCGGTCTGCTTCTGGCCTATGTCGTCGGCCGGATGATCGCGCGAACGGTCCAGCAGTTGGCCGAGGTGACGGAAGAGATTGCCCGCGGCAATAATGAAGTCGCTGTGGCCGGCGCTGAATACCAGCACGAACTCGGCGCTATGGCCCGGTCTCTGCGTGTGTTTCAGGAGAATGGCCGGGCCAAGGTGCAGGCCGAGCGCGAAGCGACTGAAAGCCGCAACCGCGCTGAGCGGGAACGCGAAGAGCACGAGGCCGAGCGCCAGCATGACGCCGAGATCCTTCAGTCCACCTTCGACCAGATTGCCGAAGCGCTGGACCGGCTTGCAACCGGTGATCTGACGGTTCGTGTCGGCCCTGTCGATCCTCGTTATGAGTCGATCCGCCTGCAGTTCAACGAAGCCGTCGCTTCACTGGACGGTGCACTCTCCTCGGTGGTGAATTCGACGGGGTCGATCCATTTCGGTCTTTGCGAGATTTCGACGGCCGCCAGCGATCTGGCACGCCGTACCGAACAGCAGGCGGCCAGCCTGGAACATACGGTGGCATCTCTGTCGGAAGTGGCGACGGCCGTCGATCAGACGGCGCAGGGTGCGAGCCAGGCCCGTCAGTCGGCCGAAGTCGCACAGCAGAACGCCCAGGAGGGCGGGCAGATCGTCAACAACACGATCACCGCAATGTCCTCCATCGAGCAGTCCTCCCGCGAGATCAGCCAGATTATCGGCGTGATCGACGATATCGCCTTCCAGACCAATCTGTTGGCGCTCAATGCCGGGGTGGAGGCCGCGCGGGCCGGGGAGGCCGGCGATGGGTTCGCCGTCGTCGCCCAGGAGGTTCGTCAGCTTGCCCAGCGCTCGGCGGAAGCCGCCAAGGAGATCAAGCAACTCATCAATCACTCAAGCGCTCAAGTGAAAGAGGGCGTTGGGCTTGCGACCGCGTCGGGCGATTCCCTGAAGAAGATCATGGATGAAATCTCCCAAGTCACACGGGTTGTCTCGGAGATTGCCAACAGCACCAGGGAACAGGCCGCCAATCTGCATACCGTCTCGGATTCCGCCAACAAGATGGATGAGATGACGCAGCACAATGCCGCGATGGTCGAGCAGACCACCGCATCGGCCAATACGCTGCTCGCGGAGACCAAGCAATTGACTGAGAAGGTCGGGCGCTTCGGCGTATCCGGCGAAGGGGAGTCCGGCGTCGAAATCGCGGCGTGAGGTTTTCGCCCGCCGCAACACTTTGCAGGAAAGGCCCGGTCGAAAGATCGGGCCTTTTCGTTATCGGGCGCTCGGCAAATGCAATTGCCAGCCGGCTTTCCGGGAGTTTGTCACGAGACTGTGATCCAATGGCATTACGCGATCCGTCATTCCCTACCCAAGGAGACATTCATGACGAACCGCGCCCTGTCATCCGTTTCGCTGGCCGCACTCCTGGCGGCGACTGCTTTCATTAGCCCGGCTTCCGCCGAGCAGGTCTTCAATCGGATCGCTTCTTTTGCGGTCAACACCAATCTCGGAAGCGATGAAGACCAGGCGACCGAAACCAGCGCCGAAATCATCTCGGTGACGGATGACGGCAATATGCTTGTCTATACCGACAGCCCGGCCGAGCGCGTCGGTTTCGTCGACATTAGCGATCCTCGGGCTCCGAAGGCCGCCGGCTTTGTCGCGACAAATGGTGAGCCGACATCCGTCGTGGTCTCTGGCACGACGGCTTTTGCCGGTGTGAATACCTCGGCTAGCTTCACTGCGCCGTCGGGTTATCTCGCTGTGATCGATGTGGCCGGCAAGAGCCTGAGGAAGAGCTGCGATCTCGGCGGTCAACCCGACAGTGTGGCTATCAATACCGAGGGCACGCGCCTCGCCGTGGCCATCGAGAATGAGCGCGACGAGGACCTCAATGAAGGTGAAATGCCTCAGATGCCGGCAGGCTACGTCGCCATCGTGCCGCTTGCCGACGGCCAGCCCGATTGCGATGCGATGATCAAGGCGGATGTGACCGGACTTGCGGAAATCGCGGGCGACGATCCGGAGCCGGAATTCGTCGACTTCAACGAATCGGGTGAGATCGCCGTCACTCTTCAGGAAAACAATCATATCGTGATCCTGAACGGTGAGACCGGCGACGTGATCCGCGATTTTTCCGCTGGCACGGTCGATATGAAGAATATCGATACCAAGGAAGACGACGCGATCTCGTTTGACGGATCGGCGGACGGCGTTCGGCGCGAACCCGACGCCGTGCAGTGGATCGATAATGATCGCCTCGCGACCGCCAATGAGGGCGACTATAAGGGCGGCAGCCGCGGCTTCACCATCTTCTCGAAGGATGGAGATGTCCTGCAGGAAAGCGGGCCCTCCTTCGAGTACGAGGTTGCGCGCGCAGGCCATTACCCGGAAGGCCGCTCAGAGAACAAGGGTGCAGAGCCCGAAGGCATGGAAGCCGCAAGCTTCGGCGAACAGAACTACATGTTCCTGCTGTCCGAGCGCGGCTCCGTCATCGGCGTCTACAAGATGGGGGACGACGGGCAGGCCGCCTTCAGCCAGCTTCTGCCGACGGGCCTTGCACCGGAAGGCGCTATTGCCATTCCGGAGCGCAACCTTCTGGCAGTTTCGAACGAAGCTGACCTGATCGAGGATGGCGGTGTACGCTCCCACGTCACGCTCTATGAACTGGCCGACGGGGAAGCCGACTATCCGCAGATCGTTTCCGCTGACGATGACAATGGCACGCCCATTGGCTGGGGCGCGTTGTCCGGTCTCACGGCCGATCCATCCGATCCGACAACGCTCTATGCGGTGAATGACAGCTTCTATGGTGGCGCTCCGTCGATCTTCACCATCGATGCCTCACAGACGCCCGCGAAGATCACGAACGCCACGGTTGTCACGCAGGATGGCAAGACGGCAGAGAAGCTCGACCTGGAAGGCATCACCGCCGATGGCGAAGGCGACTTCTGGCTGGCTTCTGAAGGGCGGACCGACCGGGACATTCCGCATCGGCTGGTCCATGTCGACGCAGATGGCGCGATTGTGGAAGAGATTTCATTGCCAGAGGCGCTGCTCGCCCAGGAAAAGCGCTTCGGCATGGAAGGCGTGACCAAGCTGGACGACACGCTTTACATCGCCATTCAGCGCGAATGGGGTGACGATCCGAAGGGCATGGTCAAGATTCTTGCTTATGACCTCGAAGACAAGAGCTGGAAGGCTGCGCATTATCCGCTGGAAAGTGCCGAAACCGGTTGGGTCGGTTTGTCCGAAATCACCGCCCATGGCGACCATCTCTACCTCATCGAGCGCGACAACCAGATTGGTGAGGCGGCAAAGATCAAGCAGCTGACACGGGTGTCGCTTGCGGGCGTCGAAATGGCAGAGCTGGGTTCCGATCTACCGGTGCTGGAAAAGGAAATGGTCCACGATTTCATGACCGATCTCAAGGCCGGCAACGGCTATGTGGTCGACAAGATCGAGGGCTTTGCCATTGGCGGCGATGAGCGTGGCTGGGCTGTCACCGACAATGACGGTGTCGACGATTCGAATGGCGAAACACGCTTCTTCACCATTGGTGAAATTGCCCCGTCGACCAACTGAACCGACGCTTCACCATATCTAAAAAAGGCCGGGCTTTTCGCCCGGCCTTTATCGTTCAAGCGGCGTGAGTACCGCTTATTCGGAAGCGGCTTCTTCGCCGCCAGCCGATGCCTCGGCCTCGGCTGCTGCGGCAGCAGCTTCTTCCTCAGCCGCCTTGCGCTCGGCTTCACGCTCCTGGGCCTTCTTGCCCGGCTGGCCTTTGTTCGGGTTATCGCGGGCTTCGCGCTTGGCAAGCCCGGCTTCGTCGAGGAAGCGCAGTACGCGGTCGGTCGGCTGAGCGCCTTTCTCGAGCCATTCCTTGATACGGTCTTCCTTCAGCTCGACGCGCTGGGCGTCACGCGGAAGCAGCGGGTTCCACGAGCCAAGCTCCTCGATGAAGCGACCGTCACGCGGCGCGCGCGCATCGGCGGCGACGATGTGGTAGTAAGGACGCTTCTTGGAGCCCGCGCGTGCGAGGCGGATCTTGATGGCCATGGTTTCTCTCCTTGAGTTCTGTTGATCTGGCTATCGTTGGAATTTCTGGTTCAGCTCTTCGTCTTCACATCATCGGCGATCCGCTCATGGTGCTGGATCACCTCGCGGATGATGAAGGCGAGGAATTTCTCGGCGAAATCGGGGTCGAGATCGGCATCTTCGGCCAGACGGCGAAGCCGTGCGATCTGCTTTTGCTCACGGTCCGGATCGGATGGCGGCAGGTCATGGCGGGCCTTAAGTTCGCCCACGGCCTGCGTGCAACGAAAGCGCTCGGCAAGCGTATGGATCAGCACCGCATCGAAATTGTCGATCGAACGTCGGTAACCGGCGAGCAATTCGGCTGCGCGGGCGGTTTGGTCAGGCTGCGACATTGAAACGCTCCCTGAACTGAGCCGGGGAGAGATGTCGCCAGATCTGGCCCGTGTGACCTGGCATCAGCGAAAATGTTTCGCCGTTCCATGTGGCGCCCGCTTGTTTTGCGATCTTCTGCGAGGCGGCATTGTCCTCGGCAATTGCGGATATCGCGGTTTCCCAGCCTAGCCGGTCATAGGAGTCGCGAACCGCGGCGGTCACGGCTTCAAGAGCAAAGCCGTGCCCCTGGTGGGCTTTCAGCAGGCTGTAGCCAATTTCCGGTTCGGGCCGTCCCTCCGGATACCAGGGGCCGCACCAACCTATCGTTTCGCCGGTGTCTTTGCGTTCCACCGCGTAAAAAGTGTAGCCCCGCAAGCTCTGGTGGCCGAGCATCGCTGCGAAAATGCGCCAGCTTTGCCGGCGGTCCTGAACGCCGCCAATATAGGCGGCCGTATCGGGGTCCGCGTAGATGGCGGCAATGGTTTCGAAATCGCTCTCGCGCCAGCCGCGAAGGCGCAGGCGCTCCGTCTCGATATCCGGGGATGGGGTCAGAAAGCCACTCACGCCGGGCCCCTCACTTTTTCTTGCCGGGAAGGCCCGGCAAACCGGGAAGACCGCCAGCGCCGCTGCCCGGCAAGCCGGGAAGTCCTCCCGATGCGCCATTGCCCAGACCGCCTGCCTGTGCCTGCTTGGCCATGGCTTCGAGCTGTTTCGGGTCCATCTTGGAAAGATCCGGCATTCCGCCCATGCCACTGGGCATGCCGCCCATCTTGCCGCCAAGCATGCCCATCATCTGGCGCATCTTGCCGCCACCCTTCTTGCCGCCCATAGCCTTCATCATATCGGCCATCTGCTTGTGCATCTTGAGCAGCTTGTTGATCTGCGCAGCGTCCGTGCCAGAGCCCGCCGCGATGCGCTTCTTGCGGCTATGCTTGAGAAGGGCGGGGTTTTTGCGCTCCTTCTTGGTCATCGACTGGATGATCGCGATCTGGCGGCCGAACAGCTTGTCGTCGAGACCTGCCGCGGCCATTTGATCCTTCATCTTGCCCATGCCGGGCATCATGCCCATGATGCCGCCAAGGCCGCCCATTTTCTGCATCTGGCGCAACTGATCGGCCAGATCGTTCATGTCGAACTTGCCGCTGGCCATTTTCTTGGCCATGGCGGCCGCTTTTTCAGCGTCGATCTGCTCGGCGGCCCGTTCCACCAGGCTGACAATGTCGCCCATGCCGAGGATACGGTCGGCGATGCGGGAAGGATGGAAATCCTCCAGCGCATCCATCTTTTCACCGGTGCCGATCAGCTTGACGGGTTTGCCGGTGACCGAGCGCATGGAAAGAGCCGCACCGCCGCGTCCGTCGCCGTCCATGCGGGTCAGGACGATGCCAGTCACGCCGACCGTTTCCTCGAAATTTTCCGCCAGGGTCACGGCGTCCTGGCCGGTAAGGCTGTCGGCCACCAGCAGAACTTCGTGCGGGTTGGCAGAGCGCTTGATGTCGGCCGCTTCGGCCATCAATTCAGCATCGATCGATGTGCGGCCCGCCGTATCGAGAATGACGACGTCATAGCCGCCGAGACGACCGGCCTGCACGGCGCGTTCGGCAATCTGTACCGGTGTCTGGCCGGCGATGACGGGCAGGGTTGCCACATCAACCTGCTCGCCGATCTGGCGGAGCTGCTCTTGGGCAGCGGGCCGGCGCGTATCGAGCGAAGCCATCAGAACTTTCTGGTTCTGGCGCTTCTGAAGACGCAAGCCGATCTTGCCCGTCGTGGTGGTCTTACCGGAGCCTTGAAGGCCGACCATCATGATGACGACGGGCGCCGCAGCGTTCAGATCGATCGGTTCGGCATCGGAGCCAAGCATTTCGACCAGTTCGTCATGGACGATCTTGACGACCTGCTGGCCGGGTTTGATCGCTTTCAGCGTGGAGACGCCGACGGCCTTTTCGCGGACGCTTTCGGTAAAGGAGCGGACGACCGGCAGCGCGACGTCGGCCTCGATCAAGGCGCGGCGAACTTCACGAAGAGCGGCCTGCACATCCTGTTCGGACAGCGCGCCGCGGCCGGTCAGGCCGTCGAGAATTCCGGACAGGCGATCCGATAGGCTGTCAAACATTCAGTCACTCCTTTGCTCCGCACCGACAGCGGAGAATGGGAACAGTTGCGTCTTCGAACAAGCAGACAAAGCAAAAACGCACCCGAGGGCGCATCGCGCTGTCGGGTGTTGACCTCCGGGGTCCTGCGCCGCTTTTCTCGTCTGAGAGGGCCGGCCCCGGTCGGCTTCGCAAAGCTGTCCGCTTCTCGAAATCGCGCGGGTCTTAGGCCAAAAGCGTGGCGAAGGCAAGGTGGCAGCTTGATTTCGCCCCGTCAGCGGCTTAGCCGTCATCCTTTCAACGGCGGGCCGGGGAGGCATTCGTGCATATCGTTCTGTTGATCGTGGGTGTTCTGATGGGCGCGGCGTTCTGGTGGTACCGTATCAAGATGCTGGGCGGTGCCGCGCGCGAAGCGGTCGATACCGTCGGCAGGGCACGCGGCTATATGCGCCGGAGAAAATCACGCATCGCGGCCGGCATGTCGCCGGTTTCGGCAGTCGACGACCCCGTAACCCTTGCAAGCATCGTTATGGCCGCCATCGCAACGGATGAAGGACCCGTCGGTCCGTCAGGACAGGCTGCGCATGAAAACGCCGTCGCCGCGATTGCAGAAGCCGGCGCCGGCGACGAGGCCGTAATCTACGGGCGGTGGGCAGCGGAACAGATCGATGATGCGAATGTCGTGATCGATCAGGCCAGCCGCAAATTGCGGGACGCGCTCAACGAGACCGAAAAGCACGAACTGGTCGAGATGTGCCGCCGCGTGGCGGAAGCCTCCGAGGTGACGCCGGGCCGCCTCGCCATCCTTCTCAAGCGCCTTCAGCAAAAACTGGGTTTGCCGGTTTCGTAACATTGATCGTCAAGGCAAGCGTAACGGTAAAGCGCTGCTCCATTTGCCAAAAACGGTCAATAAACTACACTCCCGCTATTGTTTCAAAATCCGGCCCCAATGCGACGCTAAGGGCTGAAGCCAAAATCGACCCGCCTTTCTGGAGGAGCTCTTCCTTATGGCCAAATTTCGCCCGGTTCGCCTTATTACCGGTTCCGTACTCGCTTTCGCTCTTGGCCTCACGGCTGCACAGGCCGCGCCGCAATGTGGCAACAGCGCCTCCGGTTTCGACCAGTGGAAGAGAGAGTTTGCTCCTGTCGCGCAGTCCAATGGCGTCGGTCAGCGCGGCCTTCAGGCGCTTGCGGCAGCGCGCTACAACAGTTCGACAATCAAGGCAGACCGCGCGGTGAAGAAGGGCGGATCCGCGTTCACCATGTCGCTCGGTACGTTCTGCAAGAAGCGCGGCTGCGATGCGATCGTGCGGATCGGCAAGCAGAAGAAGAAAGAAAACGCGCGTCTGCTCGCAAATATCGAACAGCGCTTTGGCATTCCTGCCGGACCGCTCATGGCGATCTGGGGCATGGAAACCGGCTTCGGTCGTTTCACCGGCAACCAGCCGGTGATCTCTTCAGCCGCGACGCTGGTCTATGATTGCCGCCGTTCCGATTACTTCTTCCCGCATCTGATTGCGGCGCTCCGCATGGTCGATAGCGGCCTTTTCTCCACCGGCACCAAGGGTGCGGCCCATGCCGAATATGGTCATACGCAGTTTCTGCCGAACAATATTCTGCGTTTCGGCGTCGATGGAAACGGGGATGGACGCGTCGACCTGAAGAACGTCAATGATGCGCTCTATTCAACGGCCAATTTCCTGCGTGCGCATGGCATGACCCGCAACTATCAGCCGGGACAGAGCGGTTTCAGGGGTATTGAAGGCTGGAATGCCGCTTCGGTCTATCAGCAGGCCATTGCGCAGATGGGCGCTCAGATCGACGGCTGAGCCGGAGACGGCCTTTTCGAATTGGAGCCGGCGCAGCATTCTGCGCCGGCTCTTTTTTTCAGGCAACCTGCCGTTCGAATTCGCCACTATCGGGATTGAGCGCCCATAGTTCTCCCGTGGAAATGTCGAACCAGCCGCCATGAACGGAGAGCTTGCCCTTCTTTTCGAGCTGCTCCACGCATGGGAATGTCCGCAAATTGCTGATGGAATGCTTGACGGAAGCGCGCTCCAGAGCGGTCTGCCGTTCGGCATCGTCCGTGATGGCGGCCTCCTGGACCGTTTGTGCAGGCTGGTCCAGCAATCCGATCCATTTGCCGATGAAATCGCCGGGTGACAGGGGATCCGAGGGGTTGAGCTTGGCGGCAATACCGCCGCAACGGCCGTGGCCCATGACGAGGATGTGTTTGACGCGCAGGGCCTGCACCGCAAATTCCAGCGCCGCCGAGGTGGAGTGATAATCATCGTCCGGCGCATAAGGCGGCACCAGATTGGCCACGTTGCGGATGACGAAGATCTCGCCGGGCGAGGCGTTGAAGATCACCTCTGGGGCCGCGCGGCTGTCGCAGCAGGCGATGACCAGCGTGGCCGGTTTCTGTCCTTCTTCGGCCAGCGTTCGATAACGCTCTGTTTCGAAGGAAAAGCGCCCGCGCATAAACGCGCCATAGCCCTGTTCGAGATGATCGGGAAGATGACCCATATTTCCTGTCTCCCTGATGGTGATCTGCACAGCCTATGGCCGTTTCAGGCCCATATGGCAATCGGGAGGTTGTAGGCATCACGTTCCAATGGATTCGGATAGGGCTGGTCCAGTCTGGAAGGCCGATCGGCATGTCGACGGCTATGATCGCTTGCGAAGGCACGGACGCGATCAGGTTTGCGATCGTGGGATAAAGGGCGATGGAAGGCCGCTCCAGCCCGGCGCTGACTGCGAGCCAACCGCCTTTTCGGCCTTATCCATCCGCCGCGATTTTCGGCATTGCGATGCGGCGTTCCGTTACCATTGCCATGGGGCGCACGAGGCAGGCTTGTTCCGAGGCAAGCGCCAGCTCTTCATGAGCGGCCTTTCGCGAGCGGGCGAGCATCTCGAAGACCGAGGCGGTGGCCGCCGAAAGAGCCGCTGCATCACTTTGACCTTCCAGAAGACGTGCCAGAAAGAGCGCGCTGAAAAGATCCCCCGTTCCATGGGGTGCATCGGCGATAACCCGTTTCTCGACCATCAATGCGTTATCGCCGACGACCAGAAGATTGCCGACAGAGCCGGCCATCATCGCAAATGCCGATGTGATGATGAGGCGCGCTACGCCCAGTTGCCGCCCGGCCTCAATCAGGGCGCCATTGTCGGAAAGGGCGCGGCCGGTCAAAAGCTCCAGCTCGAAACGGTTCGGCGTTGTGATATCGGCGAGCGGAAGCAGCTCCTTCGCGATGGCATCGATAACAGCGGGCGGCCGATAGGCCCCGCGCATGTCGCCGATCACCGGGTCGCACAGATAGATCAGCTCCGGCCGCTGCCGTTTGCTATCGGCAACGAAGCGGGCAAGGGCGACGACCTGGTCTTCATCTGCAAGCCAGCCGGAGAGGATGGCCGCTGGACCGATCCATTCGCTCCGTCCGGTGAGGTCACCCAGAAGTCTGCAAAATTCGTCTTTATTTGTCGGCGCGATGGTTGCCGAACCATGGCCCGGGTGCCAGGACAGAAGCGCGGTCGGAACCGCGACCACCTCGCGCTGGCGGGCCTGCATCGCCGGCATAATCGCGCGCAGACCGACAGTCCCCTTGGCGACCATCGAGGAGATTGCGACCACCGGTCCATCCATCCCAATTTGCTCCCAGTGTTTTCATGGCGGGCTAGATTTCAGTGGACCGATGGAATTTTGCGCGATGTCCGTCAACCACACATCTTGCCGCAATCGATCCCCGTTCTCTATGGTTAATGCACCATGACTACGCTGTCGATCGAGATAAGGAACGCTTCAAGTTCCGATTCGGCCGGGATCGCGGCCACCCACCGCGATTCGTGGCAGGGTGCCTACGCGGGTTTGATTCCGCATCTAGCGCTGACACGAATGATCGCACACCGGGGCGAACAATGGTGGCAGCGAGCCCTGTCATCCACGGCATCCGTTCTCGTTGCAGAGCTTGGCGACGAGATTGTCGGATACGCGACCTATGGGCGCAACCGCACGCCTGAACTGCCGCAAAAAGGCGAGATCTACGAGCTTTATCTTCGGCGGGAATATCAGGGGATCGGCATTGGCAGCCGGCTCTTTGCCGCGGCGCGCGAGAGACTGGAGGCTGCGCAGTTGAAGGGTGTGGTTGTCTGGGCGCTCGAGGATAATCTGATTGCGCAGGATTTCTATGCTGGCCGTGGCGGGCATGATATTGCGGAAGGCGTCGAAAATCTCGGCGGCGCACCTCTGAAGAAGATCGCCTTCGTCTGGGCCTGAGCCTGACCGTCTAGCGGCTCACGATGGCGCGCAACTGACGGTCGTCAGGTCGATAGATCGGCGGATAATCCCGGCAATGAAAGTCCTCGGCGATCGCGTCGGCAATGATCCGGGCCATGACATTGGCATTTTCGATGCGGCGCGCATCGATATAACCGACAGTGCAGGCGGTCTGGGGTGTTTCGCCGATACGGCTGACGACGAGAATCGACCAATCTCTTGCACCGTCCTCCGAGCCGGTCTCGACGGACCAGCGCCGGATTGTCGCAAAGGGCTCGCTGGAGCCATCGCGAAAGCGCCATTCGATTGTTGGGCGTGGGAAGTTGAACGGGGTGAAGCTTTCCCAGTTACGCTCGCCTTGTGTCTCGTCGATGCCATAGGCGACGCTGGTGCGCAGATCGCCGTGATCCTCGATAAAAGGCGTTTCGGCCGGTCCGTCGCAAAGAAAACTGGAGGAGCCGCCCTCCAATTGTTCCGAGAGGAGTTCGCAATCCGTGGCGGTATCGATGGTTTGATAGCGGCTCTCGGCGGCTTCGCTCGGGCAGGCTGCCGCAACCAGAAAGATGGCGGCGACAAGAGTGCCTTTGCCTGGTCTGCGACCAATGGCGCGCACAAGGACAGATTGCATGGCTTCTGCTCCTTCGCTATCAGGGCGTCACCAGTTGCTTGCTAGAAGACCGGAGCCTCCATGCGTATCGACGCCATCGCCATCGGACACAATCCCCCCGAAGACGTCAATGTCATCATCGAAGTGCCGGTCGGCGGCCATCCGATCAAGTACGAAATGGACAAGGAGGCCGGCGCCCTGGTGGTTGACCGTTTCCTCTATACGCCGATGACCTATCCCGGAAATTACGGCTTCGTGCCGCATACGCTTTCCGACGATGGCGACCCGATCGACGTGATGGTGCTCAACACCCGGCCGCTTGTGCCGGGCTGCATCATCAATGTGCGCCCTGTCGGCGTCTTGCTGATGGAAGATGATGGCGGCGTCGACGAGAAGGTTGTCGCTGTTCCCAATCACAAGCTCACCAAGCGCTACGATTCGGTCAACGACGTCACCGATCTGCCGGATATTACCCGCCAGCAGGTCGAGCACTTTTTCGAGCACTACAAGGATCTGGAGCCCGGCAAATGGGTGAAGATCGGAAATTGGCACGGTGCCGAGGATGCCCGCCAGAAAATCTCCGAGGCCATCGAACGCGCCAAGAGCCACAAGTAAGGCTTCGGTGTCGCTCGGCTGAAGCCCCGCCTAGCGGGCGCTCTCGAGAGGCGTGCGGCGCTCCGGACCGCCCGGCTTGCCGTTAAACAGATGCTCCAGAAGGTTGACGGCCCATCGGCGGAGCGGCTCATCGAAGATGAGCCGGCCTTCCAGGCATGCCTTTGCGTTTTGCGCGCCGGGCAGGCTAAACCGTTCATGCGCCTTGACGACCCACCGGTGCAGCATGAGGGCCGTCAATTCCGGGTGGAACTGAACGCCGATGGCGTTGGAGCCGATTGCAAAAGCCTGATTTGGAAAATTCTCTTCGCCGCGAGCCAGAAGCGCTGCTTCCGATGGAAGGGTGACACCCTCCTTGTGAAATTGCAGGACCTTGGCAGGCCACTGGTCGAAAAGGTCGCGCCCGGCCTCCGTCGGCTCCAGATCATACCAGCCATATTCGGCGCGCCCATCGGCGGGCTTTTGAACCTTTCCGCCCAGATGGTTGACCATCATCTGCGCACCGAGACAGAGCCCCAGCAACGGGCGGTTCTCGCTCAGGGGCACCGTGAGCCAATCCGTCTCGCGGTGGATGAAGGCCTCATCGTCATTGGCGCTCATCGGACCGCCGAACACCACCACCCCGGCATGGTCGTCCAGCGACCCGGGCAGGTTATCGCCAAGAGCGGGTCGGCGAATGTCGAGCGGAAAGCCCATCTGACGCAGCATGATGCCTACCCTGCCCGGGGACGATGTCGCCTGATGCAGGATAACGAGGATGGGGCGCATGGCCGGCTGGTCCGCCAGCGGCGACGTCAACGGGGCTTCGATCATCAGCGTTCCATGACATCCGAACGTTGCCGAAGGGGCACCCCAAGGCGCTCCACCGCTTCCTGACGCTGAAAGACCCGCTCACGACCGGCGACGCCCATCAGTTCGGAGATACGCCAGACCAGATTGTCCTCGATTTCATCTGCCGTGCCATCGGCGTAGGCCATTTCCCACAGCATGCCGATGAAGCTGTTTCGTTCCTCGATCTCGAGTTCACGCTTGAGCACGGAGGTGAAGGCATAGAAATCCGAGCTTTCCGCAGCCGCGGATTTGCCATCCCCAATGAGCTTTTCGAGAGCATCGTCAGCGAGCGAGAAACGTCCGGCAAGGTTTTTTCGCAGACGGGCTTCTTCCTCCGGCTCCCGCACACCATCGGCGTCCATGAGAATGACGAGAAGCGCCGCCGCGGAACGGCGGATCTCTGCTTCCCGATCATTCTGCGTTTCGGTTTCAGGGCTGCGGAACAGCTCGGCCAATCGATCAAACATCAGATTCCAGGTTCAGAAGAGGCGGTAGGGGCTGTCTTGTTTCGGTGGGGGGCCGACGGGGCCGGGATCATCAGGAGGGCCGGGCCGGTCGGGCTTGTCTTCTGCCGTCTCCATCTCTGCGGCAGAAGCCGCCTTGGGCTTCTCCTTGACAGATGCCGGTTCGCTTGTCCCGGCGTCTTTCGAACCGTCGGAGGCTGTCACGACCTCCGGCTCAATCTCGTCCGAGGAGAGCGTCACGTCGTCGACCCGCATATGAGGGCGGCTTTCGGGAATGGCGTCGTCGCCTTCGATCTGGGGAATGACCGGAACGGTCGCATCATATTCGAATGCGCCGACCGGCTTGCCATCGACCAAGGGCAAGACCTGTTCGACGGGGACCCGCCATTCGAAAGCATCGAGCCTGCCGGTTACGGGGCTGATCGGCGCCCAGTTTTCCGAAACATAGCCGTCTGCGGTCCATGCCGGATCGCGCGGGGCCTTGAGTGCCTGGGCGAGCCAGTGCCGCACGCGGCCCTGATCGCCGGTCTGTTCGTCTTCGATATCGGCCAGCAGAAGGAATGCGCTCTCGCTCGGTTCCGTCCGGATGACGGGCTCGATCGTCTTCCTGGCGTCCGCATACTCGCCCGCTTCGTAGAGGGCGCGGGCAAGCGCACGGGCTGCAATGCCGTTCTGCGGCTTCCACTGATCGAGCTTCCGGGCGCGTTCCAGCCGATCCTGAACCGGATCACCAGGGCGCAGGTGCACATAAAGACCGCCGATCTGAGCGTGCGGCTCGCGCTTCCAGGCGGCCTCCAGCACCTTGCCTGCGCCACGCGTGTCGCCCTTGCGTATCGCAGCGCGGGCCTGAGCGAGCGTTGCCGGTACGAAGTCGGGCTGCAACGAGACAGCTTCGCTGGCCAGCGAGCGGGCCTGCGAGGGGTCGGTGTCGACGATTTCCATCGATTTCGCCGTCATCAGCACGGCACGCTGACGTTTGTAGGACTCCTTGGCGATCTGTTTGGTTGCCAATTGCCGGTCGAGCAACTTCAGGGCGCCATCCCAATCGGCTTCCGCGGTTCGGGCTTCCATCGCTGCGCGCGAAGCCCAGTCGAGCTGGGGAGCATCTTTCGCGGCAAGCTCCGCGAAGTGCCGCGCTGCCCGCGTCTCGCCGAGCTTCTGGGCTTCGAGATAGAGGCCGTGAAGACCGAGTGGGCGTGTTTCCGGCTCATCGAGCATCGCTTCGAATTTGCGCCGCGCCTTGGCGTGGTCACCCTCCAGAAGAGAGGTCTGCGCATCGAGAAGGTAAAGCAGGGGCTCCGTGGATGGATCAAGGTTCTGTAGCGCACGCGAATTCATCTTGCGTGCCAGCCCGCTATCGCCAGCGCCAACGGCGATCATGCCGGTCGAAAGGGCCTGGTATCCCCGATCCCGCTTCCGGGAGCGGAAATGGCGCGTCAGCTGTTCCGGGCTGCGGATGATGCCCTTCAGAAACCACCAGACGATCATGACCGCTGCGATCAGCGCGACGATTGCGACCATCGCCACCAGCAAAGAGACCTCGGCCTGCGCTTCCGGCAGGTTGAGCGTGACCGTGGCCGGCAGATCCGCGACCCACGCAAAGAGGCCGGCAAGAGCGAGGACGAGCAGGAAAAAAAGGATGAGTTTGATCATCGTTACTGCTCCGTCTCAGTCGTGGATGGATCATTGGGAGGTGCTTCGGACGTCTCTTCGGAAGAAGACGGCTCTTCCGGCGGCGTTGTTGTTTCGGGACCGCTGCCGCTTTCGGACGAGGCGCTGGCATTGCCACCTGCCCCAATCGCGGCGATGACATCCGGAAGGTTTTTGCGTGCCTCTATCGTTGCACGGAGATCGTCGGCGAAGGACCGAGCGGGCTCCTGCACCTCGGTCGGGAGCGACTCATATTCCGACAGCGCGGTCTCCAATTCGCCGGCTTCGACAGCCTGCTCGAAGCGGGTCACGCTGCTCTGCGCGCCTTCGTCCTGCGCATCTCCCACTCGCCGGATGGTCACCAGAGAGCGGGCGCCGGACGTAATACGGTCGAAAATACCATCCGAGGATGAGGCCGACGGGGGTGGCGCCGCGGCTTCACGCATCCTGTCGGCGATTTCAGACACGTTTTCGGCAAGCTGGCGGGGTGTCTTTACGCCTTGGGCGGCATATTGGGACAGCGTTTGCACGGGCGAACCGCCGGCGCCGAGCGTCTTTGCCGTTTCCAGTTCGTTTTCGAAGGGTTGGCCGCTTTCGATGGCGCTTCGGAGGGACGAGGCCGCGATTGCTCGCGCAACCTTCTCCTGGGAGCGGTTCGCATTGGCAAGCTGCTCAACCTTTTCCAACCGGTCGCCCAAATCGGAAATCTGATCGTCAAGCGTGCTGACACTCGCTGATATCTGGCTGATCTGTGCGGAGATATCACCGACCTGCTGATCGAGATTGGAAAGCGTCGATCGGGTTTGCTCCGTTGTACTCCCACCCTCCTTCACGCTGTCGCGAAGGCTGGCAAGTTCGTTCTGAACCGTACCAAGGCGTTCATCAAGCGCGGCGACCTGCTGATTGGCATTGTCGAGAGCCTGGCGGGCCTCGTCACCGCCGGCAGGCGAATCGCCTTCTGCCTCCTCGAGTGCCGCTATTCGATCCGAAAGCGTCTGAAGTCCGGCCGTTTCGCCTGCTCCCCCGCTGGAGACCGTTTCGCTGATTTCCTGGACTTCGTTTCGAAGCGCCTCGAATTCGTCCGAGAAAATCCCTGTCGCCTCGCCCGCCTCGGAAGGCTGCTCTGCAATCTCCGCCTTCAACTCGTCGATTTGCTGCTGAAGTTCTTCCGTGCCGGCGGTCTGCTGGGTATCGGTCAGAGGAACGTAGCCAAGCCATACAGCCGTTCCGAGACCGAGAGCGACGAGAAGAGCCCCGAGAAGGAAGGCGGTGACGCCGCCGATGCCGGAGCGTCCGTTCTCCTCGCGAGATGTCGGGGCGCTCGACGTGACCGTTTCGTCCTCCTCGTCGGAGGAATATGCTGTTTCGGAGACGTGCTCGTTCCGCTCTTCCTCCTCGGTCCCGGTCTTGCCAGCCTCTGATTGCGCCGAAGTGTCTCCAACCATCGCGGTCTGATCGGCAATTTCGGTGTCGCTCTCATCTTGCGGAACGATCGTTTCGTCCGGGTCGGTCCGCTCTGCCTCAAGGCCGGCAGTCTCGTCGGCTATGCCTGGGTCATCGGCCTCCGAGCCAGACGACTCAACGACATCATGATCCTCTTGCGGCGTTTTCGGCGAAAGGCTGCTTTCGCCGGATTCGGGGGCGTCTTCCGGCTGCATGGGTGTCGGTTCGGCCGCAGCGGGCGCGCCCCCATCCGTACCGGTCTCGTTGTCGTCCAGACGCTTCACGTCGTCGCCTTCGAGGTCGATTGTCACGGGATCACGATTGACGGCGGAATGACGGTCACCGGGCTTCTTCGCCATTCATTGGGCTCCGAAAAGACGAGGTTAAAATATATACGCTGGCTGAAGATGGCATAAAATCCCCGCCAAGCCATAAGCGTAGCGCGAAAATCCTCTTTCGCCAGCCTGCTTCATGATGCGGTTCCATTCTTCATTCCTCGGCGATCTGTCGAAGAAGGGTCAATGCGGCGCTTTCATCGGCCCGTTCGGCGAGACGAATGGAGCCTCCGGCTGCGTCTGCGATTCGTTTGGAAAAACAAAGCCGCGTTGCTGAGCGTGCAAGGCCGGTTTCTGCAGAAAGGTCACGAAAAAGGCCCGCGCTAAAGGCCGATGTAAGCCAGACCACGTCGAACTGGCGGACGAGAAGGTCCTGGAGTTCCTCTCTTGACGGCCGCCGTGGCTGCGTATCATAGGTTTCGACGACATCGGCGGAAATGCCGGCATCCGCAAGCCGTTTTTCCAGATTGTCGCGGCGAACCCGCCCGGCGAGGTAGAGAAGCTTTGCGGGCCGCTCTGTTATGAGCGTTTCGGCCATCTTTTCCGCATCGCCGCCAATGGCCTCGGCATGTTGGAATCCGTGTTTCCGTGCTGTTTCGGCGGTTGCTTCGCCGACGGTCCAAACGCGAAGATGCGCAAGACGCGCCTTCTGCTCCTCGGTGAGATACCGGACGCCGTTACCGCTGGTGAGGATGATCGCGTCGTAGTCATCCGTCCCGGCGAGTTTGGCCGGACGTCCGACGATCTCAGTCAGGGGCAGAAGATATGGCTCGTGACCATCCTTCCGGATCGTCGCCGCTGTCCGTTCGCCTCCGGGCGAGGGCCGCGTGACCAAGACCGACAGTCGGCGGGCCATGGATCAGGTCCAACTTGCGAAGAAATCCGCTCCGGCACGTCCGCGTATCTCTTCGCCGGCCTGGCGGCCTAGCGCTGTAGCGTCTTCGATTGTGCCGTCCATCTCGATCTCATGCGCCTCGCGTCCGTCCGGTGTGAGGATCATACCGGAAAAATAGATGCGGCCCTTGGCGAGATGCGCATGCCCGGCGATCGGCGTCCTGCACGAGCCGTCGAGAGCGCCAAGAAAAGCGCGCTCGCAGGCCAGTGCCGCAGCCGTCTCGCCGTCATTGATTGGCGCGAGGAGATTGTCGATCCGCTCATCGCCCATCCGGCTTTCGATGCAGATTGCGCCCTGACCGGGCGCCGGAGGAAACATATTGATCGGCAGGGCTTCGGTGACCTGGTCCGCCAGGTTGAGGCGCCGCAGTCCCGCCATGGCGAGGAGCGTGCCGTCAACTTCTCCTTCTGCGAGCTTGCGCAGCCGTGTCGGCACGTTTCCGCGATAGAGGACGACGTTCAGGTCCGGTCGCAACCGGCGCAGAAGGGCCTGGCGGCGCAAGGAGGACGAGCCGACCGTCGCTCCCTGTGGCAGATCCAGCAGCTTTTCGATCTGGTGGCCGATAAACGCATCACGCGCATCTTCGCGCGGCAGGAAGCAGGAGAGGTAAAGCCCCTCGGGCAGTTCCGTCGGCATATCCTTGGAGGAATGAACCGCCAGATCGATACGGCCGTCGGCAAGGCGTTCCTCGATCTCCATCGTGAAGAGGCCCTTGCCGCCCACTTCCGCAAGGGGCCGGTCCTGGATGCGGTCGCCGGCAGTCGATATGACGACAATTTCGAAGGCGTCCTGCGGCATGCCGTGCGCAGACATGAGCCGTGTCCGTGTTTCCCGGGCCTGTGCAAGCGCCAGATCGCTCCCGCGTGTTCCGATACGGATAAGGTCCGTTTCCATCGTCATGCCGTCCGTGTTAGGTGCCGTTCGGCGCATTATCGCGCCGCCGTTGCCATAAACCGAGCGAAGATGCGCGACAACCCGACCGTCCTTGAAGAGCGAGATGTTATCGACCGTCAGGCCACGGCCTCTCGACTTGTCCTCGGTATCGAGACCAGTTGCGACGAGACGGCCGCCTCGGTGATCGAGGGAGCGTCATCGGCTGAGTCCGGGGCGTCCGCCCCGTACAGCCGGATTCTTTCCAATGTCGTCTTCAGTCAGATCGAGGAACATGCCGCGTTCGGCGGCGTGGTGCCGGAGATCGCGGCTCGTGCCCACGTCTCTGCGCTCGATCGCATCGTGGCCGCCGCACTCGACGATGCGCAAGTCGGACTTGCCGACCTTGATGCCATCGCGGTCACAGCAGGGCCCGGCCTGATCGGTGGGCTGATGGTCGGCTTCATGACCGCCAAGGCGCTGGCTTTCGGAGCCGAAAAGCCGCTCATTCCCGTCAATCACCTGGAAGGGCACGCGCTGACCGCACGCCTGACGGACCGGCTTCCTTTCCCCTATCTTCTGCTGCTGGTGTCCGGCGGGCATACGCAGATCGTACTCGTCAAGGCGGTGGGAGAGTACGAGCGGCTGGGGACCACCATCGACGATGCGCTGGGCGAAGCCTTCGACAAGACCGCGAAGCTTCTCGATCTGCCCTATCCGGGCGGACCCAATGTCGAAAAAGCCGCGCTAGCCGGCGACGGAACGCGCTTTTTGCTCCCGCGACCGTTGAAGAGCAAGCCGCGCCCCGATTTTTCCTTTTCGGGTCTCAAGACAGCCGTCCGCCAAGCCGCAGAAAACCTTGCTCCCTTGAGCGATCAGGATGTGGCGGACCTTTGTGCCTCGTTTCAGGTGGCGGTCGGAGATACTCTTCAGGATCGGCTTCGCCGCGCGCTGGAAAGTGTTGCGGACCAGCATCCCTCAGGGATGCCCTCTGCGCTGGTCGTTGCTGGCGGGGTCGCCGCAAACGCCTATCTGCGCACAAGTCTGGAGGCACTATGCGAGGATCGCCGGCTGCGCTTTGTCGCGCCGCCTCTTGCCCTGTGCACCGATAATGGCGCGATGATCGCCCATGCCGGGCTGGAGCGGCTGCTGGCAGGTCTTGTCCCTTTGCCGGATGAGGTTTTCGCCTTACCGCCTCGGTCGCGATGGCCACTGGATGAGGGTGCTGCTCCTCTCGTTGGAGCAGGCAAACGAGGAGCAAAAGCATGAATACGGCCAAGCCGGTGGAAGAAACGATTGCCGTTCTGGGCGGCGGGGCATGGGGAACGGCTCTGGCCGTTTCCGCCCTTCGTGGGGGCCACCGGGTCAAGCTCTGGGCGCGCGACCGCGCCCTGGCCGATGAAATTTCACAACACCGCACAAATCGCCGCTATCTCGGGGAGGTGAGGCTTCCAGAGGGTATTGCGGCATCGGACTCGCTGGCGGAAACATTGCGCGACGCTTCGATTGTTCTCTCTGTCGTCCCGGCGCAAGCGACGCGTTCCGTGCTCGCGGAAGCGGCAGGCGATATGCCCGACGGCGTCCCGGTGGTTCTCTGCGCCAAGGGGATCGAACAGAAGACCGGCAAACTTGTCAGCCAATTGGCGGCCGAAACGCTTCCCGACACGCCGCTAGCCGCCCTCTCGGGGCCCTCTTTTGCGGCAGATGTGGCACGGGGTCTGCCGACGGCCGTGACAGTTGCGTCAGAAGACGGCGATCTGGCCCATGATCTGGCGGAGAGACTGAGTGCGCCCGCCTTCCGGTGCTATTCGACCGACGACCTGATCGGAGTCGAAGCCGGCGGGGCACTGAAAAACGTCCTCGCGATCGCCGTGGGGGCCGCAGCCGGCGCCGAGCTTGGTGCAAGTGCGCGGGCTGCTCTGGTGACGCGCGGCTTTGTCGAGTTGCGCCGCCTGGGTGTCGCGCTTGGCGGGCATGCGGACACACTGATGGGACTCTCCGGCCTGGGCGATCTTATTCTGACATGCAGTTCGGAGAAGTCCCGCAATTTCACCTATGGCGCGACCCTCGGGCGCGGCCAGTCGCCGGAAGGGCTTAAGCTGGCGGAAGGTGTCGCTACGGCCAATATCGCGGCGGAGTTGGCTGACCGCTACGATATCGACACGCCGATCATCGATGCCACCGTCTCTCTTCTGGAAGGAGAGCACTCGGTCCGCGAACTCGTCGCCAGCCTGATGGCGCGCCCGGTCAAACCCGAAGATCATATCTGATCAAGCAAGGAGAGAACTCATGCATTACGCTCTTATCTGCATCGACAAGTCAAACAGTGTCTCATTGCGTATGGCCACTCGCGAGGACCATTTGGCCTGGCTGAAGGGACAGCAGGCCGAAGGCAAGGTACTCTTCACGGGCCCGTTTCTGAGTGACGAAGGTGAGATGAACGGCTCGCTCCTGCTGGTTGATGTTCCCGACCGTCAGGCCGCGGAAGCGATGGCTGCCGCCGACCCCTATGCCAAAGCGGGACTCTTCGCCTCGACCGATATCCGCGCATGGAAATGGGTGATCGGTAAGCCCGAGGACAAGGATTGATGCAGTACTGGTTGTTCAAGTCAGAGCCGTTCAAGTTTTCTTGGGATGATCTCGTCTCCAAGGGCAAAGCGGGCGAGGAATGGGACGGCGTTCGGAACTATCAGGCGCGCAACAATATGCGGGCGATGAAGGTCGGTGATCGCGGCTTTTTCTATCATTCCAACAAGGGACTTGAGGTCGTCGGCATCTGTGAGGTTTGCGCTTTGTCGCACCCCGATTCCACGGCAGACGATCCGCGATGGGATTGCGTCGATATCCGGGCGATTGCGCCTGTGCCCCATCCGGTGACCCTCAAGGACGTAAAGGCCAACGAGAACCTTTCCGACATGTCACTGGTGAACTCCATGCGCCTGTCCGTGCAGCCGGTAAAGGAAGAGGAGTGGAAAGAGGTTTGCCGTATGGGCGGGATCGACCCCCTTACGCTGGAACCGGCCTGACGACGGTTGCAACCCGATCGCAATCTCTGACTGAGGTTGAAATGGCAGAGACCGGTTCCACTTAAGCGCCTGCCTTTCTCGACTTCGACCATCAGAGTGTCACGCCATGGGCGTCTTTGCCGATCTCGGTCATCTCATCTTTGCCGATAAGGCGGATCGCGTCTGTGAGGATATCCCGGAGAGTGCATGCGCAGAACAACCGCGCAATGCGGGCCTGCACATCGCTTCGCTCGCCGCCACAAAGACCGGCGACGCGCTGATTGATCCGAAGCTCGTCCTGCCCTGGCTCCTCAATACGGTGGGGGCCCCGGCTGCGGCGATCGGGCTGCTGGTGCCCTTGCGCGAATCGTTGGCCCTGCTGCCGCAAATCTTTGAAAGCCACTGGGTGAGACAGCTTACCCGACGCAAATGGGTCTGGGTGTTCGGCTCGGCCGTGCAGGCTGTGGCTGTGGGGACCATCGCCGCCGTCCTCCTTCTTTTCGAAGGCGGCTGGGCGGGCTGGCTGACGGTCTTGTCGCTCGCGGTCTTCGCGCTCGGCCGGTCCCTCGCTTCCGTCACCTATAAAGACGTCCTTGGCCGCACCATCAGCAAGGGGCACCGGGGGGCGGTGACCGGCCTTGCCGGCTCGATCGCCGCTGCCCTGGCTTTGGCTTTCGGCGCTTCCATCGCTTTGGGTATTCTGCCGCTGGAGCGCTTCTGGCTCGTTGGAGCGCTGATTGTGGCAGCCGTTCTCTGGGCGCTGGCGTCTGTCCTTTTCACAATGCTTCATGAGCCGGCGGGTACGAGTGAAGACCGCGGTGAGGATCTTCGTGCAATCATTCGTTCGGCACGCTGGCTTTGGTCGGACCGGCAATTCCGGCTCTTTTGCACGACGCGGGCTCTATTGGCCGTGACGGCCCTGGCGCCTCCCTATCTGCTGCTCTCGGCCGGTCAGGAAGGCGGACGCGCGCTGGGACAATTGGGCAGCTTCGTTCTCGCCTCGGCTTTCGCAGCAATCCTCGGCAGCTATGTCTGGGGCCGGCTCTCCGATCAATCGAGCCGCCAGGTTCTCCTCTGGAGCGCGTTCTTCGCCACGATCATCCTCGCCGTTTCGGCCGCGTTTTCCGCATTTCGCCCGTTGGGCGGTGCATGGCCATTTCTGGCTCCGTTCGCCCTGTTCTTTCTGCAACTTGCCTATCAGGGCGTCCGGCAAGGGCGGGTGATTCATCTGACAGACATGGCCGCGCCTGAGGATCGGGCGGTCTATACTGCCTTTTCCAACACCTTTATCGGCCTTGTTTTGCTCGTTATGGGGGCCTTCGGCATGGTTGCCGATCTGGTTGGAACGACCGCCGTTCTCGCTATCTTCGCTGTGTTCGCCCTGGCTGCCCTTCCGGTCGGTTGGTCTCTGGAAGAGGTACAGCGGAAATGAAAATCGATCCGGACAGGGCGGAGGCTTTCATCAAGGCCAATACTGCGCTTCTCAGCCCGCCGCACGTGCCGGAGCTTCGTCTTCATCTCGCCGACGAAGCGATCGATCTCTGGGAGAAGACGGAAGACGAATTGCATGAAATCGGTCTCGCACCACCTTTCTGGGCCTTTGCCTGGGCGGGTGGACAGGGCCTCGCCCGCTACATTCTCGATAATCCGCAACATGTTGCGGGTTCGTGGGTGCTCGATTTTGCCAGCGGCAGCGGCATCGTGGCTATTGCTGCCATGAAGTCCGGTGCCTCACGCGTGCTGGCTGCCGACATCGATCCGTTTTGCGGAGCGGCGATCCGGCTCAACATGGCGGCCAACGAAACGTCTGTCGATTTTACCGCAGACGACCCTGTCGGGTCCGACGCGGGATGGCCCGTTATCCTTGCCGGCGATGTTTTCTACGACAAATCCATGGCGACACGGCTGGAAGAATGGTTCGACCGTCTCGCAAGGCGTGGTGGCACCATCCTTATCGGCGATCCGGGAAGGGCCTACCTGCCGAAAGGAAAGCTCGACGAACTGGCACGGTATGAAGTGCCGGTCACACGCGCGCTGGAAGATGCTGAAATAAAGCGCACCACAGTCTGGCGCTGGAAGGGATGAATTGATCCATGACTTATTCGATTATCGGGCGGGACAGAAATCGCGGCGAAATCGGCTGCGCGGTCCAATCGAAATTTCCGGGTGTCGCCTCGATCGTGCTGCACGGGCGGGGCGGCGTCGGCGCCGTCACCACTCAGGGGTTCGCCGACCCGAGAGCGGCGGTGAAGATGCTCGACCTCATGGAGCGGGGCGCGCGGGCAGACGAGGCCATAACCATCGCAGTCCGCGATATTGATGGCGTCTCCGAACGACAATTCGGGGTGATGGCGATGCATGGGCAGGGCGTCGGCCATACCGGTGCAATGATGGACCAATGGAACGGCGTATCGGCCTGCGAGCCCGGCAAGGAGTGCCTTGTCAGCGGCAATGCGCTGAGCAATGAGAGGGTGCTGCCCGCGATGATCGAGGTTTTCGAGGCGACCTCGGAACTCAGTCTTTCGGAACGCCTGATCGCGGCGTTGCGCGCAGGGCGGGACGCGGGCGGCGAATTGCGGGGTCAGCAGGCCGCCGGCCTTCTGGTCGTCAAGGAAGAGGGTGGCTATGGCGGCCTCTCGGACCGGATGGTGGATATCACGATCTATGATCACGAGGAGCCGATCGACGAACTGGCGCGCTGTTTCCGCATGCATCAACTGTCCTACTTTCCCTCCGATCCGGAGCAGATGGAACCTATCGAAGGCGAGACGGCAGCCTTTCTGCGGGAGCTTTTGTCCAAGCAGGGCTATTCGGTGTCGGGGGGCCAGGAGTGGAAACAAGCCGATACGGACGTCCTCGCCCGCTTTCTCGGCGAAGCCAATTATGACAATCGCATCCACTACGATGGCCGCATCGACGGCGAGGTCCTTCACGATTTGCGCAGAAGATTTGCCTGACGCCAGTTGAAGCCACGCCAGCCCGTCCTACTCATACTCCTACGCGACCATGTCGCTTTTGGCAGGACGCGGGAAGGAAGGGCTTCATGCATCGTATCGGTCTTCTTCTGCTGGCGGTCGGAGGTCTTGCCGTCCTCTGTCTCGCTCTTTGGGGATATTTCGTACCCCTGACCGGCATAGAAAGCAGCGTCGGTGCGCTGCTCGCAGCGCTGGGCGGTCTCGCGCTCGTGCTTGGAGCGGTCGTTCTGGCAGGTCTGGATAGCGGCGGAGGCAGAGGCTTCCTGATCACGATCGTCATCCTCGCTGCGATTCTGACGGCTGTCGCCGGCTGGTTCCTGCTTCACTATTTCATTGTTCTCGCCGCGCTGATCGCGCTTCTCGGCGTGCTGATTGCCGCCTTCGCAGACCCATTTCCCGAGGACGCGCTATGAGCCGCTTGAGATTTCTTTTCCTTTTCATCACATGTCTCTCATCGAGCGCCGTCTATTCGCAGGACAGTGCCGAAACATCTGATACGGGCCCTGCGCAGATGGAGGCGGAAACGGATCTGCAGTCCGCCGCCCCGTCAGCAGGTTCGGAGGCGCCGGAGGGGGAAGGGGGTTCCAGCCCTGCGGAACCTGGCACCACGACGACGTCGCAGGCCGTGCAAGAGGGCGAAGTTTCGTCAGAAATCACGTCGCCTCGGGACAGCGTGGAAGCACAGGAGGAGCGCGAGCCTAAGGGCCCGATCGCTCCCAAAACGACCGACTGGACCACATTCAACGGTGATCTGGCCGCACAGAAATACTCCCCTGCCGATCAGATCACGCCGGAAAATGTCGATCAGTTGGAAAAGGTGTGGGAGATCCATACCGGTGACGTTTCCGGTGGGTCCGGCGATCTGCCGGCGACGGTCTGGTCCGCGACGCCGATCTACGCCAATGACACGATCTATCTCGGCACGCCCTTCTATCGCATCCTTGCTCTCGATCCCGCCACGGGTGAGCAAAAGTGGGCCTACGATACCAAGAGTACGCTGGAAGCCCTGACCCAGCCGGCGCTGAAGAATCGCGGTGTGACCTATTGGGAGGCCGAAAATCCGAAGCCTGACACGCCTTGCGAAAAGCGCGTTTATATCGGCACGATGGACGCGACGCTTCATGCGGTCGATGCCGATAGCGGCAAGCCATGCGAGGATTTCGGCAAGAACGGCGTTCTTGACGTCAACAAGTGGAACAAAACGAATGATCGTTGGCCGCTGTCTCTGCTGCAGCCGCCGACCGCTTACAAGGACAAGCTCTTCATCGGTTGGGCCGGAAAGGACTGGGCCTGGGCGTCCGCGCCTCCCGGATCCGTGTTCGCGGTCGACGCGCGGACCGGAGAGTTGGACTGGCAGGTCAATTTCCTGCCCGCCGACATACGGGAAAAGACAGGTACGGCGAATGTCTGGGCATCGATGAGCGTCGACGAGGAAAGGGGCATTCTCTATCTGCCTGTCTCGTCGCCCAGCCCGAACTATTGGGGTGGAAACCGGACCGAGGACATTCCGCTGGCAACCTCCGTCACGGCCGTCGATACGGAAAACGGCAAGATTCTCTGGTCGCGGCAGCTCATTCATCACGACGTCTGGGATTACGATACCAATTCGGCGCCGACGCTCGTCGATCTCACGGTGGATGGCGAAAAGGTCCCTGCCCTCGTACAGACCACAAAGCAGTCGATGCTGTATGTGCTCAATCGCGAGACCGGCGAGCCGGTCTTCGGCATGGACGAACGGCCTGTTCCGGCTTCCGATGCCGAAGGCGAAGAGGTTTCGGCGACCCAGCCCTTTGCGATGAAGCCGCCACCGAGCCATGATTTCGCGCGTTACCCGCCGATGAACACATTGGCCAATTTGCTGAGCTTCGGCGAATGCAAGGAGATGATCGACGGGATGCGCTATGACGGTCTTTTCACGCCGCCATCGGAGGAAGGAACGATCGTCTATCCAGGCACGGCGGGTGGCATGCAGTGGGGCGGCGGCACTGTCGACCCCGAGACCGGCCATTTCTATGTCAACACGTCAAAGGTGGTCCAGACGCTGACGCTGGTGCCGCGCGATGAGTACGAGAAGGACGCCGGCGGAAGCGGTAACGAGCAGGGCTACTATCCGCAGACCGGCGCGCCGTACGGTTTCAAGCTGATCAACTGGCTGAACAGTATGGGACTTCCGTGCTGGGATCCGCCTTACGGCACGCTTCTCGCCTACGACCTGAACTCCGGCGAAAAGCTCTGGGAAGTTCCGTTCGGTCGCTCCAAGAAATGGGGCTTTTACGGACCGGAGAGCTGGGGTTCGCCCAATATCGGCGCGCCGGTCCTGACAGCCGGCGGCGTCATCTTCATCGGCGCCTCGATGGATGGGCGGGTGCGTGCAATCGACCCGGAAAATGGGGATGTGTTATGGAGCGATATCGTGGCCGCGCCATCCGTCAGCAACCCGGCGGTCTATATTCACGACGGACGACAATATGTGGCCTTTGTGGCAGGCGGCAATTCCATTCTGTCGCCTGCGGTCTCCGACCAGTTTGTGGTCTACGCGCTACCGGAAGATTGAGAAATAACGGTCAGGCGCGACCTATCGCCTGACCGTGACTGCCCGGGGCGATGCCCAGATGGCTGGCAACCGTCTCGCCGATATCGGCAAAGGTTTCCCGCATCTGAGACTGCCCGGGAGCCGTATCGCCCCCGACCATGAGGACGGGCACACGTTCGCGTGTGTGGTCGGTGCCGTGCCACGTCGGATCGTTGCCATGATCGGCCGTGATGATGAGGAGATCGTCCGGCCGCATCTTGTCCAGAATTTCGGGAAGGCGTGCATCGAACCATTCCAGCGCGGCGGCATAGCCCGAGGGATTGCGGCGGTGGCCGTATAGCTGGTCGAAGTCGACGAAATTGACGAACCCGAAACCGCCATCCGGCAATTCATCCAGCGCCTTGAGCGTTTCTTCCATCAGGGCGGGATGACCGGAGACCTTGTGGCTTTCCGTCACGCCTTGATGGGCAAAGATATCCGATACCTTTCCGATGGCCCGGACGATATGACCCGCCCCTGTCAGTCGCTCCAGAACGGTCGGCTCGGGAGGTGGCACGGAATAATCCTTGCGGTTACCGGTCCGCTGAAACTCGCCGGGTCGCTCGCCGATGAACGGCCGCGCGATGACACGTCCGATCTTGTATCTGTCAGCCAGTTTGCGGGTGGCTTCGCACAGATCATACAGGCGCTGCAGGCCAAAATGGTCTTCATGCGCGGCAATCTGGATGACGGAATCAGCCGATGTGTAGACGATGGGCTTGCCTGTCGCGATGTGTTCCTCGCCAAATGTCTCGATCACGCCGATGCCCTCGGCATGGCGGTCGGCGAGAATGCCCGGCAGATTGCCGGCCTCGATCATTCCTTCACGCACATCGTCCGGAAGGATCGGGATTCTCCGGGGTAGATAGCCCCAATCGAAAGGCACCGGCACGCCGCCGATTTCCCAATGGCCGCTGATCGTGTCCTTTCCCTTGGAAACTTCCGTCGCCGCGCAGGCCCTGCCGATCAGGTCAGGGTTCTCGGAAAATCCGACGGGCCACGCACCAGTTGCCTGAAACGCGGCTACGCCAAGGCCAAGCCGTTCCAGATTGGGCAGATGGAGGGCGCCGGAGCGCTCGTCATTGTCGCAATCGCCAGCGGCGCATGCCTTGGCAATGTGTTGCAGCGTCGCGGCTCCTTCGTCGCTGCGGCCATCATTGAAATAATCGGCTGCGTCGGGGGCCCCGCCAACACCGAAACTGTCCATAACAATCAAAAAAACACGTGCCATAAGCTCAATCCATCTAGCGCCGCACGATCAGGCGACGGCCGGTGTGCAGATAGGGCAGAAGACGCGCCATGTCTCGGGGCGCAAGTGCGACGCATCCTTGCGTCGGCGGATAGCCCGGCTTTGCCAGATGCAGGAAGATGGCGCTGCCCGCCTGGCGGATGCGGGTGTTGAAGTTGTAGTCCAGCACAATGCAGCAATCGTAAAGACGGTCGGCCCTTTGCATCTGCTCATGACTTGCCGAAAAGGGGAGGCGGACGGGTCGGTTGTAGGCGGGGTGACCCGGGGCATCGCACCAGGCATCGTCAACGGTGATCGGACGAAGCGGTAGCGGGCCGCTCTGGCGCCATCGCCTGTCGGCGCGGCGGTAGCCCCAGAGGATCGCGTGCGAGCCGAGAGGAGTTCCTCCATCGCCCTCACGCTTGCGCGAAACGATACCGGACCGGCCAAGGGCGCAGCGGAAACTCAGCGGTCCGAAGGTCAGGCGGCCACTATGGCGGTCGCCCGGCACCGCCCGTACGACAAACGGCGCGGTTGCCGACCGGGCCCGATTTGTCGGAACATGCGGCGGTTTGGTCCGGGGGGCTTGTGTCTTCCTTTTTTCAAAGTAGTTTTCCACGCGTAATACTCCGAGGCACCCATGACCACGCGAACCATACTCGTAGTCGATGATGACGATACGCTTCGACAGACACTTGTCGAACAGCTCGGACTCTACGACGAATTCGAGATCATAGAGGCCAGTTCGGCGACGGATGGCATCAATGCGGCCCGCACCAATGTCGTCGATCTGATCATCATGGATGTCAACCTGCCTGACCTCGACGGAAGGGAAGCGGTCAAGATGCTTCGCAAGGCGGGGCTGCGGACACCGATCATCATGCTGACCGCGCAAGATACCGATTCCGATACTATTCTCGGTCTCGAAGCGGGGGCAAACGACTACATCACCAAGCCGTTCCGCTTCGCAGTGCTTCTGGCGCGCATTCGGGCGCAACTTCGCCAGTTCGACCAGTCGGAAGATGCCAGCTTTACGGTCGGGCCCTATATTTTCAAGCCCAAGCAGAAAGCGCTTTTCGATAGCAACGACGCCAAGATCAAGCTGACGGAAAAGGAGGCGAACATTATTCGCTACCTTATCCGCGCCGATCAGCGCGTCGTCACGCGCGATACGCTTCTGGAAGAGGTCTGGGGTTATAATTCCGGTGTTTCCACCCATACGCTCGAGACGCATGTTTATCGCCTGCGGCAGAAGATCGAGCGCGATCCGTCCAATTGCGAGATCATCGTGACCGAGGGCGGCGGCTACAAGCTGGTTCCCTGATCCGTCCCGAGCGTGTAGAGCCGGAAAAGACAGTTCTGGCCCGAACGGAGATTCATGGCTCTCAAGGACGATATCAGCGCGCTTGCAAAGATCCCCCTGCTTTCGCCGTTGAATGAGGAGCAGTTGCGGATCCTTGCATTTGCCAGTGAGAGGATCGATCTCGCTGATGGCCAGGAACTCTTCCGAGAAGGCGCGAATGCCGACAGTGCCTACATCGTGCAGTCCGGTACGATCTCGGTGGAGGCCCGCTCCATGCGTCAGGCAGAGCGGTTCGGTTGCGACAGCGTCCTCGGAGAACTATCGCTGATTGCTACAACCACGCGGCCGGGCACGGCAAAGGCCGTGCACGGCCCCGCTTCGGTTTTGCGTCTCAACCGCAGCACATTGCGCCGGGTGCTGGAAGAGTATCCGCCCATGGCGGCGGCCATGCACGAGATTATTCGCCAGCGTCTTCAAGTGATGACGGCGCGGATCGGTGCGCTTGGCAGCCGTTTTGAAGATCGGGAATGACGCCGTCTTCAGAGCGTGAAGGGAAAGTGATGGTGGATCACGAAGGCGGTGATATTCTGAACCTCGCGCGAGCCATCTTCGCGGAGCAGCCATTTACGCAGTTTCTGGGAAGCGAACTGGCGAACATCAGCCAGGAGAAGATCGAGATCCGGCTGCCGCTCAAGCCGCAGCTCTTGCAACAACATGGCTATGCTCATGGCGGTGTGCTCTCATACTTGGCCGATAACGCCATAACATTTGCAGGTGGCATCGCGCTGAACGGCGATGCCCTGACCTCTGAGTTCAAGATCAATTATCTGCGTCCCGCGAAGGGGGCGGTGCTGGTGGCGCGTGCCGAAACGCTTTCGTCCGGACGCCGTCAGGCGGTATGCCGGTGCGATATCTTTGTGGAAGAGGCACCGGAAACACTGGTGGCTGTCGCGCAGGGCACCGTCGTTCCTGTCGGCTGAACCGGTATCAGGCTCAGGCGTGCCTCCGTTCAATCGAAATCGAAACGGGCGATGACGGGAACATGATCGCTCGGTCGCTCCCAGCCCCGCGCCTCGCGCAGCACGTCCATGCCTTTCAGATGGGGCACGAGAGCCGGACTGCCCCAGATGTGATCGAGCCTTCGGCCGCGGTCGGATGCTTCCCAGTCACGGGCGCGGTAGCTCCACCATGTATAGAGCTTCTCCTCGGGCGGTATGACGGTGCGCATGAGGTCCGCCCAGCCATTACCGACACGCAGGCGCTCCAGCGTGTCTGTCTCGACCGGCGTATGGCTGACGACTTTCAGAAGCTGCTTGTGGCTCCATACATCGGTTTCCAGCGGAGCGATATTCAGATCACCGACGAGCACCGAAGCGTCGGCGCGGTCATCCTCGGCGTGGACGGTCTGCATCTCGTCGAGAAAATCGAGCTTGTGGCGGAATTTCGGATTGATTTCCGGGTCCGGCTCGTCTCCCCCGGCGGGCACGTAAAAATTGTGTAGGAGGATCGTCCGACCGTCCTTCTCGAACGTCACCGAGAGGTGGCGGCAATCACCCTTGGCGCAGTATTCGCGCTTTTCAACAAGGGTGAGCGGTATCCGGGAAAGTGTCGCAACGCCATGATAGCCTTTCTGGCCGTTCACCTCGATCGCTTCATAGCCTTTCGCGCGCAGAGCTTCGAACGGAAACTTGTCGTCCGGGCATTTGGTCTCCTGCAAGCAGAGGACGTCTGGAGCATAAGTCTCCAGAAAACTCTCTACAAGCGGCAGGCGAAGGCGCACCGAATTGATGTTCCAGGTGGCGATGGACAATGTCATGGGTGGGCTGAACCTTTCCTTGAGGCGCGCAAAATGACGGCGGCTTTTCGGTCATGCAATCGAAAAAGGCCCGCTTGAAGCGGGCCTTTGAGGCTTTTCCCAATGGTTTCGACGTCGAAAGGTTCGCCGCTCAGCGGTTCGCGCTGCTCGCCGCTTCGTTGCCGGACTGCCAGTTGTATTTGCTGTAGTCGATCCGAAACTGCGAGCTGTCGACGCGGGCGCCTTCCTGAACGTTGAACAGCATGACGGTCGTGTCCTTGCCCTGATTGTCGGTGACCGTCCATTGGCGAAGCGCATTCGTCTTCGGGTCGAACATGATCGTGATCCGCGAATTGCCGAAGACGCTCTTGTCCGCCATCACCACCGTCACGAGGTCCGGCTCTTCCTTGATGCTCTGCACCTGCCGGCCTGACAGGTTGATCTTGTTGTTGAGCAACAGCTTCAGCGGTGTCTTCGACAAGGGATAGAGATCGAACGTATCCAGCTTCTGATTGTTGAGGAGAAGATTTCGGCCGTCGGAAATCACCCGGAATTTCGCCGGAGGCTCGTAATCGAAACTGATCTTGCCGGGACGGGCGATCTGGAACGTGCCACCGGTCTGTTCGCCGCGCGGGCCGAACTGAACGAATTCGCCCTTCATCGTCTTAACCGAGGCAAAGTGATTGGCGATCTGCTGAACCTTGGCGCTGGCGGCCGCCTGGGCGGACCCACCAAGCGCGGAAAGCGCCAGGCCCGCACTGACCGCCAGAACCGCTAGACCCTTGAAGGGGCGCATCGTCTTGATCATGAAATTCCTCGTGATTTGAGTCGTCCTCTTCACCGGAGCGATAGCGTCACAGATAGGCAACAGAAAGGCACCTTTCCATATGAGAGGTCGCTACCTTTCTCGCCAGAGTGCGAGGCTTCAGTCGTCGAATTCGTCGCGCGGGACGAGGATCTCGCGTTTGCCGGCATGGTCGGCTGGCCCGATGACGCCTTCCTCTTCCATTTTTTCGATGATCGTCGCGGCCCGATTGTAGCCGATGCCCAGGCGCCGCTGAATATAGGATGTCGAGGCCTTGCCGTCGCGCAGCACCACGGCAACCGCCTGATCGTAGGGATCGTCGCTATCGCTCTCCGGTCCGCCACCGCCACCGGCTGCGGGACCTTCACCCTCTTCATCGTCGGTGTCTTCCGTCACGGAGTCCAGATATTCCGGCACCCCTTGGGTCTTGAGATGGCTGACAACGGTTTCCACTTCTTCGTCCGAGACGAAGGGGCCGTGAACGCGCTGGCTGCGACCGCCGGCGGCCTGATAAAGCATGTCGCCCATGCCGAGCAGTTGCTCGGCGCCCATCTCACCAAGGATCGTGCGGCTGTCGATCTTGCTGGTGACCTGGAAGGAAATGCGGGTGGGGAAGTTCGCCTTGATCGTGCCCGTAATGACGTCGACGGAGGGACGTTGCGTGGCCATGATGACGTGAATACCGGCGGCGCGGGCCATCTGCGCCAGTCGCTGCACGGCGCCTTCGATCTCCTTGCCCGCGACCATCATCAGATCGGCCATCTCGTCGATGATGACGACGATATAGGGCATCGGGTCGAGGTCCATCTCCTCGTGCTCGTAGATCGCTTCGCCTGTCTCGCGGTCGAAGCCGGTCTGCACGGTGCGGGTGATGGTTTCCCCCTTGGCCTTTGCTTCATTCACGCGGCTGTTGAAGCCGTCGATATTGCGCACGCCGACCTTGCTCATCTTGCGGTAGCGCTCTTCCATCTCGCGGACGGTCCATTTCAGCGCGACGACGGCTTTCTTCGGATCCGTTACGACCGGCGAGAGAAGGTGTGGAATGCCGTCATAGACCGACAGTTCGAGCATTTTCGGATCGATCATGATGAGCCGGCATTGCTGCGGCGTCATACGGTAGAGCAGCGACAGGATCATCGTATTGATCGCGACCGACTTACCCGACCCGGTGGTGCCGGCCACCAGCAAATGCGGCATCTTCGCCAGGTCGGCGATAACGGCCTCACCGCCGATCGTCTTGCCGAGCGAAAGGCCGAGCTTGCTCTTCGTCTGCTGGAAATCCTTGCTGCCAATGATCTCGCGCAAATACACCGTTTCGCGGTGATCGTTCGGGAGTTCGATGCCGATGGCATTGCGGCCCGGCACCACGGCAACGCGTGCCGCAATGGCGCTCATCGAGCGGGCAATATCCTCGGCAAGGCCGATGACGCGGGACGATTTGACGCCGGGCGCCGGTTCCAGTTCGTAGAGCGTGACGACCGGACCGGGCCGCACGGTCATGATCTCGCCCTTTACGCCGAAATCGTTGAGCACCGCTTCGAGCTGACGGGCATTGTCGGCAAGCTGGGCTTCCGTAACGCGTGCGCCGCTCCCGAGCTTTTTCGGTTCGGCCAGAAAGCGCATCGAAGGCAGGTCGAATTTGCCAGAGCGGGCCGCCTTGGCCGGTGCACGTTTGGTGACGGGCGCTTCGTCGGACTTGCCCGCTTTTTTGGGTTCGCTGGCGGAGTGAACGAGCTGCGGACGGAAGGGGACGATCCGCTCTTCGGGCACAATGGCCGCGGCATCATCTTCCGGCTCGTCCTCGTCGTCCCAGGGCGCATCCTCGGTATCATCCAGGTGCGCTTCGTCCGCCTCCTCCTCTTCCAGATAGGCTGCATCTTCATCGTCGATGATCAGACCGTCCGGCGCGGTCTCCGGCAGGGCCTTTTCGCGATCATCGTTCCAATCGACTGCCGGCTGGCGCTGTGTCGGACGATCATTGGCCGGCGTCAGACGCGGCGGCTCGACGCGCCGCCGATCCACTTGCGCGGCGCGGCTGCGTTTCATATTCGCCCGGAGTGTATAGAAGCCATGCGTAACGGCGCCGAGCATGGCAACCGACGCGCGCCGCCAGATTGATTCCTCGCGGCTTTCATCAAGGTCCCACTCGTCTTCGAGGTCCGGCTCGTCCTCCAGCTCGGGAAGCTTCGGCTTGAGGGCCGGCAGGAGCGACCAGACCGCCGAACGGGTGAAAAGCCAGACTGCAAGAACCGCGCTGACCAGGCCGATCCCGAAGGCGACGAGGCCACCGACCGGCTGACCGATCAGCATTGCAGGCAGACGCAGCACCATATCACCAATGACGCCGCCATGACCTGTTGGAATCGGCCATGCCGCGTGAATGGGAAGGCAGGCCAGCGCAACGCTGGAAAAAATGACGCATCCGAGCCACGCGCCGAGACGCATCCACCGCGCGCCGATCGGTCGGGCTGCCACGAGCAACCATCCCCAGGCAATTGCGGGTAGGAGAGCAACAAGAGTGGCGAGGCCGAGGAACTGGACGGCAAGATCGGCAAAGGCTGCGCCAGGATAGCCCATGGCGTTTTGTGGCAAACGCTCCGTCGCCAGGCTGAAGGAAGGATCGTCAACATGCCACGAGGCGAGCGAGATCGCTCCGAAAACCACGAAGGCCAGCAGGCCGACACCGAGGAGCCGGCTGAGGGCATTACGTATAAAAGCACGCACGGCACTCTCGTTGTCATCCTCCAGTTCGAAGGCATAACGGTCGTGAATGTCGCTCATCACTAGCTTCCCGTGGCGTCAGAGACGGGCCCACCCCGCCGAGTCGCGCCAAGCCTAGGGCCGAAGGGTTAAACCCCTGTTAACCTTGACGCGGCCGGTGCTCTTGATGCTCGTACGGTAACCACCTTTCCCTCATTGTCAGTCGATACGCAGAAGCGTTTTGGGATCTGCTGCGGGGTAGGGCGTTCGCAGCGCTATGACGAGGCCGACCAAAAGGAAGAGTGTGATGACCGCCATCCCGATTGGCGCGGATCCCGTTGCCGCTGTCACTGTTCCGACGAGAAGCGGTGCGAGAAAACTGGTCGCCCTGCCGGACAGTGCATAGAAACCGAACCAGCGGCCGGCTTCCTCTGCCGGCACGCTGCGCGCCATCCACGCGCGCGAGGAGGCCTGCACAGGGCCAAAGGCGAGCCCGATGAGAAGGCCATAGAGGATATAGACCTTCTCTGCGGCCGTGCCGAACAGGCCGCCCGAATCCGCCACCGGCAGAGCGATCAGCCCGAACAGGGTGGAGTCCGCTTGCGTGGAAACGATCCCCACCGTAGCGACCAGCAAAAGGATCACGGCGATGATCACCAGGTTTTTGGAGCCGAGGCGCTTGTCCAGACCGCCCGCTACGAGACATGCCGGAATCGCTGTCAGATTGAGCAGAATGCCGAAAATGCCGATCTCCATAATCGGCCAACCGAACAGGGCTGCGGCAAAGGTTCCGCCCAGCGCGACGAGCGCGTTGACGCCATCCTGATAGATCATCCGGGCTGCCAGAAATTTTGCGAGGCCCGGTTGCCGCCGGACTTCCGCCCATGTGGAGCGTAGCTCCGCCACGCCCGAACGGACAGCCTTGCCGGGTGCCATCGTGCTGCGCCGGGCATCGGGCGTGAACAGAAACATCGGAAGAATGAAAAGAAGATACCAGACAGCGGCGATCGGTCCCGTGATCCGAGCATCTTCTCCGGCACTGGCATCCAGTCCGAAAAGCGGCTCCACACCGATCAGCGTTCGGCCGGTCTCGGGATTGGCGGCGAGTAGGGCGATGGTCAGCGCCAGAACGATGAGGCCCCCTGCATAACCGAGACCCCAGGCAATGTTCGAGATACGGCCGGTCTGCTCGGGTGTGGCGATGCGCGGCAACATTGAATCGTTGAAGACGATCGAAAATTCCGCCGCGATCGTCGCGAGGACGAAGGCACCGATCACCAGAAGAAGTGAACTGCCCGGCTCCGCAAACCATAGCGCCGCCAGCATCATGACCTTGAGGACAGCAAAGCCTGCGATCCACGGTTTCTTGCGGCCGGCCTGATCGGCGATCGATCCGAGGATAGGCGACAGAATTGCGATGCTGAGGCCCGCGATCGCGACCCCGAAAGCCCACGCCGATTGCCCTGCGGCCGGGTCGCTTGCCAGTCTGTTGACGACATAGGGGCCGAAGATGAAGGTGGTCACGACAGTGAAAAAGGGCTGGGCCGCCCAGTCGAAGAACATCCAGCCCCAGAGTCCACGGCGGCTGGCACTGCCTTTCCGATCATCGGCGGCAGGCTCAGGCTCGGGATTCTTCGCTATGTCTTCATTCATCGCGGCGTCCTCGAAAGCGTTGGGCGCAAACTCTGCCATGACCCTCTGCCATGATGCATCGCGAGATGGTAGGCCCATGGCATGGAACTGTCTCAAGGGAGGATCAGAGATGGATGAGAAGGCACAGAAGCCAGCGGCCGCGACACAAGCGTCGGCGCCGCGCTGGCGGGAAGAGGGGCTACCGAAGGTGATGGCGTTGAACCTGCCAGCCGAAGACCCGATGCCGGAGGGGGCTGCCACCTATTTCGACAAATGCGAGGAGAAGCTCGGCATCGTTCCGAATGTTCTGGTCGCGCACGCTTTCGATGCCGAGCGGCTGGACACCTTTGCCAAGTTTTACAATTCGCTGATGCTGGCGCCCTCCGGCCTCACCAAGGCCGAGAGAGAGATGATCGCGGTGACAGTGTCGGCGATCAATCGCTGCCATTACTGCCTGACGGCGCATGGCGCAGCCTTGCGTCAGTTAACCGGCGATCCGGCGTTGGCGGAGACGATTACCCAGAACTGGCGTGCCGCCGACCTGTCCGAGCGCCAGCGGGCCATGCTGGCCTTTGTCGAGAAGTTGAGCCTGCGCCCTGCGGCCATGGATGAAGCGGATCGGCAGGCTCTGCGCGATGCGGGATTTTCCGATCGCGACATATTCGATATTGCGTCGGTGGCCGGCTTCTATGCCATGAGCAACCGGCTCGCGAGCGCCACGGAGATGGCACCCAACCCGGAATATCACGCCATGGCGCGTGACTAGGGCATCAAGCCCGTAGCGTATCGATGACCTTCTGCGTCTCGGCGATGAAGGCCGCGATATGGCTGCCGTCGATGAAGCAGTGATGAACCTCGATGGAAATGGCACAGGACCAGCGGCCTGCGCCATCCTCCACGAATTTCCCCCAGACGATTCGCGGCACGCAATCGCGGGGCCCCTCCATCGCATTGGTCAGGGCCGTGAAATCGACCGCCGGCGTGCAGCTGAGGTAAATCCAGTGATCGCCCTCCGCCGGGTCGTCGAGGCCGGTGCCTTCCGCCGCCTGAGCGATCAGGCGCGCCGCGTTCGACGCGAAGGCCGCGTAATTCTCCGCAGGCGGGATGGCCGAAAACCCGAAGCTGCCATCGGGCCGCGCCACGGTGGGCGAGACGCCCACCCATTCATGTTCGACTGCACCGAGCGGCTCACCATCCGTTCCGCCGCGAAAGCGCTGGCGGAAGGGCGCAACGACATTGGCGGCCTGGCACAGCGCGTGAAGCATGACGATGAAGGGCCGATGACCAGCCGGCTTCAGAACCGTCATCAAACGGGTGACATCGAGCCGCGCCGTCAGCCCGTATTGCGGGCGCTCATATTGCGAATAGAGGCGGAATGGGCCGGCGTGGTCCCAATCATCAAGATCGATAGTGCGCATGGCGCTCTTTTGCGATGATCCTGCGCTCTCTTCAAGTCAGATTCAGCGGCGTCAGATCAGCCATAGAACCACCGCTACAATGATGCTGGCGAGGGCGAAAAGGCCTGCAACGGTGCCCATATGGCGCTGGGGAACCGGCTCGGCGGCATGGCTGTTCAACCGTTTCAGAACGCCGCAGCAATTTCTCCAGGCGAGCCAGAAGATCAGAATGCCGACGGCAATGAAGCCGCTGGCTGCGAGCTTGGCGACCCAGGTGGGTTCGGCAGCGCGGAAAATGGCCTGCGTTGCAAGGCCGAGACCCACAGCGGCAAGACCGGTGCGCATCCAGCCGGCAAAGGTACGCTCATTGGCGAGCACCGTGCGGTCCTCGGCCCAGTCGGTCCTCTCCTGCGCCCATTCGGTCTTGTTGTCGTGCTCTGGCGTCTTGGTCATCCAGACACTTTGCGTCGCCCTTTTGCAAAAACCAAGTCCCGCTGGCTTATGGCTCGTCCATGCCGAAAGCGCCGCGGGCAATAAGCCGGCAGCGTGACAGAGAAAGAGCGGCGGATGGCGGCCAAAGAAGCGCGTCATCTGGTGTGTGCGGGTGCGATCCTTCGACCGCCATCCGGGCGATTATCGACTGAACGTCTCTGTGACGGCAGCATCCTTCCCGGCGGAGACCCGCCCGTGAATGCTTCCGCCTCCGCAACCTTGCCCGCAGGCTCAACGGTCTTGGCTCACCGCAAGTCCGTAGCCAAAGGGATCTCTCCACCCACCGCCGATGACCACGGATCGTCACCGGCGCGCTACGCTCGCCCCGCGCCCCCACGACATCTCCGGTTCGCGATCCCGTCGCTCCTGGAAGGCAGTAGGAGGAGGATAGGGGAGGTTTGGAAGGGGTGAATAAGAGTGGAAAGCGACGGCTAAGCCTAACTTCGGAGCGCGAATCGAGTAGCATAACATCAGCGGGAGAGTTGCGATGCAAGTATCAGCGGTCCATATCGAAAACTTTCGGTCGATTGAAAAACTTACTGTCAAGATGGATGGACTGACAACAATTATTGGGGCGAATAACGCTGGCAAGAGTACGATTCTCTTGGCCATCCAGAATTTTTTCTCTGCTAATCCAAAAATGGATGAAAAAGATCATATTGGCTATGATCGGGATCGTGATATCCATATCTCAGTAACTTTCTCCAATTTAACAAGCGACGAGAAAGAAGAATTTGGGAGTGCAGTAATCGAAGATACGATGACTGTCTCGAGAATTTTCGGTAACGAGCACAGCGGTGAATTTTTTGTTACGACTAAATCAGTAGATGAATTTATTCCGATTTATGAGACATCCGGAAAGCGTGATAAAAAAACGCCTATGACAGAATAAGAGAAAAATTCGAACTTCCGAGTGTAGCGAGTGCAGATAAGGCCGAGGAGGCTCTACGAAATTGGGAGCGCGAAAACTCCGAAAAGCTCAAAGAATGTAAAATTCGGGGCTTCTTCGGGGCCGTAAACGTAGCATCTGGAAAGCTCAGCAAGCGCACCGCCATAAGGCTCATTCCCGCGTCTACGGAACTGACAAAATTTTCGGATGGAGCGAAATCGCCTCTGGTGGGCCTTTTGAATGACGTCGTCCGTCAAACATTTGAGAACAAGACTGAATTCAAAGAATTTATCTCGCAATCAAAAGATCGCTTGAAGGATTTGACCGATCCTAATTCGGTGCCCCAATTGGCTGGTATCGGATCTAATCTGACAAGTATTCTCTCAGGTTTCTACTCAGATACCGAAGTTGTAGCGAGCATTTTGCCGATCGAAGATATGCCCATTCAATATCCTTCAGCGACCCTTAGTATAAAGCACCGCGACATAGCAGTTGACGTAGAGAATGTAGGCCATGGCCTTCAGAGAGCTATGCTTTTTTCTATTGTGAGATTTCTAACAGGTCGAGACTTAGAGGAGGAGAAGGGAGAGGAATTTACTTCGCCACAGAGTGATATAATAATTATTATTGAGGAGCCCGAAATATATCAGCATCCACTGAAGCAGTCAACATTTTACGGCGCCTTCAAGGCTATCACTGAGTCATTTAACCGGCATACAGGAATACGAGTTCAAATTATATTTACGACGCACAGTGAAAAATTCGTTCATATGGCAGATATAGCCCATGTCCGACGTATTTCGAAAAGAAAATGCGAGGACGGACATTTCTCCACTGACTGTAATTCTTTGTCCTTGACTGATTTTTCTGCGGGGATGGCCGGTCTTTTGCAGTCACCTAATCCAAAATCTGAAATTGCTTTCGCCGCAGGGCTTCATATTTTTACTCGTGAAGTATCGGAGGGCTTCTTTGCGGATACTGTGTTGATTGTCGAGGGCGTCTCGGACGCGGAGATGATCAGAGCTTATTTTGAAATACGGCGACCTGATCTAGATCTGAGTGGACTCTCAGTAATCAGCGTTGGGGGGAAATCAAAACTAGATAAGCCTTTTTTTGCGTTTGATAAAATGGGAATTCCTGCATTTGTTTTGTGGGACAATGATTTCTCGGAGAAGGGAAATGACCGAGCTCAGACTATCAAGCGCAACAGACGACTGATGCGGATGATAGGCGAGGAGGAAGACGATTTTCCAAGCGGAGTATTCGAAAGGGGCGCTGCCTTCAGAGGGCACATCGAGAGCTATTTGCAGTCGGAGGTTGGTTTAGTCAAATATACTGAAATTATGAATCGTCATTGTACTGGATTTGATATAACTAGTAAGGAAGCCTGTAAAAGCCCAGTTGTTGCTCGAGCGATTATTAACGAGATTGCTGCCGGCGACGCCGAGCTTTCCATGCTCGACGAAATTGCAATAAGTATCGGGAAACTTTTGCATGCTTGAAGAACTTCTATCGGCGGCGAAGGAGTGCAGGCCTGTTGAATTCGAATATGATGGCTTAAAAAGAGTCGTCGAAATCCATGTGATCGGCCGATCACGCACAGGCGATTTAATATTGTTTGGTTGGCAAGTGGCGGGCAATTCTAGCAGTGGGAATCTAGGTTGGCGGTATTTTCGTTTGTCGAAGATCGAGCAGTGTTCTTCCATTGGCGGACGTTCAGGGGCGCCGCGCCCGGATTTCTTGGGCGCTCCAGCAATCGTCGAGATCATATACGAAATTTATTAGTTTTATTTCCTCTTTTCTACCTTTTCGACTTTCCTTTTCTGGCTGAGCGGTGGAAGCCGCGCGAATCTGACATGCTTCGGAGTGGACCGTCATTCCGTCTGTTCGTTCGAAAACGGACCGCCGCCCTTAACACTCCGCGCCATTTCACCTAACCGGCAGATCATCATCCTCACCGCCAGATTCTCATGGAAGTTTCGGCTATGCTTGGCCTGTTGGCCTCAGCCTTTTTGGGCGCGACGCTGCTGCCGGGCGCGTCGGAGGCGGTGCTCGTCGGGCTATTGGCGGCTGGCGAGGGGAGCGCTGCCATGCTGGTCGGCGTTGCGACGCTCGGCAATGTGCTGGGCTCGTGCGTGAACTTTGTGTGCGGGCGATTTCTGCTGCACTTTTCCGACCGGCGGTGGTTCCCCGTCTCGCCTGCGGCGCTGACGCGCTACAGCCGGTTCTACCGGCGCTATGGCATCTGGACGCTGCTGCTGAGCTGGATGCCGATCATCGGCGATCCGCTGACGGTGCTGGCCGGCGCGGCGCGGACGCCGCTAACCTTCTTTCTGGTGCTTGTGACCGCCGGCAAACTGGCGCGCTATGCGCTACTGGCCGCGCTGACCGTGGAATATGTGGACAGCGCGGCACTCGTTGCCGGTTAGCCCGCCTTGGCGGATTTTTCGAAGCGCTTGCGCTCGTGGCTATCCAGATAGAGCTTTCTGAGGCGGATATTCTTCGGCGTCACCTCGACCAGCTCGTCATCCTGAATCCATGAGAGGGCGCGTTCCAGCGTCATACGGATGGGCGGGGTCAGCTTGACCGCCTCATCCTTGCCGGAGGCGCGCATGTTCGTCAGCTTCTTGCCCTTCAGCACATTCACCTCGAGATCGTTGTCGCGGGTGTGGATGCCGATAATCATGCCCTGATAGACCTTCTCGCCGGCCTCGATGACCATCGGGCCGCGATCTTCCAGGTTGAAGAGGGCGTAGGCGGCGGCTTCGCCATTGTCGTTGCTGATGAGAACGCCCTGCACGCGCCCGCCGATCGGCCCGCGATGGGGCGCATATTCGTGGAACAGGCGGTTCATGATGGCCGTGCCGCGCGTATCGGTGAGCAGTTCGCTCTGATAGCCGATCAGGCCGCGCGTCGGCGCGTGGAAGACGAGGCGCTGGCGCCCGCCGCCACTGGGGCGCAGCTCGATCATGTCGCCCTTCCGCTCGCTCATCTTCTGGACGACCGTGCCGGCATATTCCTCGTCGACGTCGATCACGACCTCTTCGATTGGCTCCATCAGATTGCCGGCCTCGTCATTGTGCATGACGACGCGCGGGCGGGAGACGGCCAGTTCGAAGCCTTCGCGGCGCATGGTCTCGATGAGCACGGCGAGCTGCAATTCGCCGCGGCCGGAGACGTAGAAACTGTCCTTGTCTTCCGCTTCCTCGATCTTCAGCGCGACATTGCCTTCGGCCTCCTTGAAGAGGCGATCGCGGATGACGCGGCTCGTCACCTTGTCGCCCTCGGTGCCGGCCAGCGGCGAATCGTTGACGATGAAGCTCATGGTCACGGTCGGCGGATCGATGGGCTGGGCTTCCAGCGGCTCGCTGACGGACGGATCGCAGAAGGTGTCGGCGACGGTGCCCTCGGAAAGGCCGGCGATTGCGACGATGTCGCCCGCCTCGGCGCTGTCGATCGGCTGGCGCTCCAGGCCGCGGAAGCCGAGGATTTTCGAGATGCGGCCCGTTTCCAGCAGCTTGCCGTCATGGTGCAGCACCTTGACCGGCTGGTTCGGCTTGAGCGTGCCCGAGGCGATGCGCCCGGTGATGATGCGGCCAAGAAAGGGGTTGGCTTCGAGGATCGTGCCGATCATGCGGAAGGGGCCGGCCTCGGTGGTCGGCTCCGGCACATGCTTCAGGACGAGGTCGAAGAGCGGCGACAGGTCCTCTTTCGGGCCGTCCGGTTCGGCGGCCATCCAGCCATCGCGGCCGGAGCCGTAGAGGACCGGGAAGTCGAGCTGCTCTTCATTGGCATCGAGATTGGCGAAAAGATCGAAGATCTCGTCCAGCACCTCGTCATGGCGGCCATCGGGCCGGTCGATCTTGTTGATCGCGACGATCGGCTTCAGACCGACCTTGAGCGCCTTGCCGACGACGAATTTCGTCTGCGGCATCGGCCCTTCGGCGGCGTCGACCAGCAGCACCGCGCCATCGACCATGGAGAGGATGCGCTCCACCTCGCCGCCGAAATCGGCGTGGCCGGGCGTATCGACGATGTTGATGCGCGTGCCCTTCCACTCCACCGACGTCGCCTTGGCGAGAATGGTGATGCCACGCTCCTGTTCGAGCTCGTTGCTGTCCATTGCGCGTTCGGCGACGCGCTGGTTTTCGCGGAAGGCGCCGGACTGCTTCAGCAGTTCGTCGACGAGGGTGGTCTTGCCGTGGTCGACGTGAGCGATGATGGCGATATTGCGGAGGGCCATGGTGGCGCGCTTTCTGAAAGATCGTCTGAAAGGAGAGGTTGGCGCGCATATAGACGCAAAGCGGCGAGAGCGAAAGAGTGCTGCGCTGGCCGCGTGCCCGCGGTGGCCTAGTTATATTTCATATGTCCAGAATCGAAAGGACGAAACATGCGACAGATATTCTTGGCGGCAGGGCTCGCGACGGCCAGCGCAACCGCGGCCATGGCCGGCGAGGCCGTGACCTATCAGGCGGCCGGTTCCGATTATGAGGGCTATTACGCGCCGGCGACGGATGATTCGAAAGGGCTCGTCCTCGTGATCCATGATTGGGACGGGCTGAACGATTACGAGATGAAACGTGCCGACATGCTGGCGGAAATGGGCTACAACGCCTTCGCCGTCGATCTGTACGGAAAGGGCAATCGGCCCGACACCGTCGATGCTAGAAAAGAAGAGACGGCCAAGCTTTATGATGATCGCGATGCGATGCGCACGCGAATTCTTGCCGGGCTGGAGGAAGCGCGGATCCAGAGCGACAGCGATGGCGAGGCGGTGGTGATGGGCTACTGCTTCGGCGGTGCGGCCGTGCTGGAGCTGGCACGTTCGGGCAAGGCGGAGAATGTCAGCGGCTATGCAACCTTCCATGGCGGGCTCGCAACGCCAGAGGGGCAATCGTACTCGTCCGACACGCCGCCGCTACTCATCGCCCATGGCGGCGCCGATACGTCTATACCGATGAGTGAGGCGTCGGATCTCGTCACGCAGCTGGAAGAAGCGGGCGTGACCTATGAGCTGGAGGTCTATTCCGGCGCGCCACACGCGTTCACGGTCTTCGGCTCGGACCGCTATCAGGAACGCGCCGACGAGAAGAGCTGGGATGCGTTTCAGACGTTTCTGAAAAACAATCTTGGCGATAGCTGAGGGCCTTCTCCGCCCAGCCTCGGCTGAGCTTTGTGACGCTCTCCGTCGGTCTCCCTGCTGCCGGCTCTTTTGAGCCGGCAGACCAATTGACGATTTAAGCCCTCTCTGCTTCACGCTATAATTGTATGTGCCATAAAGGTCGGCGCGGCGGAGGGCCCATGCATAGCGGAACGTTACAATCGGCCAGAGCGCCGTTTGGGATATGGTGCGGTTATCTCCTTTATTTCGTCCTCTTCGCGCTGCCGATTTCCTTCGCCATTGCTGATATTCTCCTCGATCTGAAGCACTATCAGACTTATCGCGTCCGGCGGGAATTCACCGGCTATTGCGAGGTGATCCTGATCGTTCTTCTCCTGTGGGGGGCGATAAAGAGCTGGCGTGTTTTCGACTGGCGGGTTCCGGCTCTGATGGTCGTGCCGCTTTTCATTCTAGTCGGGCATAGTCTCGCTTTTCCGGACGATGACAATGCGCGTGCGCTGTGGCGCTGGACACTGATCTTCCTTTTTGCCCTGGTCTTTTACGGCGCCGTTGCCGGCGGAACGATTGCGATCACCGCGCGCGGTGTGGTCACGTCTTTTGTAGCAGGGGCGTCGCTCTATACGGTCTTCGCCCTCGTCTATCATTTCGGGTGGGGGAATCTCAGCGAACTCAATAGCAATAATCTGGTCGGTTTCGGGAATGTGCGGGCTTCGAACCGGCTTCTCGTGCCTGCCTTGATGTGCGCCATCGTCGCATTTGCCCTGCCGGAGGCGGCAGGCAGAAGGCGCTGGTTCTTTCTGGCGGCTGCGCTCATCCTGGCAATGTTGAGTGGGTATACCGGCTCGCGCAGCACGATCATGGCACTGGTCTCGATCAGCATACTGGCCGCGCTGTTGTCACCTCGGTTTCGCTATCTGAGAATTGCCGCAGCCACCGTCGCGGTGATCGCGATCGGACTGGCATTGGCGTCTTTGGTGCCGACCGTCATTCAGTTGCTCGCCTCAACTGAGAATGTGGAGCCCGGCAAGGTGTCCCAATCGCTTCAAGTGTTTCGCTATAGCAGCAGCGGCCGAGTTATGATCTGGGAGACGATATTGGAACTGGCACTCCAGAGGCCCGCTTTCGGCTGGGGCGGGGCCGACTTTACCGCGGATCGGATCCGTCAGTTCAGCAATGCCCACAACATCATTATCCAAGTGTTCTACGAAGTCGGATTGGCCGGGTTGATCCCGATGGCCATTCTCGCCGCTTCCTTCCTTCTTCGTAGCCTGAAAATCGTGCGGGCCCCGAGACCGGACATGTACGTTACCGCGGCAGCGCTTTCTGCCTGTGCGATCATGGCCTCCTCGCTCGTCGCGCCGGGGCTCTGGTTCCAGTATTCCGCCTTCCTGTTCGTTGTGCTGGCGGTGGTGGCGCTTGTCAGGCCCGGTGCGCCAGGAGAGGCTGATCCACTCGGTTAGGCACTTTTCGGCGCTTTATTAAATCCGGGCCTGGCGATCGATCTCTTCGATTTCATCGAGCGATCTTGGTTCAGACAGGTCGCCGAGACGGTCCATGGCCACTTCGACCCGTTCCGCCATGTCGAGAAAGCCGATCTCTCCCGCGATAAAGGCGTCGAGTGCCGCTTCCTTCGCGCCATTCAGGACGGCGCTGGATGCGCCGCCATGGAGGAGTGCCCGGCGCGCCAGCCGAAGAGCGGGAAATCTGCCCTCGTCGGGCGCTTCGAAGTCGAGACAGGACAAGGCGGCGAAATCCAGACGTTCGGTAGGCAGCGTGGCGCGATCCGGCCAGGCGAGCGCGTAGCCGATGGGTACACGCATATCCGCCGGCCCGAGCTGCGCAAGGATGGATCCGTCGCGATAGCGCACCATCGAATGGACGATCGATTGTGGATGCACGATCACCTCGACCTGTTCAGCCGTGAGGCCAAACAGATGCTGCGCCTCGATCATTTCCAGTGCCTTGTTGAACATGGACGCGCTGTCGATGGAGATTTTCAGCCCCATCGACCAGTTCGGGTGTTCTGCCGCGGTCTTAGCGGTGACAGACGCCATCTCTTGGCGGGACCAGGTTCGAAAAGGTCCCCCCGAAGCGGTGAGAACGATCGTCTCGACGGCGGCGCGCTCCTCGCCGATCAGGGCCTGGAATATAGCATTGTGCTCGGAATCGACGGGCAGAAGCGTTGCGCCATGTCTTTCGCATTCCGCAAGGAAAAAAGCGCCCGCGCAGACGAGGCACTCCTTGTTGGCAAGGGCGATCACACCACCGTGGCGAATGGCAGTGAGGGTCGGAGCGAGGCCGGCAATGCCGACGATGGCAGCCATCGTGACATCGACAGGCCGGCTCGCGGCTTCGATCAGCGCCGTTCTACCGGCGGCGACTTCGATCCCGGTACCAGAAAGAGCATCCTTCAGCTCACCATAGCGGCTTTCGTCGGCAGTGACTGCAAGTCTGGCACCGACGCGCCGAGCCTGCTCAGCCAGGAGCGCGATGTTGGATGCGCCGGTCAGGGCCTCCACCCGAAATGCTTCGGGGCCGAGATGGGTGAGGACGTCGAGTGTCGAGACCCCGATGGAGCCTGTTGCGCCAAGAACGGTTATGGAACGCTGACCGTCAGCCATCAGCAATAATCCTCGACCCCAGCCGTCTGGGCCGGGGCATAACGCGCGCCATGAGCGAAGCCGGCGGGAAGGATTGCCTCGATTGCGGCCATCTGCTCATGTGTCAGCGTCACGGCAGCGGCTTCGGCATTCTGCTGAAGGTGGGTCGTGCTACGCGTGCCCGGTATGACATGGATATGAGGCGCACGCGCCAGAACCCAGGCATTGGCCAGCACCGGTGCCGGCAGTCCCATCTCGTCCGCGAGCACGCGGAAGGCCGCGATCTTCTGTTCATTGCGCGGGAAATTATCCGGCGAAAACCGCGGATTGGCCGCCCGGAAATCCGAGGCCGAGAAGGTTTCGGGACGAAGCGGTGCGTCGCCGAACATGCCGCGTCCAAGGGATGAGAAGGCAACAAAGGCCGTTCCGAGCCTCGCGCACAGATCGATCAGACCGAGCTCTGGCTGTCGGCTCCATAGCGAATATTCGCTTTGGACAGCGCGAATGGGAAAGACGGAGGCGGCCCGCTCCAGGGTCGACGGCGCACATTCCGACAGGCCGATCCCGCCGATCAGGCCTTCCTCGGTCCAGCGGCCCATGGCTTCCACGATCGTTTCGATGGGGGTCTCCGGATCGCGGCGGTGGATGTAATAGAGATCGACGTGATCGGTATTGAGCCGTGTCAGCGATTTCTCCAGTTCGCCGCGCATATAGTCCGGATCATTGCTGATCCTGCGGGGCGGGCCGGAAATGATGGCGCTTTTTGTGGCCAGAGCGATTTTCTGCCGGGCGCCGGGGTGGTCTTGGAGAAAGCGGCCGATAATCTCTTCGCACAATCCATCGCCGCCATAGATATTGGCAACGTCCCAGTGATTGACGCCGCTCTCCAGCGCCTTGGCCATCGTGGCGCGGCTCGCCTCTTCGGTCGTTTTGCCGTACATGCCGCCAAAGCTCATCGCTCCGAGGCCCACGGAAAGAACCAGAGGGCCGTCGGCTCCCAGCGTGCGGTGTTCCATCATCAACTTCCCTGCTGCATCTGCCAGAGGTTTAGCAGCCGCGAACCTCGTGACAAGGGCAGGGTCGTCATTCACCCGTGCCGAGGATGCCGACGCTCCGGCAAGTCACTGCCGCAGCGTCGGGGTCTCCTCAATGCAGCCTTTGGTCGAGGGTGGACAGGTCCGCCGCCGCGCTGTCGCCGTGATCGGTGCGGCAGCCTGAATCATTTTGAAGTCTCTGCTCGGCAGGCCAGCCGATATCCTTCCTCTGCCAGTCGGGCAGGGAAGAAATCTGCCGTTCCAGCCGCCTCCGCCTCGATTGGTCGCGCGCCCTGCTGACGCGAGCTCTTACCCATTCCAGATTGTAGCTCATCGTTTCGTCTCCGTGTTGGCCGTCAGGCTTGCGAAGACGCTATGAGCGAGGTATGATTCAATCAAACGAATTGTTCTGAGGTAATGATCAATGGAATTGATCAGTAACGACAATGCTCCGTTCGGCGCCCCCTTGCTGGATGCGGACGTGCTGCGCAGCTTCGTGGCCATTGTCGAAACGGGCAGTTTCGCGAAGGCGGCGGATGCGGTCGGACGGACGCCCTCAGCGGTCTCGATGCAGATGAAACGGCTCGAGGAACAGCTTGGCACGCCGGTGCTGGAGCGTGGGCCGCGCCATGTGCGCCTGACCGTAGCCGGTGAAACCCTGTTGCGTTATGCGCGACAGATGCTGGAACTGAACCGGGCGGCCCTCGATACGATTTTGCGGCCCGAGATGGCAGGCCGGCTCTGTCTGGGACTGCCTGACGACTATGGCGAGACCGTTCTGCCGAACGTGCTCAAGAAGTTCTCCGAAAGCCATCCCAGCGTCGTCGTCGATGTGGTGATGAAGGAGAGCCGTGATCTTCGGCCTCTCTTTCAGGATGGCAAACTCGATCTTGCGCTTGTCTCATGCGATGAATTGCCGGGCTGCGAAACCGAGGGCGAGGTGCTGATCCGCGAGCCTCTGGTCTGGATCGGAGCGCTCGGCGGAACGGCGCATCTTCGTGATCCGCTGCCGATCTCCATGTGGGAAGAAGGGTGTGTCTGGCGGACGCAGGCCGAAAGGGCGCTGAAGGCGATGAAGCGTGACTATCGCGTGGCCTATCTCTGCGCCCATACATCGGGCCAGCGTGCAGCGGTGCAGGCAGGAATAGCCGTCGCCCCCGTTTCCCGCTCGTTTGCCGGCGCTGGTGTGCGCATATTGAGTGAGGAAGATGGGTTGCCCCCCTTAGGCGACTATTCGATCAGCCTGTTGAGCCAAGACAATCCGACCTGCCAGGCGACCGCCATGGCAGGTCATCTCCGCGCCTTCTTTCACCAAAGTGCCCGGAAACCTCAGTCGATCGCGGCTGAGTAAGCCTGATCTGGCCTGACGAACCGTCCTTTTCCGCCAGTCGGTCCAAGGGAAAGTCACCTGGCAGACGGTGCCGCAGAGCATTGTTACTTCCGCAAGATAACCCACAGAGCATGGATGATGCCGGGTACATAGCCGAGCAGCGTCAGCAGAATATTGAGCCAGAAATGCAAGCCAATGCCGACCTGGAGAAACACGCCAACGGGCGGCAGGATGATGGCGAGCAGAATGCGGATGATATCCATCGGGGCACGATCCTTTCATCGTTTCATGGTGTGAGAACGTGAGTTGCGGTCCTTCGTTGCGCCACGACCGATAAAATCGTCGAATGTGGAAAAGCATCTGAAAAGACAGGAGATCGCGTCGGCGAAATACGTCGAAGGTCTAAGCAGGCCGTCTCAATACATGGTCTAAACCGGGCGAATATCTCTGGCGTCCCGGTGTGGCTATCGTTTAATTGGCACCGATGGTCCGCGATTAGTTGTCGGGGTGTTTTGGGAGGCTCCGTCCCGCCGGCCATCTGACCGGGGAGGAATTATGGTCGATCAAACATCCAAGGCGGATGCCTATTGGGCCGCCAACAAGCGGCTTATGGCGATCCTGTTGATTATCTGGGCGCTGGTTTCTTTCGGCTTCGGGATCATTCTGCGGCCCTTGCTTTCAGGAATTTCAGTCGGCGGAACCGATCTTGGTTTCTGGTTTGCGCAGCAAGGATCCATCCTGACATTCATTGTGCTGATCTTCGTCTATGCCTGGCGCATGAATGCGCTGGACCGCAAATACGAATTCGACGAGGAGTAAATCGATGAGTCAGTACGCACTCAATCTGCTGTTCATCGGCGGTTCCTTTCTTCTTTACATCGTGATCGCCTGGGTCTCTCGCGCCGGCTCGACGTCGGAATTCTATGCCGCGAACCGGGGTGTCCACCCTGTGGTGAACGGTATGGCGACCGCCGCCGACTGGATGAGCGCCGCTTCGTTCATTTCGATGGCGGGGCTGATCGCCTTCACCGGCTACGGCAACTCGTCCTATCTGATGGGCTGGACCGGCGGATACGTCTTGCTGGCTATGCTGCTGGCACCCTATCTGCGCAAGTTCGGCAAGTTCACGGTGCCGGAATTCATCGGAGACCGGTTCTATTCAAAAACCGCGCGTCTCGTGGCCGTGTTCTGCCTGATCGTCATTTCGCTGACCTATGTCATCGGCCAGATGACCGGCGTTGGCGTCGCCTTCTCGCGCTTCCTCGAAGTCGACAACGCAACGGGCCTCTTCATCGGCGCGGCGATCGTATTCTTCTACGCGGTCTTCGGCGGCATGAAGGGCATCACCTATACGCAGGTGGCGCAATATGTGGTGCTGATCTTTGCCTATACGGTGCCGGCGATCTTCATCTCGCTGCAACTGACCGGCAATCCGCTGCCGCCTCTCGGGCTGTTCGGCGATGTCGAGGGCGGCACGCCGCTTCTGGTCAGGCTCGATCAGGTGGTAACGGATCTTGGCTTTGCCGAATATACCGCGCTGAATTCCTCCATGTTCAACATGGTTCTGTTCACGCTGGCGCTGATGATCGGAACGGCGGGCCTGCCCCATGTCATCATCCGCTTCTTCACCGTGCCGCGTGTTCGCGATGCGCGCTATTCGGCCGGGTGGGCGCTGGTTTTCATCGCGCTTCTCTATCTCGTCGCCCCGGCCGTCGGTGCGATGGCGCGGCTCAACCTGATCGACACCGTCTATCCGAACGGCACACAGGCTGAAGCGCTGGAATATGAAGAGCGGCCGCAATGGATGAAGAACTGGGAAGTGACCGGTCTTCTGACGTTCGACGACAAGAATGGCGACGGACGGATCAATTACTACAACGACGCCAATGATGAGGTGGCCGGCACGCTGGCTGGCTCGCCGCAGGGTAATGAACTCGACGTCAACCGCGACATCCTGGTGCTTGCCAATCCGGAGATCGCACAACTGCCGAGCTGGGTAATCGCACTGATCGCCGCTGGCGGTATCGCTGCAGCGCTTTCGACGGCGGCGGGCCTTCTTCTCGCCATCGCGTCGGCTGTCAGTCACGACCTCGTCAAAGGGGCGATCAATCCGACGATCTCGGAGCGAGCAGAGCTGATGTGGGCCCGGATTGCCATGGCGGTGACGATTGGGGTGGCCACCTATCTCGGGCTCAATCCGCCCGGATTTGCGGCGCAAACCGTGGCTCTGGCCTTCGGTCTCGCGGCGGCGTCGATCTTCCCGGTGCTGATGATGGGCATCTTCTCCAAGACGGTGAACCGGACCGGGGCTGTGGCCGGCATGCTGGCGGGGCTTCTGTCGACCGTGATCTACATCTTCATCTACAAGGGCTGGTTCTTCATTCCCGAGACCAATCAGCTCGCCGATGTGCCGGAAAACTGGCTATTCGGTATCGCCCCGACCTCTGTCGGTGCGGTTGGCGCCCTGATCAATTTTGCGGTCGCCATCATCATATCGAAGATGACGAGCGATGTGCCAGAACACATCAAGGATCTGGTCGAGAGCGTACGGACGCCCCGCGGCGCCGGTGTCGCGACCGACCACTAAGACGGTCTTGGCCAACCATGCGCAACCCCGCCCGGAGCGATCCGGGCGGGTTCATTTTTGCCGCCCGCCTCTTGCGCAAAGCGCTGAAAATCCCCACACTCTGAATCGTGTTCAACGAATGAAAGGAGGTGATCTGATGTCGAGTGTTTACCAGTTCCGTGATGTGGTCTCGGCGGATTGCCTTCACGGGAAGCAGTCTTCCCGCTGATAGCGCATGATGTGCGGCCGGAGCCGAGTTTGATCGGCCGGCTGACGACCGCACCATGAACGGAAACACGGGGCTCGCCTGTCAAGGCGGGCCCTTTTTCTTGGCGGGACTTTACGGAGAGCGTATTTTCGCATCTATGGCCATTGTCACGCCACGATGATGGCGCCATAGCCATTGAACCATTGATGCAAGGGACGGCAGGCGAATGGAACGGCGGTCCTCCGGCTCCCACCGGATGATGGACCGAAATTGCCCCGCCTGTGAGACCGATACGAACGCACATGACCGCTCCCGTTCCTTCCACGCGTGATACACGGATCGATGTGATCCGCGCGCTGATCCTGCTCTCCATCTTCATCAATCACGTGCCGCAGAACCCGCTAGAGTTTCTCACGCACAAGAATTTCGGATTTTCGGATGCGGCGGAGGCGTTCGTCCTGATTTCCGGCCTGTCGGCCGGACTCGCCTATTCTTCGAAGTTCTGCCCTGGAGCCCGTCTGGCCGCCACGGTGAAGGCATGGCGACGCGCTGGTGTTCTCTACATCGCGCAGCTTTGCACCACGCTTTTCACTCTGGGCAGCTTCGGCTTCTTCGCCGCGCTTTGGTCGAGGCCCGATCTGATGGAGAAGATCGCCATCAGGCCGGTGATGGAGCACTCGGCGGAAGCGTTCGCCGGTATCATTCTGATGACGCACCAGCTCGGCTATAACAATATTCTGTCGATCTATGTCCTGATGCTTGTGATGCTGCCGCCGATGATCCTGATCGGCAAGCGAAGCATCGCCGCGATGCTCCTGATCAGTTTCGGGCTTTGGCTCGGATGCGGGCTCTTTCAGTTCGGCCCGCCCAACTGGCCGATGAGCGGCATCTGGTTTCTCAATCCGCTTTCCTGGCAGTTCCTCTTCTTCATTGGTGTCGCGTCCGTCCTGCACATCCGTGCGGGCGGGACCCTTCCGCGTCACCCGGCGCTGATCGTCCTCGCCGCCGGCTATCTCCTGCTGGCGCTGTTGTGGGTCCGAATTCCGCTTTGGGGCGTCGATGTCTCGTTCGGGCTGCCGAAGGTGCTTACCGGCTTCAACAAGACGTTTCTCTCGACCTTTCGCCTGCTGCACGTCCTGGCGGCGGCCTATCTGATCGTGACGATCGCCCCTTTGTCGCGGCTGTTTCGCTGCCGACTCGACAACCCTCTCGCGGTGATGGGCCGGCACGCTCTTCCGGTCTTCATCGCCGGTACATTGTTCGCCATGGTCCTCCAGCCGCTTCGGATGGTGACGGAGCCGTCCCCCCTTCTCGATACGGGTCTTGTGCTGCTCGGCTGTGCCCTGCTTTTCGCGCTGGTGTACTGGCTCGAATTTGCGGGAGCATTGAAGGTGGCGTCGGCAAGGCCAGCGGACGGACGGACAAATGCGGGCAAGGGGTCCCTCGTTGCCCGCCCGGCCGCTGCCCCGAAGGCGGAAGAGACGATAGCCTGATCTATCGCGTTGCGCCGACCGTTGTCCGGTCGATCACACGACCGGCCTGCGCACTGCCATCGCACCAGTCGATCCGCCGTCCGCCATGGTAGGGGAGGGCATAGTTTTCGCCGATCATGACCTCGGTCATGCTGACTGTTCCGCCAATATGAACTTTCGCCAGAACGCGGCCGAAATATTTGTCGGCCTCGACGTCGAGAAGCGTAACGGGACCTGAGCGCAGGAGCGTTTCGGCACGCCGCTTCGCCGACTGACCTGCCACTTTCTAGGCCTTGCAGCCGGCACGCCGGGTTTCGGGGGTGTCGATGCCTTTGACCCGGACCGTGTAGCGCAGACGCATGCCGGGCCATACCAGCGCATCGGCGGTAAAGCTGTCGCCATCGATCACGTTCACCACTGAAGCGGCGACCGGGCCGGAGACAATGTCTCCCGCCGTCGCGGCAGCAGGCAGCAGCAAAGAACCAAGCATCAGGCAGGCGAATCGCATCGCACGATTCTATTCCTGATTGCAGGGAGCGTGAATCCGTTTTCGGATTTTCGACGAGCCAAGGCGTTGACGAAGGGGAAGAAACGGGCTGCGCGGAGTTGCGCAAAACGTTCGCGCAGCGCTTTTCCTTTCGCTCACAAGGGCATAAGCGACGAGGCATGATCACCAGCGTCATTCTCATCGCCGTTCTCGCCAGCGCCGCCCTCCTGTTATGGCCGCGCGTCGCTTCTGCGCCGCTTTGGCGTGCCACCGTCACACCGCTCGCATCGATCATCGGAAGCGGCTTTCTGGTGCTTGGCCCCATCCTGCACGTGTCCTTCGGCTGGTATGCGCCGTTGATCATGGGGGTGCTGTGCGCCGGCGCGTGGGCATTTGGCAGCGCAATCCGCTTCAACATCGCACGACGCGCCGCCGGCGAACGCAGCGTCACGGAAGAATGGCTGGAAACCGCCGCCTCATGGACGCTTGCCTTCGCCTATTTCATCTCGGTAGCCTATTATCTGAACCTCTTCGGCGCATTCGGCACCGAGCTGACGCCATGGCGTTCGCCCTATCACGCGCGGCTTCTGACAAGCGCGATGCTGCTGGTCATCATCTTTGTGGGCTGGTTCTGGGGCTTTCGGGCGCTCGAGCGTCTGGAAACCCTCTCGGTTTCGTTGAAGCTGGCGATGATTGCCGGTCTTCTGGCCGGCCTTGCCTGGTTCTTCGCCGGTAAGGCGACGAGCGGTGAGCTTGTTGCCAGCGCGCCGTCCCTTTCCGGCTGGCCCGCTATCGCACTGATCTTCGGTCTGATCGTCACGGTGCAGGGGTTCGAAACATCGCGATATCTCGGCGCTGAGTACGATGCGGCAACGCGCATCCGCTCGATGCGGCTTGCTCAAATCCTCTCAACGGTCATCTATCTGATCTATATCTTGCTGATTGCCTATGTGTTCCGGCCCGATGCCGTGCCGCTGAGCGAGACCGCCATCATCCAGCTCATGGCTCTGGTCGCGCCGATCCTGCCCATCCTCCTCACCGCGGCTGCGCTTGCGGCGCAGTTCAGCGCCGCTGTCGCCGATACGGGTGGGTCGGGTGGACTGGTCACTGAGCTGACGGGTGGCCGCATCGCGACCCGCACGGCCTATGCCCTGCTGGTGGCCTTCGGTTTCATTTTTACCTGGGCGTTCGATATTTTCGAGATCATCGCCTATGCGTCGCGTGGATTCGCGCTCTACTACGCCATTCAATCCGCAATCGCGGCGCAGGGAGCCCGCTGCGAGCGCCGCGGCGGCCTTGGCATCTTTTACAGCCTGCTGGCCGTGACCGGCCTGGCCATGGCTATCTTCGGCGCGCCGGCCGAATAGGCGCGGAGACGATCAGAATTTGTAGGCGACACCGAAGCGGACGGTGTGCATGTCGAGATCGGTGTCGATGATGTTGCCGGCTTCGACCTCGAAACCTTCATCCTCGAAATCGTAATAGGCTGGCCACGCAGCGAAATCGAATGTTGCCGACTCAGAAATCGATGGCGATGCCCTTCTTTTCCCAGTCGCCATAGCGCACTGGTTCGCGTCCGCCGCGACCGTCGATTTCACGCGGCATCTCGTCCTCGAAGGCATCGATCTTCGCACGGCGTTCCTCCGCTTCCTGCAGGGCGCGGCGAGCAGCGGCGGGAAGATCTTCGAGCCGACGTTGAGGCGAGGCCGATCGTCCGTCTTCCTCGTTTTCATCGCCTTTTGGCTCGTCTTTCAGTCGGGCCTTATCGGGCGTTGCTTCGTTCTCCTTGGCGCCCAGTCCGCTTGTCGCCTGCTTGATGGCGTCCTTCGCGTCGTCCTTGCGTGACTTTTCCGTCATCGATTTCTCCCGAATTGATCCGTCGTGCACAACCTCCCATATAAGGCGCAACTCAACAGTCTGCATCCTTCGGAAAGGACGAGCGGAGACGATGAATTACGTTAAGACGGCAATGCTGATCGCCTTCATGACAGCCCTCTTCATGGGCGTCGGCTTTCTGATCGGCGGACGCGGCGGCATGCTGATCGCGTTCGGTGTCGCTGTTGTCATGAACCTGTTCTCCTACTGGAACGCGGACAAGCTCGTGTTGAAGATGCACGGTGCGCGGCAGGTCGACGCGCAAAGCGCTCCCGGTTTCTACCGCATGGTAGAGCAGCTTTCGCAGAACGCAGGCCTGCCCATGCCCAAGGTCTACATCATGGAAAACGACCAGCCGAATGCTTTTGCCACTGGCCGAAACCCGGAGAATGCCGCGGTTGCAGCGACAACGGGCCTTCTTCGGCAACTGGATGAGCGGGAACTGGCCGGCGTCATGGCGCATGAACTGGCGCACGTCCAAAATCGCGACACGTTAATCATGACGATCACGGCGACGTTGGCCGGTGCCATTTCGATGCTCGCCAATTTTGCGTTCTTTTTCGGCGGCAATCGCGGCAACAACCCTCTCGGCATCATAGGGATGCTGGCGGCGATGATCGTTGCTCCGCTGGCCGCGATGATCGTGCAGATGGCGATCAGCCGGACGCGTGAATATGCCGCCGACCGGCGCGGCGCGGAAATATCCGGCGATCCGCTGGCCCTGGCGAGCGCCCTCCAGCGGATTGCGCGCGGGGCGGAGGCCATACCCAACGACAATGCGGAACGTAACCCCGCGACGGCGCACATGTTCATCATCAATCCGCTCAATGGTCAGCGCATGGATAGCCTTTTCTCGACGCATCCGGCGACCGCGAACCGCATTGCCGCGCTCAAGGAGATGGCGTCTGGTATGGGGGGCGGCTCGGGTTTGTCCTCCGGACGGGCCGCTCAGGACAGTATCCATAAGGGTGGGGCTCGTGTGCCGACCGGTGCCGGGCGTCGAGGCCCTTGGGCGTGAGGGCTACTTCCGCAAGAAAGTCCGCGCGCCCAGCCGGGAAAACCGCGGCGACGCACACAGATCACTCTTCCACAAAGACGGGGCTTGCGCCTCGCCTAGCCGCCGCTCGCCTCCTTGCCGCCGTGATCGACAAGGCGACACCGCTGGATGCGCTGACCGACGATGAAAACGGCAATCCGGCCTATATCGCGCTTGAGCCGCGCGACCGTGGGCTATGCCGCGCCATTCTGCTCACGGCTCTTCGCCATCGCGGCAGCCTGGAAGCGCTGATCGCCGATCGCCTGGATCGGCCGCTGCCGCCGAATGCGCGGGCGTTGGAACATCTTCTTCATGTGGGCGCGGCGCAAATCGTGCATCTTTCGGTGCCAGATAGCGCCGCGGTGGATCTTGCGGTGACCGCTGCGCAAGGCGATCCGCGACTTTCGCGGTTTGCCTCGCTCGTGAATGCCGTGCTTCGCGGGCTCACTCGCATGTCGGATGAAAAGCGCGAGGCGGTCGCGCAGAAGGCGCTCAATGCGCCGCAATGGTTCGCGGCAGCCCTGACGCGCGATTATGGCGAGGAGAGCGCTGCCGCCATCCTTCAGGCGCATCAGATGGAGGCCTCCGTCGACCTGACCGTAAAGGCGAACGCGGAGCGCTGGGCAGAAGAGCTTGGTGCGCGCATTCTGCCGAATGGCTCGTTGCGCCTTCCCGCTTCGACGCCGCCTATCCCGGCTCTCCCGGGATTCGAGGAAGGCGCCTGGTGGGTGCAGGATGCCGCCGCGACGATCCCGGCTCGGCTGATCGGTGCGACGCCCTCGATGAAGGTTGCGGACCTCTGCGCTGCGCCAGGGGGCAAGACCGCGCAAATCGCCTTGTCGGGCGCGGCCGTGACGGCGCTCGACCTTTCGGCTTCCCGCCTCCGCCGGCTTGAGGACAATCTTCGCCGGCTTGACCTTTCCGCAAAGACGGTCGCCGCTGACCTTCGGAAATGGGCGCCGGACGAAGCCTTCGATGCCGTTCTTCTCGACGCGCCGTGCTCGTCCACAGGCACCGCACGTCGCCATCCGGACGTGCTGTGGACGAAATCGGATGCCGTGGTGGAACGGATGGCGGCCCTACAGGCGGTCCTTCTTCAGCGTTGCGTTGATCTTGTCAGGCCGGGTGGAACGATCGTATTTGCAAACTGTTCGCTGGACCGGCGTGAGGGTGAAGCGGTGGCCAGGGCGTTCGAGGCGCTGGAGGCGATCGAGCCGCTTCCGGTCAGCCAGGCCGAGATACCCGGCTTCGAAACTGCGATCACCGGAGAGGGCTGGGTTCGAACCACGCCGGCGAACTGGGCCGAGATCGGCGGCGTCGACGGTTTTTTTGCCGCGCGATTTCGGCGGATTTGAACGACTTATCCACCGATAGCGTTTGATGCGCGGCAACACTCACGCATAGAGTTGTCGGATAAGAAGAACACTCCAACCGGGGCCATCACGATAGGCGAATATCCGAGCGCATTGTTTCGCCTTCTTGTCGAAGCCGCCAAGCGGCAACTGGTTCGTCCCTTTCAAACCGGACGGCTGGCCCGGCTTCGTGCGCTGCGCCTCGTTTCCAATCCGCCGCATATCGTCTTTGCGCCGCAGCGCCTCATGGAAGGCGACCCTGAACGGGCCAGAGCCTATTACTCCGGTGAATGGCGCCTCGCGGGGCATACCGTTTCGGTCGGGCCAGGTGGTCCGTTCGCCCAGAACGATGTGCCGGAAAGTTGGTGCAGGGAGCTGGAGCGGTTCGTCTGGCTGGCCGACTTTCAGGCCGCCCAGAGCGATCTTGCCGCTGCGCAAGCGCGGTATCTGGTCGAGGATTATCTCTCGCGGCCTGTCCTTGCGACCAGGACGAGCGCCAATGTCGGAATTGCGACGGAGCGGGTATTGCAATGGCTCAAGGCCTCGCCGCTTTTGCTCCGCAATGCCGATTCGCATTTCGGCCCGATGCTGGGCCGCGCCTTCGTGCGCCATTGTCGGTGGCTTCGCCGCGCGATTCCGGCCTCGCCCGAGCCACTCGACCGCCTTCGCGGAAGGGTTGCGCTGCTCGGACTGGCGCTCTGCCTATCCGACGGACAAAAGCGCGTGGAGAAGGCCGAGAAGAACCTCCTGAGCGAACTTGACCGGCAATTGCTCGCCGATGGCGGTCACGCCAGCCGCGATCCGTCGGTGCTGCCGACCATTCTGGAAGACCTGCTGCTGCTTCGCCAGGCCTATGGCCATCTCGGTCGTGCGCCACCCCAACCCTTTACCGAGGCCATCGACCGGCTTTTCGTTCTGCTCCGCTTCTTCGATCTCGGAGCGGGCCGTCTGGCGCGTTTCAACGGTGGCGGTTGGGTCGATCCACTCCTGATCCAGACGCTTCTGGCCCGCGATGAAACGGAGGGTCGGCCGGCTGGCTTGGCGGCGGCTTCCCATTATCTGCGATTGGAGGCCGGCGATAGCGTGGCCATTGCGGATGTGGGCGGACCGCCTCCGCTTTCCTTCGCCGGCCATGCGCATGCCGGCATGCTGTCGTTCGAGTTCTCGTCGGGCGGCGAGCCGATTGTCGTCAATTGCGGCGCTGCCCGCGATCCGAAATCGACGGTGTTCGGACTCTCCCGTGTGACTGCCGCGCATTCCACACTGGCTGTGGCCGATCGCTCTTCCGCGCAATTTGCACGGGCCGGGCGCTTGATGAAATGGCTGGGGCGACCGCTGATCGGCCCGGTTCACGTGGCGCTGCGGCGCGACGGAACACACGCGGCGACGGCGGCTCATGATGGCTATGTCGAGCCTTTCGGATTGCGCCACGAGCGGACGCTGATTCTTGCCGAAAACGGTCAATCCCTTGCCGGTATCGACCGGCTCTATGCCGAGCCGGACGATCGGGAGATCGTGATAGACATGCCGGTGACGCTCCGGTTTCATCTCCATCCAACGATCGATTGCTGGCGTGAGCGCGACGGCTCGATCAGGTTGACGACGAAGGGTGGGCGGCGTTGGCGCTTCGTCGTCGATGGTCACCGTGCGGCGATGACCGACAGTCTCTATCTCGGTCGGGCTGGCGAACCTGCCGCGACACGGCAGATCGAGATCACGCCGCCGATATCGAACGCGCCGCTGACGATCGAATGGGGCCTGGTCGCAGAGGACTAATAGGTATGGCAGGGCGCGGAAACTGGTGACGGCAGGCGCCGCAATCTCGCCATGGACGAATCATCGTGCTAGGGGCCTGCTAACTCCCATGACCGCCCGACAGAGGGCGGATGCTCCCCGAGACAGGATCCGATCCATGGCCGTTGCCGCAAAATCCATCACTCCGCCCGACCGCATCACGATCCGGCGCGCACTCCTCTCCGTTTCCGACAAGACCGGTCTTATCGATCTGGCGCGCGCCCTGGCCGAACGCGACGTGGAGCTGCTTTCGACCGGCGGCACTGCGAAGGCGATCCGCGAAGCCGGGTTGGCCGTCAAGGACGTGTCAGACATTACCGGCTTTCCCGAGATCATGGATGGACGCGTCAAGACACTTCATCCGAAAGTCCATGGCGGCCTTCTGTCGATCCGCGACGATGCCGACCACAAGGCCGCGATGGAAGAGCATGACATCGGCGCCATCGATCTGGCGGTCATCAATCTCTACCCGTTCGAAGAGGTGCGCGCCGCGGGTGGTGAATACGCACTGACCGTCGAAAATATCGATATTGGCGGGCCTGCCATGGTGCGCGCCTCGGCGAAAAATCACGCCTATGTCGCGACGATCGTAGACCCGTCCGATTATGCGCCGCTTCTGGCGCAGATCGCTGAAAACGATGGCGGGACCAATTATGCGTTCCGCCAGCGGCTTTCCGCGAAAGCCTTTGCCCGCACGGCCGCCTATGATGCCGCCATCTCGAACTGGTTCGCCGAAACGCTGGATGTCGAAGCGCCGGATTACCGTGCTTTTGGCGGTAAGCTGGCGGCGGTGATGCGTTATGGGGAAAACCCGCATCAGAGCGCCGGCTTCTACACCGATGGCACGAATCGGCCTGGCGTCGCGACCGCGACGCAGGTGCAGGGCAAGACGCTGTCCTACAACAATATCAACGATACCGACGCCGCCTTCGAACTGGCGGCCGAATTCGATCCGGAGCGGACGGCCGCCGTCGCCATCATCAAGCACGCCAACCCCTGCGGCGTCGCCGAGGGCGCGTCGCTCGTCGATGCGTACCGCAAGGCTCTCCGCTGCGATCCGGTTTCGGCATTCGGCGGGATCGTCGCTCTCAACCGCGCACTGGATGCGGAAGCGGCCGAGGAGATCGTCAAGGTCTTCACGGAGGTTATCATTGCGCCGGATGCCAGCGATGAAGCCAAGGCGATTATCGCTGCCAAGAAGAACCTGCGGCTGCTGCTGACGGGCGGACTGCCCGACCCGGCGGCGCGGGGCGCGACCGTCAAGAGCGTTGCCGGCGGCCTTCTCGTGCAGGATCGCGATTTCGGTCGGATCGACGATCTCGATCTGAAGGTTGTGACCAAGCGCGCGCCCAGCGATCAGGAGATGGCCGATCTGCGTTTCGCCTTCCGGGTCGCCAAGCATGTGAAGAGCAATGCCATCGTCTACGTCAAGGAAGGCGCGACCGTCGGCGTTGGCGCTGGACAGATGAGCCGTGTCGACAGCGCCCGTATCGCAGCGCGCAAAAGCGCCGATGCTGCCGAAGCAGCAGGTATCTCCGAACCCTTGTCGAAAGGCTCCGTCGTGGCTTCCGACGCCTTCTTCCCCTTTGCGGACGGCCTGCTTTCAGCGGTGGAAGCTGGTGCGACGGCGGTGATCCAGCCGGGCGGTTCAATGCGCGACGATGAGGTGATCGCCGCGGCGGATGAGCACGGGATCGCCATGGTGATGACGGGCATGCGCCACTTCCGTCACTAGTCCGGATTTCCACGCGCTTTCTCTTCGTCGCCGAGGCCGGCCCACCAATCGGCGTAGCGGGTGTTCCAGGGCGCCTTGCGCGTCTCGTCCGGTGCGCCATCGGTCCACCAGACCGGCCCGCGCTCGCCAAGGCGCTTTTTTGCGGCGTCGACGCGTCTCCGGGCGGCCTTTCTGGATTCGTCGTCCGGTGCATCGCGAACCTCACGGCGCGCCGCCATCAAATCGTCTACGGTATCCTGACGTTCATTATCGGAAAGCGATGGATCGCTCTTTCGCCACAGCCGGCCTTTGGCGACGAAATAGCGGCCATCGGGCGTTTCGGGATAGCGGGCGCTCAAAATCGCTCCGCTTTCTGCAGATTGGAGATCGTGTTGCGCATGAGTTCGATCAGGGCGGTGCGCTCCCAAGGGTTCAATCCCTGAAGGGCAATCTCATTGACAGAGGTCGCTGCTTCGGTGGCCGGCTTTTGCAGGTTCCGACCGCGTTCCGTGAGGCAGTTTTTCCGTGATCGGCGATCGACAGGATGGGGCTTTCGCTCAATCAGGCCGTCACGTTCCATCCTTTTGAGCGTGTTGGCCATCGTCGCCTGTTCGACATCGAGGCGTTCGACCAGCTCGGCCTGCGTCAGACCGTCTTCTTCCCATAGTTCGAGAAGGGTCATGAACTGCGCCGGGGCCAGATCCAGTGCCGCGATATTGCGTTGCAGCGCATGAAAGAAAAGGCGCGCCATGTGGTTCGCGAGATAGCCTGCGGAAAATCTCTTATCGAACATGCGTCTCTTTCTTATTGAATAGCACGCTATTAAATATTATAGATAGCAAGCTATTTAATGAGGTAGTCGTTATGACCCGCATTGTCCATCCGATCGCTGGCACTCTGGCATTGCTGACGATTCTCACTTTCTGGCTCTCCACCGTCTTTGTCGAGCTGTTCGGATCGACGGAGATGACCGTATTCGTCAAGGAGGCGATACCCTGGGGATTTCTCGTGTTGATTCCCGCCCTTGCCGTGGCCGGTGGATCGGGGCGGGCACTGAATACATTCGGGCTGGCCCATGCCAAAGTGAAACGAATGCGCATCATCGCGCCGAATGGCGTCCTGGTTCTCGTGCCCTCGGCGTTTTTTCTGGCGTGGAAAGCGGGAGGTGGTCAGCTGGACGCTGTCTTCTATGCGGTTCAAGCCATCGAATTGCTGGCAGGCGCTCTTAATATCGCACTGCTCAGCCTTAATATGCGGGACGGATTGCGGCTGACGGGTCGTATGGGCGGGCGAAACCTCAAACGCCGTGCCGCCTGATCGATCCGTTGGCAGACAAAAGAAAGGCGGGCCGTAGCCCGCCTCCTTTATTTCATAGGTGTGACCGGTCAGCCCTTGAGGTCTTTGTGGTTGACGATCAGATCGTCGACTACCTCCGGTTCGGCCAGGGTCGAGGTGTCGCCCAGACTGTCATACTGGTCCTCGGCGATCTTGCGCAGGATGCGGCGCATGATCTTGCCCGACCGGGTTTTCGGCAGACCCGGCGCGAACTGGATCAGATCGGGTGAGGCGATCGGCCCGATCTCCTCGCGAACATGGTTGCGAAGTTCGTTGCGCAGTTCCTCCGAGGGCTCCTCTCCGGCCATCAGGGTCACATAGCAGTAGATGCCCTGACCCTTCACATCGTGCGGGTAACCGACAACCGCTGCCTCTGAGACCTTGGGGTGGGAGACAAGGGCGCTTTCGACCTCGGCCGTGCCCATGCGGTGGCCGGAGACGTTGATGACGTCATCGACACGTCCGGTGATCCAGTAATAGCCATCGGCATCGCGGCGCGCGCCGTCGCCGGAGAAGTAATAGCCCTGATATTGCTGGAAATAGGTGTTGGCGAAGCGCTCGTGATCGCCATAGACAGTCCGCATCTGCCCCGGCCAGCTATCGGCAATGGCAAGGACGCCCTCCGCTTCCGTCGCTTCGATCACCTTGCCGCTTTCCGCCTCCAGCATGACCGGTTTGACGCCAAAGAACGGATTGGTGGCCGAGCCGGGTTTCAGGTCGGTCGCGCCTGGAAGCGGGGTGATGAGATGGCCGCCGGTCTCGGTCTGCCACCATGTGTCGACAATCGGCGTCTTGCCCTTGCCGATTTTGTGGAAATACCACTCCCAGGCTTCAGGATTGATGGGCTCGCCCACGGTGCCAAGCACTTTCAACGAAGACAGGTCATGACCCTCGACGAAGCTGTCGCCTTTGCCCATCAGCGCGCGAATGGCAGTCGGCGCCGTATAGAACTGGTTGACCTTGTGCTTTTCGATCACCTTCCAGAAGCGTGACGCGTCCGGATAGGTCGGCACGCCCTCGAACATCAGCGTCGTCGCGCCGTTCGCAAGCGGGCCGTAGACGATGTAGCTGTGGCCGGTGACCCAGCCGATATCGGCGCCGCACCAGTAGATGTCGCCGGGATGATAATCGAAGACCAGCTCATGGGTCATCGAGGTCCAGACCAGATAGCCGCCCGACGTATGGACGACGCCCTTCGGCTTTCCGGTCGAGCCGGATGTGTAGAGGATGAAGAGCGGATCCTCGGCATTCATCGCCACGGGATCGCAGTCGTTTCCGACCGTCTCTTCCATTTCGTGCAGCCAGAAATCGCGCCCGTCCTGCATGTCGACATCATCGCCGACACGCTTGACGGTGAGGCATTTGACGTCATCGCCGCATTTCTTCAGAGCCTTGTCGGCATTGGCCTTGAGCGGCGTCTTCTTGCCGCCGCGCGGCGCATGATCGGCCGTAATGAGGACTTTCGCGTCGCAATCGTTGATGCGGTCGGCGAGGGCATCGGGCGAAAAGCCCGCGAAAACGATGGAGTGAACCGCGCCGATCCGTGCACAGGCCAGCATCGCATAGGCGGCCTGCGGGATCATCGGCAGATAGATCACGACCCGATCACCCTTGGAGACGCCCATCTCCTTCAGCACATTTGCGAATTTGCAGACATGAGCGTGAAGCTGTTGGTAGCTGATATGCTGCGCTTCATCGTCGGGGCTGTCGGCCTCCCAGATGATCGCCGTCTGCTCGCCCTTGTCCTTTAAATGGCGGTCGATGCAATTGGCACTGACGTTCAGTTCGCCATCCTCGAACCATTTGATCGAAATGTCGGGATATTCGAAATTGACCGCCTTGATCCGGGTGGGTTCCTTGATCCAGTCGAGCCGCTGCATGTGCTCTTTCCAGAAACCCTCCGGATCGTCGATCGACCGCTTGTACATTTCATCGTACTGGGCCTTGTCGATCAGTGCGCGCTCCTTCCACGCGTCCTGAACCGGATGCAATTGTACGTCACTCATGATTCATCCTCCCTCCATATGCGGTGGCGGGGGCCGCCACGCATGATCTGACAGGCGCATGGCGCCCTCTTTCCGGCACCACACTTAGCGCGGACGGAAGGACTCTCCAATTCGACATTCGGTGAGTGCCGGTCGCTCGCACGACAAGTGAGGCGTGGAATGTGTCTCAGCCGCTATTGAATGAGCCATGAGAAACGACTGGCAGTTCTGTGAAGCCGCCAGCCGTTGCATCGCCAAATGCAGTCAGGGCCCGATCAATGCGCCATCATCTCGTCGACGATCTGTGCGCCGCTTAATGAGGCGGGATAGTAGGTCGGCCAGTTGGTCACTTCTTCCAGCAGAGCGGCTCGGTCGTCGCCCCAGTAGAGATGGAAGTGACCGGCATCGACCGGCGCGATGGCGTGGTCGCTGAACTGGACGAACCGGGGAGCGCCATCGTCGCCCGAGACCTTCTTGAAGATGTATCGCACACCGCGATTGCCCTTCTTGTAGGTCAGGGTCTCGTGGCCATCATCGGCATATCGGCCCGCCAACGTCTCTCCATCCTTATAGAAGGTGAAGCTGTCGCCATCGATCACGATGCGGTTCACATCCGTCCGGTACCCGGTCTCGTAATAGGCTTTGTATTCATAGGCGGTCTTCTCGCCCGCCTCGGCCTTGTGCGCCATGACGGGGTCAAGCGTGCCGGCCTGCAGATAGGGGTATACGGACTGCCAGTCGCCCTGCCAGTCGGCCAGTGTCCGGTCCTTGATCTGGCTGTCTTCGAAATAGCCTTTGCCAATATCGTTCTTCGGCTCAGCGTCGCTATGGGAGTGGCCATGCGCATGGGCTGACGAGTTATCGCCTTTCCTGTCTTCCGCCTGCGCCGGTCCGCCAAGAAGCAGTGCCGCGATGGCCACGAGTGCCGTGTGTTTCCATGAATTGCTATTCATTCCTACGCTCCATTCAATAGTTATGTTATAACATAACAATTATGGCTGTAGCTGTGCGCCCAATCTTGGTCAAGGGGGAAAGTGATTTGGGAAATATCGTGCGGGCGCTGAAAAAAGGTCGACGGCCTTCTTATCCGCGTGTTGCGGTTCACCACAAACCGCAGGGGATTATTTCTGTCCGTCGTCCCGCGCGCCGAAGATGGCGGAGCCTACGCGGATATGGGTCGCGCCGAATGCGATCGCGGTCTGGTAGTCGGAGCTCATGCCCATGGAAAGCGTCGAGACGCCGGCTTCTCCTGCCAGCTTTTCCAGAAGGGCGAAATGCGGGCCGGGATTTTCATCGACGGGCGGGATGCACATCAGCCCGTCGATCACCAGCCCGTACTCATCGCGACATCGGGCGACAAAGGCGACTGCATCCTCAGGCATGATGCCGGCTTTCTGCTCTTCCTTGCCCGTATTGACCTGCACGAGCAGGCGAGGGGCCTTGCCCTGTTTTTCGATCTCCTTCGCCAGTTCCCTGGCGATCTTTTCGCGGTCGACGGTCTCGATGACGTCGAACAAGGCAACGGCGTCGGCAGCCTTGTTGCTTTGCAGCGGTCCGATCAGGTGCAGTTCGATGTCGGGGTAGTCCTGGCGAAGTGCTGGCCATTTGCCCTGCGCTTCCTGCACCCGGTTTTCGCCGAAGACGCGCTGGCCAGCTTCGACCACCGGGCGGATGGTGTCCGCATCATGCGTTTTCGATACGGCAATCAGCGTGATATCGGAGGCGGGGCGGCCAGCTTCTTCTGCCGCCTGCTGGATGGAGCGTACAACCTCGTTGAAATTTTCCAGACTGCCGTCCATTGCGCTTCCTTCCGCTCAACCTTGACGCGGCGGTTGACCCTTTTCGCAAAGCATGGTCAAGCATCCGCCGATTATCCGCCCGCAATGAACAGATAGAAAAGCCCTGACCATGGCAACCGAGCGCTACAATCCCCGTACCGTCGAGCCGAAATGGCAGACCGCCTGGGACGAGAACAAGCTCTTCGAGACCGACAAGAACGATCCGCGCGAAACCTACTACGTGCTGGAGATGTTTCCCTATCCCTCCGGCCGCATCCATATGGGCCATGTGCGCAACTACACGATGGGTGATGTCGTGGCGCGCTACAAGCGGGCCAAAGGGTTTGCAGTGCTTCATCCGATGGGGTGGGATGCGTTCGGCATGCCGGCGGAAAACGCGGCCATGGCCAACAAGACACATCCGGGAACGTGGACCTACGCCAATATCGACACGATGCGCAGCCAGCTGAAAAGCATGGGCCTGTCGCTAGACTGGTCCCGCGAATTCGCAACCTGTGACGTCGATTACTACCATCGCCAGCAGATGCTGTTCCTCGACATGCTGGAAGCCGGGCTCGTCACCCGCAAGAAAAGCCGGGTCAACTGGGACCCGGTCGACATGACGGTTCTGGCCAACGAACAGGTGATCGACGGCAAGGGCTGGCGCTCGGGCGCCGAGGTCGAACAGCGCGAACTGGTGCAGTGGTTCTTCAAGATTTCCGATTTCTCGGACGACCTGCTGGCGTCGCTCGATGAATTGCCCAACTGGCCCGAAAAAGTCCGGACGATGCAGAAGAACTGGATTGGCAAGTCCGAGGGGCTGTCGTTCGAATTCGGTCTGCCGGATTCGCCCTACGGGTTTCCAAGCCTGCCTGTTTTCACCACTCGCGCGGATACGATGTGGGGACCGACCTTCGCCGCGATCTCGCCCGACCATCCGCTGGCAAAAGCAATGGAGCAGGACGATCCGAAGGTGGCGGCCTTCACTGCGAAATGCCGCCAGATCGGAACATCGGCGGAAGCGATCGAGACAGCAGAAAAACTCGGCTACGATACCGGTCTTCGCGTCACCCATCCTGCCGATCCGAATTTCACGCTTCCGCTCTGGATCGCCAATTTCGTCCTGATGGATTACGGCACGGGCGCCGTTATCGGCTGCCCTGCGCACGATCAGCGCGATCTTGATTTTGCGCGCAAATATGACCTGCCGGTCACGATCGTCTTTCAACCGGTCGAGGCGGATGATTTCGAGATCGGAACAGAAGCGTACACGCCAGCGAAAACCGAAACGGTTCGCTATGTGCATTGGCACGGCGAGCCTGGAACGGTGCAGAGTTGCGAGCAGGCGATGGAGAAGACGCTTGCGCTCTATGTCGAGAAGGGCTGGGGCGAAGCGAAGACCCAGTTCCGGCTGCGCGACTGGGGCATTTCGCGCCAGCGCTATTGGGGCTGCCCGATCCCGGTCGTCCATTGCGAGAGCTGCGGCACGGTGGCGCTGAAGAAGGAAGATCTGCCGGTCAAACTTCCGGACGACGTTTCTTTCGACAAGCCGGGCAACCCGCTTGACCGTCATGCGACATGGCGCGCGGTCGCCTGCCCGAAATGCGGCGGGCCGGCTCAGCGCGAAACCGACACGATGGATACGTTCGTGGACTCATCGTGGTATTTCGCCCGTTTCACCGCGCCGCATGCCGATGCACCGACCGAACCCGATGTGGCCAATCGCTGGCTGCCTGTCGACCAGTATATTGGCGGGATCGAGCACGCGATCCTGCATCTGCTCTATTCGCGCTTCTTCACGCGCGCCATGAAATTGACGGGCCATCTCGATCTGAAGGAGCCCTTCAGGGGCCTTTTCACGCAGGGCATGGTCGTGCACGAGACGTACAAGTCGGCCGGCGGATATGTGACGCCCGCAGAGGTGCGCATCGAGGGCGAGGCGGAGCAACGCCGGGCCGTTCTCCTGTCTTCTGGCGAGGAAGTAACCATCGGCGGCATCGAGAAGATGTCGAAGTCGAAGAAGAACGTGGTGGATCCTGACGAGATACTGGCGTCATATGGTGCCGATACGGCGCGCTTTTTCATGCTTTCGGACAGCCCGCCGGAGCGCGACGTCATCTGGACCGAAGGCGGCGTGGAAGGCGCGCATCGCTTTGTGCAGCGCGTCTGGCGCCTCCTGTCGGAAGCGGCCCCGGTGCTTAAGCCGGTGGCCGGAGCGGCCGCCAATGAGGGAGACGCCGCCGCGATCTCCAAGGCGACGCACCGCACCGTGAAGGCTGTCGGCGAGGATATCGAGAAGCTCGCCTTCAACAAGGCTGTCGCTCGTCTCTACGAACTGGTCAATATTCTGTCGAATCCGCTGCAGGCAGCGGCCAAGGGTGAGGCGGACGAGCCGACCGTCGCGGCCCTTGCCGATGCGGCGGACAAGCTCATCGCCATGCTCGCGCCCATGATGCCGCATCTGGCCGAAGAGTGCTGGCAGATGCTGGGCCATGACACGATGGTGGCCGAAACCGACTGGCCCGATTACGATGAAGCGCTGATCGAGGATGATACCATCACGCTGCCGGTTCAGGTGAACGGCAAAAAGCGCGCGGATGTCACAGTCGCCAAAAATGCGGACAAGGCGGACGTGGAAGCGGCCGCCTTGGGTCTCGACGCCGTTCAGAAGATGCTGGATGGTGGCGCGCCGAAGAAGGTGATCGTGGTGCCGGGGAGAATCGTCAATGTGGTTGTCTGATCGCGCGAGCTCCGTTCTTTCCAGACTGGCCGGAATCTGTGCGCTTCTGACACTTGCCGCATGCTCGGTTCAGCCGCTCTATGGAACGTCGGGCAGTGCGACGATGAATCGTCTGCCGATCGAGGTCGCTGACGTTTCCGGTCCCGATCGCCCTGCCTTCATGCTGCGCGACGAACTGGTCTTCCTCATCAATGGTGGTCGAAGCCAGCCTGTCGGCGCTCCGTTCCGCCTCGATATCGTGCTGGAGAGGAAAAACCGGGTCTCGAACACCGCACCGGTGGCCGATGGCGAAATCAACCGCACCTTTGCCGGGCAAGTCGAACTGCGGGCGAACTACGAACTCGTCAATGTCGAAACCGATGAGGTCATCACTTCCGGTCGACGGCGGGCTTTCGCGCAGTATGACCGGTCGACGCAGCTCTATGCCCTTCGGGCAGCCCAGGAAGATGCCGAGGAGGATGCAGCCCGCGAACTGGCGCGCATTGTTGTATTGGCGATCAATGGCAAGCTGAAGACTTATGTGGCGCCTCAGATCGTCGTAAAGTAAAACAAGTCTGCCCAGGCGCTTGCCGTCACTGAATCATATAGAGAACCAGCGGCAGCGTCAGCGCCGCGAGCGCGGTCTGCGCTGTCGTGAGACCGGCCATGAGCGGGCCATCACCTTTCATCTGCGTGGTCAGAACATAGGCCGTCGGCGCGGTCGGGATGGCGGTAAAGGTGATCAGAACGAGCATCTCCGTCTGGCCGAGCCCCCAGAGGTAGCCGATCACAAAGGCCAGGCACGGCATCGCCAGCAGCCGGCCTGCGCAATTGGTCAGAAGGGTGGCCGATTCCCCCCGTGCCATGCTGGGCTTCAAGGCAGCCCCGACGCAAAGCAGGCCGAGCGGCAGGCTTGCCTGCGCCAGAAATCCTATGATCTCCGCACTGCCGGGCGGTAGCCCTATTCCCGTGAGGGAGAGCACGATGCCGATAATGCACGCTATGATGAGCGGGTTTGAGAGGACCGGGCGAAGAAGCATGGCCAGTCCGACGTCACGCCCACCCGCCAGGGCGAGAACCGAGAAAATATTGACGGTCGGCACCGCGATGGCGAGGAGAACGGCGGCGCGGGCCACGGCATCCGCGCCGCCTATCGATCCCACCACGGCGAGGCCGAGATAGGTGTTGAACCGGATCAATCCCTGAAGAAGCGGGCCGTGCCGGCTGGCCTCCCATCCCCTCAGGCGAGACATTCCGGCCAGTAGCACCGTCACGATCACGATGACGGCTAGAATGGCACCGCCGAGGCTCAAAATGGCCGGATCATCCAGAGGCGCGCGCGAAAGGCTCCGGATCAAAAGGGCCGGAAAAAGAATGAAGTAGTTCAATTTCTCGGCTGCCGGCCAGAATGCCGGATCGGGAAAACCGGCGCGGCGCAGGACGAAGCCGATGGCAATCAGGGCAAAGACGGGCCAGAGGGCGGCGAGGATCAAGTGTCGGGGCTTTCTTCGTGATTTTCTTCAGCCTGGCCAGACGGACAGGGCGGGTTTGGCGACCATCAACCATGTCAATTAATTCTGTAATCCAATTTCACTTTTCTGACGGTTTCTTCAAATCGTCTCTTTTTTTCGTCTATCACTTTTCTCTCAGCCAATCGTCCGTCGAGTTTCGCACATTCTTCTATGAAAGGTCGGATCAATCTTCTTTCATGTCCGACAATGGCGCGATGTCGAAATTTCCGTGTTGAGACAGGCCCTAAACGTCGCGGAAGATGACGAATAAAGGTCTCGAACTTAATGATATTCTTTTCTTCGCAATATGATGTGAAGTCATTCCATTTCGATGCATTGAATCGCTCATGTATCTGCACCGGAATCCATGGTATTGAAAAACAATCAGCTACTATCGCTCCGTGAAGAGATTCGGTCACGACAAGTGATGCGCTATATATGTTTTCAATAACATTCAAGAAATCGTCGGAAGGGCTGACCAAACGTATATCGCTCGCTGCGAACTGATCCTCCAAGCCGTAGTCCTGGATCGTCGAATAATGAGGAACAAAGCACACGTTTCTCTGACGAGACCGTTGTAACCGATATTCGTCAAAATCGCCTATCAAATAGGCAGGGTCGATCATGCCGAGAGACTCATCCAGCCCGAGCAGCGAAGCGCTTACAGGGCCGCGCAGCGCTCGAATGTCCCAATTCAAATTCGGAGGTATGGTGGGAACGTCGCCGTAACCAACACCTGATCCAAGAATCAGTGTTTTCTGTACCCGAAAGCCGCTCATCCTTCGTTCATGGAGCAGCGTACCCACACCGAAGAAAATCGTCTCGGGCGAGATCGTACGCCAGCCCGGCAAAATCCGATCCCACAGCCAAGGGTTGAGATCGTCGCCGAAATTGCCGCGCTTCGATATCCAGTGGATCAGTTTCAACCGCAACTCCTTGCCGCACGCCGTCGGCACTGTTCTGTTCTAGCCACGAAACAACTTTGCGCGCGGCGGCACCTCCTGACGATGATAAATGGTCTTTCAATCGCCGTGCGCATCATGGCGGCCCTCATCACGAGGTGCCCAACTTAGTGACCGGAGATGTTCTTATAAAATTCTTCCGGAAGACCGAATAGCGAGCGAGCGAAGCCGGCCGCCCGAGCGCGCCGTATCTTTCCCTTGAGGCCCTTAACGCCATTCTTTTCGGTGCCAAGCATGCCGTGCCAGAGACCCTCCGCATAGAGGCCCGCAGCTTTCGGACCGAAGCGGAACGCGGCCGACCCCCAGCCATGCGCAAGCCGATGGCGCATAACGTCGTTTGAAGCCACCCGCGACTTGTCGGCAAGAAGCCATTCGAGTGTCAGCCTATCGCTCAGGACCCATTCTGTAACACAAGCCTCGGCCACATAGCGTATCTTACAGCCCATTGATGTGGCCGTCATGAAGAACGCTTTGTCCTCACTGCCACTGAATTTCAATCGCTCGTCGAAGCGGAGCTCGGGGGCGTTCTGAACGATCCATTGACGGCGGAGAAGTGTGTTGTTGGTCGCGACGAAGCCCTTGATGACATCTCCCGTCTGCCGGCCGTTCGCTCGTCGCTTCGGTTTCCACGGCGGCATGGGGTCGTTTGCCTTGTAGAGCACGGGACCGTTCAGCACGTCGGCTTCGGGTAGCGCCGCGGCTGCTGATACCATCGCGTCATACCAGCCCGGTTCAATTGTCTCGTCGTCATCGATAAAGCCGATCCAGTCGACATCCGTCCCCAACGCATTTTCGAGGGCGCAATTGCGCGCATGGGGGATGCCCAGACGGGGCTCGAACAGATATCGGACTGCGACATCCGGATACTGGCCGGCGATTCCTTCAACAAGAGGCCGGACTTTTTCGGCATCATCGTTCTCGACCACCAGAACGGAGTTCCCCGGTCGGGAACTCAACTGGGGAAGAAGACTCTCCAGACAGCGTTTCAGCATCTGGGGCCGCCTGCGGGTGCAGAGCGTGACTGCAACCGTCATTTCTTCTGATCCACTCATACTCCCTCTCGGAACTCGGTGACGCCTCAGGAGAGATCGCCGACGAAACTCACTATCTCTGTCAGAAAGCGATCGTCTCTGAATTTGGCTATTTCATCGCCCCGAAGATGCGGCGGTTCGGCGATAATCTGCCGGATTCCGTTTGCGAGCGCATCAATATCCTTGTTGGGAACCAGAAAGGCGCGCTGCTCGCCCTGCAATATCTCCGATGGGCCGAAGGGACAGTCCGTGCTCACGACGGATGTTCCAACGATAAGCGCCTCGATCAGAACACCCGGCAGGCCCTCGCGATCGGACGAGAGAATAAGTGCGTCGGCGCCACGGATCAGAGGGTAGGGGTTGTCCCGGTAGGGTATGCAGATGACATCGTTTTCAAGCCCGAGGGCTCGGATATCATCCCTGACATGATCCTTTACCTTGCCAAGGAGAACGAGTTTGCGGTCAACGCCGCTCGCCTTGTAAGCCCTCAGCAGAATGTCGTGGCGCTTCGGCTCGGCGCTGCGGCCCACATGGATGATATAGTCTTCGCCCGGAATGTCCGGATCCGGCTGGGTCGATAAAGTCCGGATCGCCTCGAAGTCGAACGGATTGTAGATCGTACGGATCTGGCGGTCGCTTCTTTTGAACAGGCGGCGCGCGGACTCTTCCATCGCACTGGATACACAGAGTAGCGGCTTGTCGCCATAGAGACGCTGAATGCGTCTGCGTCTCGGCAAATGGCGAATCCGCCCGCCCTCGAGAAGCTCGGTGAAATGATTGCCGGCAATGCGGTAAATGAACCCACATTCGGGCAGTCTGGCGACGACCTTGTCGGCAGGCAGAAGGCAGGAGACCTTGATGGAGAAACTCTCCGGCCCGCCAAGTTCGGTGATGGTGTCCCAGAGCGCCTGGACCCTTCTCCGACGCTGAAAAAGACCGGACTCGATCTGTGGCAGAACGATATGCCGGATAAAGTCCGGAACGACGAAATTCTTACGGTCCGACAGCGTGATAACGACGATCTCGTAGCCAGCATCGTGCAAAATCTTGGAATAACGGGTGATCGCCCTCTCTGCCCCGCCGCCGCCGAAGTGGGGCAGGACAAAAAGCGCGCGTTTGGGTGCCTCACCCATCCTGCCAGAGCGCCGAACGCGCCGCGGTCAAAGAATGCTCTGGCCGGTCTTCTTCCAGTCGGCCGTGAAGGCATCGAGACCCTTGTCGGTCAGCGGGTGCTTGACGAGCGCATGCAGTGTCGAAGGCGGCACGGTCGATACATCGGCGCCGATCATGGCAGCTTCCTTGACGTGGTTGATCGTGCGGATCGAGGCGGCGAGAATCTCGGTCTCGAAGCCGTAATTATCGTAAATGGTGCGGATTTCGCCGATCAGCTCCATTCCATTGATGCCCATATCGTCGAGGCGGCCGATGAAGGGGCTGATGAAGGTGGCGCCCGCCTTGGCGGCGAGCAGGGCCTGGGTGGCGGAAAAGCAGAGCGTCACATTGACCATCTGGCCGTTGTCGGTCAGCGCCTTGCAGGTCTTCAGACCGTCGAAGGTAAGCGGCACCTTGATGGCGATATTGTCCGCGATCTTCGCCAGAACATCGGCTTCCTTCATCATCGTTTCATGATCGAGAGCAGTCACTTCGGCTGAGACCGGACCGGAGACGATGTCGCATATCTCTTTCGTCACTTCCTTGATGTCGCGGCCGGCTTTGGCGATCAGGGAGGGGTTGGTGGTCACACCATCCAGCATTCCGAGGTCGTTCAGCGTGCGGATCTCGTTCACATCAGCGGTATCGACGAAAAATTTCATAGCAGCAGCTCCCTTGGGGTCTGGCGGACGCCCGTTTGTATTCCGTGCGGATTTGCCGTTCCCCATATCGTGGAAAGCGGCAAAGGTCACGGGGCAATGCTGAGTGATTCGAAAAAGCTTGAACGAATGAGCGGGGCGCGGGTGGTTCCCGTTCTGGTGCCGCTTCCCGTGCCGGGGCCCTATAGCTATGCGGTGCCGGAAGGCATGAGCGTTGAGCCCGGTTCAATCGTGCAGGTGCCGGTCGGCCCGCGCCAGGTCCCCGGTCTGGTTTGGGATGAGAATGGCCACGCGGGCGCTGTCGATCCGTCGAAACTGCGGGCGATCACGCGCGATTTCGACTGCCCGCCAGTCGACGCCGTGATGCGGCGTTTCATCGATTGGGTCGCAGCATGGACGCTGACGCCGCCGGGGCTGGTGGCGCGCATGGTGTTGCGGGTGCCGGCTGCCTTCGACCCGGAACCCTGGGTGCCTGCCCTGAGACCCGTTCTCGATGTGAAGCCCGAAAGGCTGACGCCGGCGCGAAAGCGTGTTCTGGAACTGGTCGAGGACAATCCGGGTGCGTGGACCAAAAGCGGCCTTGCGCACGCGGCGGGCGTCTCAAACTCGGTAATCGAGGGGCTAGCCAAGGCTGGCACGTTCGAAAATGTGATGCTTCCCCCGCCGCCCGTTGTCCCGGAGCCGGATACCGGGAGGCGTCGTATGGAACTGGCAGGGGACCAGGCCGCGGCTGCGGCCACGCTGCGGGACGCTGTCGCCAAAAACGGATTTTCCGCCACGCTGATCGACGGCGTGACGGGGTCCGGCAAGACCGAAGTCTATTTCGAGGCGGTGGCGGCTGCGCTGGAAAAGAAGAAGCAGGCGCTTATCCTGCTGCCGGAGATTGCGCTCACGGCCAGCTTTCTGGAGCGGTTTCATGACCGTTTCGGTGCGCGGCCGGCAGAATGGCATTCCGACATGGCGCCGAAAATGCGCGAAAAGGTCTGGCGACAGGTCGCGGAAGGGCGTGTGCAGGTGGTGGCCGGCGCACGTTCGGCGCTTTTCCTGCCTTTCAAGGAATTGGGGCTGATCGTGATCGATGAGGAGCACGACCAGGCCTACAAGCAGGATGAGCGTGTCTTTTACAATGCGCGCGATATGGCGGTCGTCCGGGCTCATCTCGGGGATTTGCCCATCGTGCTCGCTTCGGCGACGCCATCCATCGAGAGCCGGGTGAATGCGGCCTCTGGCCGCTACGGAGCGGTGCGGCTGGCAAGCCGCTTCGGCGAAGCTGCGCTGCCGGACCTTCGCACGGTCGACATGCGGAAAAATCCTCCGGCGCGGGGCGGTTTTCTGTCACCGGTTCTGTTGAAGGCCGTTGGAAGAGCGATCGAGCGTGGTGAACAGGCGCTCCTCTTTCTCAACCGGCGGGGCTATGCGCCGCTGACCCTATGCCGGGTTTGTGGCCACCGTTTCCAGTGCCCGAACTGTTCGGCCTGGCTGGTCGAACACCGCTTCCGGGCGCAGATGCAGTGCCATCATTGCGGCCATGCCGAGCCGGTGCCAGAGGCCTGTCCGCATTGCGGTACGTTGGATCATCTGGCCGCGTGCGGACCGGGCGTGGAACGGCTGGTCGAGGAAGTGGTGCATCACTTTCCCGAGGCGCGCACCGTAATGCTGTCGTCGGACATGCCGGGCGGGGCCAAAAGACTTCGTATGGAGCTCGATGCCATTGCAAAGGGAGAGGCCGATATCGTCATCGGCACGCAACTCGTGGCCAAGGGACACCACTTTCCCAAAATGACGGTCGTGGGCGTTGTCGATGCGGATATCGGCCTCACCAATGGCGATCCGCGGGCCGCCGAACGTACCTTTCAGCTTCTCCATCAGGTGACGGGCCGCGCCGGGCGCACGGGCGAAAAGTCTCTGGGTCTTATCCAGACGTATCAGCCGGAGCATCCGGTCATGGCCGCCCTTGTTTCCGGCGACCGGGAGCAATTCTACGAACGCGAGATCGGCGAGCGCCAACGGGCCGGCCTGCCGCCGTTCGGGCGTCTCGCGGCGATCATCATTTCCGGCGAGGACAAGGCGGATGCCGAGAAACATGCGAGGGCGCTGCGCGCCAATGCACCCGCATCCAACGAGATCGACGTGTTGGGACCGGCCGAAGCGCCGCTTGCCCTGATCCGCGGGCGCTACCGTTTCCGCCTGCTCGTCCACGGCGACCGCAGAAGCGATCTGCAGAGCTATATCCGCGAGATGATCGCTGCCGGACCAAAGCCACGCGGGAGTTTGAAGGTGCAGGTCGACATTGATCCGCAGAGCTTTCTTTAAGGGGCGCGTTCGATTGAACTGTCGATCCGCAGAGCCTGCCGCCGCCTATGGCGATAGCGATAAAGATGACGGCAGATCCGAGCGCTGATCGGCGTTGTCCAGCCCGTGTCGACGATAACCCGGTCGCGCCAGAGGGCGCCCTGGCGGTGCGGCTCGATGGTGAGGGTGTGATCCCAACGCTGAAATGAGGGGCTGGATTCGCGGCTACGCACCATTTTTCGCCGATGGTCGACCACCTCCACCTGCATGATATGATCGTCGTTCTTCAGAAAGCCGAACAGGGTAACGGTGGTCTTGAAGCGGTCGCCCTCGACAAGGGGGCGATCGGGAAGTCCCTCATAGGTGGCCAGTCCTTCCATCGCGCGTTTCAGCTCCGCGAGATCCAGAGCTTCGCCGAAGAGTACGTCCGGGTCGCGGTCATAGAACGCTTCGACGGTCACGATCCTTTCCATTCGTGTCTTCCTGTTGCCCTTTGCATATCGTTCTTTTGCCATAGCTCTACGCTATCGAGCGTCCGGCAACTATTCATGGACAGTAACTTCATGCGCTTTCTACTCGCATCCAGTATCGCTTTTCTTGCCGGCGGCGTGGCCGTTTATGCTGCGGTCGAAGGCTGGCCCACGGTGGATGACCGCGCCCCAGCAGCGGTGGCGGCTGAAGAAAGCGCAGCGACATCCGGTATCCAGCTGGCTCAGGCGGAGGTCGATGGAGCTGCCTCCGAAACCGATGATGCGAATGAGCCAGTCTCTGATGCGCCCCCCGAAAACGGCACCGCCGATGGGCCCAGCGAAGAGGCTGCTCCCGTCAGTTCCTACGCGTCCGAAGCGCCGACTGCTGAAATGCCGCCGCTTGGCCTGCCTGACCCCGACGAGGCGCAGGCCGGTTTGCCGGAGGGGCAGAAGATCACCCTTGAAGCCAGCCCGGATGAAGCGCCGCAGATCGGCACGGTCCGTTGGGTGCCCGACGCCCTTTACTGCGGATTTGTCGAAGGCGATCTCCCTGAGCCGCTCGAACTGGCCTCCGCCGCGGATTCCCGCGATGCAACATTGAGCGGTCAGGTGGACGCACTGGATGAGGCTCCACAGGCTGTGGAAGACGAGGCGGGTTCTGTGGAAAACAAGGCGCCGGAAGACCTGCTTTTCGTGACCGAGCGCCACTATGACGGCCGGGCGGCCATCGAACGGGCCTATATGCGGATCGGTGGCTTGATGCGTGAACTGGCCCTTAGAAGCGTCGACGAAATGGAAAGCGGTGAAGCACGACATTATGAAACGCTCGGCGGCACACCGCTTAGCGTCCGGCTCGACATGCAGCGGATCATGACTGATGCGGACAAGAGGCTGAAAGCCTGGCACAAGCCGCCGCGCCTTCTCTATCGTGGCGCGATCACGGTCAGTCGCGGAACAGCCGACACCCAGGTCGGCTTCGTCGGCAGCTGCGGATAAGCGCATTTTCGGGTCGTTTTAGAGCCAGTAACAGCGAAGGCTGAACCTTTTATGGAATTATCGCTTCCCGTTCCCGCCAATGCCGGCGATTGGCTGGCCCTTGCTTCGTCTCTCGTCACGGCCGTGCTTGGTCTCTACATGATGCTCGTTCCCAGACGGGCGCTGGGTCTACGCCATATGGATTCCGAATTTATCGGCATGCCGGCCTCGGGAATCGCACGGGCCAGGGCAGGGGGGTTTCACCTCGGTCTCGGACTCGCAGCTGTCTTGCTGTGGCAGCCGCTGCTATTTCTGGCGCTTGGCGTTGCATGGCTTTTCGCGGCGCTCGGACGGCTTCTCTCCGTTTTGCTGGATGCACCGGCGCGCGGGCGAAATGCCATTCTTTTCATCATAGAAGTCCTGCTGATGTTCGGTGCCGTAGCGGGCCCTCTCAGCCTGATTTGAAGGGCGAACCGCCCCTTCGAAAGTCGGTATCCCCGCTTGTCACAGAAGCGCCAAAGGCGTGTTGCACCCTTACGAGGCCTCTGCTATAGCGGCCACGAAATCGGCGGGAGCGCGCCTTTCACAGGTCTGTTTTTGTCGACTGTTTCCAGCGAGATCAAAGGTTTCGCCTCGGCTGTCCTTTTCGATGCCAGGTTCCTTGATCTCGGTCGAACGAGAGATTGATCGCCCGTGTCGCAAACCACATCCCCTATTTCCGGTGTCGCTCTTCGCTATGCGTCGTCACTTTTTGAGCTGGCGCAGAACGAGGGCAATGCCGATCAGGTGGAGCAGGATCTGGTCGGTCTCGGCCAGCTGATCGCTGAATCTGACGATCTGTCCCGTCTCATCAAGTCGCCGGTCTTCGCCGCCGACGAACAGGAGGCCGCTCTTGTCGCGATTGCCGATAAGGCTGCGATGGCGCCCCTGACGAAGAATTTTCTGAGGGTCGTGGCATCCAATCGCCGCCTTTTCGTGCTGCCTGGCATGATCGCGGCCTACAAGGAAATTGCAGCCGACGCTCGCGGCGAGGTGACTGCCAAGGTGGTTGCTGCGCATGATCTGACCGATCAGCAGCGGGCCGAGCTGTCCGAGACGTTGAAGGACGTGGCCGGCAAGGATGTCGCTATCGATCTTTCGGTCGATCCGTCCCTGCTGGGTGGGTTGGTCGTCCAGATCGGCAGCCGCCAGATCGATACGTCTCTCAAAACCAAATTGAATTCGATGAAGCTTGCACTGAAAGAGGTCGGCTGATGGATATCCGCGCGTCGGAAATCTCCGAAATCCTGAAAAACCAGATCAAGAACTTTGGCCAGGAGGCTGAGGTTTCCGAAGTCGGCCAGGTGCTGTCCGTTGGTGACGGTATCGCTCGCATCTATGGCCTCGACAATGTTCAGGCCGGTGAGATGGTCGAGTTCCCGGGCGGCCTGCGCGGCATGGCGCTGAACCTTGAGGCCGACAATGTCGGTGTCGTGCTGTTCGGCGACGACCGTCAGATCAAGGAAGGCGACACCGCCAAGCGGACCGGCGACATTGTTTCCGTCCCGGTCGGCCCGGAGCTGCTCGGCCGCGTCGTTGACGCACTCGGCAACCCGATCGACGGCAAGGGCCCGATCGGCGCTTCGCAGACCAAACAGGTCGACGTCAAAGCGCCGGGCATCATCCCGCGTAAGTCGGTGCACGAGCCGATGGCGACCGGCCTGAAGGCGATCGATGCGCTTATCCCGATCGGTCGTGGCCAGCGCGAACTCGTGATTGGCGACCGCCAGACCGGCAAGACCGCAATCATCCTGGACAGCTTCCTCAACCAGAAGCCGGCTCACGATGAAGATCGCGAGAATGACAAGCTCTTCTGCGTCTATGTCGCTGTCGGCCAGAAGCGCTCGACGGTTGCCCAGTTCGTGAAGGTGCTCGAAGAGCGCGGCGCCCTGCCGTACTCGATCGTCATCGCCGCAACGGCATCCGATCCTGCGCCCATGCAGTACCTCGCGCCGTTCACCGGCTGCACCATGGGTGAGTATTTCCGCGACAATGGTCAGCACGCCCTTATCGGTTATGACGATCTGTCCAAGCAGGCCGTGTCCTACCGTCAGATGTCGCTTCTGCTGCGCCGCCCGCCGGGCCGCGAGGCCTATCCGGGCGACGTCTTCTATCTGCATTCGCGCCTTCTGGAGCGTGCTGCCAAGCTGAACGACGATAATGGCGCTGGTTCGCTGACGGCTTTGCCGGTCATTGAAACCCAGGGCGGCGACGTCTCGGCCTTCATTCCGACCAACGTGATCTCGATCACCGACGGTCAGATCTTCCTTGAGACCGACCTGTTCTTCCAGGGTATCCGTCCGGCGGTGAATGTCGGTCTGTCGGTGTCCCGCGTGGGTTCTTCGGCGCAGATCAAGGCGATGAAGCAGGTGGCCGGTTCGATTAAGGGCGAGCTCGCACAGTATCGCGAGATGGCTGCCTTCGCGCAGTTCGGTTCCGACCTCGATGCCGCGACGCAGCGCCTTCTCAACCGTGGTGAGCGCCTGACCGAGCTGCTGAAGCAGCCGCAGTTCAGCCCGCTCAAGACAGAAGAGCAGGTCGCGGTGATCTTCGCCGGTGTGAACGGCTATCTCGACAAGATCGCCGTCAACCAGGTGACGCGTTTTGAAGCGGGCCTTCTCAGCCATATGCGCAATGAGGGCAAGGAGGTCCTTGAGGCCATCGCCCGTGAAAAGGCGCTGACGGATGAGATCAAGGAAAAGTTGAAGGCGGAAGTTGATTCCTTCGCCAAGACCTTCTCCTGATCGCGCTCTGAAGAGGACCATTCCATGGCCAATCTGAAAGAGCTTCGCGTACGTATCGCTTCGGTGAAGTCGACTGCCAAGATCACCAAGGCGATGCAGATGGTGGCCGCGGCGAAGCTGCGCCGTGCGCAGGAAGCTGCCGAAGCTGCTCGCCCCTATTCGCAGCGGATGAGCGGCGTGCTGGCGAATCTTGCCGGTGGCGGCGAGCCGACCGATGCGCCGAAGCTGATGACCGGCACCGGCAAGGACGATGTTCATCTGCTCGTCGTCTGCACGGCGGAACGGGGCCTTTGCGGCGGCTTCAATTCGTCGATCGCACGTCTTGCTCGTGACCATGCGCGGCGGCTGCTTGCCAATGGCAAGACGGTCAAGTTCATCTGCGTCGGCAAGAAGGGCTTCGATATCCTTCGCCGTGAATTCGGCGACAAGATCATCGACCGTGTTGATCTGCGCAATGTAAAACGCCTCGGATTCTCGGACGCGGATGCGATCGGCAAGAAGGTGATCGGCCTTTTCGAGGACGGTCAGTTCGATGTCTGCTCGCTGTTCTATTCCGAATTCGAAAACGTCGTCACGCAGACCCCGAAAGCGCAGCAGATCATTCCGGCCAAGCCGGAAGTCGTCTCCGACGACAAGGCTGTAGCTGGCTCTGATGTTCTCTACGATTACGAGCCGAGCGAAGCCGATATTCTGCGCACGCTCATTCCGCGGAATATTTCCGTGCAGATTTTCCGCGCTCTGCTGGAAAATGCGGCCTCGGAACAGGGTGCCCGGATGAGCGCGATGGACAATGCGACGCGCAACGCCAACGATATGATCGACAGGCTGACACTGGACTATAACCGCCAGCGCCAGGCCAAGATCACGACAGAACTGATCGAAATCATTGCGGGCGCGGAAGCGCTCTGACGACCTAGGAGGCATTCATGGCCGAAGAAAACACCAACGCGGCTTATACGCTGCCCGAAGGGCCGAAGGGCAAAGTGCATGCAGTGGTCGGCGCCGTTATCGACGTCGCTTTCGAAGACCATCTGCCGCCGATCCTGAACGCGCTGGAAGCCAGCAATAACGGTACCCGCCTCGTTCTTGAGGTGGCGCAGCATCTTGGCCAGAACATCGTTCGCACGATCGCCATGGACTCCACCGAAGGTGTGGTTCGCGGACAGGCCGTTGTCGATACCGGTTCGCCGATTTCGGTGCCGGTCGGTGACGGAACGCTCGGTCGCATCATGAACGTGATCGGACAGCCGGTGGATGAAGCCGGCCCGATCCCGAATGACGGCCTCCGCGCCATTCACCAGTCCGCTCCGGAATATGTGGAGCAGTCCACCGAGGCGCAAATTCTCGAGACCGGCATCAAGGTCGTCGACCTTCTGGCGCCCTACGCCCGAGGCGGCAAGATCGGCCTGTTCGGCGGTGCCGGCGTCGGCAAGACCGTTCTGATCATGGAGCTGATCAACAACATCGCCAAGGCGCATGGTGGTTACTCGGTGTTCGCCGGTGTCGGTGAGCGTACCCGTGAAGGCAATGACCTTTACTGGGAGATGATCGAGTCCAACGTGAACAAGGAAGGCGGCGGCGAAGGCTCCAAGGCCGCTCTCGTCTACGGCCAGATGAACGAGCCGCCCGGTGCCCGCGCCCGCGTTGCTCTGACCGGCCTGACCGTGGCCGAACATTTCCGCGATCAGGGACAGGACGTTCTGTTCTTCGTCGACAACATCTTCCGCTTCACGCAGGCGGGCTCCGAGGTCTCGGCGCTTCTTGGCCGCATTCCCTCCGCCGTGGGCTATCAGCCGACGCTGGCGACGGATATGGGCGCCCTGCAGGAGCGCATCACGACGACGACCACGGGTTCGATTACGTCGGTGCAGGCCATCTACGTGCCAGCCGATGACTTGACCGACCCGGCGCCGGCCACGTCCTTCGCGCACCTGGACGCCACGACCGTTCTGTCGCGTTCGATCGCCGAGAAGGGCATCTATCCGGCCGTGGACCCGCTGGACTCCACTTCGCGTATGCTTGACCCGCAGATCGTCGGCGAAGAGCACTACGAGGTTGCGCGTCAGGTTCAGTCGATCCTTCAGCGCTACAAGAGCCTGCAGGACATCATCGCCATTCTCGGCATGGACGAACTGTCGGAAGAAGATAAGCTCAGCGTGGCCCGTGCCCGCAAGATCGAGCGCTTCCTGTCGCAGCCCTTCTTCGTCGCCGAAGTCTTCACCGGTTCGCCGGGCAAGCTCGTCGCGCTCGAAGACACGATCAAGGGCTTCAAGGGCCTCTGCAACGGCGAATACGACCACCTTCCGGAAGTTGCCTTCTATATGGTCGGCACGATGGAAGAAGCCGTCGCAAAAGCGCAGAAGCTGGCCGAAGAAGCCGCCTGATTTCACCCGATCGCTTGCCCGCCGGATGTGCGGGCAAGCCTCACCATCCGATCCGAGCCGCCGGAGCCTAGATTTCCATGGCATTCACATTCGAACTGGTCTCGCCGGAAAGCCTTCTGGTCTCGCGCGAAGTCGATTCGGTCGTCGTCCCCGGCGCCGATGGCGATTTCACCGCGATGCCGAACCATGCGCCCACCATGTCCTCGCTTCGCGCCGGCATGGTCACGGTCGAGGCGGGCGGCAGCAAGGAACAGTATGTCGTTCTGGGCGGCTTTGCCGATGTTCAGCCCGATAGCTGCACCATCCTTGCCGAGACTGCAGCAGCACCCGGCGAGTTCGATCGCGACATTCTCACATCCCGTATCGAGGAAGCGCGGACGCGCCTTGGCGAAACGTCGGATGACGAGGAGCGGAGCGAGCTGGAGGAAGTGCTCGGTTCGCTCACGACCTTGCACGAGCACATCCTGCCGGCCTGATCAGCGATCGTAGCGCAGTCTTTCATGACGGGCCCGACTTCGGGCCCGTTTCTTTTTGCCTGACAGGATGATCCGGCGCGCTATGTTTTTCCGGTAAAGGGAGGAGCGCCGATGGCTGAAAAGATCAAGGTCGCCGTCTTCGACATTATCGAAACCGTGTTCTCGCTGAAGCCGGTGCGGCGGGCTATGGCCGCATGCGGGTTGGACGGACGCGATCTGGAGACATGGTTCGCTTTCGGATTGCGCGATGCCTTCGCACTCGACGTCACGCATCGGGCGAGGCCCTTTCCAGAAATTCTGGCTGACGCTCTCGATGAGTTGCTGGCGATCCGTCAGATCCAGGTCCGGCCAGAAGCACGTGAGGATGTGCTGAACGCCTTCGCCAAAATGCCGGCGCATGACGACGCGCGCGCCTGCTTCGACCGACTACGCGACGGCGGCATCACCATTGTCGCTCTTTCCAATGGCCCGGCGGAAAGAACCCGTTCCCTGCTCGATGGGGCCGGCCTCTGCAGCCATGTGCAAGAGATACTGAGTGTCGAGAGCGTCGGACGTTTCAAGCCGCACATATCGGTCTATGAGCAGGCCTTCGCCGTGACGGGGCTACCGCCGGAAGCGCACTGCATGATCGCCTGCCATGCCTGGGATCTGCACGGCGCAAAATGCGCCGGCATGAAAACGGCCTTCGTCGGCCGCGGGCAGCACTATCCATCGGTCATGGAACCGGCAGATCTGACAGGCGAAGAACTGATCGACGTGGCCGGCGAAATCCTGAAGGCGGACTAGTCCGAGCCGGATAGGTGTCGGAATGAGGTGACGACCTGTTCGTATAGAGAGCGCTTGAAGGGGACGATCAGTCCCGGCAGCTCTTTCATCGGCTTCCAGTCCCAGGCATCGAATTCGGCTGTGTGCCCCTCGGGTGGCGGATCGATCCGGATTTCGCTGTCGTCACCCTCGAATCGGTAGGCAAACCAGCGCTGCTTCTGGCCACGGTATTTGCCCTTGAGAGCTTTTCCGATCAGGTGGGAGGGCAGATCGTAGGTCAGCCAGTCCGACGTCTCAGCAAGAAGGTGGACGGAACGGATGCCGGTTTCTTCGTAGAGCTCGCGCAACGCAGCCGCTTCGGGTTCCTCGCCTTTGTCGATCCCGCCTTGCGGCATTTGCCAAAGATGACCGGAACCGTGCTCTTCCGAGTTTGGCTTGGTCTTGCGGTGGCCTGTCCAGACCAGTCCGTCCCTGTTCAGGAGCATCACGCCGACGCAGGGCCGGTAGGGCAGGTCGTCCGGATTCGGGTTGGGCATTTCTAACTCTCATTCGGCTGGCGGCTCAGCGGCTATCCTGAGCCAATGCGCTGACGGGAACAAAATGGATGCCGCGCGACTTTGCCTCGTCGATCCAGGCCGAGATCTCCTCGACAGTCGCGCGGAATGCGGATGCCGTTGCGATGACCGGGCCGCCAGCCATGGCCTTGGCCTCCAACGCCGTCAGGGCGCGGCGGATCGTCTCCGGATCGCGATTATTGTCGAGTGCATCGCCCGCTCTGGCATAGGGAACGCCTCGCTTCGTTGCGAGCTGAGCGGCTCGTGAGCCGGGCACTGTTCCATCATCGACAAACATCAGACCGCGATCGGCGGCCTCATCGATGACGGAGCCGATCGCGTTTTCCTGGGTCAGGAAACGCCCGCCCATATAGTTCACCACTCCGGCATAGGTGGTGATGCGCGACATTGCCTCGCGCGTCAGCCGCTGCGTCTCTTCGGGCGAGGCGTCGGCCAGCAAGGTTCCGGGGCCGGGGCTGACATTGGGATAGCCGAACGGCTCCATCGGCAATTGCAAAAGCAGCTCGTGGCCGCCTTCGCGTGCCGCCTGTTGCCAGCGCTGCAGACTATTGCCGCTCGGAGCGAATGCCAGTGTGACCTCGCCCGGCAGACGTTCGATGGCATATTGCGTACCAGTCTGCGACAGGCCGAGCCCGCCTACGATAAGGGCGATGGCCGGACCATCGACAGGTTCGACAGGACGCCGGTAAGCATCAAATGGGCGTTTGCCATCGGGGCCTATGGTCGGAAGCGGTCCTTGTGGGGTTTGTTCAATGAGGGACGGTTCAGGACGCGATGAAAGCCGCATCGGTGCGGAGAGCGCCGCCGCATCCCGAATAATGATCGCACCGCCGGAATCCGCTGGATTTTCGCCATCAGCGAGATCAGGCAGGGTGTCGCTATCGGGCGCCACGCGAATGATGGCGGGACCGCTACCGCTGCCACTACGCTGGATGGGCGACTGAATGCGCGTCGTCGCAGGATTGTTAGGCTCTGCCTTCGGCTCGGTCACGGCAGGATCAATCTGCTGTTCGGGCTCCGGTGCCCTCGCCAAGGCTGTTTCTTCCAGCTCGCTTGCCTTGCGGAGAGGGTCCTGATGGCGTGCCGTCCAGATGGAACCACCCAGCAGGATCAGGGAAAGAAGGAGGGGCGCACCGTGGCTGAACGGCCTGAAACCGCGTCCCGACGCTGTTTTCGGATCGGGACGGTTCATGCCAAGCGGACGGTCGATAGGCCCTCTCGTCGCGTCGGTCTCGCTCGGCAGGCTCATGGCAGTGGATCGGATCCAGGCGACGAAGGAAAAGAAAGCGGCGGATCGCAGGGAGCCGCCGCCATTTCACTTATTGCTGCGCCGTTCCGGCATCGGCCCGGTCCTGCGAAGGCGGGAAGGCAGGGTCCTTGTCCTCGCCCCGCAGGAGGCGCAATGCCGCCTGAAGCTGAAGGTCGTCTTCGGCTTCCGGCGGAACGTAGGCCGACGAACCCGAACCCTCATCATCTTCGCTGTCGCCGGTGATGTGACCGCGGAGCGAAGACTCGCCTCTCTTCATATCTTCCTCACGGCCCTTCATGTCGTCGGGGAGGGGCTGCTTGACGATGATGTCCGGCGTGATGCCCTTGCCCTGGATGGAGGCGTCCGAAGGCAGATAATAAAGTGCGGTGGTCAGTTTCAGGGCGCCATTCTCGGCCAGTGGCAGAACGGTCTGGACCGAACCCTTGCCGAAGGAGCGTGTGCCCAGAACCGTGGCGCGTCGCAGATCCTGCAGGGCGCCGGCGACAATCTCGGAAGCGGAAGCCGAGCCACCATTGATGAGAACGATGACGGGCTTGCCTTCGGCGAGATCGCCCGGTGTGGCGTCGTAGCGTTTGTATTCGCGATCGTCGCGACCGCGTGTCGACAGGATCTTACCGCGATCGAGGAAGGCATCGGAAACCGCGATCGCCTGGGTCAGGACGCCGCCCGGATTAAGACGAAGGTCGAGCACGTAGCCCTTCAACTCGTCTTCGGGGATTTCCTTCTGGATCGTCTTGAAGCCCTTTTCCAGGTCGGCAAAGGTCTTTTCGGTGAAGGAGGTAACCTTGAGATAGCCGACATCGCCTTCGGTGCGGACCTTGACCGCCTTGACCTTGATGATGTCGCGAATGACCTCGATCTCGATAGGCGCGTCGGCGCCTTCACGCAGAATCGTCAGCATGATCGGCTCGCCCCGCGCGCCGCGCATCTTTTCGACCGCTTCGGACAGGGTGAGGCCGCGCACTTCGTCGCCGTCGATCCTTGCAATGAGGTCGCCTGCCAGAACACCGGCCTTCATGGCAGGGGTGTCGTCCATCGGCGTGATGACCTTGACGAGATCATCCTGCATGGTGACTTCGATCCCGAGCCCGCCGAATTCGCCGCGCGTCTGGACACTCATGTCCGAGGCTTCATCCGGGTCGAGATAGGCAGAGTGCGGGTCGAGCGAAGCGAGCATGCCCTTGATGGCGCTCTGAATCAGCTCCTTCTCGTCCGGCTCGGTCACATACTGACTGCGAACCCTCTCCAGCACATCGCCAAAGATGGCGAGCTGCCGATAGGTCTCGCTGCTGGCGGCCTTCGCCTGAAGGTCCAAACCGTTGGTCACCACGGTCATGGCTGTCGCGCCCATCAGGGCACCAGCGCAGAGCAGCGAAAGCTTACGGATCATTCCTCGTCCTTCCAAGACTGTGATTCGACCACCACGCGGCCGGATCTACGGGTTTCTTGTCCTTCCAGAACTCGATGTAAAGCATCGGCTCCGAAAGCGCATCCTCCAAAGGCGCCAAAGCGGCAAGCCGCGTTTCGCCCATTTCTCCGATCGGCTCGCCGGCAAGAACGCTCTGGCCGCGGGTCACGTTGATGGCATGCATGCCGCCCATGACGATCGCATAACCTTCGCCAGCATCGAGAATGATCGTTTGTCCGAAACTACGAAACCGCCCCGCAAACAGAACCGTACCCCCGGCTGGAGAGGTTACGATGGAGCCTGATTGTGACCGAACGGTGTCTCCAAGCCTCTTCTCGCCCGTTTCGTCGGTTTCGCCGAAGCGGCTTTCGAGACGCCCGGCCACGGGCAGAACAAGATCGCCTCTGCGGCTGGAGAAGGGCAGGTTGGCGGACAGCCGATGGTCGGCATCCTTCTCGTCGGGGTCGCGCAGTCTGGCGAGGCGATCGGCCAGTTCCTGGGCTGCCTTCGCCTTGGCTTCCGCTTCGGCCGTTCTCTGCCGCTCGGCTTCCAGCGCGGCGAGGCGCGCCGCCTCCGCTGCTTCCTCGGCCTTGCGGTCGGCTTCCTGCCGGGCTTCTTCCTCGGCCTTCTGACGCTCATCTTCGAGCGTTTCGATCAGTTCAGCGAGGCTGGAAGCGCGTTTGGCGAGTTCGGAGGCTCGCGCCTGTTCCGCTTCGATCTGCGCCTGGCTTTTCTGGCGGGCGGCATTCTTGGCGTCGAGCAGAAGCGACAGGCGCTCACGCTCGGCGGCCTGATCCCGTTGCGTTTCCGCCAGAGATTCCTTCTGCTCGGTAATATGCGCGGCGACGTTTCTGAGGTCCGACAGATCCTGAAGCAGGGCCGTTGTCTCTTCGCGCAATTCCGGCACCACAGCACCGAGAAGGATGGCGCTTCGAACGGCCGACAAGGCATCGTCCGGCGTAACGAGCAGTGCCGGTGGTGGGTTGAGGCCCATACGCTGAAGCGAAGCCAGCACTTCCGCAAGAAGGGCACGCCGCGCCGTCAGGGATATCTGGAGACCGGACTGGCGTTCGCGCAAACCGACAAGGCGACTCTCGATCGAGGCAATGTCCTCGGTCAGCTTTCGCTCGGTCTTTGCTGCCTGGATCAGCGCGGCGCCGATGGCACGAGCATCGACGCCGAGCGCCGCAATTTCCGCCTGCAGCGCGGCGCGGCGCGATGCACTTTCCGCCAGTTCGCGCGCCAGCGACTGGTAGTCGCTGCGCTTTTCATCACGCCGCACCGCAATTCGGCGGGCTTCGCTGTAATCGGCTTCAAAGGACTTGGTCGTGATGGTCTTGTCGGTCGCCGCCGTTTCGTCGGCTGCGTGCGCCATGGCGTATCCCGCGGCCGAGAGGGCAAGGCCGCCGAACAGGGCACGCAGAAGTGGGAGACGGCGCGCAATCATGCGCCTACCCTATCCGTGCAGATTTTAAGATTTGATAAACCATATCGGGCGCCCCTCCGACGAGCCGGCCTTATAGGATGCAACGGTGGAGAGAATATGACCGCCGCCTTGGGGGAGGCTGGCCATTCACCCGCCCGTTCATGCCCGGTGGTAGGGATGGCCCGAAAGAATGGTGGTTGCACGGTAGAGCTGTTCAGCCAGCAAGATCCGAACGATCTGATGGGGGAAGGTCGCCTGACCGAAAGAGAGGACCATATCCGCCTTCTCGCGCAGTTCGGCATCGTGCCCATCCGGCCCGCCGATCGCGAGCACGAGGGATGACAGGCCATCATCCCGAAACCGGCCGAGCCGATCTGCAAACGCCGGAGAGGTCATGTCTTTCCCACGCTCATCCAGAAGGATGAGCGCGCTGGACGCGTCCAGATGGGAAAGGAGTTTACCGGCTTCCTCGCGTTTTCGCAGCGCAACCGAGGAAGCCCGGCTTTCCACCGGTTCGAGGACGCCGCCAAATTGCAGGCCGAGCGAACCTCCGGCGCGTCGAAAGCGATCGAGGTATCGATCGCACAACTCGGCTTCGGGGCCGGCCTTCATCCGGCCCACGGCATGGATCACAATACGCATGCACCCGCCTTACAGGGCCGGCGCCTCCCGTTCAATGAACGGTGCCGTCCTCCAGATCGGGCAACTGCCACATCTTTTCCAGATTGTAGAATTCCCGGACCTCCGGGCGGAAAATGTGGACGATCACGTCACCCTGATCAATCAGGATCCAGTCGGCCGAACCGTCTCCCTCCACACGGGCCACGCCATACCCATTGTCCTTGAGCGCCTGTTTCAGGTGCTCGGCAATGGCAGCGACATGACGGTGCGATCGCCCGGAGGCAATGACCATGAAGTCGCCAAGGCTCGATTTGCCTCGAATGTCGATGGAGAGAATGTCCTCGGCCTTTGAATCATCCAAAGATGCGAGGACTGCGTTCCGCGTCCGTTCGGCGATGCTCTGGGCCGGGTCTGTCGTCTGTCCCGGCTCCGCGTTGCGATCGGTCGATGTATGGGCCGCAAGGGCCTGAGCGTGCTGTGCCAGCGTCGTTCCTTTCTGTTGCTGCCGTCGCCTTCGAGAGGCGGCACGAATCCAAAGTTGGCAGTGGTAGACGACAATTTCAAGACGTGGCGCGTGAAAGCTGGCACGAAGCTTGCCATGCCGTCATATTCGAAAGAGCTTGAAGTGACTGAATTTCAACGATGGGAGATGACCGTGAAGGACGATACCAAGCCCGCTTTTATCCATGCGCCATCGCAGCCGCCGCGCATCAAGAAGTCGAACTATCCGCCGGTTTTCGCCGAGCGCGTGGCAAAGCGGACCAAGCGGCCGCTTGGTGATTCTTTCGCGCTGACGAATTTCGGCGTCAATCTTACGACGCTGGAGCCGGGCGGCGAATCAGCGCTCCTGCATCGCCATTCGCGCCAGGATGAGTTCATCTATGTTCTGGACGGGCATCCGACTTTGCGGACCGAAGAGGGAGAATGGGATCTGTCGCCCGGCGATTGCGCAGGCTTTCCGGCCGGCGGTTCGGCGCATCACCTCATCAATCGTACCGAGAAACAGGCCGTCTATCTTGAGATCGGCGACCGGACGGCGGGCGATGAAGGCACTTATCCGGAAGACGATCTGAAAGCCGTGATGACGGATGACGGGTGGGCTTTTACCCGCAAGGATGGCACGGCCTATTGAGGCACCCGCCGCTCTTGCCTGATTTCCGTCGAGGAAAGGGACGAGCGTGGGCCATGGATGAAGGTCCATGCTGGGGGAGAGATGCGAGGCAGAAGCGCTGCATCGTTCTCGTCGATGCGCGCATGATCGAAGGTTTTTGCCATGCGGGATGACAGAAAGGCCAAGGTGGAGCCCGGACGGTCTATGATCGCGATCGGATAGGTTTCCGCGATTTCACGCCAGCGCTGCCAGCGGTGAAAGCCGGCGAGGCTGTCGGCACCCATGATCCAGACGAAATGGACCGCGGGATTGCGGCGGCGAATATGAGCCAGCGTATCGGCGGTAAAGCCGGCTCCGATTACGGCTTCGAATGCGGTGACGTCGATGCGCGGATCGCGGGCAAGCGTTTCGGACTGGGCGATCCGTTCGGCGAGCGGCGCCAGCTCGTTCCGGTTCTTCAGCGGGTTGCCCGGCGTGACCATCCACCAGAGCCGGTCCAGTTTAAGGCGGCGCAGAGCGGTTTCGGCAACTAGAACGTGGCCCTCATGCGCTGGATTGAACGATCCGCCGAAGAGGCCCACGGCCAAGCCGCGCGGCACGACAGGCATGCGCAGATAGCGAGCGTCGATATCGTCAAGATCGACGCTCGGTCGATCACGGGCCGTGCCGATCAGGCGCATGATCTTCGCTTCCGTTCAGACAGGACGGTGAGCTTCAAGGCCGTGTCTGGCCCGTACCGCGTACGCGGTATTTGAAGGAGCATAGCTGCTCGAGACCGACCGGTCCGCGCGCATGCATCTTGCCGGTGGCGATGCCGATTTCGGCGCCCATGCCAAATTCGCCGCCGTCGGCGAATTGCGTGGAGGCATTATGGAGCAGGATCGCGCTGTCGATCTCGGAAAAGAAGCGGGCAACGGCCTCCGTATCCTCGGCAATGATCGCTTCGGTATGCCGCGACGACCACCGATTGATATGCTGGATCGCGCCCGAAATGCCGTCCACCGCTGCAACGGAGACAATGGCATCGAGATATTCCGTCGCCCAGTCGGCGTCCTCAGCTCCGATCGCGCCGGGCCAAGCCGCAAAGATCGTCTCGTCGGCGCGGATTTCGCAGCCACCTTCGGATAATTTGTCGAGGATCGGCTTAAGGTGGGTTTCCAGCGCGGCGCGATCGATCAGCAAGGTTTCGACCGCTCCGCATATGCCCGTCCGGCGGAGTTTGGCATTGGCCACGATCTCGACGGCCATGTCCAGATCGGCCGACTTGTCGACATAGATATGGCAGAGCCCCTCGAGATGCGCGAAGACCGGTACGCGCGCATCGGCCTCGACGCGGGCGACGAGGCTTTTTCCGCCGCGCGGCACGATGACGTCGACCGTCCCGCTGAGGCCGGTCAGCAACTCGCCGACGGCAGACCTATCCGTCGTGGGAACGAGCTGAATGGCGTCTTCCGGCAAACCGGCTTCGCGCAGTCCCTCGATCAGGGCCGCATGGATGGCTCGCGACGAATGAGCGCTGTCGGAGCCGCCGCGCAAGATGACGGCGTTACCGCTCTTCAGGCAGAGCGCGCCGGCATCCGCCGTAACGTTGGGCCGGCTTTCATAGATGACGCCGATCACACCAAGCGGCGTCCGTACCCGCTCGATGTGAAGGCCGTTGGGCCGGTCCCATTCGCTCGTGATGGCGCCGACAGGGTCGGGCAGTTCGGCGATGGCGCGGACGCTAGCGGCGATGGCTGCAATGCGTTCGGCGGTCAGTTCCAGCCTGTCGAGGAAGGAGCCTGCGAGGTTGCGCGCGCGGCCCGCCTCCATGTCCTTCTCATTGGCGCGCAGAATATCGTCCGTCGCGGCCTCGACCTCATCGGCCATGGCGCGGAGGGCCGCATTCTTCGCCTCGGTCGTCGCAATGGCGAGTGGCGCAGAAGCAGCCCGGGCGCGCAGGCCGATGCCGGCCATCAGGGTGCGGATTTCGCTGCCATTGTCCTCGCTCCGATCGAGCATGATGTCGTCCTCGCCATTTTTTCGGTGCCGAACCGGCGATCTGACGGTTCGGCATATAGGCAAAGGCTTGTAGTGGCCGTGGGTTGTGGCCGCAACCCGATTATCGCGGCTAAGGCTCAGCCCTGCGTCCGGCCCATCATGGCCTGAGCAATGGCGGCGCCGCCCGCGAACAGCAGGTCGACGGCGAGGAAGAGCCCGAGAAGGGCCAGATCACCGGCGGTTGCGAAAAACAGCGTGGCGATTCCCAGAACGATGGTGATGACGCCTGCTGCGGCGAGCCAGCCCCAGCCCCTGCGCTCACGCATGCGCATCGCAATCCAGAGGCGCGCGGCACCCATCGCGATGAAGAAGAAGCCGATCATCAAGGTCAGCGAAATGATCCCGCCGATCGGGTCGAACATAAGAAGGATCGCAAACAGAATGAGCAATGCGCCGAGGATGCCGGTGGCCACGCGGCTGGCGGTTCCGTGGATATCTCGGACCGCCATGACAATCTGCATAATGCCGACGAACAGAAAGACGATGGCGGCGATGGTCGTGGCAGCCATGGACGCCGCGAAAGGATTGAGCAAAGCGATCAACCCGCCGATCAGAAGAATGATGCCGAAAGCGAGTTGCCATCCCCAATGATTGCCGGACGACGTAGCCAGGCGTGTTTCAGAGTGGGTCGGATCGTAAGCCATAGGGGCATGCTCCTGCGTCTGTCTTTTGCAGGATGAATGCGCAGTCGCGGGCGAAAGTTGCCGCTTCGCTACAAGATTACCAGATCGTCGCGGTGGACCATGGCGCTTCGTGGCGGCTGGTTCAAAATGGCTTCGATTTCGGCATTGCGGTGGCCGGCGATCATCATCGCTTCGTTGCTGTCGTAGCCGGCAAGCCCCCGGGCGATTTCCACGCCGCCATCGTGGCGGTGGATCGACACCGGGTCGCCGCGTCGAAAGGTGCCCTCCACCTGCTTTACGCCAGCCGGCAGAAGACTTTTGCCAGCCCGAAACGCCTCCTCCGCGCCGGCATCGACATAGATGCGGCCCGCGCATTCAATCGAGCCGACGATCCAGCCCTTTCGAGCGGTGGCCGCACCAGTCGCGGCAAACAGCGTATGCGGCGCACCGGCGCCGATGGCGGTGATCGGTGACAGAGGTTTTCCCGACGCGATGATCATGGCGCAGCCGGCGCCGGTCGCGATCTTGCCCGCCTCGATTTTGGTTCGCATACCGCCGCGTGACAGTTCCGAGCCGGCGTCGCCTGCCATGGCTTCGATCTGCGGCGTGATGCGCGACACCTCGGGGATCAGCTTTGCGCCGGGGTTGTTCGCCGGCGGGGCCGTGTAGAGTCCGTCAATATCGGAAAGCAGGATTAGGAGATCGGCGCCGACCATAGTCGCGACCCGTGCGGCGAGGCGGTCATTGTCGCCATAGCGGATCTCTTCGGTCGCCACCGTGTCGTTTTCGTTGATGACCGGCACCGCACCGTGCTTGAGCAGCGTCCCGATCGTGGCGCGTGCATTCAGGTAGCGGCGTCTGGCTTCGGTATCGGAAAGGGTGATCAGGATCTGGCCGGCACGGATGTCGTGCGTGGCAAGTGCGTTGGACCAGGCTGAGGCCAGCGTGATCTGGCCCATGGCGGCCGCGGCCTGATTTTCCTCCAGCTTCAGAGAGCCGGGCGGCAGATCGAGGAGCGTGCGACCAAGAGCGATGGCGCCGGACGATATGACCAGCACCTCGGTGCCGTTGGCCCGCAATTGCGCGATGTCGGCGCAGAGCGCGGCCAGCCATTCGGCCCGCAATCCCGTTTGCCGGTCGACCAAAAGGGCAGAACCGACCTTGATGGCAATGCGGCGATACGGTTCGAGCTTGCGTGTCACTGTGTCTTTATTCCGTTTTCGCACCTGGCGGATCGGCTGGTCGCCAGTCGCCCATCACGTCTCTCCAGATTGCCAGCGATTATCCGGCTGGGACGGGTTTTCGGCTTCACGCTGATCGGCGATCTCATCCATCAGGGCGCGCTGTACCAGATCGAGATTGTGGTGCGTGGCGGAGGAGAGACGGATGGGCTTGTGGCCCGCGATTGCTTCGAGCGCATCGCTCTTTTCGCGAACTGTTTCCTCGTCCACCGTGTCGATCTGGCTCAGCGCCAGCACTTCCGGCTTGTCGGCGAGGATGCCGTCACCATAGGCGTCGATCTCGGTCCTCACGGTTTGATAGGCCTCGGCGACATCGTCTTCCTGCGCGGACACCAGATGCAGTAGGACGCGGGTCCGTTCGACATGGCCGAGGAAGCGATCGCCGATGCCGACGCCTTCATGAGCGCCCTCGATCAGGCCGGGAATGTCGGCGATGACGAATTCGCGATTGTCGATCCGCGCAACGCCGAGATTGGGCGTCAGCGTGGTAAAGGGGTAGTCCGCGATTTTGGGCTTGGCACGGGTAACAGTGGCCAGAAAAGTACTCTTGCCGGCATTCGGAAGGCCGACAAGGCCCGCATCGGCTATCAGCTTGAGGCGCAGCCAGATGGTGCGTTCTTCGGCATCCTGGCCGGGATTGGCATGACGGGGGGCCTGATTGGTAGAACTCTTGAAATGGGCATTGCCGAAGCCGCCATTGCCGCCTCGCGCCAGACGCACCCTCTCGCCCGGTTCGGTGAGATCGGCGATCAGCGTTTCATTGTCTTCTTCGAAGATCTGCGTGCCGACCGGCACCTTGAGAACGACGTCCTCGCCCTGGCGCCCTGTCCGGTTGCGGCCCATGCCATGCATGCCGATCTCGGCCTTGAAGTGCTGCTGGTAGCGATAGTCGATCAGTGTGTTGAGGTTCTCGACCGCCTCGACCCAGACATCGCCGCCTTTGCCACCATCGCCGCCATCCGGGCCGCCGAATTCGATATATTTCTCGCGGCGAAAGGAGACCGCGCCGGCGCCGCCTGGGCCGGATTTGATGAAGATGCGGGCCTGATCGAGAAATTTCATGATGGTTTCGAACGGTTGGTGCGCACGCGCTGTGCGGTTTGAAGATTGCGGTTTCCTATCGGAACCGCACTGAAATAGCGAGAGGCCGCTCAGGAGCCGGCGGGATGAAAGGTGACGATGGAGCGAGCCACCGGCAGCAGGAATTTGGTGATGGTCACGCGGTTTTCCACGGCACCGTTCTCCTGCGCTGTCATGCGGTGAGTGAAGCCGAAGCGCGTCTCGCTTCCACCCGGTGCGTAACCGTCATAGGAAAGTACCGCGCCGCCGGGCAGCAACTCTCCTCTGACCGGGACAGGCTCGGCAAGCGTACCATCCTCTCCCTCGGTCCGTACCGTGCCGGAGAGGCGGTTTCCCTCGCGGCGCAACTTCCAGATCTGCTCGAAACGGCCTTCAGGAAAGTCGAAGGTTTCCACGAGCCGTAGGCGGGTCCCGTCAGCTTCGCCCTGAAAGCGCGCCGTGAAGTCTTTCGTGTCGCCGATCAGTGGCTCGATAATGCCTTCGGACCGTGCTGTGCCATCGAAGAAGCTGAAAAGATCGAACGGCCGGTCCGCGGCGCTGGCCGGCAGGGCCAGGAGCGTCAGCAGAAGACAAGTCGCTGAAAGGAACTGGACGATACGCATGGTCTGCAACAATGAAAAAAGCGCGGGTCCGGTCGCCGAACCCGCGCCTTCATCATGAAACGTCGGCCGATTTACTCGGCGGCCTGCTGCAGCTCGTCCACCGAGACATAGACCTTGCCGCCCGCGCGGGTGCGGAAAGAGACATTGCCTTCGACGAGGGCGAAGATCGTGTGATCCTTGCCGAGGCCGACATTGTCGCCCGGGTGCCACTTGGTGCCGCGCTGGCGCACGATGATGTTGCCCGGAATGACCTTTTCGCCACCGAACTTCTTGACGCCGAGACGGCGGCCGGCGGAATCGCGACCGTTGCGGGACGAGCCGCCTGCTTTCTTATGTGCCATCTTTTCTCTCCTATGCGCCGGATCAGCCGACGCGCACTCGATTGTTCACTATGGAGGCGGGTGCGCCTCCGGTCAAAGCGGTCTTAGCCAGCGAGGCCCTGGGCCTGCTCGCGCCAGTCTTTCAACTGCGCTGCCGAGAACGGCATGTTGGCGTCCAGCTCTTCGATCTTTTCATCGGTCAGCTCTGCAAGCTGAGCGTAGGTGGTGATGCCGGCATCGTTGAGCTGCTCGGCGGCCTTCGGGCCGATGCCCTTGATCGTCTTCAGATCGTCGGCGCCTTCCGACTTGGCGGCCTTCTTGGTCTCTGCCGGCTTGGCTGCGGCTTCCGTCTTCGGGGCGTCCTGCTTCTTGGCCTTGCTGGCCGATTTCTTGGCGCCGTCATTGTCGCCGGCGATCTCGGTGATGCGGACGGTCGACAGAAGCTGGCGATGGCCCTTCTTGCGGCGCGAGTTCTGGCGGCGACGCTTCTTGAAGCTGATGACCTTCTTGCCGCGATGCTGATCGACGATCTCGCCGGAAACGGTCAGGCCGTCCAGAAGCGGCGCGCCGATCTGGATATCGTCGCCATTGCCGATCATCAGAACGCTGTCGAAAGTGATGGTGTCACCGACTTCGCCTGCGAGGCGTTCAATGGTGATCTTATCGTCGGCAGCAACGCGATACTGCTTGCCGCCTGTCTTGATGACTGCGAACATTTTCTTCATCCTTGTTCATCCGGATCTGGCCTGGCTGTTCAGAGAGCGCAGTACCGTCCGTCTTTTTGTCAGTTTTGGCCGCGTTTTGCGGCGTTTCGCCCATTCGCAACGATAGCGAACGGAAAAGCCCGCCGGAGTGCAAGGCTCCCGCAGGCTGGCGTTCCCCTATTGAATTGTTGGCGGAAGGTCAAGTTCTGACGGGGTCGCTGACGCAGATTTGCATATTTTGGGCTTGTGAAGCGGCGATGCCCTGATTATGCAGTGCGCGTTCGACCGCCGGTTCGTGGACCGGCAAGCTGCGGAGAGGTGGCAGAGTGGTCGAATGCACCGCACTCGAAATGCGGCATACCTTCACGGGTATCGGGGGTTCGAATCCCCCCCTCTCCGCCATTTTTGTCGATCACCATCCGTCGCATACAGGCTCCCCTACTCCTCGGGTGTGCGATCCGCGAGGCGGGACAAGGTGTAGCGCGCCAGTTCATTTGGCATTGCGCGCCACTTCAGGTGGCAGCAAGTTTCACGCGTTCCGAAGGCTTTTCGAAGCGGCATTGAAACTCGATTATCGATAGGCGCCGCCGCTAAAGCGTGGCCAATCGACCGCGTGGCCGGCGCGGACCATCTGACCGGCCAGATCGGTCTGGCCGATGAAGCACTGCGCGACCACACGGTCATAGCTCCTCGGCCGCGAGCGACCGTCGCAGACCGATCCTTCTCCAACACGAATGCAGATCACTTCACGGCCGGCGACCAACCGTCGAAGGTAGTCGGTTGCCTCGCGGCCGCCCGGGCGCTGGAACTCCGGCGCATCGATCCCGCACAGGCGAATTTCGACACCGTCCACAACGAGGCCGTCGCCGTCGATCACCGCGTTGGCCTTTCCCATGATCGGATCGGCGCGCAGGGAACAGGTGGTCACGCCGACAATGATAGCGGCTATCACGAGAACGAGGGCAAGAGTGCCGAGGCGTGTCGGCCGGGGCCCACCATAATCCGGATGTTTGTCCCAGCCGCCCATGATGCCTCAAACCCTGTTTTTCCGATGGCCGCTCACCAGAAAGCCCACATCGCGCGCCCGGCAGGTTTCATCCTTGCAGACCATGCGAAGGGCCAGCCGCTCCGGGGTCCAGTCGCCATACTTCTTCGCCAGCTCCGGAATGTCCAGATCGGCGAACCGGTTACATCGACGGCAATAGGCCGTCAGGGCGTGATCGTGGAGATGGTAATCGGCGATGGTTCGAATAGTGATCGATGGCGACATTGCGGCCTCCTGTTCCAGGTCACCATCATCTCATGAGTCGCCCCGGCGTGGACGATATCGGCTCATCAGGTCCATCTCGTCCTTCGCTCCCGTCGCCTTCGAGCCCGTCCGAAGCTATAAAAACTTGATTAAATTCTTAAAAGACGCTTCCCTTCCGCCGGGTAAATTTCGCTGGGAGGGGCGCGGTGGGACGGTTGCAGGATGACGCTTTCAACTTCGTCAGAGAGAGCGCGGAATGCCAGACGCTCGACGAGCTCCGGTTTCATATCGACGCCTTCATTGAACATCTCGGTTTGCGTCATTTTCTGATGGGTGGCATCCATCTGCGCGCACCACGCGGCGAGACCTTCGTTCTTATGGATGGATGGCCGAAGGGATGGCTCACCGAGTATCAGAGCCGTCGTTACTGGCAGGTCGATCCGACGATCCGCATGATGACACAGGAATCGGAGCCATTCCTCAACGCTGAGGCGTGGAAGAAGATTCCGCCCATGCAGGAAACGGGGATGTTCCGGGAGGTCGCCGATGCGAGAGGTCTCGGCCACGGCCTGATCGTGCCGGTGCGCGACCAGCCCCATACGATATCCGGCATGTCCTTTGCCGGGCCCGATCCATTTGAGCCATCGCCGGAAGATATCGCCGCGATCCGCCTGTTCGCGCTCTATGCCTACGAGGCCGCGCAGAGGCTATCGTCGAGCGCCCCGCGTTCGTCCACCCTGGAGAGGGATCTTGTTGCACTCAGCACACGAGAGCGTGACTGCCTTGCCTGGTCGTCCGATGGATTGACGACCGCGGACATCGCTCAACTTCACAACCTTTCGACACGGACCGTCGATACCCATTTCAAACGTGCAATGGCGAAACTGTCGGCGAACACCCGAGTTCAGGCGGTGGCTACAGCCCTCCGGCACAACTTTATCGATTAGGTATTTTTACGGACATTACAGGTCGGAGGGCCAAGGGGATCATCTTTCTAAAGGGAGAGATGATATATGCTGCGGATCGTTCAGGGTCATGGATCGAACATCGATGAACGTCTGATCTTGGACGGTCTCTATCGATACCGCCATGCCGTCTTCGTGGATTATCTCGGCTGGACTGATCTGGCGCGAAAGGACAAACGCGAGTTCGACCCGTTCGACGATGAACACACGACTCATTTTGCCGTCGTGATCGATCGCCGCCTGGTCGCCTATTGCCGGACGCGATCGACGATTTATCCGCATCTCCTTTCCGATGCCTACCCACAGCTCCTGCGTGGCGCGAAAGTGCCGCGAGGCCCGCATATCGCCGAATGGTCCAGAGGGACCGTTCTGCCGGATCTTCGTAAAGAGGGGATCGAGGCTTACAGCGTGGCGGCTCAATGGCTTTATCTCGGCGTTGTGGAGTGGGCCTATGCGTCCGGTTACAACCAGTTCTCCCTCCAGATCACGCCAGACGTCATTCCCTATCTCTGGGACGTCGGCATCGAGGTCGACGTGCTGGCCCGCGAGACAGAGTTCGGCGGGGCGAAGGTCGTGCCCCTTCTCCTGACCATCAGCGAGCGCACCCTCTCCCGAATGCGCAGCTTCTTTGACGTTACGCTGCCGCCCGCGCTGATGGACCAATTCTCGGCGCCGCAGATCGCGACGTCAGGCAGGAAGGAGGCGGGCTAGTGGCGCGCCAGGTGATCGGCGATATCGAGATCATCCAGCGCCTTTTGGCGCAAAGGTTCGATCTCCCCGGAAGGCTGCTCCTGGATCAGCGCCCGCTCGAACGCTTTATAGGAACGATAGGCCGTTGTGACCGCCTCGTTCTCGTCTCCAAGCGCGTAGAAAAACTTGTGCACCAGATTGCCGACCACAGGATCCGGCACGCTCTGCGTGGCGATGATGGAACGCACGCGTTCGAACCCTTCCATGGACTGCCCACCCTCAATGACACGAAGTGGTCCTTTAGGTACCGCATCCGGGGAGGGTTTCGTCGATGCCGGGAGCTCGCTCCACTCGTCTCTCATGGCATTTTGGCCAGTACTGTCTTCAAATCGGAAACCCTACGACTCGAATTTGATTCAAGCCTGGCTCGATTTTTTGAAACGGGTGTCACTTCACGAAAGATTCTGCCCCTCCCCACAGCATTGTCAAGCCAGAGCAGAGGGGGGCGATATGGTTGAACGGCCGTGCGATAATCTCGCCTATATCCACGGAATGCTCCTGCAGCTCCGCGAAATGGCAATCGCGGCCGATGCCGACGTTCTGACCTACCACATCGAGATGACGATCGCCGAATGCGCCGACACACGCCGCCAAAGGACAGCCGAACGCCTGATCGGAGAGGCGCAGAAGGCCGTACCCTACGAAAAGAAACCGAAATGAAGGCTATCAAGGAGCGGCAGAAAGAGAAGAAGCCGGCGACCCCGGAGGATGTCGCCAAGCGGGTCTTCTACTCAATCGAGGAGCTTCTGCCGCCCGAGCATGATGCCGAGGCCAAACGCAGGATTATGGAGGCCCTGCGCCAAGCGTGACGGCTAAGGTCTGGCCCTCAGATGGGCAGCCTTGAGAGTTCGCCACGCATATGCCGCAGCCAGACTGACCACTCCGTTACCGGCCGCATCGGATCGGTCCATCCGATCGGCCATCCCATCATCCAGTCCGAAAAGTTCGGGTTGAAGTTCAGGTCGCCGGCCGAGTATCGCGCCCCAGTCCGCAAAGTGATGTGGAGGGGGCGCGAAAGTCGGAAGTCGCCATTCGTTTGGGGCCGCATTCCCATTGCCTTCGCCATGAGCCACATCAGCGTCCAGGTGCGTGCTACCTTGCCGAGGGCCAGTTGCTTGCCGACCTGCGTCGGATCGTTCCTGAAGCGCAGGCCGTGACTCGCAAACTCGATCTCCGCCCTGTTGCAGTAGAGGGATTTCGTTGGCGTGGGCCACAACGAAGAGCCGTCGCCGAAGATGGCTCGCACCCGTTTCGAGCGCTGAGAACAGGCCTGCTTTAGGCGTGTAGTCCATGGCCCGTATTGCGTCGAAGACTTCGGCGGCTCCCAAAGTGAGATGACCTTCGACGTTTTCGAAGAACAGCCATTCGGGTCGGGCCTCCCGTGCGATCCGCTCGACATGGGGCCACAGGTGCCGGGGATCGTCAGCCCCGTTTCGCCGGCCGGCGAATGAAAATGGCTGGCAGGGATAGCCGGCAGTGAGGATATGAACCTTGCCGCGCCAAGCGCGGCCGTCGAAGGTGGTAACGTCATCCCAGACAGGTGCGTGATCCAGGGCCGCGTCTGCCATCCGCGCCACGAGCACCGACGCAGCGAAGGCTTCCCGCTCGACGTAACAAACAGTTCGGTATCCGGGTTCTGCGACGTGGAGACCGAGCTCCATTCCGCCGACGCCGGCGCAGAGGGCAATCCCGTGAAGCTGGGTGGTATGTGAAGCCACATAAGCATCCTTTCGAAAGAGGCGCTCTGTGGCGATCGGTTCAATCGGGCTCGTCGGCCCTGAAAGCGTTGAGTGCGCCGCATCGGCGGCACTTGATTTCTATACCCGGCAGACGAGCGGGCGTCTGCCCCCTGGTTGATGCAATTTTGAAAAGCAGCGCCTGGCACGAAACGCAGCGGATGTCCTTCTTCATGGTTCTCTAACGACTTCTGTCCACCTTCCGGCGGCTTGCGAAAGCGAGCCGGGCGGGGCAGTTATCTCTTTGTGCTGTCTGACGGGTCGGGACGCCAATCTAGGCCCGTCATCGGAGCGTTCGCTCCGGACGCCCGGATTATGGAGGCATCGGATGAGACGATTTGTCGCGGCGATTGCGATCAGCCTTATCGCTTCGCCCTCTGTTGCTGAAACTGCAGAGAATGAAGACGAGTATGTCTACACCGAACAGGACCGCCTGAAGGATGCCGCGATCAAATCGGCTTTCGGTCGGATGTTCTCCGAAAGGCTTTTGCAGGAAGGCGGCATTGCGACGAATTTCGAATGCTCCGAGAGCAACTGCATAGGCGAAGCGGCAGGGCTTCAATTCCGGGTCAATCCGAAAGGCATCGAGGTGGCGCTTTCCTACGCCGCCGATCCGGCCGATCTGGACGCTGCCTGCATTGCCGCCATGCGCATGTGGCGGAACGACCTCAACCCCGAGATGGGACGGCGTCTTCTGGAGGAGGCGGTCGCGAAGAAAAACAGTTCGGGTTACCGCGAGGCGCGGGTGGCCATCCCCGGCATGAGCCTTTGGATCGAGGAGCTCGACGATCCCCGCCTCGTCAGATGCCGCACCTTTCCGCAAGCCGACTGACGCCATCAGAACCAGCCCATTTCCGCTTCGACGATCGTCGACCATCCGGCTTCCGGTCCCGCTTCGTGATAACAGGCCAGCGCAATCCAGTTGATATTGTCGATGTCCGGCCCGAAGCCTTGCGGGCGGACCGGCGCGTCGGCGACGGCGCGGGCATCGCCCTCCATCTCGAAGATCGCCTTGGCTGTCTCCGCTTCCATGCGCGCGGCCGCGGCGCCGGCAACCGCCGCAGCAAGCTGTTCGGAGCCGAAAAGATGCGGCAGGCCGATCCGGGCGGAGCCACGGCCGAGCTGCGCCAGTGCTTCCTTTGGACGCCCGGCCGACGCATCGAACCAGCCCCCCGCGACAGAAGCGACGCCGTAACGCGGCTCGATATCGACCTGAAAGGAGCGGTTTGGATCGAAAGGGATGACGATCGGCGGCAGGCTCGATCCCGATGGCGTCTGTGATGTCCCGCGCCGCCGAACCGTCAGTTTTCCGGCCTGCAGCTTGACGATCGCGCCGAGATCCTCGCCGATTTCCGAGGCCAGTCCGACCGCCGATTGCCGCCAGCGCAGAAGATAGCCGCCCGGCAGCTCCAGTGCGTCGATTGCCGGGTCGATCGCGGCTGGCAATCCCTCGCGCCTGGCGAGCGTCCGCAGCACGTCGCCATAGGTCCGGTGGCCGTTCTCCTCGTCGAAATGCTCGGAGTCGACGCCCTTCCAGCCATCGCTCATTTCCACCGCCCGGCAAACCAGCACCATCTCCTGGCCGCTCTCCGGTTCGCCCGTATAAAGCGTTCTCTGATAGCGAAAGGTGCCGAATTCGCTCAAAGGGCCACCCTTCCAGCCGATCGCGGCGCGAAATTCGGTGTCGGCGGCGGGCGGCTGCAGATAGGGCCGCTGGCGGCGAAAGCGGATCTGCAGTTCATCCGCTTCGCCCATGGCAAGATCGCTGATCCGGACGCCGATGAAGAGGTCGGCCAGGCGTTCGGCAAGATTGCGGCCGTCCGGCCCTGTGATGACGATTTCAGGGGTCCGCATGGTTGCTTACTCCCACGGCCGGGTCAGTCGGTCGGCGGGCGTCTCGACCGTTTCCGGAATGGAGAGCACGGTCCCGGCCGGCACGACGAAATCGACCTGCAGGGAGAGAGCCAGAAGTGGGTTGGCGGCCAGCAGCGCCTCGACCGTGCCGCTCTGCTCGCTGCCGAAAAGGCTTTTGGCGAGCCTGTCGAGGCGGATCGGTGCATCCGTCACGGCCCGTCTCATCGCGCGCGCCCTCCGAGCACCACGAGGTCGATCTCCACCTCCACGATGCGGCCGCGCCCGTCCAGCGGGTGGAGTTTGGTTTCCTCGACACCGACGAAGCGCACGCCAACCGTGCCGATCCGGCGCGCCATGTAATTGGTGCCGAGGCGCAGGAAATTGACCGCCTCCTGGCGCTCCTGGTGGACGAACAGCCAATCGAGCGCATCGAGGCCGCCGACCAGATGCGGCGCGGTACGGGCGCGGATCAGAATGCGGCGTTCACCCATGCCGGTCGCCTGATAGTCCATCCCGCGCCAGGTCGGCGCACCGGGCAAGCGCGCTTCGGATTCCAGATTGATGATCTCGGGATTGAGGCCGATCACTTTCAGCTGGGCCTTGCCGATTGAGCAGTGGGTTCGTGTGGCCATCGCTTCGGTCCTTATGCGGCCGGAACGGCGGTATCGTGCATGGCCCGCGCTTCGGCCATGGCGATATCGCGACGCTGGCGGCGCTGGGCGCGGAGCGCCATCACCTGCGGATCGACGCCGTGATAATTGTGAACTGTCGTTGTGGCGCCGCGCGCAGCCGGGGCGCGCTCGGGGCGGGCCTTCGGCAAGGGAACCGGACGTCCGCTCTTCGCCCAGCCATCTTCGGCGTAGCGGGCGGGATCGAGCGCGTCGGGGTCGGCATAGGCGGGGGGAATGCCGGCGAGGCCATCACGCATCGCGGCGGCTTGCCCGGCCGTGTAACGCCCCCGCTCATTTGCGTAGTTCCAGTGTTTTGCACGGTCGCGATGATTATCGAGATGGATGCCGCCGCCACGCATTTCGAGACCAACGCCGCCGTGTCCGGAAGCGGCCCAGTGCTGACCCAGGCGAGCGAGCTGGTCCCCGGTGACGCGCTTGCCATCCGGACCGACCACGTAGAGATCGGCCGCCCGGCCGCCATCATGGCGGGTCGATCCGATGCGGGCGAGACCCGACCCCTTCTTCGGCTGGCCGCCCGAATAGACCTCAACGCTGTACCCATCGCCATAGACGGCCTGGACGCCGCGCCGGATCTGTTCCTCCAGCTCCGGCGTTACCTTCTGTGACCGGATCGCCCCTGTGTTCGTGTAGCTGAGTGGTGCGAGACGTCCGACGCCAGCTTCGTGGGTTTCTGCCTGCTGATAGGCTGAAAGCGCGGCGGCGGCGCGGTCACCCCGGCTTCTGTAGTTCTTCACGCCGGCGCGTTCGTAAGTCCGCTCAAAGGCGCGCATGGCCCCGTCCGTGCTCGTCTGGCCGCGCACGGCGTCCAGGGCGCGGTTCCATTCGTCCGGTTCGCCTTCCGTCATGAAACGCCAGTTCGCCTCATAGGATGAGGGGTCGAGACCGTTGGCGGCCGCGAATTTCTCGAAAGCGCGGCGGCGCGGTCCCGTCCACATGGGCAGACCTGCTCCGCCACGCCCGGCGACCGGGGATTTCTCCTGCAAGCTGGTGAAGCCGCCGCTCTCATGATCGAGATTGCCGACAATGCCGGCGGCCTGTTCAGGTGTGAGCGCGTAGCTGCCAACGAGATCACGCATTAGCCTGGCGCGCATCTGTGGTGCCGGGCCGATGGCCGAACCGGAAAGATCGCCGGGCGCGGTGCCGCCATAGCTTGCCGGACCGGTATAGGCGGCCGCCGTGCCTGAACCACCGGCCGAGAAATTCTCGCCGCCATAGGACGCCTTCCAGAGGCGAGCGCCACCGCTACCGGACGAGGACGTCCGTGCGTTCGCGTACCACATGCGGGCGCCACCAGAGCCACCCTCGAAGCTGATCCCCTCTGCTTTTGGAGCCGCTTCAAAGCCCTTTCGAAGATCCTCGATCGCCATGCGAAGACGCATGATCTCGTCGCGCAGATTATCCGCAGCGGGGTCCACCGGCGCCACGCCGCCTGGAAGTTCACGAAGATTGGCGCTTCGGCCGTCGAGCTGCGCCTGGAGGTCGGCGATCTGTCCTTCAAGATTTTCGATCTCGTCGGAGACCACGGTGCCGACATCCTCTGAGGCGGCCGCCTTACCCCGCCGCACGGCACGGAGCGTCCTGGCGCGACGCTCCCGGTCGGCGCTTACCCTGCCAGCGAAACGCTGGCGATCAACGGGATCGATCGGCCGGCCCTCCTCGGCGGCACTCAGAGCGCGGTCGACCGCATCGGCGTCGCGCATCTCTTCGGCCCAGCCGCCGACGAGGCGCGAGACCCACATGGCGAAATCGTTGACCGCTGGCACGAAGCTCTTGCCGATCTCGCTGCCGAGATCACCAATCGAAGCCAGTGCCTGGGCGATGCGCTGTTCGCTTGTTTCATTGAATATCTTGAAGGTGGCGTCGACCGAACCTTGCGCCTCTGGACTTCTGGAATCGGAAAGGGCTTGCCGCAGGGCCGGCAACTGGTCAACCAACACGCCCAGCTTGCCGCCATATTCCATGCCGCCAATCCCTTCGAGGGCCATGGAGCGTTGCGCCGGCTCCAGCTTCGAAAGCCCTTCCAGGATCGACATCATCGTGCTCGTCGGATCGTCCACCATGCCTTTCTGGACAGAGCGCGCCGAAAAACCGAGGCGCCCGAGCGCGCGGTTCATATCCCGGTCGCGAAGCGCCGGCGCATTCATCAGCCGCTGCACGGTCTTGCCGAACGCATTGCCGGCTTCTGCGGGGTTCTGCCCCACGCCGCCGGTTATCGCTCCGAAGGCAACGAGGTCTTCCGGCGCGAAGCGGCTGGCGCCTTCCGTGCCCGCCTTGCGAACGAAGTCGCCGATAACCGCTTCGGTGGTGTTCGAATTGTCGGCAACGTAGTTGATCGAGTCCGCCAGCGCCGTCATGCCCGCCGTGTTCAGACCGAACTGATTGCGCAGTTCGGCCAGCGTCTTGCCGGCACCGGCCGGCGACATTTCGGCGGCGATCGCGTAGCGTCCGCCAAGGCGCGTGACATCGAGAAGGCCGTCATAGGCCGTGCCGGACTTCGCGGCTTCGGCGACGAGCGCAGCAATCTCTTCGATCGGCTGGCCTGTCTCCTGTGATGTCGTGCGGATCGCCCCTTCGATAATGGCCAGCTGATCGGGCGACGGGTTTTTCATGGCACGCTTGACGCTTGCCATTGCCGATTCAACGCTGATCGCGCGCCGGGTCGATAAGGTGCCGCCATAGATCGCCCCACCCGCCGCAGCGCCGACAGCGACAGCAGTTCCGCCCATGAAGGCTGCGGGCACGCCGGCGACCATGCCGATGCCGGAGCGGTCGGCAGCGGACTCGATAGCCCGCCCAACACCGACACCTCGGCTCCCGCCAAGCCGCCGCCCGGCGCGATCGACCCGCTCCAGCCGGCGTTCCAGTTCGCCCGCTTCCCGCCCGGCGCCCTTCAGATCCCGCTCCAGCCTTTCGGCGCCGGTCGACCGGCCAAGCTTCCTTACCTCGTCGTCGACAAGGCCGATCTCGCGACGCGCCTCTTCACCGGCAAGGCCCAGCCGGTCCATCTCTTCGCGGAGTTTGCGTGCGCCCGGCGCGTCTCCGAGCTCCTTCGCCGCGAGGCCAAGCACGCGCAGGCGGCTTTCGGCCTGGTCGGATGCCCGGCGCATCCGCGTGATGTCGCCGGCGATCGCTTCGGCGCCGCGGGCGCTCTTCAGGCCCTCGACCGTCGAACGCAATTCGCGTGTCCGGCTGGTGTTCCGGTCGAGTTCGGCCCCAAGACGGCGGGTCTCTCGCAGAAGCGCTTCGGTGCCATCCGGCCGCTTCAACCGGTCCTCGGCATCTCCGACACCGCGATAGGCGCGGCGCGCCTTCTCTGCTGCCCGCTCAAGATCGTTCAGCGCATCGGCCTGAAGCCGAACGCCGCTTTGACGGCCGAGCTGGTCGAGCTGCTTGCGGATGTCGTCGAGCGCGCCGGAGACGGCGCGACCCTCTTCCTTCCGGAAATCGATGCCGAAACGCAGGGAGACGTCGAAATCAGCCATCGGGCGTTTCCCTCTCAGCCTTTGCCATCAGGCCGGCTTCGTCCGACCAGGCGAGAAAATCGCCCCAGACCATGGAAAGGACGGCGGGCAGGGGCGTCATGGAAAAGCGGCAAAAGGCGAGCGCCATGCGCCGCCAGCGGCGCGGATCGGCGTTCAGCCGCCGCCCCTCATGAAGCGGGGCAAAAAATCGAAGGCGGCCCCCGTCACCGCCTCGCCGTCCTCGCCCGGCAAGGCGCGGATCACAGCTGCGGGCAGGCCGGTCATCACCGCGTAAAAATCGTGGACACTCGCATCGCGATTGGCCTGGATGACGCCGCCCGTCTCCGCAACGCTGAGAGGACGGATGGTGACCGTGCGGACCTCGCGGCCGTCGAAGCGGAACGGGTAGCGAAGCGTCACCGTGACCGATGGCTCCTCAAGAAAGTCGAGTTCGGCGATTTCGGCAGGCGGTGTGTCTTCGACCTTGGCCTTTTCGGCCTCTGCCGCTTCCGGCTCGGCATCCCAGTCGCGCGAGAGCTCTTCGGGCGGCAGCGGGATTTCGGACGCATCGACGGCAAGATCGGTCGTTTCGGTTTCCGTGTCGGGCTTCATGATCAGACCGCCAGAAGCCGGTTCGATTCCGCCGAATAGTCGACGCCATCGATGACGAGGGTCTGGTTCGGGACCGAGAATTTGTGAACCGTCTGGCCGTTATAGATGTCGTGATAGAACCACACACCGCCGCCGCCATAACGGGTTGCGTCGGCGCGCTTGCCGATCACGCGCGGCTGGCTGATCGAGGTCAGCAGCGCCTTGATGATGACGACGCGGCCGAGATTGCGGCCCGCCTCGATATCGCGCAGCCGCTCGTAATAGGTGAAGGTGGTCCAGTCGCCGGCTTCCCGGCCGAAACGGCTCATCACGTCGGGATGCGTTCCGTAGAGGCTGAACTCGAAGGTTGGCGGTTCGATATCGGTCGGCAGTTCGAAACCGAACCAGCCGAAATTGAGCCGCTCGCGCGCCATCTGAAGGTTCGGCACCGCGCAGGCTTCCAGCCGCTTCTTCTGGTTGATCTCGCCAATGTACCAGTTGGCGCCGTGAATGATGCTGTCCATGGAAGGTCCTCTTGGGCTGGCCGGTCAGGCGACGTAGCGGATGCCGGCCGCGCTCATGCGCTCCAGGGCGACACGGATGTTGTCGGAAAGGACGTCAAACGCCTCCGGCTGCGGCTCTGAATGGATGCCGAGGTCCGTGAGGTCCGGCGTCTCCTCGAAACGCAGCTTCACGCGCATGCCGCCAGCGCGCAGCAGGTTGGTCGGGTTCAGACCCTTGTCGAAGATGACTTCCGAGCCGGGAATGATCGCGCCGGCATAGATGCGCTCTTCCAGAGCTTCGGAGAGCGACTGGAAGAGAAGGGTCACCGCATGGGGCGTGATGTCCTCGGAGAGGTAGAGGCGCAGCGGCCGCAGCATCGCCTTTTCGATGGCGCGGCGCGTCCGGATGCGCTTGATCGAGCGATAGCCGACCGTGGTCGGATCGGTGGCCGTCGAGAAGGGTGCCCAGAGGAGCTTGCCCTCGATGACGGTGCCGACCCCGCGCTGGACGAGATAGTTGGCGTCGTGGTCGGAACGGCCGTCCTGATAGGTGACGATCTGCGACATGCCGGTGACGCCCTTGAGCGGCCTGTTCCAGGCCGCTTTGTAAGGACTGCCGGCTTCCTTGTCGCGCCGGACCGTCGCGGCGGCGACCGCCGGGCTCAGAGGCCGCGAAACGGTCGCGCCGTCGAAGAAATAGCGCCCCTGCGGATACATCGCGATCATGTTGAGGGAGGTGGCGAAGTCGTTCGCATATTCGGCGGCCGCTTCGCGCGACGTTTCGGGTGTGTTGACGACGCCCATGCAGTCGATGATCCGATCGCAGACGGCATCGATCGCCGTCGCCACCGGATTGGCCGCATTGTCGAGCCGCTGGCTGTCATAGCCGGGTGCGATGATCAGGCCAGGTTCGATCTGAAGGTGGGAGAGTGCTTCGGCCAGCGCCCAGACGCCGGTATGGGCATTGGCGTCGCCGGAGATGTGGCCGATCTGCGTTTCCAGATCAGCGCCGTCCTGGGCGCGGACAAAGACGATGTCGGTCTCGATCCCTTCGCCCTTGATCTGGCGGATCGCATCATAGGCGAGGCCCGGACCGAGAGCCGCCAGCTGAACCGGATCATCGGTTGCGATCCGGACAGGCTCGTCGAATGGAATGGCGTTGGTGTCGGGAATGTTCGGCAGAGGCAGGCAAAGGCCGATCGCGGTGGAATCGCGCGTGTCGATCGCGGCCGTGGTGCTGCGCAGGTCGGATAGGACGCGAACGCCGACATTGGCGGAAGTGCTGGCCATGAACGAAATGCTCCGGGGCGTGTTGCTCTCGGAGGCACATTAGGCGGGAGGAGTGGAGGCGAGAGAGGCTGACAGCTGTCAGCGCTTTAATCCGGCGAGCACGTCGCGAACGCTAGTGCTCTTCAAAGCGGCTTTCAACGGCGTACTCAGCCTGTTGCTGCTTTCCGTCGAAGGTGTCTTCGAAGCCGCCATAGAGTGACTTGTATGTTATTCGGTAGGTGAACCCCCCTTTTTCGGGCGAAATCAAACGTCTCGATTGCGGCGCGATCATGCCTGTGTTTGCCGATGAGCAGATCTAGCAGGAGTTCGTCTCGATTCGATTTATAGAAATCAATGTCGAACACTGGCTCGAATAACTCCAACCTATCGGCCGCCTCGAGCGTTAGCAGCGTCTCGACGCATTTCCAACATTTCGAGCAATTAGGCTTGCTCAATCCAAACCTTGTCGTTGGGTTGCCGGCGCAGACATCCAGCATTTCGCATGCATCTTGCAGCTCGGAAACAAAAAGCGTTTTCTCAACTCTTGTATAGGACGACCCGGCAGAATGAATTCTGAGCGACTCCGTACTTAACAAGGGAAGTAGAACTGCATCGAGATAGGCAGTATCTCGATGCGGTTGGATGGCAACTGCGTTGTAATCCACGCCGGAAGAGTAAAGGTAGTTGCTTATTCCCGATGCCATGGCAGCTGCCGCATTGCGTAACGAATGTGTCTTTTGAAAATTTACCTTTTTGCATGTCGCGGCTGAAAAAATCTTATCCAAGTTGCTATCTACGGTGATCGCGCCTAAACCTTTCCTTGCCGCATAGTCATGAGTGCGACGCAAATATCGCTCGAAGATTTTAGGTCGGCCCTTACCCATGGCTCCGACATTGAAGACTGTGAGATCGGTAATCTCGGGATGGGTTCCTAGGGTGAAAAAGCTGTCGACTCCTGCGGAAAACCCCGTCGCTGTTCGCGATGTAATTTCGCGATTTCGATGAGTCTCTTCGACATTAACAGGCACTCGAGCTAGCCGAGGATCGTAGGCCTTCAGAACTGTTTGAATATCATCTCGGAGATAACGTAGAAGCGTCTCTGAGATCGCTCCCTCGATCTTCAGCGCCTGCCGACGAAACATGGCAGGATAGACCATTGCAATTGCTGCCCAATCTTGCGTTCGCGACGTCGGTCCTTCGACATTCATCCAAAGCCTATCTGGCAGACCATCGCTTATGATCGAACATTCGGTCCCCTTAAAATCGGCCAGAACTATCTCGTTTCTGTCTGGTCGCATCCGCTGCCGACCTCCCCTGCAACTGTCGAACTTCGATGCGGCAGCCTAATACAGCTGTTACGGCGAATTGGAAAAGAATTTAAACTTCGATCGTGCTGGAGTGGTCAGACCTTCACTCTGCGGCTGCCCTGACTGTTAGCCTATTGACAAAGTAAACGTACTGGTGAGGTCAGGCGTCGATTATGGCCAGCGCTCGGCATAGTCCGGCGGAATGCCATAGGGGAAGTCGCCATGGCCATCCTTCATATCCCACGACATCTTCATCACCGCCTCCACCCAATTCATTGCCTTCGTAATGAGTTCGACTGTCTGGCCCGCTGTCAGATGCCGGTTGATGTTGCCGCCATCGCGGATGACCAGCGTCGAGGCGGTATCTCCTGCAGCGAGCATTTTCTCGGCTGAGGAAAGCCGGCTCTGATAGATCACCAGGTCGCGGGTTCGGCCGGTCAGATGGATAGGCGCCCCGTATCCCAAGATCGTGAATTCTTTTCCTTCGGCGATGTGCCGATCCCGTGAAGCGTTAACGTCTTCCCAGCTTGGGGGCTGCGCTGGCCTCTCAACCCATCCCGATCCTTCATAGTCAAAATCCGGTCCCGGCTTCAGGGGAATCTCGAAAGTGCCCTCCGGGTACCCTGCGAGGGTATCTGCGGATGGTTGATCCGTGGTCTGCCAGCAACCCCGATCTGGATGGTAAAAACAATGCTCACTCATTACCTCAACTCCGCCCACGAAAAGATAGAGACGCTGCCATTGATCCGGTAATAGTGGCCGTTCGGTACGGCAAAAGATGTACCCGCAAGAACGCTGCTACTACTAGAGACTTGAGCGACTTCAATCCAGGTGACGCCGTCACTCGACGTCTGAACAGTTCGCCCGCTACTCCCACCGCTAGAATAGGACATCACGACTTCGATCGAGCGGCCGGAGGTGTTCTGGTAGCTGGTGTTGTAAGTTCGAGAGCCCTGCTTATTCTGCCAAGCTTGCCCCTCACCGAGCGCCTTGGCCCCAATACCAGCCTCGAGCGTTTCTTCAACGAACGCTTTAATGGCGCTGCGTTTGGCGGGCGCCTCAGGCGAGACGGAGAAGTCGGGGGCACTGGACATGGAATCTGTGGTTAGGCCAAGTCCCCATTTTGACCACACGCCATCTTTGAGAGTCCTGGATGAAAGCCTCCCATTCGCGAGAAGGTATGCGATCTGCACAACCTTTTCGTCTGTCGCGATTGTCTCCAGAGAGTGCGCTAAGAATGCGGGTGGGTTGGCGGTAGCAGCTGCGCCAGCATCGCCAGCCTGCATCCAGCGACCACTCTCCATGAACATCGGTGCATTGTAGTCATAGGCGGTCGCGCCGGTCGCATCCAGTTCAGTCGGTTGCCCATTCAGTTTGGCGGCAATGGCTTCGGCTACCGGGCCGGCAGCCACCATCTCCGCTTCGGATTTGTTCGCGACGTTCTCAAGCCCGATCTGCGCCTTCGTCACGCCATGCGGGTTGTCGTCGCGGCCCGTGTGAGCGTTCAGCTCGGCTTCGGTCGCATAGATGCCACCGGCGACGTAAGCCGCCACCCAGGCCGATCCCGTGAAGACCTGCATTGCTTCGACCGTGGTGTCGAAATAGAGCGCTCCGCCGAGAAGCGGGTCGCCATCATTGTCGGTCGATGGTGCGGCGGCAAATTCGCCGAGATAACGGTCGTCGAAGCGGTCATAGGCGTCGAGGACCGCATCGCGGGCTTGCAGAACGACCGTCTTCGCTGCCGCGACTGCGACCGTGTTCACCGACACTTCCGCCCGTTTCGCCTCGACGGAGATCAGCTGCGCCGCCTGCGCCAATGTGGAGAGCGCGCCGACCTCGACATGAACGTCATCATGCGGGCCGGCCTGGCCTTCGGCCGAAAGAATCTGAACCGTCAGAAGACGCGTCGCCGGGCTGTAATCCATGACGCGGGCAATCGCGTAATCCTCCGTGGTCTCGGTTCGGCCGAGCATCACCACGGGCGTCACGGCGAAGGTGAGCGGATCGAGCGCGTCGAGAGTGACCGTCAGCTCCGCGGTCGGCATGAAGCTCACGCTTTCCACCACGGCGGCTCTTGTGAACTGGCCGCTCTGGATCGCCTGAATGACGGTTTCGGCGTCCTGAAGAACGGTGCCGAACTGCGCCGCGAAGCGCTGCACCAGAGCGTCGATCTCCGCCCGCTCCTGGCTGTCGAGCTTGGCCACAATCGCCGTCGTGACCAGAAGCCGCTCGTGCAGCTCGCGCAGGCCTTTCCGAAAGGCGTCGATCAGTGGGGCGTCACCCCGCGCCAGATGCCGCGCGGGGTCGAGTGCTGGATCCGCCATGCGCTTTCTCTCCCTGCCGGATCAGGCCGGCATCGCCTCGTAATACGAATATTCCGGGAAGACCGGGACGTTTGCATTGTCGGTTTCGGTGGTCAGGTGAAGTTCGAACTGTCCGTCGGCCGGATCGACGGGGAAGACCCATTCGACGCGGTGGCGATCAATGTTCTTGAGATAGCTCACGATCGGCGCCCCGATCGGATCGATCCGGTTGTCGAGCGCCGCGCCGTCACGGATGTAGCAGCCGAGCGTATGCCGGGCTTCGTCAAAGTTTGAGAATTGCGCCCGGACCGTGAGTTTCGAATAGGCGATGCCGTTGCGCAGGATGCGCGGGACCGAGACGTGGTGCATCTCGGTTCCGGGCCGGAACAGTTCGACCTCGGATTGCGTCAGGTCGAGCACCGGCATGACCCATTCATTGCCGGTCAACAGTACCTCGAAATCGTAGGTCGCCTGCAGGCCGTTACCGAAGATGGCCTCGTCATAGGCCGTTGTGGGGATGGCGGCGAGCGTCTTCCAGCCGCCCGCCGAGAAGGCGCGATAGGCATAGCCGGTGTTTTCCGGACGCGTGACGCCGCAGATGATCGACGCGCCGCCGATGCCGCCGTCCAAATTGAGGTTGGCGAGTGGCACGTTGAGCGTGGTGGCGCGGAAGTGGCAATATTCGACCGCGATGGCGAGATCCCTGTCGATCGACCCGACAAGCAGCTGGCCGCTCGTGCTCTCGTAATAGTCGCCGCCGAGATAGGTGCCGTCTTCAATGGATGACAGCGCTGCGGTGACATTGCCCGAGACCGTGAAGATCACGCCATAGGTGCCACGCTTCGCAAAGACCGGCACCGGCAGGGCAAAGCGCGTCATGGTGGCCGGGTCGCCATTGACGTACTGCCTGAACGCTTCGGCCGCCACGGTGACCGAACCCAGCGCCCGGTCGGGCCGCGGACCGCGTTCATCGGTCTCGATGAATGTCGCCGTGATCTCCGCGCCAGGCTCCCAGGAGAGAAGGCCGAGCCGGATCGCCGGCACGTAGCGATCCTGACCCTGCTGAAAGGTCTGGCATTTGATGACGCCGGTGAGCGTTTGCGTCACCTCTTCGGGATAGACGTAAGGCTCCTGCCAGGTATCGAGAAACACCTGCTTGAGGCGGATGCCGCGGTGGTTGCGCGTGTAGTCGCCGGAAATATATTCGTACTGCTCGCCGGCGCGGGTGAAGATGCCGGTCAGCGGATTATAGCGGCCGGACTGCCACCAATTGCTGTTGGTGCACACCTTGAAAACCTGACCGTAGCGGACCCGGCTTCGCGTCCGGATGCCTTCCTTGATCTGGATCGAATTGGTGACGGTGCCGCCAAGCGGCGTCGAACCGGAACCATGAACCGAGAAGCCGATGACCGGATCGTAGGCCGGGAAGACGAGCCCCGCATTGGCGTGCATGAGCCGCTGATCGTTCGGGCTCTTCAGGGCCAGTGCCGCCCGGTTCTCATTGGCGTAGGGCGCGCGTGCGCCTTCCTCGACACGGGCGGCGAAGTCCACATGGCCGGTCGCGCTTTCGCCTTCATCCAGGAAGCGGTCATAACCCGCATCGGAATTGACGTCTTCAATGTCGGCAAGGTCCTTCAGATGCGCGACATCCTCCAGGAGCCCGGTAATCGCCGTGGGCGAAGCCGTCGCGGAAAGCTGTTTCTGAAGGCCGACCATTTCGTTGCGGAGCGCCTGAATTTCGGCAGCGAATGCGGCATCACGGGCCATCAGCGCCTGGACCGAAATGTAGACGTCGCGAAGGTTGGCGGCCCGGAACTGCGGCAAGGACCGCAGAGACCCCGCGACGATGCCGCCTGTCGCACCATCGAGGACGATCTCGACGAAGGGCACGGTATTGGTCGGCACCGCCGGGTCGGCAAGCGGCGACCCGGTCGCGCCAGACGGTCCGACAAGCGCGGTCAGTTCGGCAATATTCGTCACGCTCGGAACCGCATCGACCGTCTGGACCTGCTTGACCGATCCGCCATTGCCATCGTCGACGGCAACCGTCCGGTCGCGCGTCACGGTCGGATCGCTCCGGTCATCGACACCCTGCGCCGCGATCCAGACCTTGGCGCTCTTGCCGGCATTGAGGGGCACGGCGCTGGTCAGTTCGACGGGGCCGGCCTCGCCGCGAAGGTAGAACCGTCCGCCGATCATGGCGTGGCCGCGATCGACCTGGACACGGGTCAGCCCGTCGATCGTGGTGGCGAAGCCGGCATAGGAATTGACGCGTTCGAGGAAGTCCTGAAGGACGCTTTCCAGGCCCTGCTGGGGAAAAGCGCCGAAATTGGCGATGTCGACCGGCCGAACGTGATGGCCCGTTTCCATGGTGACACGTGAATACATGGCTTATCTCCTTGGCTTGATCCGCGCTGTGTCGATGCGGGTTTGTTCGGTGATGTCGTCGGCGTCATCGACGGTCAGTTCTTCGATCATGTTGAGATCGACATGGACCGTGTCGCGCAGCGCCTGGACGCCGCCGATCGCCTGATAAAGCGCTGTGACCCTGTCGGCGGGATCGTCCGTCAAAGGCCCGTCGAAGGGCATGGCGGGCTCATCGGCACGAAGCATCAGAACGCCAAGCTCCTTCGTGAAGGGTTTGCGGCCGAGACGCCCGTAGCCGATCGCAGAGCCGGTGATGCCCTCGATGGCGGGGGCCGATCCATCATTGATCCGGATCGAGAGGTAATAGCCGCCAGGCCCAGGCATGGGCGAAAGGGGTGCGTCGATCGTTCCGCCGTCCTCGATCGCGTCTTCCGGCTCCCGCAGCATGGGAACGATTTTCGGCGTCACCTCAGCCGGGTTCAGCGATGGCCGCCCGGCCTCGATCGCGCCGCCGGGCCGGCGATAATCGAAGGTGAAGATCGCTTCGAAACCCGGCGCCGGCGCGACCTCTGCGTCGAAAGGGGCGGTGCCGACCTGGCACGATGCCTGAAAAGGCTTTGGAATGGTGACGCGCTCAATCTCCGAGGTGGGGACGTTGTCGGGCCGAAGGCGCGTGCCGGAGCACATCAGCGGAATCGTCTCATTCCTGCCGATCAATTCCGCACGGCGCGCTTTCGCGATTTCGGAGGTGCCGGGGAGCGGCTCATCGCCCACAACCGGCAGTCCGCTGATGTCCGTGCGGCGTGGCGGTAGCGGATAGATACGGACCTCTGGCAGCGACAGAAGCCACTTCTGGCGGTCTTCTCCGGCGACTTCGGAGCCGATGGCAAAGCCGTCGCGCGGCAGATGATAGGTCAGCAGCTCCGCATCGATATAGGAGATGACCTTGCGGTCGGCCGCGATCGTCGTCTTCTGGCGATGCAGGGCGAGGCTTTCCGCCACGACGCGGCGCTTCTTGTCGAGCGGCCATCCATCGTCCCACACCTCGACCGACAGGGCCCAGGCAAGCAGAGGCAGTTCTGCGGCCGGGCAGTCCCAGGCGTTCCAGAGCGTGAGAAGCTTCAGTGCTTCGTCCGCACGCTCCGACAGCTGCGCTTCGGTGACGGCGGCCATGATCTCTTCGACCGGGCCGATCGTCCCTGACAGGAGGTCGGTCATCATGACTGCACCTCGACCGAAATCGAAACCGCGTCCGGCGCAAGATAGACTGCCTGTTCCGGACGGATCACGAGATCGGCAAGCGGAGAGCGAACACGCACGGTTGTGACGGGTGCGACATGGGCGGCGGCGCCCAGCGCCTGGACGTAGAGAGCACTGCCGATCCGATGGAGACCCGCAGCGTAGGTCGCGACCGAACGGCGCGCAGCTTCGATCAGGGCAGCCGGGTCCGGTCCACGTGGCGCGACCAGAACAAGATCGACGCTCGGCGTGATGATGTTCGCGGAGAGGACGCTGACAATATCGGTCGACTGTTCGGCCTCATCCGGCTGGAAAGCGCGGATGATTGCGGCGAGGGTCTCGCTATCGACCGCGCCGCTGCCGGTCCGGCCGAGCAGGCGCAGCTCGACATGGCCGTCGCCGCGATTAATCGGCCGGACATCCTTGATCCGGTCGCCGAAGGCGGTGCGGATTTTGTAGATGTAGCCACCTGGCGTCATACCCATTTCGGCAAGCGCTTCCGGCGCAAGCTGCGCTCGGCCGCGCAGCTCTTCGTCGCTTTCGCCGGGCAAGCGTGTGGTGCGGTGGTAGGTCGCCGCCAGATGATCCAGCGCGGGCCCGGCCGCGCTCGCCAGGCGAAGCTGCCCGGCTGCCGCGTTGATCTTCGAAGCGATCAGCATTTCGGCGGCGGCGAAGTGGCGGTTCAGAATGTGAACCGGCTCGGTCGGAATCGTCAGCGTATCGAGCGGAGGCAGTCCCGGATTGGCCGTCTGCACCTGTTCGTAAAGCGCCGCGAAGGCTGCAAGGCGCGTTGCAAGCGTCTCTGAAAAATCGGTCGCCACCAGCGGGGCGGCGTCCAGACGGGACAGATCGAGCGTGTCGGCCGAACTCATGGCGCCGCCCCGCTGATCGCCGTGGCGCGCGTGATCGTTTCGCGGGCGATAAAGGGTGCGGTCTGCCCGAACGGTTCGGCGATCGCGTAGTTTCCGAAGCGGCCTTCCGGGTAATAAGTGCCGTCATGGCGGATGCCGAGACCGCCGTCGCGGCTGAGTGACACGAATTGCAGATTGTCGATGCGGTATTCCGGCTCGACCTCATGCGCGCTCGTGATCAGTTCATCATAGAGAAGAAGCGCAATGCCGGGCTCGATATCTTCGGCCAGGACGCTGCGAAGATTGGAACCGAGATTGAGTGCCATGATGACACTGTCGCGGCGCGTCATCCAGATAAAGGCGAGCGACTGCGCCAGATGGGCCTTCCCCTGAAGGAGACGGCCCGTCCGGCGATCCATGCCGCTGCGATATCGGATGATCGTGCCCATGGCTTCAATCGGCCTTCGAAACAGCTTCGACGGAGCCTTGAAGCTCTTCCGAAAGGGCTTCCGCGGGTGTCAGCTGCACCGTGTCGCCTGCCTTGACGCGGCGACCTGCAACACGCGGCGGCGCCGTTTCAGTGACCCGGTAGGCTTTCTTTTCGTCCGGCTCCGTCTCCGTTTCAGGCGAAACTTCGGTCGGGTCCGGCTGCACGGAGACGTCGCTCGTTTCGAGCACGGGAACCTCTGCGGTCGGCGTGCCTTCGGCCTGATCGGTCTCGTCCTTTGTCGTCGTTGGGCGTCTTGCCATGATTGTCTCCTGTTCAGATCAACACGTTGTCATTGCCGCTCAAGGCCGCATCGCCGGCGCTGTCGACACCGCCCTGGAAGTGAGCGGGGCGGCTGCCGCCCTTGGCTCGGAAGACCGTCGACATGGCGAGTTCTTCCCTTGTCAGGCGGAAGCCCTTGCCGCCGACATTGAGTTCGATCGCATCGGCCGTAAGCCGGATCAGCGTGTCGTCGCCGAAGGCGATCACCGCCTCGTCGCCATTGTCGGACGGCGGCGCCGTGTCCTGGTCATAGGTGCCCCAATCGGCGAGGCTGCCGGTGCCGACAGCGCCAGACGGAGAGCGAAGCCGCATCTGCTCGCCATCCTTCGGCGGCGTATGAAGCCGCGCCTTGCCCGCGCCCTGCTGCGGCCAGGCGACGGGCGGGCTCTTGATCACGCGGCCATCGGCCGAGCGGCCAAGATCAAGGCGGAGCGTCCGCGTTTCGTAGTCCTGGCTGCTAGCAAGCACCTTGCCTGGAATGTCGGCCTGCGCGATGCGGCGGTTGAGCCGCTCGATCTGGCGGGCCTGGCGGCGAAAGGCTGAACCGATGGGCGATGTGCCATCCATCATTGCCCAGCCTCCTCGTCCTTGAGGAAGGCGGCGAGCTCGACAGGCAGTTCCCTGTCTTCGCCAAGTGCGACGACGCCGTTACCGTCTTCGTCGATCCGGCCCGAAAGGCCCGGCCGATCGAAGAAGGATGTGCCGAGACCATGGAGGCGTTGGCTCCATGTGACCGCGTAATAGGCGGTGCCGGCGTCCCAGCTCCGGGACGTGAACATGGGCGTTAGCGCCGGGGCGGGATCGGCCATCGGCCGGTCGATGCCGGCTTGCTCCCATGCAGAGACGTCAGGGTCGGCCAGGAGCTCAAGAATACGGGAGCCAATCCCGTGCGCGAGCGCATCGCGGGGAATACGGCGCTGGGCGGCCATATCCGCGTAATCCTCGGTGACGATGTAAGCGGCAAATTCCATCACGCCGTCGAAGCGTCCGTCCAGGAGCCGCTCGGACCGGAAGCGCGACCAGCCAAGAGCGACGCCAGGCGCGGCGACGACAGCCTTTGCGACCACGTCGTTGATATCGAGCTTGCCGGGGTGGCTGGTAATCTCGACGCCGGGAAGACGTGGCTTCAGTTCGGCGATGATCGCGGCGCGCAGGGTCTCGATCGGCGATGCGGCAGCAAGTTCTGAAAGGCTCATCGTGCAACCCCGCCGCTACGGGAAAGGAAGTCGCTGACGAGGTCGGAGATTTCCGCCCGGTTGTCGTCAGAGAGGCCGACGAAGGGCCGTGCCGGGATCGTGACGCGCCTGGCGAATGTCTTGCCGTTCGGTCCCTGGAAGACGAGCACTTTTGCGGTCTTCGGTTCGATCACGGCGCCTTCCTGGTGGACGTGGGCGTATTCCCATGTCGCACCCCATTCGGCGTAATCGGCGCCGGAGACAGAGGCGACACTGTCGAGAAGATTGCGGCCGGTTTGTTTGAGGGTTGGTGTGCCGGCCCGGTTTGGCGGCCAGGGAGTACCGTCCGGTGCGCTCTTTTCACTGTCGATGCGGCGTCGCGTCTGGCTTTCGCCAAGCGCGGCGACTTCAGCTGCCAGAGCGCCGGTGTCGAGCTCGATCACATCGCCGATCCGCGCGAGAGCGGAATCGAAGTCCGAAAGACTGAGCGTGAGCGCGATCCCGCTTGTCATCTCAAAGCCCGTTCATGGTGCGGCGCGTAAAGCGGCGCTCGGGCGCATCGATGCGGATATCGGCGGGTGAGGCGTCGGCGTCCCGCGTCTCGCCATCATCGCCAGCAAAACTCAGCGCGGCCTTGCCGGTGACGATGGCTTCCAGTCGCTTGATTGCGGCCTTGTAGCGCTCCTCGATCCGTTCGGATGAGCGGGCGAAGGAGAGTGCGACGCGGTAAAGCGTGATGTCGATCGCGTCGATCCGAAGGGTCGAACGGCTTTCCTCGTCAAGCCGGTTGAGGTCGGCGACGGAATAGCGCGCCTTCAACATGCCCCGGATCTGCGCCGTGGCGTCCGCGATCGCCGCATCGATACGGTCATCGTCGCGAAAGCCGGTCGTCTCGTCGGCGGCAAGCGTCAGGAGCTCGGCCGGGTGGCGCTCTTCCAGATCGGCAAGGGTGACAAGCGCGGTCATCGCAAAGCCTTCATGGTTTTTCCCTCCTGATCCTCCCTTTGGTGTGCGGCCCCGATGGGACCTATCGGGACCGCACGGTTTACCGTCGCCGGGAGGGGTCGCGACGGATCAGAAAAGAACGTCCACCGTCTCCGGGACGACGATGGCTTTGCGGCGGGTCTTTCGGTGTTGTCCCATTTCCGCTCGGGGCCTTCGCGGGACGAAGAACCAACCCGCGCCCGGACGCGCTGGTATTCAGGCGATCTCGAGGCCGTCGGCCCAGTCGGTTTCGACGATCGAACGGCCGTCGCGTTTGACGACAAATTCGCGATAGGTGAGCGGTACCGGCGCACCGGGTTCATAGAGCTTCTTGCTGCGCATGATGCGCACGGACGCGGTGAACCGACGTTCTTGCCCGTCCTCGTTTGCCGAGCCGAGTTCGACCTCTTCACCATCGGGCAGGACGCGGGACGTTGCCGGCAGGGAGCCGGCATAATCGCGGCGGGCACGCCGTTCCCGAAGCGCCGCGGTGACGGCCGGATCGACGGGCCTCACGGTCTCGGCGCGCAGTTCGGCGGAACGGACCTCACCGTCCGGCGTGACCGACGCGTCGACCGTCTCGGTGACGGGCGCGGTAGCAGTGATCGTGGTTTCCTTTCGCGGGGGTTCGGCGGCGGGCGGTGTCACTCCTGTCGGCGACGGGCTTGTGGCAGTTGTTTCGGCCGCCGCTTGCAGTTTGGCCGCTTCTCCGATCCACGCGCGCGACTGTTCATCGCCCGAACTGATATCCTTGAGCGTCGAAAGGTCGGTGACGGCTGCGAGCGCGGCGAATGTGCCGAGCCCTGCTGTTCCGAGCTTCTTGGCGGTGGCGGCGCCGATGCCTTTGATCCTGGTCAGATCGTCCATGTTTCAATCCTCATGGTAGCGGGGAGGACCGGCGACTTTTGCCGCCGGCTGTAGATCAGATGCGCGGCGCGACGGCGTCCTGCAGGAGGAAGCTGACGCCGGGGGCGCAGATCAGTTCCTTGACCCGCTCGCCGGAGCGGACGGTTTCGCCGCCTTCCAGACCGACATTGGGGTCGGGCAGGCTGCCGGAAATCTTGCTGCCATAGGTCGCGGTGAAGCCGTGCGTGATCGTGCCGGCATTGGCGTCGGCCGTGGCATTGATGAACTGGAAGACCATGCTGCGGCCCCAGACACGTTGGATATCGGCGTCTTGGCCGAGGCGAGCGGCGTCCATATAGGCCGAACCGACTTTGATGCCTCGTGGTAGTTCCAGCAAATCAGCGAGCTGCTGGCGCGTGATCATGCCTTCGGTGGTCAGGCCGCCCTTCACGGCGTTGATCAGCTTCGGATGGCCCGACAGCGTGGTCCAGGCCTCATGGCCCATCGTCAGCTGGTTCGGCCGGAAGACAAGCGTCGAATCCAGAATGTGCCGGAAAAGACCGATCGGATCGGAATTGTCGTAATCAGAAAGCTGGTCGGTACCCGACAGCGCCATCTTCTGGCTGGTCGGGTAGGACGCCGGATCCTGAACGAGTTTTGCGACGCGGATCTCGCGATTGATCTGGTTGTAGTCCTCGATCCCCATCACGGCACGCTGGCGGGGATCGAAATTGCCGAGACCCTGCGCCCGCATCCGCGCGGCTTCGTTGATATCCGAAAGCGGTATCGGCGCTTCCAGACCGAAATCCTCGACCGCACTTTCGCGGCGTTCACCCGAGAATTCGACGCGGTTGATGCGTCCCGTCCGGCCGACACGGTTGTCAGGTGCCCGAAAGCCCTCTTTCAGCGGATATTCGGTCCAGGAAAAACGCTCACCCATGACGGGAACGCGGGGCAGCACGTCATCGGCGATGAACATGTAGGACGGGTTGCGGTAGCCGATTGCAAAGGCCGTCAGGGCCGGATCGACGGGAAAGGGGCGGTTCGGTGCCATGATCGTTCCTGTGTTTCGAAAAGCGTGGTGAGCGGCCCCTTAGGCCGCTGGCGTGACGATGATGGACGGGCTGACGTGGATCCGGACGATGTCGCCGGCGACCGCTTCGGGTGAGCGCATCCAGCCAATGATATGAACGGTGGAGCCTGCGGCCCCGGCTACGGCCTTGACCGCCCTGCCGTCGGCATCGGCGGTAATCGGATCGTTAAAGTCGAGATCGCCACCGGCTTCGACTTCGGTTTCACCGGCGACGGTGACGTCGCCCATCTGGCCGGGTTCGGCGCCGACCCTTTCGATCACCCCGACGAGACTGTCGCTGGGCGCGCTGGCATCACGGAGCGCACCGAGCGTGGCAGCGGCGGCCGCGATGCGGTAGCCGGTCAGCGCGGTCAGGGCCGGAAACGATCGAATGTCGCGATTAAGGGCGTAGCTCATTTCTTGCCTTCCTGAAGTTCGGTCTGCGCCTGGGCAAAGCAGGACTGATAATCATTGCCCGTATCGTCCTGAATCTTGCGGGCGCGTGCGCCGAGAGCCGCTGGATCGATCTGGACCTGGCCAGCCGGTACCGGAACATCATCGAGAAGCGATCCGGTGAAGCGCTTCGGAGTCGCGGCGAGGAGCGCCTTGACCTGTTCGAAACCGTCATCACTCGCGCAGAGCTTGGCGTAGTGCTCCTTCTCGCCCGGCGTGATGCGGGTGTCTTTGAGCGCGCCTTCGAGAAGCGCCTCGACCTTCTCGTCGCGGCGCTCACCCTCGATCTTGTCGAGCCGGCCCTGGGCGGCGGAAAGATTGGCCATGGCCTGTTCGTGAACGGCCTTTGGAACCGTTTCGCCCTCGCTTTTCTGCAGCGTGGCGATCGCCGAAAGGGTGGCCGGCTCGTCGGCGCTGTCATCGAGCCCGAGTGCGTTTCGGATCGCTGTCGGCACCGTCGCGGTCCCGTCCTTCAGTTTGGAGATGGCTGCGAGCATGGCGGGCTCGTCCGCAGTCTCGGCAAGGCCGAGCGCGGCCGCGATCTTCTTTGTCATGGAAGCCTCTTCACTGGTTGAGAGAGTGGCGCCGGCCAATGCCGGCATGTTGGCAAGGGCGGGCGCGGTCACGAGCGACACCGAATGCAGCCAGGTGGCGTTGCCGGCGCTGTCATGCGGAAAGCTTGGAGAGACGTAGCGATGCGTCCTGGCGGTCAGCGCCGCCCGTCCGGCGTCGAGCCAGTCGACGCGGCCCCAGAGACCATCCGGTCGCGCCTCGACCTCTTCGATCCAGCCGATGGCGTCGCTCTTCTGGCCCTTTGAGGCGAGGTGAACCGTGCCATGCTCGAAATCGACCGGCACGCGCACCTCGTCTTTGGCAAACCGTGCGGCCAGCATTTCGGGGTCGAAGGCGTAGGACCGCCCGTCGCGGGTGGTGACGCGGCCCCGCGGCATGATCTTGATCCAGCCCTTGCTGCCCTCGGACGTGGCGGCCAGCGCGACGACGACGCTGCCGGCGTCGACCGCTGCGGGGTCGCCGACAGCCAGTGTGGAGAGAAGGGCCAGATCGGGGCTTGCGGAAAGCGTGTTCATGGCCGCATCATTGGCCTTGGCTTCAGGAGCCAATGAGACTGACAGTTGTCAGTATCTCCCAGCAGGTGCGTTGCGCACCCGAACACTCAATCTTAAAATCGACGTTGAAGGGCCATCAAAGGCCGTGGAGCGCGTTCAGCTTGTTCCGCCGCGCATCGATCCGTCAACCGGCCTCGTCGCGCTCAGCGGCGCGTCAGTTCTCTTTCAATGGGAATGGGACGGGGCTACGCTTTAACGAAATTGAAGTGGGGTATTTGATGAGCGATTACGACATCTATCAGATTTTCTTTCCGACCGCATTTCACAAGACAGTAAAGGCTATCAACGAAGGTACGCGTTTCGTTCATTACACAAGCGCGGGAGCAATGGTGGGCATGCTTCGCGCAACCAAGGGTATATGGCTGAGAAACGCGGCTTTAATGAACGATTTTTCAGAAATTGAGCACGGGAGAACCTGCCTGACCTATGCTTGGGACCACAGCGAGATCGGAAAACGCTTCAAAGGCATCGTCGAAGAGATAGCGCCAGGGACCATCGCTCAACTCGAAAACACCTTAAACCATTGGCTTCCATCGTTTTCGAGCAAGACCTATCTTGCCTCGCTCTCCGAGCATGACGTTTCAGAGGACACTCTAGGTCGATTGTCGATGTGGCGTGCATATGGCGGGGAGACGGGCATAGCAATTGTACTGAACGGCGGCGTTTTTCTTCGTCCTTCGGATGCGATTCATGCCTACACATCTCCGGTGGCTTACCTGCACGAAGAGGAATTCGCGGAGAGGCTTGGTGAGATTGCCGACAATATGCACCAAAATGCCCCTATGCTCCGCGAGCTCGGTGCGGATGGCATCTACGCTTATCTTTTCGACACTTTCCGTTTTGCCTTGCTATGCACAAAGCATCCAGGCTTCAAAGAAGAACGCGAATGGCGGATCGTCTACAGCCCTGAATTAGCTTCGTCGGATCGAATCAAGAAGTCGGTCGAGTTGGTCCGCGGAGTTCCCCAGTTCGTTCATACAATCCCTTTTAAAGACTATCCCAACGAGGGTTTCTACGGCGCGGAACTTCCTCAATTGGTCGATAGAGTCATTGTCGGCCCGACTGAATTCCCATTACAAGTCAGAGAGGCAATCGTTTCTTTGTTGGAAGAGGCTGGCATTGAAGATGCCGCCCAGAAGGTTTTCTGCTCCACCATTCCGCTACGAGTTTGAGCGATTCAAGGATCAATTTTGATGGATAAAGATAGGCTACCTGCCGATGAAACCAGCATTGGCGCCCAACTATCCAAAAGTGGAATTTCCTTCGGGGCTAAATCACGAACGATTGCCGCCCTTGATTTCATCGGCGCCAGTAAGCTTATGGGCCGATTTCGAAAGACGTACACAGAGACTGATCAAGCAGCTCGCGAAAAATACGCGCTCGACCAATTAACAATGGCAGCCGTTAGGACGCTCGAAACAAAACTAGAAAACGATGAGGAAGCCGCTGCTGAGTTTCTCAACAGCGCTTTGGGTACCCAAATCCGTAGGAAAGAAAATGTTCTGGGCGCCACTGCGGCAGCGATCGAGGACCTCTCAAATCGCACGACCGATGAAGGTGAAGCTGATGAGGCCGCCGAAATCAGCGATGCTTTTATGGACCGGTGGGAGCGCTATGCAGAAGGCGCGACCACAGACGAATTGAAGGAACGCTGGGGTGCAATCCTATCGAAGGAAATTCGAAAACCTGGCTCCATCTCGCCTGCGACGATGCGCGTAGTCGATGAGCTCGATAAATCCTTGGCCGATCTTTTTCAGTCTCTATTCTCGGCCATCGCGATGAACCGTATCATCCAAGACTTAATGGAGGTAACCGTGTCGCTTGATAAGTGGCAGCAGTTGACCGCGGCTGGCCTAGTCATACACGCGGCGGGAGGAACAAGCATGATCCTGAGTCCCCTCCCGGTAGGCGGGGATCGCCGAGTTTTCTTACGTTCCATGCGCCCAATCAAGGGAACACTTCCGGTCGTAGAAATTCCAAAAGCAGTAAATAGGCCTCCCCTGACAGGAGGGAGGCTTCAATTCAAAGCTATCGCGTTAACAACGGCAGGCGTTGAAATTCACGAAGCGCTTGGTGATCGACAAGGCTACGAACGCTTCTCCGCCCTATTGAGAACTTACTTTCCCGAAGCGAAATTCAGCCATTAGTTGACCGATAGGCAAGGCAGTACTATTTTGAATACGCGGCGGTGCGTAAATTATGGACCGCAGGCTTCAGCCGATGGGGTTGTTTCCTTCCCCCCGCCGTCCTTTCATCGCCTTTTCGATCTCTGCTTCGGTAAAGCCCGCCGCTCGCAATTCGGCTGCGCCGCCGCCCGCCGCCAGAACATCGCGGATAACGCGACGACCATTGCGCTCATGAAAGCTGCGTACCCTTAGATGGCCAGTCGCAGAGCGGACGATGATCGCCTCCCACCACGTCTTGTTCTCTCGCCACCAGACCAGCCGTACCCGGTCGGCTTCGGCCATCCTTTCCTCACGCGGATCGGCCATCACATAGCCGCGATCGAGGACGGTCGGCAGCTTCGAGAACGCTCCGATCGGGATGCGGTCGAGCCGTGCGGCAACATCGGCAGCTTCGATCGATATGATCGGGCTCTTCGCATCGAGGACGGCCGCGAGATTGGCTGAGACGCCGGCCGGAAGCCACGTCTTGCCTGGCAGCTTCGGTGCAAGCTTCAGAAACGGATCGGCCCAGAGTTCTGTCGCGATCCGCACGGCATCCGGCCGACCACCCTCCATCTCCGCTACCGCTTCCCATTCGCCGTGCAGCTTGTTCAGTAGGGTCCGGCTGCGCGAGAGGCCGGGATTGGTGTGCCAGCCTGGGTCGATGCCAACCGGTACCTCGGTCACTTCGCCCGTCCGGCGGTTGAGATAAGAGCGCGTGCCGAAATCAATCGGCTGGTCGGTGTAGATGGGCCGACCGTCCCCATCGCGTTCGGCGAGAAGCGATTCCGCCTCTCGCCGCGTGATCTGCCGGACGGAGCATTTGCAGCCCCACCCATTCGGGGGGAAATGCGTCTGCCAGAAGGGATGGTCGACGGGAAGGATGATTCCGGCAAACGCCAGATGCTCCGGCCTGGGTTCAGCGCTGGCCGTCCGGACATACAGGAGAAAAGGAAGTCCCGCCTTTGTCCGCTGCGCCCGCTCCCATTGTCCGGCCGCGCGGGCGCTGCGCATATTCGACCAGAAGATCGTCTCGAGCCGCCGCCGCGAAGAGAAATCGACCACGCGATCCGGCAGCTCGCCAGTGGGATCCGCGACCTTGCGCGGTCGCCACCAGCCGAGCTTGCGCAACTCGCCCTCGATGTCGTGTTTCCAATTGTCGAAGCTGCGGCTCTCGGCGATCGCCCTGCCGATCGAAGACTTGAACGTGCCGAGCAACTCGGCATCGACGGCTTTGGCGACGGTAAAGGCGTAGGCGTGTTCCTCGGCCCAGACATCCTGCCAGGAGAAGCCCGGCCGATTGATCTTGCCGTCGAAATAGGATGTCACCGCTTCGGGCGTTTGAAGGCCGCGCGAGATCTCCGCCATCGATCAGTCTTCCGCGTCGCCAATGCCGCGGGCGATCGCCGTCGATCGCGCGAGCGCGGCGACCAGGCGGCGCGTATCGGGATGCTCGCTTTCAAGCCGCTTCAAAACGCCTTCGAAGCTGGTTTCCTCGTCCAGGATGCGGCGAAGAGGCGCAAGGATCGGATCGGCGATCGTCTCCCATTCATCGAGCGCCGCGTCTGCGAGCTGCTCGACCTCGTCGACGGCTGGACTGTCCATCGTTGCCGCGAGCGCCGCGAGACCGCAGGCCGCACATGTGCAATCCTGCCTGTGAGACGAGAGCTTGGCGGGCGGCTCATCTGCTTTCGAATCGACAGGAGGCAGAAAAGCCGGTGCTGGCTGTGGTGCCTTTAGCAGGTCTTCACCATCCTCCGGCTCTCCCAGGCCGATCCGTTCGCGCATTTCGCGTTGGCTGACCCGCATACCGAGCGGCACGAGCATCTGCACCGCGCCTGTCAGTGCCGCAATGTCCTCCGGCTCGGCGACCGGATAGGCGATGCGCGGATAGCTCTCCTGTTCCCCGAAGTTCAGCCGGACGAAATTCTCGATGAGGTCGCGGTTCTGCGTTCGCGCCAGCTGTTTGCCGTCCGCGCGCAGAATGTCGAGGCGGACCTCGTTATGAACCTTGGCTTGGGCTTGAGACGAACCGTCATCGCTCGTCATGGTCTGGCCGAGAACGAGCTTGGAAACCTGCTTGTCGACATAATCGATCAGGCCACCAAACACGGCCGCGCCGTGCTGGCCCTCGACCTTGTGGAACTCCACCTCCATTCCGGCCGGAATGATGGCGGCCGCGTCATTGGCGATCGATCGGACAGCGGTGAGAAGCGTCCGCTTGTCCTGTTCACTCGCATTGCCGGTATATTTGCCGACACGAAGCGGGACGCCATAGATCTCGGCAAAGCTCGCCCAGTCGGTCAACGAAAAGGACTGGATCAGGAAGGCCCATGCCGCTGGCCGCGCCAGGCCGAGGCGAACCGGCAGACCCATGCGGGTGCGCGGCTGGTGAATGATAAATTTCGCGGGCGGCAATCGCAGACCATCGCGCGGATCGGCCTGGTCGACGAGGCGCAGCTCGGTCCGCGTCGCTTCGTCGCGCTGGAAGAAGCGTGGATCGCGCCATTTAAACTCGACCGGTTTCAGGGCGCGGTCCTGATACTCCCACATCATTTCGCTGACCGAATAGCCCTTACCGATCGCATCGGTCAGCGTACCGGTCATCTCTTCGAAATCGCTATCCTCCACGAGTGCGGTGACGGCGTCGACAATCTTTGCAGGCACCTTGTCATCATGCTCGACGGTTGGCGCCAGGCCCTCGATGGCGAGCCGGCGCGTTTGCAGCTGGCTGGCATAGTGGGCGTAACGCTCCTCCATTTCCTCGGCGAGCGTCAGATATTGCCTGGTGTGACCACTTGCCGATTCCTGCAGGATCGCCGCAAGCCGCTGCGGGCTGAGGCCGGACGCGACCGCTTCGCCGATGACCCGGCGCATGCCGGCGACCTCTGGAAAGGCGATCTCGGTCGACAGAACCGAGGTATCGATCTCGCGTCCCGCGCTGTCGGTCGCATCACTCATGGCAGCACCCTCCCGACATATGTATCGCCCCCTGATAGAAAGCTTGAAGGATCGTCGGCGGTCGCAGGGGTGTAGCCATATTCAATGATATCGGCGGCTGCGGCCTGATTGGCGAGACAAAGGGCGACGGCGAAGTCTCCGTGCCGCTGTCCACCATCCGCGCCTTTGGTGCGGGCGTCATTCGGAACCATCGGAATCCCGCGCACCATCTGAATTTGCCGAAGATCGCCTTTGAGATCGACATCGAGCGGAAAGAACAGCGCTCGGTCCTCGATCGCCGCCTTCATCGGCGGCATGTGCTCCAGATACCAGCCTTGCGTCAGCATCACCGCCTCGATCGCCAGCGCGCCGTAACGCTGGACGGCGTATTCCGCGAGGAACTGGCCGTTGCCGCGCGCGTCGTGCCGCCCGGCGCCGAGGCGCGGCAACTGGTCGCAAATATGAAACAGGATCTGCTCCTGCTGGCGGAACGGAACGTTGCGCAGTTCCACCACAAAAGGCGCGCGCCGCGTCAGGTCGCGCTTTTCGGCAAGCGGAACCAGGACAGACAAGTCCCCCGATCGTCCGAAGTCGAAGCCGTAATTGTGCCGTTCGCGCCGGTCGAGCTTCGCAAGCAGCGGATCGACCTCCTGGATAAGCCAATCCTCGACAATGGCGCGCCGCTCTTCGTCGGAACGCAGTTCGAAGCCTTCCGGACATTTCAGCCGGACGACCGGCGTGTCGGGATCCATGACGGCCGTGATCTGCGCACTGGAGAGATAGACGCCAGAACCTTGCGCGGGAATACAGTCGAGCTCCTCGGCCGCGCCATCGGCGTAGAAGGCGCGGATCTCCGATCGGAACTCGGCTTCCGCTTCCGGCGACCACTCCTTGCCACGAATGAGACAGATACGTTTATAAAGGCCCTGTTGAAGCGCGTCGTCGAAAGTGCAACGAACGACATTGCCCGGTCGCCGCCCTTCGCGGATTTCCTGAATCAACTGATTGAACGGGTTGTCGACGCCGTTATGCGTCGAAATGACAAGCACCTTGCCACCCCAGATCAGGAGCGCCATGGCCGCTTTCAGGAGTTCGGCCGCGTCGTCGTGAAAGGCGAACTCGTCAAGGATCACGTAGCCCTGGCGCCCGCGCAGGGAGCGCGGCTTACTCGATAGCGCCGTGATCTCGAAGCCCGATGCAAAGGTGATGCGAAAGGCTGCGATCGATCGATCCTCACCCTTCTCGCCTTCCTCGGTAAAGAGGAACTCCTGGACGCTCGAACAGATCTGGTTGAATGATCGCGCCCACATCGCGCAGGTATCGATGAACTCGCGCGCCATATCGAGATTGTAGCCGAGATAGAGTGTGTCCATGCCACCGGCCGATCGCTTGGCGCCGGATGTCAAAACAGCATCGGCACCAATCCCCCAGGTCGCGCCGATGCGTCGTGATTTGTCGGTGACGGTTAGCGCGTATTTCGCGGTCGAGCTCAGCAATTCCTGCTGATAGTCGAGAAGGACGTCCGGCAATCCATCGATGACCTCTGGCATCACTGCGACGGAGTCGCGGCGGAGCTGAGCCCATTCGTCTTCTGTCATCGGCTTCATTGCGCCACCCCAAGGATCCGCGCCTTGATCGCCTCAACCGTATCGGCCGAAAATCCTTTCTCCCCCGCAACGTCTGCAGCGGCCTCGGCCGCAGCAGCGACCCGTTTTTCGATCTCCTGCTGCTGAACCCGCCGAGCGTCCGCGCTGATCTTCTGAGCGCTAAGGGCGTGCTGAAGGCCCTTCGAAAGCTCCATAAAGGCTTTGCTATCGAGCTCGCCGGTTTCAAGAATCGAAAACGCGGCGCTCTTGATCAGTTCGACCAGCATGATGGTGATATCGTCGGCCTTCTCCGGTCCGAGACGTTCGGTGACGGCCGAGGCGATATCGCGGGTCTCCTGCAGGCGTCTTGTCGTCGAAGCCAGGCGTGTCGAGTAGCGGTTGAAGGCCGATGGCGAGATCGGATCGCAGCCGATCTCCTCCAGCTTTCCGTTCATCTCTACGAGAATGTCGAGCTGCGTTCGTTCGCGCGCCTGGAGCTCAGCCACCGCCCATTGCACGATGCCGTCGGCATCTGGCGGCAAAAGATCGATCGAGGAGAGCCGGCCGCGGCCTTCACGGGACATGGTCAGGCTCTCGGGCGCGACGGCTTGGCGATACCCGGAAGAACGCGCCGTTGCTCCACATGATCCTCACCGGCTTCGAGAATCTGAACAATCTGGGCCGTGCCGATATCTGTGGTCCGAACCACGCCGGCCTCGGTTTCCAGCCAGGCCAGCTGCTGGCGCAGATAGTCACGCCCCTTGTTGATTCCGAATGTCTGAAGGGTCTTCAGGAGGAGACTGTCATTCAATCGCCCATCCCCCTGCTCATTCAGGGCACGAAGGATGATGAGGCGGGCATTGCCGTCATAGTGATCCCGAAATCCGGCGAAGTGCGATTCCACACCGCTTCCTTTCTTCACTTGTTTTTCGCGTTCTGCGAAAGCTGGAGCAGGTAATCCTCGATCCGCGTGACCGACGCGCCGGTCGCTTGGGAAGCAGCGGCCATCATGTCGAGCCGGCCTTCCATACGCGCAAGCGCTATGTCGAGATCGTGAACCTCCGAGCGGCGGACACGATCATCGAGGCCGCGCTCGACATGCGCCACTCTGCCTTCGATCGACCCCAGGCGCTCTCCGATGTTCTCTATGCCCGTTGCCAGCTGATCGAGGCGTTCATTGTCGATCACCGATTTGCCTGACCCGATCATCGCGAATGCGCCCGACCATTTCAGGCCGAAGAAAAGGATAAGGAGGACGACAGCGATGCCTGCCGCTACAGGGCCAGCCTGTTCGACAAGGTTCATGAGAAAGGCGTTGGTGTCAGGCATCGCGGCTGCGTTCATCTGGCAGGCTGAGCGATGGGCGTCGGCTGTTTGACAGATCCCGCTTTCTCTTCACCGAGCCATTCACCCATGCGAGCCCGGACCATCTTGATCAACTTGTCGTCGCCATCCTTCCTGATGCCGAAATGGGCGAGCGTTTCAGGAATGTGATCAATCGCATAGCCCGCAGCCAGTGAGATCGCGTCATTCTTCACATCGATTCTCATGCCCTTGTCGGCCCGTTCCTTGAGCTCATTCGCCGCGTAGTCGACACCGGCCCGAAGAGCCTGATCGACGATCGGGTTGAGAAGCGCGACGATCTGCCAGCCGGTCTTTTGCCGGAAGATCTTGAATGCCCAACCGGCGAGCGCCGTCAGGATGGCGAGCAGCACCCGGCGATCGTCTGGATAAAGGGGGAAATTGCCGGCCCGACATCGATGGCCGTGCTGTCCTGGGCGAAGGCCGTCCCCGGCATGATGGTCGAGAGGAGAGCCACGAGTGCAAGGAGCAGAAACCCGATGCCCAGCCGGCCTACCGGTAGCGAGGGGACGGCCGGAGCTCCATTCGCATGCGCCGCCTCGGTTTTTTCATTCACCAGAGCCGAACAGATGAGACCGGCCGCAGCGACGATCAACGCGGCTCCGAGCAGTGTGATAGGGTCGAACATGACAAAGATCCTTTGATGGAGGTTTGAAGGGATCACGCTGCGCGGAGGTCGGCGAGCGCCGCGCGCATTTTTGCGACGGCGGCCGCAACATCCGGCTCGTCGTTATTCTCAGGCTTGGCCTGGTAGGGCGCCTGTCCGGCAAGAGTTCGCGCCATCTCGTCTTCGGTCTGCGGGCCGACCTTGCCGTCGGCAACGATGCCCCGTGTTTTCTGGAATTCGATGGTGATGGTTTCGATCGTGTGGTCGAATACGTCGCCGGTCGGCGGCCAGGCATGGCCGATCATCCGGCGCCAGGCGGCAAGCGCCTCGATCCACCGCGCGACGGCCGGACCGCGATCGCCGCGATTCAGGATCGGGTCGGTTGATGGCGCGAAGCCCTGCGAACGGCCGTCGACAAGCCAGTCATACTCGGCAGACGCGTCGAAGCTCGGGCAGGCCTTCGCGGCATACTCATTATGCCCGCTGATCTTCTTGATATCGAACCGATCGCGAAGCGCGATGATGTCCTTTTCAAGGGAGGCTTTCTGCGCGTTGGTCCGCGTATCTTTGGGCGTCACGCCATCCTTCGTAACGCCGCCAACATAGACGAGGCCGACCGTTCCCGTGTTGTGGCCAGCGACGTGAGCGCCGATCTTTTCGATCGGTCTGCCGTCCTCGACGGTACCATCAAGATGAACCACGCGATGGTAACCGATGCCCGACCAGCCCCGCGCGCGGTGCCAGGCGTCGATCTCGGCCACGGTTACGGGACGGCCTTCCGGCGTCGCCGTGCAATGAAGAATGATCTCTTTGATGGGACGCATAAGAAGGCTCCAGCTTGGAAGCCGACTCTGTTTCCTGCGTGTCGATCCGATTAGCCTGACAAATGTCAGCGGGAGGAGTCTCCGCCCTGCGCGGGAAAGCTGGCGAAGAGATCATCCTGACCGTCATCGGTCTTCAGTTTCGCCTTGGCGCGCCAAGCGGTGCGCTCATGGACGCCTGCGATCTGCGCAGCATCGCGGGCGCTTGCACCTTTGGCAAGAGCCTGCCTAAGCCGTCTTCTGGCTTCGCGGGCCGATCCGGTCGGCCCCATCGGAATCGTATAAAGTGTGCCGCTCGCGCGGCCATGCGCATCGGTCAAAGCGAAATGAGCGCAGATCCTGTCGGCAGCGTCACGGCCGACCGTGTCGACCAACCAGTGACCATCAGGCGCGGATCCCGGAATGTATTGTCGAGTGCCACCTACCGCCTGAGCGACGGCCAAGGCTGCGGCCAACCCCGCCACGTCTTCAATTTCTCCGAGGATGCCGGGGAGTGCCGTCATTCGCCCATCCCCGCTCCAAAGCGCTCGATGTCACGGGCGAACAGCAGCGCCTTCCGACTAGGCGGGATCCAGACCAACTCGGTCCCGCTGCTGGCCCGGCCGATCCGCCAGATCAGCCAGCAGTAAGCCGTGAACGTTTCGCCATCAGGCTCCCAACGGCCCTTATGGAGCGGGACGCGCTCGACATATTGCGCGACGATCTCGGGTGGATTGGTGCGATAGATCTTCCGCCAGCGGGTAGGCCCTTCGATCTGCGTTGTCCGGACGAACATGGCAACGCCTGTCCGTGCCCTCTGAAGAGCGATCTGCATGAATGGCAGGGCCAGATTCCCGAAGGGCGGGTTTGTGATGATCCAGTCCGGGCGCTCGATATCGGTCCATGAATCGGCGTCCAGGAAATCGCGGACGTCACCGTAACCGAAATCTTCGATATCGCTGGCGCGGACCGTGTCGAAATACTCTTCCAGCACATACGCCATGTGCCCTTCGCCGCAGGCCGGTTCCTCAACCGTCAGACCGCGCCAGCCCTTGGTGCCGAGGACATGAACGAAGAGAGCGCGCGTCGCCCAGGGCGGCGTCGGGAAGTAATTCGATTCCGCTGGTTCAACGCGTCGATGGGCAATGGCACGGTTTTTTGGGGCTTCACCCATCGCGCGGCCTCCGGACAGGCCATCTCGGTCGCAGGACGGTCGGCATAAGCGTCGTGCCGTTGCTCTGGATGAGGACGAGCTTGACTTTTTCGACGATGACGGCCGTCGCGCCGAGCCGAGCTCCATTGCCGGCCAGGCCAGCCAGATGGTTTCGGACCGCTTCCACGTCGAGACCGTGTGCGCGCTCCAGATAGCGCAGCACGGCATGGTCAGTGACATGGACGCGGCGCCGGGTCATGTGGTCGCCCTGATCCGCTCGCCGAAAGCGTTCATGACGAGACGCCAATCGGCCGGTGAAAGGCTTATGAGACCGCCTTGGAATGTGCGATCGCCGACCAGCTCGAATACTGACGGCTCAAAGCCCTTCTGGTCGGGGTAGAGCTCCGCGCCGGGCGTCAGCTTCTGCCACTGGGCCCAAGCGATCTTGCCGCCGTCTCCCGCAAGCCATTCCTGCCCATTCGTATTTCCAAACATCACCCCGCCGTCTCGCGCCAGCCACGCTTTGAGCGCCTCGACCGCTTTGCGGGCGTCAGCCGCATCGTGGCAGAAGCGGACGGCATCAAGGCCGGTTTGGCGTTTGACGAAAGAGGTCAGCGCGGAATCGCGGCGGTCGCGCACAAGCCCAAGGTTCCAGCCAGCGATCCACAGCGCCTGCAGCTTCTTTGCAAAGCGGCCCTCAAGACCGTTTCGAAGCCCCTTCGAAGCGGGTTTAAAGCCGGCCCGGCGCATGGCGTCGATCACGCGTCCGCGCTCGGTCTCGGAAAGGCCCTTTGCCGACCGCTTGCCGGTTTCACGTTCTAACAGGTCGCGATAGGCATCATCGTCGAGGCCAAGCGCCTTCTTGCCAATATGGATGGTTGCGAGCGCGTTCATCCGTCCGAGCCAATCTGCCGAAGCGTAATGATCAGCGCGGCGGCCAGCATGCGCTCGGCTCCGGGCTGGGTCATCGCTGTGGGGTTACCGGCGAGAACGGCCTCGGCCAGCGCGGCAGCTTCGATCAGGGTGAAGCTCGCCTGCGTCAGCGCGCTATCTGATCCGTCAGCGGCAACACCGATATGCACGACCTGGTCGTCGCTGATCGCGAGGACGCGACGACCGGTTTTTTTGTGCAGCGGAATGCTGGCGAGTTGAACGGCGTCCATCACGCGCTCGCCAGATCGATCGTGACGGCTTGCCATGCACCGCCCGGCTTGTCGCGTTCGTAGAAGCGCAGATACTCCTTCGACCCGACCGAACGACTGGCGTCGGTGATGGCGTCCATGGCCCGCTGCCAGCGCTCATCGGTGATATCCCACTTGCGCAGCCGATAGAGTTCGGCCCGATTGACCTGACCTTCCTTGTCTACATTGAAGGCGCGGGTGACGATCGTCCGGATCTCGGGACGGCTATCGGCGCTCCAGTCGTTGAGGCATTGGTCAATCAGCGACTTCGCGGTCTGCAGCTGCGGCCCGAACTCGATCAGATCGGCGACCGCAACCTGCACCTTCTTCAGTCCGTCAAAGGACATGAAGGTGACATTGCCCTTCTTGCCGCCTTTCTTCGCGCCGTAGTCCTGATCGAGCATGGCCTGGAAGTCGCCAATATCGGCGAAGCTATGTTCCTTGAACCGGCTGATCTGAGCAGAAAGGTCGGTGGCGAAGCCGAAGATCTTCCGAACCATCTCGTCTTCCAATTGGTCCTGCGGCTTGACCATATCGAGCGGAACGAGGTTGCCTTTGCTGTCTGGCAGATAAAATTCGCCATTGACGGCCACTGCGCCTGGGGGGACGGAGCGTGCTTCATCGTCGGCTGTCGGTACCGTTTTAACCTGTTCGTTCATCAGGCTGTCTCCTGTTCGCATAGGTTCTGAAGGGCCTTGTCGAGAGTGTCGAAAGCCCGGCGTTCGTGGATGGAAAACTGCGCATTCTTGAAGGCGCGATAGGCTTGGGCGACCGGAGCGATCGCCTCACTGACCGGCAAAGGTCTCGCGGTGCGGATAACCGGCTCCGGGACGCGCTTGATGAGGCGCTCGAGCCGGTCGAGGCTGACCTCGAAACGATCCAGTGACTTCGAGTTCGCCAGATCGAGACTGGCCTCGATCGCATCACTGACATCGAGATGTTTCAGGATAGGCTCTAGCTGGGTTTGAAATGATTTGAGCTCGACGGCGTAGTGGACATCGGCTTCCACGTAGCCCTGAACCCGAACAAGACCGGCCGAGATCGTTGGCGGCGTTCGGTTGAGCGCTTCGGCAACTTCGGCGGTCGAAAACCTCGTCAGACGCTTGGCGAGATAGGCGGTCTCGTCACGGGCTGCTTTTGCCGCTCCTTCGTTCGAATTGATGATCGACTTTGGATCGATTCCGCGTCGCTCCGCGACTTCCGCGGCGATCACATGGATAGCCTTCATGACCGCACTCCACCGGGCCGGAACTCGACAACGTTGCTGCCTCGCGCCTTCAACGTCCCGAAGACACTCTCGGGAAAGTCGCTCGGCTCGGCTGCGGATAATGCGTGGTCGGCGAGGCCGATCATGCCGGTGAGTTCGTCCAGCAGAAATTCCATGCCATCGGGATTGATGCTCACCTGGTTGCCGCGATGATCATCGAAGCGCTGCCGAAACCGCGAAAGGCGGTCGCGAAGTTCGTGGATCGTTTGGTCCATTACTTGCTCCTCTGGCTTTGGATGTTTTGCGCTGCCAGCAATTCGCCAATCGCATCGGCGATGGTGACGGCTGGATCGCGCCGGATAGGTTCGCCGGCCCGTTGGCGGGCGACGTCGCGCCATGCTTCCTTGATGATCTCTTCGGCAGTGAGCAGCCTTTTCATCACTTCGGACGATCCGACCCGCTCCTGGTCAGTTGCTGACGCCGGCTGATTTTCCTGAAGCACCGACGCGGCCTGTTTCAGGAGGGATGAGGCTGTGAGGACCGAAAGCTGCAACTGGCCATCGGGATCCGCGCAAGGTGCAGTGCATCGTTCGGCCAAAGAGCGGCTTACGTCTTCGACCCGCGCGCTGGCATCGCGAATGAGTTGATAGCTTCGCCCGACATAGGTGTTCACCTGACGGTTACTCATCGGTGGCTTCCTTCTTGTTTTTGTAGGAGAGCGGGCAATCCCGGCAGGCATGGAACATCTGCACCCGATGCGCGCTGGTCGGGGCCCATCGCTTCTTCTGCCAATCGAGACAGATGTTTCGCGGCATCGGTCCCTGGACGGGGCACTGGACCGTTTCGCCCATCAGGGCGCCGCGAACGCGTTCTTCGACATTGCCGAGCGTTCCCCGATAGCTGTTCGACAGAACCTGGCTGATCGTCGACGCGCCGTAACCGACCCTGCGGGCCGTAGCCGCCAAACCTTTTGCGTCGGCCAGCCTGGCGAGTTCCGCCACCCAATCGGGCGGAACTGACGACCAGGTCTCCATGATCTTCTCGGAATGGCTCATTGACCGTCCTCCTCTGCGAGGATCGGAGCAAAAGCGGCCTTGCGATTCTGGTCGTAGACGATCCGTGTACGCAGGATGCGTGGTGGGAGCGGCCCGCTATTGTGCTTGGGGTTGAGCCGCCAGACGCCTCGTCTGAGTTGATCGACGATCCCGACCGCGCCAAGCCGCTTCAGATAGCTCGAAGCCGTTTGCTGTGTGACCGGCACGATGTCGGTCGATGCGCATAGCGCCAGATCGGCAGCGCGGATGCCGGCACGGCTCTCCGGGCCCCGCAATACGTTCCACATTGCTTGTTGGCCGGCTCCTTGAAGCGCCAACGAACCATCACGATTAAGGCGGGGCGTCTTTTTCGGGGACCGCAAAAGCCGATAGACAGGCGTCAGCGATTTGCCGTTCGCCAGATCCCTCACTTCGCCGGTTTCTTCTGCGAAGCCTGCTTTGACGAGGCGGTGCACATAGTCCTTGACGGTCGACCTGTCGGTCCGGTTCGTCGTGTTCCAGATTTCGACGACTGTGAAGCAACCCTCGTTTGCGGCCGCGATTTTACGGATTTCTGTCCAGAAATGATCGATGCCGCGCAGAATCGGCTTTTCGGGCGGTCTCCCGAATTCCAGAACCGCACTCATCGTACTGACCTCCGGGGAATTTCGCCGGTATCGATCGTGCCGTCGAAGCCGTCGATGCAGATCTCGGATAGGCCGGCGCGGCGCGCGCTGGCGGCGACGCTGTGAAGGGTGTTCGCGATGCGGCGCGTCCGCCCCTTGCAGCGTTCGACGATATGGGTAAGCAACTTGTCGGAGACCGTCAGTTTAGGGCAGATGATCTCCGCCAGAACGGATGCATCATCGCTGTCGGACGGTTGAGCGAGCACTCGGTCGAGAATGCGATTGTCGATCCGCTCGAAGCGCTTGAGCTTTTCGGTCAGTTTCTCTTCCCCGATCAGAATGACCGGAGCTGCCGTCATTTCCTGAATGTCGCGCGCAAGCTCGATCATGTTCTTGTCGACAAGCACATCGGCCTCATCGATGAGCACAACGCGATCGGGGTCTTGCCCGAGCTGATAGGCGATCTGCTCCATCATGTCGGCAATCGTGCCGCGGGGCTTGTCGATCGACAGTTCGGCAAGGATCGACTGTGCAAAGGTTTTCCGCGTCCAGAACGATCGTACTTCGATGTAGAGGCAGTCGGTACGGTTCTGCGCAAAGCGGGCGGCATAGGTTTTGCCGTAGCCGGACGGTCCGCTGAACGTCCCGAACCCCGAGCTGATCTGTGGCCTTTGTCTGAGTGTCTGGATCAGGGTCATCATCGCGGCGACGTTGCTGAGCGGCGCGATCGACGTGGCCTTGACCAATGGTGTTTCTGCATTCATTCTTCAGTCCTCGATACTTTTGAGAAGGCCCGGTTCGTCCGGGTCTTTTTTTGCGGGGCGCCGGTACGCTCAGACTTTCATCCGGTCCCCGAAAACTTCCTTCATGTCCGCCATGGCCCGATATTCCGGGTCCTCGCGGTAGCCGCCGAGCCAAAGCGCATCCTCGTTGGACAGCGTTTCGCCAGCGGCCATGCGCGCTTCCAGGTCCCGGGCGCGCCGAAAACGGGTGTTGCGGGTGTTGAGTGTGGTGACCTTCGCGGTCGGCTCTGGCGTTTCGGCCGCTTCCTTCGCCAGCGTCTCACGCATGGCCTTGATCTGATCACTGAGCTTGCTTTGAGGAGCTTTCGGCCCTTCACTCGCTTCAAGCGCCGCCTCGATCTCGGCGGTCCGGTGTTCGACGCTGGGTCGCGGCAAAGGCGTGACGTTCGGCTGATCGCGCAGCCAGACGTCGCGGGCGCGTTCGATGAGTGCCGGACCTTTCCGGAAAGCGCGACGTTGCCGATCGATCTCGGCGGACATGTCCTTCAGCAACTCGGCCTGTTTGGCCTTCTCGGCCGCGACAAAGGCTTCCGGAGGAAGGCCTGCCAGTTCGGCGTTGAGCGCCTCGCCGAGAAATTCGCCTTCTTCATTATCGAAGAGGAAGATGCGGCCCATATCGTTGGGGTCCTGCCGGACGAAGACGCGTTTTCCGGGCAGGATTTCGCCGTTGAGGTAGTGAAAATTAGCGACGCGGACGCCCGTAGCGGTGACAGTCCGGTAGCCACCATCCGGCACCGGAGCGAGGAGCATGTCGAGCGCGCGTGCGTCGACGGATCGGATCGTATGATTAGAGGTGGCCGCGACTTCGAATGGCGTTCGGCCCTTCAGGCCACTATGAGGCTTGTGCTGATAGTGAAGACGCGCCCATTCGTCGAAAACAGCCTGCATCTGAGCGCCATCCATTTGGACGGCGAATGTCTGCGCATCATCTTCACCGAGACGCTTGGCAAAACTCTTCCGGCTCTCGATGGCCTTCCGGTCGGTGACATTATGTCCGACGAAGCCGGGCACGAGCGCGACAGCATCGTGCTGGAACGTCTTGATGACGCGTTCGACATGACCCTTTTGCTCGGGGCTGTAGGCATCGGAATAAGCGACATCGATGCCGAGTGACGCAAAGAGGCGTTGCGTGGCCCGCGCCTTGAAGTCCGAACCATTGTCGATCTTGATTTCGGTCGGTACGCCCCATTCCAGGATGGCCTTGCGGATCAGAAGGCCAACCGCAGACGCTTTCGGCGTTCGCGACATGAGGATGATGACGCGCCGTGTGGCGATATCGATGCAGGCATAGATCGAGTGCCGTCCATCCGTGCAGAGCGCATCGACGGGCGATGCATCGATCTGCCAAAGTTCGTTTGGTTGCCCGATATGCCGTAGCGTTCCAGTGCCGCGCAGCTTCATGTGTGAGCGGAACGCATCCGGATTGATCAACTTGGTGAGAACGACGGCGTTCTCTTCCTTCAAAGTGGCAATGAAGCGCTGAATTGAGCGGATCGGCGGCACGGTCACGCGCGTTTCAACGCCTCTTCGAAGCACCTTCAAACCATCGCCGAACTCGGCCCTGATCTGCGTTCTGACGTGATGAGCCGACAAATGCGGCTGATGAGCAATGAGTCCGATGATGAAATCCCGAACGCGGCCGTCTTCGGCAATGTCGAGTGTGCCGCTGCCCTTACGCGCGGCGCTGCGGTCGACGCCGAGCGTTGCGCCGCTCTTTTTCTTCGACAGCCATCGCGCCAGAGACCGCTTCGATAGGCGTGGCACGATCTCGACCACCCAGTCTTCGACATGAAGGGAGCGGGCATTGAACTTGTCGCAGAAGATCTGGAGAGCAGCTGTCTGACGAAGTGTCGAGCCGGCTTTGAAGTTTTCGAAAGCGTTGGTGATAGCAAGTCGCGCAGCGCCTTCTTTGGCCGCGGCGGCGGATAGAGCCTCCTGTGCCGGTTCGTCATTGTCGGCCTGAACGGGTTCGGCACCGACCCGCCGATAGCGCTGCTCATAAGCGACGCGAGCCAAGGTCGGCAGGATGCGGTAGTGATACTCCATACCGCCGCCACGGCCGGAACGGCGCCGCGCATAGGCGGGGTTTTCGTTCCAGCCTTCGCGGTCGGCGAGCAATTGAACCGCCCTTTCTGTAGACGGTATTTCTGACAGGTTTTCTCCCGCCAATTCTCGCGCGGTCAGCCATTCCTTCATCGCCGTCCGCCTTTCCCGCGAAGGCGCGCATCGGAGGCCGCAATCTGCGCATCGAGTTGCATCTGATAATCCGCAATCTTCTTTCTCTGCTCGTTCATTTCGTGATTGCGGATGATCTCGCAGTAGCGATCCGAGACGACCGCGAAACCGAACATCTCGGGAAGAAGGCCGAGCAGCTCGTATTTGCCTGTGACCGCGATCAGCGCCGCGAATTCATCGAGGCGGATACGGCGGTCCGGTTTCGCGGCGCTCGTCCAGTCATCGACCGCCTGCTTAGTGATGACGCGATCGAGATAGTCTCCGATTTTTGAAGCGACCTCGCCGCGCGAAAGTCCGCGTTCATCCCGCACTTCCTCCAGGGCGCGGCTTAGGATACGTGCGATCCTGAGGTCGAGCGTTCCCTTGCCGGTAACGTCTTCGCTGTAGCCAACCGAAGGTTCGGGGGGCTGCCAGTCGAAGAGGTCGGGAGTGAGGAGGTCGCGGCGCGTCATGTTCAGGCCGCCTTTGTCCGGCGCGACGCGGTCCGCTCGGCCATCCAGGCTTCAATCCGCTCGGCATGAAGCTCGAAGAACTTCTCTTGCTCTTTAGGCTTCAACCGCGAAAAACGTTCGGAGATCCGCTCATAGGCCGGGACCGGCACGGCGGCAGGTGCGTAGTCGAGCAGTGCGATCGCTTCATTGACCGTGACGGCTTGAGGCTCGTCAGCCATCAGAATATCGGCGACGGCGTTCTGGCGGACTGGAGTGAGATCGGCGAGTAGCAGCAATTCTCGCTGCACCTTCGAGGCGGGATGCAGGGCGATGCGCTTGCGGACGTTGATATCGATATCGACGATCTTGAGCGATCGGAAAATGCCGCGTCGGCTGATGTTCAAGGTGTTCTGTGCGGCCTCGGTCCAATTAAGTGCCAACTTGGCACTCATTTCCTCCAGCGCGTCATCGGAGCCGGTGAACGAGCCATCATTCGGCCTCCGACCACGCTTGGCCTTGCCGTGGACGCCCTGATAGAGATCGCACCACGCCGCCACATAGACCGCATGATCCAGCGCCGTCAGTTCGCCGCGCAGCAAATTGCCCTTGATCTCGGCGAGGCGGATTGCGGCGTCGTCGGCAAGGGCTTTGCTCGGCTCGATACGTGCTTCGATTTCGGTACGTTCGAGAGCGATGTGAGCGGCAAGACGGCGCGCACCATCGATCAAACGATATCCGTCGCCGCGTTCGACGACGCGGATCGGCTGCGTCATGCCGTCTTGCTCGATGTCTTCGGCGAGCAGTTGCACCCAGTCGGGGTCGAGAGCGCGAAGGCGATCTCCGCTGTCAACCTTTTCGATGCTAATGAGAGTGATGGCTGTCATGCGTGAAGTTGTCCTTCGGTCGTGTGTGTAAAGAGATCGGTCGGATCGCTGGCCTGCTGCCGAAGTGCGAGCTTGGCAGTGGTTTTCATCCGCTGGCGTGCCGCCAGCACAGTTGAGCGGACATGATGAGCACTGGCGCGCGGATCGATAGCGAGTTCAGGGGCCGGCATGTCGAGCACTGCGCTGGGATGACAGCGGGCAAAGCTGGCACAGGCTGCAATGAACTCGCCGGCGGTCATCTCGGCGACCTCGAGGAAGCGGTCTTGGTTAACGCTGGCCGGATGCTCACGCCGCTGCCTCTCCGTCGCCAGCGATGCCGCTGCCTTTTTGGCGAGACTTTTTGGAGGCCTTGCTGTTAGGTTTGCTGTGGCTCGAACGCGAGCGGACGAACATGTCCTTCGGAAAGAGCGTGTCGAACGGAATTTCGAGGGCTTCGGCGATCGCGTCGGCACCCTTACGGTTCATGCCCATCAGCGCGAGCCGACAGGCGCTCTCCGCTAGTCCGGCGTCGCGCGCTATTCCGGAAAGAGACATGCCGCGCCGATGGACTTCGGTTTTGATCGAATGGCGATTCCATTCCGATGGTGGCCGTTGTTCTTCCGCTGTCATGAGAGCTCCTCAATGCACCGGCCGCCCGCCGGCTTTTTTGGGGGTGTGTGTAACGTTTGGTGATACGGAGATTTGCATAATAGCGCGAACCAATCAAGCGCAATTAAGCAATTTTCGTATTTCGGAGTTCGCAGAGGCGCTATATTGCGTTCATCAAGCCTATCATTATGTTTTTAATGGTAGATTCTTGATAGAATTGCAGCCTCTAGAACTCCGAATTGGTTTCGGAGTTTCAAATGGAGACGTTTGCGGACAGACTTCGCGCGTTAATCGGCGAAGAAAGCCGGAATGGATTCGCACGAAGATGCGGAATTGGCGAAACAAGCCTTCGGCAATATCTCGCCGGCGGAACGCCTGGGCTGGATAAGGTCATCCAGATTGCAAGCACAACGGGCGTCTCGCTAGCTTGGCTCGCCACCGGCGAAGGTCCGCGTGACTCCGCGTCAGTTCTGAGTCATGGTGCAGGGAGAACGCAACGGGAACGTGGAGATCTGCCGATGCTGCAGCTGCCGAACGCGCAGGATATCGAGAAGGATGCACTGGTTCTCGTCCCGACCATGGAAGCGCGCGCATCTGCCGGCGGCGGCCTGATCCCGGAAACGCAAGATGATGCGGTCGCCGGCTACATCGCATTCGAAGCCGCATTCCTCCGTTCGATGGGCATTAATCCAAGTTTCGCAAGGCTTCTCGATATCGAAGGTGATAGCATGCGCCCGACCCTGGCCGATGGCGACAAGGTCGTGATCGACACATCGATCGACGAGGTGAAAGCGGACGCGCTCTATGCCGTGGTTTACGGCGATGCGGTTATGGTCAAACGGCTCCAGATCCAGCGCGATGGAAGCGTTCTTTTAAAGAGCGATAATGCGGCGGCCGGTTACGTCGACCACCATGTCGCAAAGCACGATCTTCCCGACCTCCGCATCGTCGGCCGCGTACGTGGTGCGTTTTCCCGTCTGTGATCTGATGCCAGATGATCTGACGTTTTTTTACGGTGATTTCGCTTGAAAATGCCAGATGAATTGACGCGATGACCGTCAGCCGCGCGACCGTAAAACGGGTCTCAAACCCGCAGAATTCAAGACCAGTCCCACGAAATTCCGCTTAATTCCGCCTGATCCCGCTCTACGCCATCTGATCTGTCGCGTTACACAAGGCCACCCTCTGATAGTGCGATGCGATGATGTCGTTCAGATGACGAGGAGTGGTGTGCCGGTGGTCGTGCCGTTTTCCAGCGAGGATTGTGCGGCGCTGGCATCGGAGAGCGGGAAATGCGGTCCCTGCGGCGTTTGCGGCCCGGCTCGCAACGCTTGTATCGCCTCTTTCACCACCGCCTCATAGCGTGCCGCGTCCGCGAGATAAGCCATCACGCTCGGCGTGTAGAATGCAAGACTTGTCCGAGGGCCGAAGTCTTTCGCCGACAAGGACGTCAGCTCTCCGCCTGCCTGTCCAACGCTTGCGAAGGTGCCGAACTTGGCCGTTGCCTCCAGCGACGCCCTGAACGTCGGTTCGCCGATGCCATCTATCGTGAAATCGACCCCGCGCCCGTCCGTCCATTCTCGCACCTCGGTGGCGATCGCTGCGTCGCGACCGATGATGACCTTCTCGGCCCCATGCGCCAGAGCCCGTTCTGCCTTCGCTTCGGTGCTGGCAGTGGCAATGATGTGCGCACCGAGGCGCTTGGCCCAGGGAATGACGATGCTTGCAAGGCCGCCCGCGCCGGCATGGATCAGGACTGTCGTTCCCGGCGTCACCTCATGCACTTTGTGGAGCAACATATGAGCGGTGCAGGCACGCAGCAGGCCGCTGGCGGCCAGCGCATCGGAAAAATCGTCGGGAAGCTTTGTCGCGCGCCAGGCGGGCAGGAGGCGCGTCTCGGCATATCCGCCTACAATCCCCGCATATCCTACGCGATCGCCCACCGAGAGATGAATAACGCCTTCGCCGACAGCTTCGACAACGCCGGCCCCCTCCACGCCAAGCACGGCAGGCATCGGCAGCGGATAAATTCCCTTTCGTTGGTAGATATCAATGAAGTTCACGCCCGCGCCAAACTGGCGTAAACGGATTTCTCCGGGGCCGGGACGGCCGGGGTCGCGGGATACAAATGACAGGTTCTGCACACTGCCGGTGGCGGATAGCTCCACAACTCTGGTCATATTTTGCCTCTTTCGGTTCCACGAGGCAAAACATCCGTGACATTCCAGCCTAAATGAATGCATAAATGTCGCATTTACTTGATGCGTAATCGCATCGCGAAGGCACGACGACATGGATTGGGAAAATATCCGCTTCTTTATGGCGTTCGTGGAGACGGGTAGTACCGCATCTGCCGCGCGGGAGTTGGGCGTCGAACGGACGACTGTCACGAGGCGCATGCAGGCGCTCGAAAACGATACCGGGCTCGATCTGTTCGACCGATGCGGAGGGCGGTTGGCCCTGACCGCGGCGGGACACAATTTCGCCGATGCAACCCGGCCGATGGTGGAAGCCGCCCGCGAGGCGGCCAGATGCGCGGCGGGAATGCGCCCTGGTATGCGGGGCCGCCTCAAGATCTCGGCCCCACCGGCTCTTGCCAAAGCCCGATTGATCGATCCCCTCCTGTCGCTCGGGCGCAGATATCCAGAGTTGGAGCTTCAGATCACCGGCGAGATCGGGTTCGCTTCTTTGCAGCGTGGCGAAGCCGATATTGCGGTTCGCCTTTCCCGGCCACAGAAGGGCGATCTAGCTATTTCCAAGGTCGGCTCTATTGCGTTTCGTCTTTACGGACACCGGTATTATGCCGAGCAGACCTCCGAAGAGGACTACCGGTATATCGGCCAGGGCGATGTTCCCGACGCCATGCCCCAACAGGTCGCGCTCAACCGGATCGCTGACGGAAGGTTTTCCTGCTATGCAGATGATCTCGACCTGCAACTGGCCGCGGTTCTGGCTAGAGGCGGCATCGCCGCGCTTCCCGATTTTCTGGCGGCGAATCGGGACGAACTGATGGTTGTGGGATCGGGCGAACCGCTTATCACCCGGGACATCTGGTCCGTGACCCATAACGCGCAGCGCCATCAGGAACGGATCAGGCGAACGATCGAGGTTATAAGGTCCGCGCTGAGGTGATGCGTCATCGTCGGGACAGCTGTCATTCCAGCAAGACCATCTGTCTCATAAGGCTCAGTCCGGGGGCGTGATTGCAGCAAGCAGCTCAGCCATCGGCAGAGCTCAATCAATTTGTCGTGCTATGGCAATAGTCGCGTCCTTAGATGTGAATGAGCCGAAAAGGATGCGATTTAGGGTCGCTACCGCATGGAAACGGCCTTATTCGTGATGCCGATCGACCGATTGCGAACCGCTGATCGACGACGCCAGTTTTCAAAGTGATTTTCTCCCAATGACTTCAATCCCGGCTATTCTCGATGAAATCCGCCAGAAGATGGCGTGTGCCGAAGATCGCGGGAAAGCTGCCAGCTACATTCCGGAACTGGCATCCGCCGATCTGCAGAAATTTGCGATTTCCGTTTGTCTGCCCAATGGCGAGCAATGGAGCACCGGCGATTCACGGACGCCGTTTTCGATCCAGAGCGTCTCCAAGGTCTTTACGCTTGCCATTGCTCTTGGCCGTTATGGAGAGTCTCTCTGGCGCAGAGTCGGACGTGAGCCGACAACCAAGGCCTTCAATTCCAGCCAGGAGCTGGAGGTACGCAAGGGGATACCCGCCAATCCGTTCGTCAATGCCGGCGCCATCGTGACCACCGATATGGTGCTGAAGGGCGCATCGCCGGCCGAGGCGCTGGGCGGCATTCTCCAGTTTCTGCGCGTCGCCGCATCCGAAGAGGATATCCATATCAACCGGGATATCGCGGCATCGGAGAAAATGACCGGCCACAAGAACTGGGCGCTGGCCCATCTACTCAGCGCCTATGGCAATCTGGACCATTCCTGCGAGCTGACGCTCGGCACCTATTTCCACCAATGCGCCATCGAGATGAGCTGCGAGGAACTGGCCCGCTCGGGCCGGTTCCTCGCCGGTTTCGGCAAGAAGGATGATCTGGTCCGACAATCGAGCGTCAAGCGCATCAATGCGCTGATGCTGACCTGCGGGCATTATAATGGCTCCGGGGAATTTGCCTACCGGGTCGGTATTCCTGCCAAGAGCGGGGTGGGTGGCGCCATACTGGCGATCGTGCCCGGCAAGGCATCCATAGCGGTCTGGTCGCCCGGGCTCGACGAATACGGTAATTCGCTGCTCGGCACGGCTGCACTGGAGGAGCTCTCCAACCGGATGGAATGGTCGGTCTTCAGCTAGCTGAATGGATTGCGAAGCGGATGAGTGAAGTCCGCGCGAAGGCTGGCCCGGCGTCTCATGCGAGAGACGCCGGATTCGTAAGGCCGCAATAAATGAGGCTTAGCGCGGCTGCCGCTTCGCCACGTCGAGCTGCCCGGCATAGTCGAGCGCGGCGAGCATGTTGATGTGGTTCGCCTTGCCGGTGCCGGCGATATCGAATGCAGTTCCGTGGTCGACGGAGCAACGGTCGATCGGCAGCCCAAGCGAGACATTCACGGCCGTGTCGAAGGCTATGAGCTTGATCGGGATATGTCCCTGATCGTGATATTGCGCGATCACCAGATCGAACGCGCCGGTATTGGCGCGGTGATAGACCGTATCGGCGGAGATGGGTCCCTGGACGTCGATCCCTTCCTTCTGCGCCGCGGCCACGCCGGGTGCGATTCGGTCTTCATCCTCGGTGCCGAAGAGGCCGCCTTCCCCACAATGGGGATTGAGGCCGGCGACTGCGATGCGCGGTTTTTCCAGCCCCATGCGACGCAGATGATCGTGACCGGTACGGATGGTCTCGTAGATACGTTCGGGTGTCGCCCTCGCGATTGCCTCGGTCAGCGACACGTGTGTCGAGACGTGCAGCACGTTCAGCGTTGGCGACGCCAGCAGCATCCAGGAGGTCTTGCATCCCGTCAGATGGGCGAGCATGCCGGTGTGGCCATCGTAATGATGGCCTGCCGCATTGAGGGCCGCCTTGTTGATCGGCGCGGTGACGATACAGGAGGCTGCTCCTGATTGCGTCAGGTCGACCGCCTTCTTGATGTAGCGAAAGGAGGCTTCGCCGCAGGCCTCCGAAAGGACGCCGAAACGGCCGGGCAGGCCCTCGACCGGTACGTTGATGACCTGAAGAGCGGCTGCGTCTTCGCCTTCGCCCTGTGGTCGGAGCGAGAGGTCGAGATCGCAGGCGCGGACGGCGCGTTCGAGCGTGTCGTGGTCGCCGATCACCGCATAGCGGGCACGCGCTTGCGGCTCCAGCTCGGCCATGGCCTTGACCGTCACTTCGGCGCCTACGCCGGACGGATCACCCATGGTGATGACAATCGGTTTTTCGGACATGATGTCCCTCCTGAGGGCGATCGGATGACGGCTCTGTCAGCGCAGGCCGAGTTCCTTGGCATTGATGCAATAGGGAGGCGTATTGCCGGCGAAGACCGCGTCGAGACTTTCAATGACCATCAAGCCGACATTCTCGAGCGCCTCTCGCGTATCGGCCCCCGAATGCGGCGTGAAGATCGCACGCGGATGCCGAAAGACCGGATGGGAGATGTCTGGTGGCTCGGAGCGGTAGGCATCGATAGCGACGCCGCCGAGGCGGTCGTTTTCCAACGCTTTGGCTACCGCGTTGAGATCGACCACATCGCCGCGCGCCAGATTGATGAGCCTGGCGTCGGGCTTCATCAGCGAAAGCGTTTTCTCGTCGATCAGGGACGCATTGTCGGCTCCGCCGAAAACATGCAGCGAAACATAATCGGAGGCGGCCAGCAGCTCTTCGAGTGCAAGAAATGAAATTCCGTGCTCCTCGGCAAAGGCTTGATCCGGAAATTTGTCGGTGGCGACGACTTTCATGCCGAGGCCAAGCGCCAGCTTCGCCAGGCGCTTTCCGATATTGCCGAGCCCGACAATGCCGAGTGTTTTGCCGCCCAGCTGCGTACCGATCTGCCGGTTCCAGCCACCTGATGTCACGGAAATATGGCCTTGCGGTACGAAGCGGGCCATCGAGAACATCAGGCCGACGGCCAGTTCGGCGACGGCATCCGCATTGGCTGCGGGCGTGTTGCAGACCGGCACTCCGGCAGCGGTGCAGGCCGCAATGTCGATATTGTCGACGCCGACGCCATGCTTGACGACGAGCTTGAGGTTTTCGCCTGCTGCCAGCGTCTCCGCGGTCACCGGAACGAGACCGACAACCAGCGCATCGGCGCGGGCAATCTCGGCCGACACGCCGCCATCGGCTTTCGTCGTGTCCGTGCAGCGGATGAATTCCCATCCGCGATCGGCGATGAGATCCGGGACCCGGCCATGCTTGCCGAAGCCGGGGGACGTGGTGATGACGACGGCCATCAGATCAGCTCGTATTTCTTCAGGATTGTCTCGATCTGCTTGTCCTGCTCCGGGTCCGGCAGTAGCGCCGGTTGCCGTGAGGCGCCGACAGAATGATCCATGACCCAGAGGGCGCGCTTTACCAGAGCCGGCGGATAACCGAGTTTGTAAAGATCTGTGCGGAAGCTGCCATAGGTCTCTTGCGCCTTCGCCGCGCCGGCTTCGTCGCCCGCGTTGAAGCAGTTGACGATCTGCGCCAATACCTCGGGCATGACATTGCCGAGACCCGAGATCGCACCCCTTGCGCCGTTCTGGAAGGCCCAGTGCACCAAGTGGTCGGGGCCGGAATAGACGTCGAAACCGTCCTCTTCACGGCCAATCGCCATGTAGGCCTCAAGCGTGTCCTGCGCGCCGCCGGAGTCCTTGATGCCAGCGATATTGCCGTGTTTTGCAAGGGTACGGGCGGTTTCCGGCTCGATATGGTTCTGGGTCCGAGCGGGAATATCGTAGAGATAGACGGGTGTTTCGACGGCGTCGGCAACGGTCGAGAAATGCCGCACGAGCGCATCCTGCGTGCAGGCGATGAAGAAGGGCGTGATGACGGCGATGCCGTCGACACCGATGCGGTCGAATTCCTTGGCCAGAAGAACTGTTTCGAAGGTGGCCGGCATGCCGGCATTGACAATGACTTTCGTTTTGCCGGCGACCTCATCGACCACTTCGCCGGTCAGTTTGACCTTCTCGTCGAAAGTCAGCGCGGAGAAGTCACCGTTTGTGCCGGCGCACATGATGTTGTTGCCGGCCGCGACCTGACGGCGCACCTGGTTGCGAGTGGCTTCGTAGTTGATGGTTTCATCGTCGTTGAAACAGGTAACCAGCGCGACGAACGCTTCTTTTTGCGAGCTCATTGAGCCTCCTGGTGCAGTTGTGTTCGCGCGGCGCGCCTTTTTGCGAGCGCGTTCGCGATCATGGGCCAGCACGCCGACAGGACGGTCAGGCCGAGGAAAAGCAGGGTGATTGGGGTCGAGATGAAAGCGACGACATCGTCATGGGTCTGGAGGAGGCCGCGGCGCAAATTGGATTCCAGAAGCGGACCAAGGATCAGCGCGATACAGAGGGCCGCCTGGCTGAAGCCGAATTTCTGCATGCCCCAGCCCAGCACGCCAAAACCGACCATAGTGTAGAGATCCACCGGGTTCAGGTTGATGGCGAACGAGCCGATGAAACAGAAGATGACGATGGACATGGCGAGGAGCCGCCGCGGGATCATCAGAATGCGGCTGAACACCGGTATCAGTGCCATGCCGAAGATGAACATGAAGATCGTGGCGATGAATGTGCCGCCGAAAATGCCGACCACCACGTCGGGATTGGTCTGGAACAGCATCGGCCCCGGCGCCAACCCCTGGATCAGGAGACCGCCCATCAGGACGGCCGTCACCACGTCGCCCGGAATACCGAGCGCGAGAAGCGGGATCAGCGCGGCGGCGCAGACCGCATTGTTGGCGGATTCGGTCGCCGCGATGCCGGGTGCGTAGCCGGTGCCGAATTTCTCCGGTGTTTTCGAAGCCCGGCGGCATTCATTGTAGGAAATCCATGAGGCCGTGCCCGAACCGGTTCCCGGTACGATGCCGATCAGGGTGCCGATGATCGAGCCGCGTATCAGCGCGCCCCGGCTTTCCTTCATCTCGGTCCGGCTCGGCCAGCGACCGGAGACGATCTTGATGGGCTCTTCCTTGGCGGCGATGCGCTCCATCTGGGTGAAGACTTCGGACAGGGCGAAAAGTCCGATCAGGGCCGGCGTGAATGCGAAGCCGGATGCGAAGCCCTGAACGCCGAATGTGTAGCGCATGACGCCGGAGATCGGATCGGCGCCAACGGTGGAGATCAGGATGCCGAGAAGGCCAGAGATAGCGCCTTTCAAAAGGTCGCCCGATAGCGAAGCGATGATCGTCAGACCGAAAAGCGCCAGCGCGAAATATTCCGACGCGCCGAATTCCAGCGCGATACCGGCAAGTTCCGGCGCCAGCGTTGCCAGCACGACGGCGGCAATCAGGCCGCCCACCGTGGAAGCGATTGTCGCCATGCCGAGCGCCCGGCCGGCCTCGCCCCTCTGCGCCATGGGATAGCCGTCGAGCACCGTTGCGGCCGATGCCGGCGTACCCGGCGTCCGCAACAGAATGGAGGCGACGCAGCCGCCGTAAATGCCGCCGATATAAATGCCGATCAGCATGTTCAGCCCCATAATGGGCGCCATGCCGAAGGTCAGCGGAATGAGGAGCGCCACGCCCATTGTGGCGGTCAGGCCAGGCAGCGCGCCGATGATGAGGCCGCCGAACGTACCTGCGGCGATCGTCATCAGGATTCGCGGCTCGAAGAGCGGTGTGAGGAAGGCGATGGAATCCATGGCTACCGTGAAGCCTTGTCATGCAGCCCTGAGTGGCCGCCATCTTGTCGAGAGAACGGGGGCTTGCCGCCCCCGTAAGATTTGTCAAATGCCGTCAGGCATCTGCCAGATCAGTTGTTCATGCCGAGCATGTCGAGCTTCTCGAGCACCTTCTTGGACGTTTCCATGTCCTTTCTGGCGCGCGCTTCGAAAGCTTCGCTGTCCTCGTAGACGACGAACTCGCCCATATCGGTCAGCGTCTTGCGGAACTCTTCGTCATTGGCGACCTTTTCGACCGCCTCACGCAGCCAGGCGAGGGTCTCCTCGTCCATGCCCTTCGGTCCGATGACGCCCTTCCAGGACGACCAGGTGAAATCGACGCCCTTTTCGACCGCCGTCGGCGTGTCGGGGAAGAGGTCCATACGCTCGTCTTCCATGACGAAAAGCGGCGTCATCTGGCCGGCTTCTGAAGCGGCAAGCGCTTCGGCCGGGGACGCGACCATCGCGTCGATATGGCCGCCAATACAGGCCGTACGGGCTTCGGACGAACCGTTGAACGGTACGGATTCAATGGAAATGCCGGCAGCATCGGCAAAGGCCTCTGCCGAAATCTGGTTGGCGCCGCCAGCGCCCGAATTGCCGACCTGCGGCGCCTTGTCCTTGGCGTATTCGACAAAGGCATCATAGTCGGAGAAAGGAGCGTCGGCACAGGCAACCATGACCTGAAGCGAGCGAGCGTAGAGGCCGATGAATTCGACATCGTCCAGTTGGTAGTTCGTGCCGCCGATCAGCGGCTTGATGACCAGCGGACCCTGCGCGCCGGCGCCGAGCGTGTAGCCATCCGGACGGGCGTTCACCGCGGCAGCCGATCCAATGGCGCCACCGCCGCCCGGCTGGTTGCGCACGACCATCTGGCCATCGAACAGACGTTCGAATGTGTCAGCCACGACGCGCATGGAAAGGTCGGTCGATCCGCCCGCGGAATAGGGGACGACAACCTGGACGGGACGCTGCGGGAAGTCCGCGGCGAGTGCCCCTGTAGCGGCTGCGCTTGCGACAGCGGCTCCGATAAAGATTGATTTCAGCATAAGTTCCTCCCTGGATTTTCGATTGGTGTCTGGTTGCTTAGGGCAGCCAGACGGAGAGCAGTTTTGTAAAGCTGTAATAGATGGCGAAGGTCATACCGACGGGAAACAGCACCACGAGAAGCCAGTTGCGCTCACCGAGCAGAAGAAGGCCGATAACGAACGTCGCCAATGTGGAAGGCAAGTAGCCGATCGGCATGAAGGCCGCCGCGTAACCCACCATCAGCAGCGCAAATGCGCCCATGGCCAGCAACGTTCGCTTGCCGGGCATGACCGTCTCGTCCGTCGCGTCGCCTCCTGCCCGAAGTGCCCGCACAATAAGCGCGAACGACAGCAAGCCAATCAGTCCGATGACCAGCCATGGCAGAAAATCCGGTCCGGTCACGCCGGGGTTGAAACCCGGTTTGATGAAGGTTGTGCGCCAGCCGGCGAAGCCGCACAGGACAAGAAGTCCGCAGCCGATCCAGAGATCTGCTTTTGCCTGCCTTAGTCTCATTCACAACGTCTCCCGCTCCCGCCGAAGTTGCAGCAACATGTCAGTCGGAATACAATATGTCAACAATGACAAAAATCCTGCGCTATGTAACCAGATAAATGACCCGGAGACGATGCGACGGGTCCGAGTGTCAGCAATTCAGTTTCGATAAACAAGATACTGATATAAATACATAAAATTATATGATTCCGGATTTGTCTCCGATCAATTCGATGTCGAATTAACAGCATTGAGTTATTTGACAAGTTGTAATTTCTGTTGCAAGTGACGGGCTTAGGCGCGCCTTGGTTCGATGCTCCGCATCCCTCTCGGCGTCGATAAGAACGACAAGGGACACCTGATGAACGATCTGACGACACCTATCGAATTGCGCCGTCCTGCTCTGGTCCATTTTGGTAGCGGCACGCTCGCAAAGCTGTCGGACTGGGTCGGGGCATCGGGCTTCAAAGCGCCCTTCATTGTGGCCGACCCGGTCAATGCGGCGCGGCTCTCCGCGCTCGGACTTGGCGAGGTCAACTGTTTCGGGGGCGTTGTTCCCGAGCCGGGCAGCGACAATCTTCAGGAGGCCGTCACAGCGGCAAAGGGTGCGGATCTCGTCATCGGCTTCGGCGGCGGCTCGGCGATGGATCTGGCCAAACTGGTGGCCGTGATGGTCGGCCAATCCGTTCAGCTTTCCGACATTAGCGGGCCCAACAGGGCGCCGGCCCGCAAGGTCGGGCTGGTTCAGATACCGACAACGGCGGGGACCGGTTCGGAGGTTGGTACGCGTGCCCTCGTCACGGATCCGGAAACCAATAGCAAGGTTGCGACGGAAAGCCCTTACATGCTGGCCGACATGGCGATCATCGACCCCGATCTCACGATGACGGTTCCACCCCATGTCACCGCGGCCACGGGGGTCGACGCGATGGCCCATTGCGTGGAAGCCTTCACGTCCAAGCGATCGCATCCGCTGATCGACCATTATGCCCTGACCGGTATCGAACTGGTCGGCCGCTATCTGCGTCGCGCCGTTGAAGACGGAACGGATGCCGAAGCGCGGGCGGGACTGTCGCTCGCGGCTTTCTATGGCGGGATCTGCCTTGGTCCGGTCAATACAACGGCGGGCCACGCTCTGAGCTATCCGCTCGGCACGCGTTACAAACTACCGCATGGGATCGCTAACGCGCTCATCTTCCCGCACGTGCTGGCCGCAAATGCGGAGGTGTGTGCCGAAAAGACCGCCCTTGTCGCACAGGCGCTCGGCTTCGAAACCGGCGACGAAGCGAAGATACTCGGCGGCGCCACTGCCTTTTGTGAAGGCCTCAGCCTCGATATGCAGCTTCGCGCCCATGGCATCACGGAAGACAGTCTGCGGGCCATGGCAGAGGAAGCGCACGGTATTCGGCGTTTGCTCGACTGGAACCCCCGTGATCTTTCGGTCGACGATATCGAGGCGCTCTACCGTCGCGCTTATTGAGCGGCAGACGTTCGAACCGTCTGAAGGTGAAGCGGAATGCGGCGCGACAGAGTCTTCATTGTTGCTGACGATCTGACTGGCGCTCTGGACAGCGCGGCGACCTTCGCCGAGCGCGGCGCCTATGTTCGCGTCGCCTGCCGCCCAGGCAATTTGCCCGAAGCGCTGGCGTCTACCGCCGATGTTGTTGCGGTGGCGACGGGCACACGGGAATTGTCGCAGGACGAAGCCCGCAAGGTTGTCGGCGGGGTGGCTCGCGATCTCGCCGGACACGAAGGGGTTCTCTTCAGGAAAATCGATAGCCGGATGAAGGGTCATATCGCGGCCGAACTCGACGCCCTTTTGCCGTCCTCCGCTCGTCTCGTCGTCAATCCGGCCATTCCGGAACTTGGCCGGTATTGTCTGGAGGGCGCGGTCTGTGGCGCAGGCGTCGATATTCCGATCGCCATTGCCGAGCGCATCGGTCGTGCGGCGACGATCGCGCCGACCAGGACGCAGCAGGATCTCGACCGGCAAATAAGAAAGGCACCGTCCGATGCCGTCTATGTCGGCGCCGCTGGTCTTGCGCAAGCCTTGGCCAATCGGCTCTGGCCCAAGGCTCCTCTCGTCCCGGCCTATCAGCCCGCGCTTCCTGCTCTTCTCGCTATCGGCTCTCGCGATCCCGTTACGGCAGCTCAGGTTGACGCGCTGGAGGATGTGCCGGTGGTCGCGGCACCGAATGGCGTATGCTCGCAATTTCCATCAGAGCCCCTGCTGCTGGTTCGCATGACACCTGGCCAGGAAGAAGTGTCTTCCGAAAACGCCTCCGCAGCCTTCGCGGCGACGCTGGCCGCGGCCTTCGATCAGTTGCAGCCGACCACGCTTTTTGCGTGTGGCGGGGAGAGCGCGGCCTCTTTGCTCGCGCGATTGGAAATCGGGCAACTGGACGTTCGGGGGCAGATTCTGCCGGGCGTTCCCATCGCCAGATGTGTCGGCATGCCGAACCTGACACTTATCACCAAGTCGGGTGGGTTCGGAATGCCGGACACCCTTGTAAAACTTGTCAAATTGCTGAAGTTTGGCTAGTTCGAAGACCTTACCCGAAGCAGGAATTTCAATGGCGACAGGCAAGACCAGACCCCGCATGCCGTTGGCCGAGAAGGTTTACCACTCGCTGCATTCGCGCATCATCAATGGCGACTATCCTGCCAATGAGAAGCTGCCGCCTGAAATGAAACTGGCGGAAGAACTCGGCGTCTCTCGTCCGGTGCTGAGGGACGCGCTGGAGCGTCTTCGGGAGGAAGGCGTTGTCAGCTCGCGGCAGGGTGCCGGCACCTTTGTGCAGGAAATCCAGAAGAGCGTGCCGATCGGCTTCGCCAAGGTCGAGACCCTCGCCGATGTCCAGCGCTGTTACGAATTCCGCATCAATCTGGAGACCGAGGCTGCCGCTCTTGCTGCCGAACGTCACAACGCCGAATTGCTGGGCGAGATAGAGCAGGCGCTCGACCTTTTGCGTGCGGCGACCGGTTCGCTGCAACACCGCGAAGACGCCGACTTCATGTTTCATGGCAGTATCGCGCGCGCCTCGAATAATCATTATTTCGAGACGGCATTCGGCGCGCTACGCTATCATATCAATGTCGGCATGAAGCTGCATGGCGAGTCGCTGATGAATGACGGCCGCAAGGGTCTCGAAGATGTTCTGGCGGAGCACACCGATATTTATAATGCCATTCGGTTGCACGATTCCGACGCCGCGCGCAGCACGATGCGCAAACATCTTGAGCATTCGCGGGACCGGCTCTTCGGTGGTGGCCTCTTCGATCTCAAACTGAGCTGATCGCACGAGGGTCGTTCGGGCATTTCGAGTTGCCGTGGCTCACAAAAGATGCGGGGACGGGCAAGGCCCATCCCCGATCACCGATCGTCCTCCTTTCTCTCATATGCTCCTGCCGTCTGCCGGGCGATGCCGCCCCGTGGCACCGCGCCGGAAAGTCACGTCAGGCTGCGATTGCTCCCCTGCTACGGATCGACCAGAGGAATGCGGAGGCCAGCATGTCGCGGCGTGTTCTTTGCGGAGCCCAGCCCAGTGTCGAGCGCGCCGCCGCCGGGTCGATGATGATCTCGCTCGGATCGGCCTTGGTCGAGGCCATTGGTACGACCTCGAAATGGGAACCGGTCATTCGCTGGGCGGCTGCGATCAGTTCGCTGGTGCTGATGCCTTCGCCTGTGCCGAGATCGAGTGTCGCCGAAGCGCCGCCATCGAGAAGGTAATCGACAGCGCGGACATAGGCGTCTGCCGCGTCCATCACATGCAGGTAGTCACCGACGAAAGTGCCGTCGGTGGTCGGCAGGTCGTCACCATAAATCCTGAAGCAGGGCCGTTTCCCGCAGATCGCGTCGGCGAGCCGCCCGATGACATTGGAGCGGCTGTGCCGGCCCCGTTCGAAGTCATGATCGCGCTTGCAGCCGGCTGCATCCAGATGGCGCAGCAGCACCGAGCGGAAACCGGAAATGCGGTCGAGTTCGGAGAGCAGATGGCGAACGAACATGGCGCCGACCGATCCGGCAAGCTGCTCATCGACCAACCGGTCCATCTCGGTCGGCCAGCCCGCCAGGACAAGTTTGGTGACGTCGAGATCGATGAGGGTGGACAGCAGGCTGATGACATCGCCATAGCGATGGTCGAACGCGTCGGCCTCGCCAATGTCGGCGGAACCATCCGGTTGACCGGCCACCTGGATGACGGCTGCCGGCTGATGGCGCGACACGATCTCTTTCAATCGCTTCTCGTCGCGAATGTCGCCAATCTGAAGAGGCCCCCACTGGACATTGGCAGCGTAGCCGGTGCTGAGATTATCGTAGACAACGGGAAGATAGCCCTTCCTGGCGAGCAAATAACAGATATGCGATCCGAGATAACCAGCTCCACCCGTTACAAGAATTCTCTTCATCAAACCCTCCATCAACTTGAAGTCCCGTCCATCGGGATTGACCTCATTTTTAGAGGCGGCGACCATGATCGGGGCGAAGCAACAGAGCATTTTAAGCGTCCTTCAAGATGCCTGACCTATCCTTTGGTATAGAGGAACGATACGAGCGCGCTCCGCCATCGCTCCCCGGTCATTGTATCTTTCAGTCTCACGCGGGATTCAGAGATGAAGGAAAGCCGATGAACCGACCCACGATCTCACTGCGTATCGCCGGTACGCTCGCATTCTTGTTTTTTGCACCGATGGCTTATGCCGGTGATCTGGGTCAGCCCCAGAACGAACCGGTGCTGACCGTCACCGGCAGCATTGGCAACACGAATGAGGGGGAATTGGCAGCGTTCGATATGCAGATGCTGAAAGAACTGCCGGCGACCACATTCGAGACGACCACGATCTGGACGACCGGAAAAAGCCGTTTCACGGGTGTCGCCATCGACGACCTGTTCGAGGCTCTGGATGCGAAGGGCGATACGATCAACGCGATCGCGCTGAATGATTATGCCGTCGAATTGCCCGTCAGCGATGCAGTCGAGGGCGGACCGATCATCGCTTACGAGCTGGATGGAAAGCCGATGTCCGTTCGGGACAAGGGGCCGCTCTGGATCGTGTATCCTTACGATTCGAACGCTGATTATCGAACGGAGCAGGTCTACTCGCGTTCTGTCTGGCAGTTGAACAGGTTAGAGGTGGAATAAGGTCTCATGCTTTCATGATCGGGCTCGAACGCTGGCGTCCCTTTCATTTCATTCCGCTGGTCATCCTTCTTCTCGGCGCGTTGTTCACGACGCTGGGGGTTCAGATGTACCGGGAGGTGTCGATCCTGCGTTCGGCTCCTCAGGACAATGTGCAGTGGACGCTCGCACAGATCGAGATCGAGCTTCTGAAATTTCTCAATGCCCTACGAGCGGCGGAATTGGCGGCAGAACCGGAGCCGCAGCTTCTCGATGAGGTCCGAACGCGGTTCGATATCTTCTACAGCCGCATCGCAACGATCGAAGGAAGCCGTGCTTTCGACGGCTTGACCGCCCTGGATGAATTCCAGGGCGGTCTTTCGTCCGCACGGGATGCCCTCAATGAGAGCGTCGGTCTGATTGACGGCGATGATGCGGCGCTTTCAGCAGCGCTGCCGCAGCTCGAGACCCGCTTTGAATCATTGCAGCCTGCCGTCCGCAATCTGTCGCTGAATGGCGTGCGCGAATTTGCGTCCCTTTCCGACGAGCGCCGTCGGAATTTCAGCCTCCTTGTCTTTCAGACGGCGGGGGTCGGACTCGTCCTCATCATCGCGCTTATTCTCGCACTTGCCGTTCTGTTCTGGCAGCGAAAAGTCGCCGAGCGGCGGTCGGAACAGATCCGTGAAAGTCGCTCACGCTATGCCAATACGGTCGATGTATCGCTGGACGCCATTATCGTTGCCAATGGCGAAGGCAAGATTCTCGACTTCAACACGGCCGCCGAAAAGACCTTCGGCTATTCCAAGGCTCGCGCGATCGGATCGGAGATGGCGGAGCTGATCGTTCCCGTCGCGCTGCGACAAGCGCATCGTGAGGGTATGCGCCGCTACCTGCGGACGGGCCAGTCCAAACTCGTCGGCGGAGACCGCATCGAACTGGAGGCGCTGCATTCGGACGGTTCGATCTTTCCGGTCGAATTGTCCATCGGCGTTGCGGCGGGGCAGGGCGGTCAGCCTCTCTTCATTTCATATGTGCGCGATATTTCCGGCCGAAAGAAAATCGAGGCCGAACTGACGAATGCCCGGGACCGGGCGCTGGAAGCCGACAAGGCCAAGTCGCAATTCCTCGCCGTGATGAGCCATGAGATGCGCACGCCTCTCAACGCCGTTCTGGCCACACTGGATCTGCTACGCCATAGCCAACTCGACGAGCGGCAGGGCAAGTTCGTGAAGACCGCGATCACGTCGGGTGAAATCCTGCAGCACCACATTGACGATGTGCTCGACCTGACCCGTATCGAGGCAGGCGCCATCGACCTGCGGCCGAGGGCGTTCGACATAGCCGAACTGGTCGATGAGGTGCAGAACAGCATGCAGCTTGCCGCTGCCCCCAAGGGCAATCGGATCTTCACCGATGTGTCGATCGATGACACCGTTGTCTGCCTCGATCGCAACCGGCTACGCCAGATCCTGCTCAATCTCGTCGGAAATGCGAACAAGTTCACCGAGAAAGGCGAGATATGCGTGACGGTGTCGGAGCAGCCCGACCCCGATGGGCGCCCCCGCCTTGTTATCGAAGTCAAGGATACTGGGATCGGGATCGCGCAGAAGGACCTTCACCGGATCTTCGACGATTTCGTCACGCTGGACCCCTCATTCAAGCGGACAGCTGAAGGCTATGGGTTGGGACTTGCCATCTGCAGAAGGATCGCCGCCGCGATGGGCGGCAAGATCACGGTTCGCAGCGAAGAGCATGTCGGCAGCAGTTTTACTGTCAGCGTGCCTCAGGCAGAGGGCTTTGCCGCAGCTCTTCAGGACGATGACGTCTCAAGCGAGCGCGAGGGCGCGTTGCCGGCAGGGGCGTCCCTTCATATCCTCCTCGTGGAAGATAATGAGACGAACCGCTTCGTGGCGCGTGCGATGCTGGAAGAGGAAAACTGTACCGTCGAAGAGGCCGTGGATGGCCAGGATGGCGTCGAAAAGGCCGCCGAAGAGCGCTTCGATCTCATCTTGATGGATATCAGCATGCCGCGGCTCGACGGCATCGAGGCTTCACGAGCCATCCGGCATGGCTCCGGCCCCTCCCGCGATGTACCGATTGTCTGTCTGACGGCTCATGCGATGACCGAGACGCAGGACGCAATGGAGGGAGCCGGCGTCACCGACTGGCTCATCAAGCCTCTCCGGCGAAAGAATCTGAGGCGCATTCTTTCCACGGCCTTGGAGGGTGAGACATCGCCCGGCCAAACGATCGACGAGGCGTCCGAAGGCATTGTCGATCATTCGGTGGTGGAAGAGCTGCGATCGCTGATGAAAGAAGAGAAGTTCCAGCGATCGCTGCAAAAATTCATCGGTGACCTCACAACGATGCGTCATGACTTCGAGAGGTTCTGCCGTAGCGGAGAGAACGAGGAGGCCCTGAAGCTCGCTCACAGCCTCGCAGGCTCATCCGGTATGATGGGCGCGGTCGCGTTGTCGGAAGTCTTTCGCCATCTCCAGGATCTCGCCCATGACGGTGATACTGAGTCGATCCTCGAACTGCTGGACGATGTCGACGACCTTGCCCACGAGACTGTTTCGATTCTGGAGGTTACGGCAGGCCAGGAGACCCGGCCTGCCGCATCAGGCTCGATCTAGTCGCCCCAACCCGTCACCGCAGCGGTGAAGGCGCCGGTAACGGCGGTAAAGCCTTTTGCCACCTCGATCAGGTTGGTCTGCTTTGAGTCGTAGCAGGCGAGAGCATCGCCCGGCATCATGTATGGGTTGAAGTCGTCGCGGTCGCGGTGGCGGAGGAGTTCCTCAACCTTCCGTTCGATGACAAGGGACTCGCCGGTGATCGGGTTACGCGAAATCAGCGCGGCCGTGCGGTCTGCGTTGACCCATTTGGTGCCGCCGAGGCAGTTCATGCCGACGATGGCTTCCAGAAAGCGTGTGCCGTAGCGCAGTTCCCGGGCATCCTTCCCGACCGCCGAAAGCGCATTTGCCGATGCGGGCTGGGTCAGGTTGGACATGAAAACCTTCACGCCCGGCGTGGTAACAGGCGAGGGCGCGACGAGCGCTTCCTGGAAGCAGCCGCGGCTTTCCACCTCGATCCGGTCGCCGGAAAGAAGGAGCATGTCGTTGAAAGGGACTCCCGTCATCGCGCCGCGCGCATCGATGGAAGTGCTGGCACCGCCACGAATGACGCGAACACGTGAAAGATCGGCATCAGGACGGATGCCGCCCGCAACCTGAAGCGCCCGCGACAGGCGGCGCTCCTCAATCGTGCCGCCGCTCGCCTCCTGGCGGAGGCTGTCGCGATCATTGGCCGACTGTCCGCCAATATTGATTGAACCGGCATTGAAGACCGCACCGGAGACGTACACCCGGGCCGCTGCGAAATCCTGCAGTCGGACAGAGACCGGCGGAGCGGCGGTGTAGATGTCTTCCGAAACCAGCGCTTTCGCAATCTGGCGTTCGATCGCTTCGACGGATGAGCCTTTGGCGGAAATCGGCGGAAGATGCGGCAGGCGGACCGTGCCGTCCTGCGAGACTTCATATGAGCCGCTGAACGTCGGATCGTTGCCGACCGAGATGGTCAGCAGATCGCCGGTCGAAAGCAACATCGCGTCCTGCGGCAAGGCAGGAGCGGGCTGCTGAGCCTGCGGCGCACCGCTGCCCTCACAACGGCGCAAATTCTGGTTTCGGGCGCTCTGTTTCCAGCCGCCGTCGGAACGGCTCGGCGAACGATATTCCGCCTGATAGCTCAGCCCTTCGACGACCTGCTCTCTGTTCTCGACATTTTGCAGGGATGCGCAGCCGGTCGAGAGCGAGCCCATTATACAAAGGCTGACGCCGGAACGCAGCCAGTTTCCATATCGCTTTTGTTTCGTGTTGGTCATTTCATGTCCTTCCCCGTTTCCTGCGAAGAGTGATCGCAATTTCGGGGACAGGGCGGGGTGCGCCGAAGGGATGAACCTTGGCGCATTGGCGCATCCTCTTATCCGTTCGGATAGTCGGTCTCGCCTTCTTCGGTTTTTCTCTGCCCCTTCGCGGTCATTCAGGCCCCGGGCGACCGGCTACAACTCCTGCATCGAACACAGCAGCGCACAGCTGCCATCAAAGGCGCAGGACGATGATCGAGGCATTGGCCCAGAGTTGGAAGAAAACCGCGAGCACACCGCTCGTTCGCGGCTTCGTCGCCTATAGCGCCTCCGAACTGGCGACCAAGGCGACGCGCCTGATCGCAGTGATTGCCCTGGCGCGCATGCTATCTCCGGCTGAAGTCGGCCTCGTCGCCGGCGCCATGGCGGTGGCCGAACTGCTCAAGGCTTTCACTGAAAACGGTATCGTTCAAAAGATCATTGCGGCGCGGGCCGATGAAGTGGAGGCGGTCGCGCGGACCGGACGGCGGATCTTCACGCTCTGGTGTGTGGGCCTGTTTCTGCTCCAGATCGCGATCGCTTACGGCGTCTTTATCTGGAACGGGCAGACGGCCGGCCCCGTGGTCATCGCACTGATGGCCGGCGAGTATCTCTTCATGCCGGCCGGTATCGTTCAATGCGCACTGGCCATGCGTGAGGGGCGCCTCAGCGGAACCGCGGCAGTCGCAGGAGCGCAGAATGTCGCCGCCAATCTCTTTCTCGCCGTGCTCGTCGTCATCTGGCCGAGCCCGCTTTCCGTCGCCGTATCGCGGCTGGCAACCGCGCCGATCTGGCTGGTCGGCATGCGCCACCTGCGTCCCTGGAGCGCGCGACCTGGCGTCCGGCCCGCGTCCTCCGCACCATTCGTGCGCTTCGGTTCCTCTATCCTCGGTATCGAATTTCTGAAGGTTCTGCGGCTGCAGGCTGACAAGTTGATCGTCGGCGCGCTGATGGGACCGGAAGTACTGGGCATCTATTTCTTCGCCGTGAACGCCGGCCTGGGTATCGCCAATTCCTTCTCGGTCGCGTTCTCGACCGTCCTCTTCCCGCAGCTCTGCAACAGCGAGAAGCGCGGCGAGACGATGCGCAACGCCCTGACCATGGCCATCGGTGTTCTCTTCCCGATCATCTGCCTGCAGGCTCTCGCGGCGCCGATCTACGTGCCGATCGTCTTTGGAGAGAAATGGGCCGAAATGGCACCGTTGGTCTCGATCCTCTGCTTCGCGGCGCTTCCGGCGGTCATCTGGTCAGCCGCCGCCCAGTGGCTGCGATCCGCCAACCGTGCCGAGGTCGAGCTGACCTACTCCGCAGTGATCGCCACAGTCATCACGGCCGGCATCGTGATCGCGGCCCCCTACGGGCTTGCCACGGTCTGCTGGACCATCCTCGCCGCCTCGATCGCGGCCCAGATCATCGCCTCCACAGCCGTGCTGCGCGGCCCCTTCATCACACCGCAACTGCAACTGGAAAGGTAATCGTCATGCCGCTCTTTTCCGTTATCGTACCGTGCTACAATGCCGAGGAGACGCTGGCTGATGCGCTGGTCTCCCTGTCGAACCAGATCTTCGCTGATTTCGAGGCGATCATCGTCGACGACGGCTCCAGCGATGCCTCGCGCACGATCGCCCACGCCTTTGCCATGAGCGATCCGCGCATGCGGGTGGTCGCGCTCACCAATGGCGGCCCGAGCCGTGCCCGTAATATCGGGGCCTTCGTTCACGCGACCGGCAAATACATCGCTTTCCTCGATGCAGATGATATCTGGTCGCCGGAGAAGCTGGCGCTGATGGCGGAGCGTTTCGCAGAACCGGACAGCCCGGAAGCCATTTATGGTCGGATTGGCTTTTTCCGCGAGACACCGAAAGATGTTCGTATCCAGTCGACGGTCCGCGCCGGCGCTCTGACCGCGCGCGATCTTCTCCGGGAGAACGCCGTTTGCACCATGTCGAATATCGTGGTGCTGCGCAGTGCCTTTCAGGAAAGCGGTGGCTTCAACAATTCGCTTCGCTACGGCGAGGATGTCGAATGGCTGATCCGGCTGATCGGAACGGGTGCCCGCATCGAAGGGATCGATGAACTCCTGGTCTTTTACCGGACGAGCGAGGATGGGTTATCGTCCAACCTGGACGCGATGCATGAAGGCTGGAGCCAGACGCTTGCCCTCGTGCGGCGGATGCACCCGAATCTCAAGCGCTCGGAGATTGCCGCTGCCGAGGCGATCCATCTTCGCTATCTCGCCCGCCGCGCGCTGCGCCTTCGGGCCGAAAAGCTGACCGCGCTGCGTCTGGTCGCGGCCGCGCTGGCCAAGAGTCCCGTCGGCTTTTTCTCCGATCCAAGGCGCGGCGCCCTGACCGCTGCGGCCGCGATGATCGCGCCGCTGCTGCCCCGCGCCGTCCACAACCGAACCTTTGCAAACTGACCTTCGAGACAAGGGAGCTTACCATGTCCAAGACCCACCCAACCGCCAGCATCGTCGTTCCGGCCTATAATGTGGAAGCGACCATTGCCGAAACACTCCAATCGCTGCTTGCGCAGACATTCGCCGATTTCGAGATCGTCGTCGTCGACGACGGATCCCACGACCGGACGGTCGAAATTGTCCGCAGCTTCGAAGACGCACGAATTCGGCTGATTACCCAGCGTAATCGCGGTCTGGCCGGCGCCCACAACACCGGAATTCATGAATCCAGGGGCGAGTTCATCGGCTTCTGCGATGCCGACGATCTGTGGCTGCCGGAGAAGCTGGAGCGCCACATCGATCATTTTCGCACCAATCCGGATGTCGGCATCAGCTTCTCCGGATCACGCATGATCGACCAGAACAGCAGGCCGATCGGTATCGACCAGCGACCCAAGCTCCGCAATCTGAAGCCGGCCGATATCTTCAAGCGCAATCCGATCGGCAATGGATCGGCGCCCGTCATGCGGCGTGAGGCGCTCGACGGTTTTGCCTACCGGCCCGTCTATGAAACCGAGCGCGACTGGTGGTTCGACGAGAACTTCCGCCAGTCCGACGATATCGAGGGATGGCTGCGCTTTGCCCTGACCCAGGACTGGAAGATCGAGGGCATTCCCGGATTGCTGACGCTCTACCGGATCCACACCGGCGCCTTGTCGGCCAATGTCGAGCGCCAGTTCGAGACCTGGACCCGCATGCGCGACAAGATCGGCCGCATCGCGCCGGCTCTGATCAAGCGGCATGGCGGTGCAGCCACCGCCTATCAGCTTCGCTATCTCTGCCGCCGCGCGGTCTCAATGCGCAATGGCAATCTGGCATGGAGCCTCTGCCGCCAGTCGCTGCGGGCCTCACCCCGCCCGCTTCTTGAGGAGCCGGTCAAAACCACCATCACCATCGCAGCGGCGGTGACGCTGAAAGTGCTCGGCGCCGGCATCTACCTCTTCGCCGAACGCAGCATGCTCGGCCGTCGCGTCGCCTGAAACCGCTGAAAAGGAGATCAACGCCATGATCCGCGCAGTCACCCATCTCATCGACGATGCATCCTTTGGCGGCATCAACCGCATGCTCGAGCACATGGCCGCAGCGCCGGCACTTGCGCGGCGCCATCAGCACCGCATCGAGCGTGTGCGGCGGGGGCAGCTATCGCCGCCCAGCCTCTCGACTGACGTGATCGTCTCGCATCTGTCGATAAGCTGGGCCAATCTGCCGCTGCTCACCGCGCTGCGGGCCATCTATCCGAACCATCCGATCATTCACGTCGAGCACAGCTATTGCGAGCGTTTTGTGACGGCGAATGTCGATGTTCGCGGGCGGTTCGATACGCTAATGAAGACGGCCTATTCGCTATTCGACAAGGTGGTCGCGGTCAGCGAGGCGCAGGCGGGTTGGATGCGCCGGCGCGATTATTGTGGCGGTTCGCGCCTGGAGACCGTGCCTTCCTGCGCGGATCTCTCATCATTTTTCGAGCTGCCGGACCGCGAGCCCGGCAAGACCATCACGATCGGCGCGATCGGCCGGTTCAGCGAGCAGAAGGGCTTCGATATCCTGATCGATGCTTTCCGCGAAAGCCGCCGCCAGGACCTGCATCTCAGCCTCTTCGGCGATGGACCCGACCGGGGGCGTCTCACGGCGATGGCCGACGATCATCCGCGGATCGCGTTCCACGGATACCTTGCCGATACCGCCACAGCCGTCAGACATTGCGATCTCATCGCCATGCCGTCGCGCTGGGAGCCCTATGGCCTTGTCGCGCTGGAATCGATGGCGGCTGGCCGCCCGCTCCTTTGCCCGCGCATTGATGGTCTCAACGATCACATCAAGAGCGGTGCCACCGATATCGGCGAAAACAGCGTCGATGGCTGGCGCGCCTTCTTCGAAACGTTCGACGCTCATGCCCTTGCCCAGCGGGGTTCGCACCTTCGCGACGTCGCGCGCAACGCCGAGAACCGTTTCGCTCACGGCTGGAACAGCCTCCTCGACAATGTAGTCGGATCCAATTCCGACTTCGCTCAAGCTGCCTGATCAAAACGTCCCTCCTTCCCACCGATCAGGCAGTTCGGCCGCCGGTTTTCGAACCGGCGGCCTTCCTTTTTTCGGTCAAGGGTTTCAAGCCGTTTCCAAGGTTGCTTCGGCGGTACAAGGACCTGCGATCGAGACTACCTTCAAGAGCGCTCCACCTATGAGTAGCCGGAACAGTCAGGGCAAAGGACGCCGATGATGGGACGTCTTCGTCACGCACGAGAACCGAACTGCGCGCGTGCTCGTTCCTCATGGTGCTTACCAATCGGCGAACGGGTGAAAGTCGCGGGTTGGAGGCGGTCGATCCCGGCGACCAATCAGGAAGGTTGAACGGCCGGTTGCTCGGTCTTTGCCGAGCGCTCGGCAGCCATCTCGCGGGCGTGGATGCCAAGGAGGAGAAGGGCCGGCCACAAAAGATAGGCCTCGATTTCGATATTCTCGCCGAACGTCAGAATCAGCATGGCCAGCATGATCGAGAGCGGTAGACGACCGCGGGGGTGGCGGACACTGTCGACCGCCGCCACGAAAAAGTGGACGGTCATCGGAATGGCAAGCGCGAAGAATCCGGTCAGACCTTTCACGAAAAGCAGACCATACCAGGTGTGGTGGCTGCCGATCGGCATGTATTCCACCAGATGCGGACCGGGCTGCACCGTGCCATGCCCGAACCAGACCGCTTCATTTTGCCAGCGCTCATAAGCGATCCGTTGAAGTGTTTCGCGGACGCGTGTGCTGTCGGCCCGCGCTGATTTGAAAGCAGCAATGCCGCCCAGCACGAAATCGAGAAGGGCTGTGCCGAGGACCGCCATGGACGCGGCGAAACCGGCCGCGATCTGCCAAGCAAAGCCCTTCGCCAGGAGCGGCATCATGCGCGGTGTGACGGTGCAGACGACCAGCGCGACGAGGCTCATCCGGGATTTCGACAGAAAGATCATCGCGAGTCCGGCCAGAACGCCCGCGAGCAGCCAGCGGCGGTCGCGATCTTCAAGGGCGAAACAGACCATCACGACACCCAGCAGGCCCGCAAAGGGCGACCAGGGCGCGTAGAATTGCCAGCGCGGCGTCCAACTCGCCGGATCGAGCGTATAGAGATAGACGGAGAAGTATTCGGGGCCGGGCCCGCCCGCCGCCTTGAGGGGGGAAACGAAGATCTTCTCCGGCAGGCCGAGAGTAGGAGCCACCACCAGCAGTGGCAGCAATAGGAATGTGCAGAGGCCGACAATGTTCTGGCTTCTGATCAGCACCAGACGGCGGATCGGCAGAACCGCGCCGGCAAATGGCAGGAGGAAGAGGAGCGCCCAGCCTTTTGCCCAGCCGATCGACGATTTGATCGTTTTGGCGAGGCCGAGGCTCCAATCCAGATGACCGATCCAGAGCGCGATGAGCATGACCGCCATGCCGAGGCCCCACAGCCAGACAAGGGCTGGCACTGGCCCGGTCGCACGGAGGTCCGACCGCATGGCTGCGCCAAGGTAGAGCGAGATCGCAGCCAGACCGGCGAGAAGCCATGCGACCACCGGGCCGACAATGTAGAGGGCGCCAAGGGCGTAGAACGCCCAGGTCAGCGTCATCGACCAGAAGACGAACCCTTCTGCGGGATTATTCCGCTTCATCGGGCGCAGGACCGGTCTTGCGAAGGGTTCCGCTCAGCTTGTCGATCAGCGGCCGCCGCAACCAGGTGAGCATCAGGCCTGTGCCTGCGAAGAGCGTGGCTACGATTCCGGCGATAATGGCCAGCAGCCTGTTGGGCGAAGACGGCTCGAAAGGAAGGCTCGGCGGCTCGGCGATTTGCACCATGGGATAAGACGCGAAAACATCGGTCTTGGACGCATTCAGCCGTGCAAGCGCGGAGGTGAAGACGGCCTGTGCCACCTTGTAATCGCGATTGAGCTTGTCGAGATTGGATGCTGCAGTCACCAGTTCGACAACGCGGGCCTCGGTATTCTTCAACTCATCGCGCAAAACCTTCAGCCGGGCGCGCTGACCATCGCGTTTGGCGACTTCGGAAATGACGCGGGCCAGAAGCGTTCCACGCTCGCCGTCGGCGGCGCGCTCGACTTGTCCCCGCAGTTGGTCGGCCGGCAGGCCGGTCACGTCCACGGCGCGTTCGACCATGCGCAACTGAATGCCGTCGTGCCGTTCGCGAACGGAGACCACCTCCGGATGGCGAGGGCCATAGAGCTTGCCGAGCGAGGCCAGTTTGGATGTTTCGTCCGCCAGGCTCTTCGACAGGGATGCATATTCGGGATCGACATGCAGCTTGATCGTTCTCGCCGCCGCTTCGGGCGAAATGCCAAGAAGGCCGGCCAGCGAGGCAACGGCACGGTCTGTATTCTGCAGTTCCGCTTGCCCTTCGGCGATGCGCGAAAGGAGCGTTTCTTTCGTCTGGACGATATTGTGGAACTGGTCCTGCGAGCTGAGCCCCGTCTGGACCTGCACGTCGCTGATCTTGTCGCGGATCACGTTCACCGCATCCTGATACTTGCGGACGGTGTCCGTTACCGAAGCCTCACGGCGCTTCATCTCGTCGTCGCGCAATTCGCTCAGTTCGGTGAGAAACGCCGTCAGAAGGGCTTCGGTCCGTTCGCGTGCGGCGTCCGGCGTGCGGCCCTTCATCTGCACCTGCATGAGGCTGGTCTGATCGACCAGCTTGACCCTCGGTCGACCGAATGCGGCTTCTTCAATGCCGGAATCGGACGAGGCGCGGCGGATCACGCGGCCGGACTGCACCAATTTCTGATAGGTGACCGTCGGGCTGATGGACGAGCTGGCATAGGGCGAATTCGCCGATGTGGACGCCTGCCCGATCTCCGACAGGCTGACGGAACTGGAGACGCCAGCGCCCGGCAAGATCAGAGAGACGCTGGACGTGTACTGCACGGGCGCGAACTGCAGATAAAGAATGATCGGTAGCCAGATTGTACCCAACAGGGCCCCGGTCACCAGAAAATAGCGTGGCAGACGCCCAGCATCGCCGATCCGGCCACCGCGGACGAGGCGCCAGAAGGAAAGGCCGCGAAGCGGCGTGCGGACCAGGCGAAGAATTGAAAAGGGCGAGCGCCCGGACTTCGATTCGGTCTCCGGCTGAGCGGGCTCGGCTTCACGCAATTCCACAGGGATTGGCTGACCGACAAGGCGGGCTAGGGGGGCGTTCATGGGGCAGGCTCCTCTTGATGCGCGCAATCTACCGGCAGTCGGGAGCCGAGAGGGACGCGTCATCGCATAGGGCAGTGCCAGGAAGGATCGGTCGGACTATCCAAAAGGATGGCCCGGACGTGGGGCGTGCCCTAGAACAGGCCTTCTTCCTTGGCGATGATGGCCGCCTGGGTGCGGTTCTTCGCATCGAGCTTGCGACAGAGCGTCTTGACGTGAAGCTTGATCGTCACCTCCTGCAACGCAAGTTCGCGAGCGATTTCCTTGTTCGACTGGCCCTTTACCAAGCCCTCGAGGACCTGCAATTCGCGGTCCGTGAGTTTCTCCGCAAGCGGGTGGGTCGACTGCTCTTCTACTTCGGTCAGGAACTGGATCGGAGCGTATTGTTCGCCGGCGGCCATGAAGCGGATGGCATGGATCAGGGATTTCGCGGCGATGGTCTTTGGAAGAAACCCGGCCGCTCCGAGGGCCAGCGCCTCTTCAGCCGTAGGCCGATCGATCGTTCCCGAGATAATCGCGACAGGGCTTCTGAAATTCAGATCGATCGCTTTCTTAAGGCCTTCCAGCCCGTCCATTCCGGGCATCGAATAATCGAGAAGCACAAGGTCGAAAGGACCAGCCGTCGTCATCTTGTCCGCAGCGTCGGGAAAATCGGCAGCGACCGAGATGGACATATCCTTTTCGTTTTGCAGGAAGGCGCAGATCGTGTCGCGAACCAGTTCGTGATCGTCTGCCAAAAGTACTTTCATCCCACCTCTCCCCGTGATCCGTAAGAAGACATAACACAGACCTTCCGCTATCCGGTAAACCTGTTGTGTAGGATTTCATCTATTTCGTATAGGGCCTGAATACCGGTCAGTATCGCGCCGCGATGCTTTCCGCCTCGAAGCTATTCGTTTCATGAGCCGCCGCCTTCGTGGTGCCGTGGCAGTCTCGGTGCACATCACGGAGGCGAACATGAAACAACTCGATACCTGCCAACTTTTCGATCTCGACATCGTCCGCAACAGCAAGAGCGAGACGATCGAAATGATGCTCGACGACCCGGCCGGCAAAAAGACCGCAGCTTTCGTCAATGCGCACTGCATCAACGTTGCGGCCGGATCGGTCGAATATCAGTGGGCCTTGAAAAAGGCCCGTTATGTGTTGCCAGATGGCGCTGGAGTGGCGCTGGCCGCGCGACTGAACGGCCAGAGCTTTTCCGAGAACCTCAACGGAACCGACCTCTTTTTGCCGCTCTGCAAGGAAGCGGCGAAACGCAACATGTCGGTGTTCTTCTTCGGCAGCCGCGAGGGCGTTGCCCGGCAGGCTGCCGAGCGCGCGGCCGATCTCGTGCCCGGCCTGACGGTCGCCGGTACGCGGCACGGCTATTTCGACGATACGCAGCAGAACGATATCATAGACCAGATCAACCGCTCGGGTGCCGATATCGTTCTCGTCGCCCTTGGCGTACCGCAGCAGGATGTCTGGATCGCGCGGAACCGCCATCGCCTCAACGCGTCGTTGGTGATGGGCGTGGGCGCACAGTTCGACTTCTGGTCCGGACGTGTGAAACGAGCGCCGCTCCTTCTTCGCAAGGCGCGGCTGGAATGGGCCTGGCGGCTGGCGCTGGAGCCGCGCCGTCTTGCCAAGCGCTATCTGATCGGCAATGCGACCTTTGTGGCCCGCGCCTTTGGTGAAGGTGCAAAACGGCGCGCACTCGGACGCTCTCCGAATTGGCAAAGCAGGGCCATCGACGTGGCCGTGGCCGGTGGTGCGGTGATGTGCCTTGCCCCTCTTCTTGCGCTCATATCCGTTGCCATCAAGCTCGGCTCGCGCGGTCCGGTGTTGTTCCGGCAGGTTCGCACGGGTGAAAATGGCCAGCCCTTCGAAGTGCTCAAGTTCCGGACGATGTATGTCGATGCCGAAAAGCGGCGGTCGGAAGTCCTTGCTCTGGCCGACCGACGGGGCATCTGCTTCAAAGCGAAGAACGATCCGCGTGTTACGAGTGTCGGCCGTGTGCTTCGTCGCTACTCGCTGGACGAATTGCCGCAGCTGTTCAATGTTCTGAAGGGTGAGATGAGTGTCGTCGGTCCACGACCGGCCCTGCCGAGCGAAGTTGCCGCCTATCCGCCGGAAGCGCATGAGCGCCTTGCGTGCAAACCGGGGCTGACTGGCGTCTGGCAGGTGTCCGGACGTGCGGAGATCGGGTTTCAGAAAATGGTCGATATGGATGTCGCTTATGTCCGGTCCAAATCGGTCGCGCTGGATCTGGCCCTCCTGGCCCTGACGTTCCGCGCAGTCTTCACCGGTCGCGGCGCTTACTGAAAACTCCAGAAACTCTAGAAATGCCAGAGGCCGCCAATGTTTGTGATCCAGACATTGGCGGCCTGTGGCGTTTTCGTTATCGGTTGCGAAGAAAGATGGACGGAGTGAGGATTTCGTCGCGCCCCAATGCGGCATTGATCGTGTTTCTATCGCGAGCGGACGAGTTCCATCCGTTCGATGGCAGTCGAGACCAGGGAGTGCTTCGACGGGATTTCGCCCTCCGGTCGGGCTTCTCCGATACCGACCGAAAGCGTGGTTTCGACCGCGCTCTCCGCTGTCTGGATCTCCAACCGCCGGACGCGTTCGGCAATGGCCGAGATCAGGGCGGCATCCTGTCTCGCGCTGGTCCCGTGCAGGCACACGATAAGAATGTCGTCGTCATAGTGAGCGCAAAAATCCGTCAATCCGGCGGGCAGCCGTCCGAGGGCATCTGAAATGGTCTTCATCCCGACTTCGACATGCTTGCTTCCGTGGACGGAGCGAAGCCGTTTTCCATTCCTGATCGCGACCGCGAGAATGCAGCTTGGCATAGGAGCGGCGTCCGACCGCAACCAGGTTTCGAGTATGCTGGGCCCGAACAAGCCGGTGATCGGATGGAAGGTCTGCGACGGCCCGGTCTGCTCGTTCCCGGCGGGCGCGCTTTTCGTGTCCGCTTCTCTTGCATGGCGGCGGTCGACCTCACCCTTCAGTCGGCAAGCGCTGCGCATCCGCGCCAGCAATTCGGTGCGATTGAAGGGTTTGGTGACGTAGTCCGTCGCTCCCGCGATAAATGCGTGAGAGAGCGATCCGCTGTCGTTGATCGACGTGACCATCAGGATGGGCGTGTCCTGATAGCGCGCATCGGAGCGGATTTTTGCGCAGGTCTCGATGCCGTTGAGGCCCGGCATGATGACGTCGATCAAGATGACGTCGAAGTGCTGGCCGGCAGTGTTGCGCGGTTCGACGCCCAGCATTGACAGCGCGTTCTCACCGGATTCGGCATAATCGACGTCCTCATAGCCGCCTATCGCCAGTGCCGCCGACAGAATGTCGCGCGCATCTTCGGAATCGTCGACGACCAATATCCGCATTACCATCCCCCTGCCTGTCCGACTCTGGCGTATATGCGCCAGCCATTCTCATCATAAATTCTTTCATAGCCCGGCAGGCCGTGGTCGAAGGCCTCCGGGAAAGCCCGGTTGATGCGCCCCTGGCGGGCAGCCGCATGCATCGGGTCCGGGACCGCGAAGAACGGCGCCGTGATCGCCTTTCGAAGAAGATCGATTTCAAAATCCGTGCTGCCGGGAAGGCTTAGCCCATTGGTCGACGACATGAACGTCAGGATTTGTGGATGGCTGATGCCGTCCAGCATGACGCCATCGAGTGAATCGAGCGCTTCGGCGATGGGTCGAAGCTCTGCCACAGCCGATTGGCTTGAAGAGACGTTTGATATGCCTCGCGCCCCGCTCACGTTGCCGGCGAAGGCTATCCAGCCGAGCGCCGTTCCCGTTCCGATGGCGAGAACTGCAATCATGGCCCAGCGGCCGACCGACACACGCGCAATGCAAGTCGCCAGGACACCGAGGACAGAGGCTGTCATCAGGATGGGCAGCCGCCCGGTATGGAAGATGAAGGTCAGGACTGCCGCAGCGGCGACGCTCAATATGAGGCCCGTCAATGGCTCCATGAGGACCGGCTTCCGCCACGAGCGCAAGACCTTCCAAGCGAGAGGTGGACCGAGAGCTGCGAGCGCGATGAGTGCTGCCGCCAAGGTTGAGGGTTTGGCGGGCTCGGTCAGCGATAGCGTCTGGAATGCGCCGCTAATCCCCGTCGCCGCATCATTGGCTCCGAAAAGCCAGCGCAGGTAGAGGAAGCTTCCAATGCCGAACAGAGCCGGAAAGAGGAAGGTAAGGTAGATTGCATCGGGGCGTTGCCGCCTCAGGTCCCCCGGCAGGCAGAGGGCCAGGAAAGGCAGGCAGGCGATGGCGAAGATCATCCCCGTCGGGCCTGACAGAACAAGCAGCATCATGGCAAGTGCGATCTTCATTGCCGCTACGGCCGATGCCTCCGATCGCAGATCGAACATGCCCTGGCCCAGAACGAAGATAGCAAGGGCCATTAGTACCGCTTCCGGCCCCTCGACCATGGCGAGAAGGCTGTGTGGCCCGGCCAGCAGAAGCAAAGCCGACGCCGCTGCGGATAAATGGTTGAAACGGTCGTCCTCTTTGCCGGCCATCTGCTGATAGAGCAGGCTGCCGAGCAGGGAGAGCAGGAGTGCGCCCGCCACCAGCGCCGGAAAACGCGGCTCCATGAGGGCGACGACATAGGTCAGCAGGCGTGGAAGTGGGGGATACGCCGTCAGCAGGCCCGAGAAGCTGCTGCCACCTTGCGCGGCGGCTATGGCCTGCCCCGAAAGGGTGGCCACGGCATCGGAGATGTAACCGGCATGCTGAAGAGCAATCGCACAAAAGAGACAGCCCAGAAACAGCGACGACCAGAAAAGGAGGAAAGAAGAGAGCGGGTTCAAGCCAGATGTCCTTCCATCTGCGCCGTCCTGGCCTTCTCGATCTCAAGAGCCGTTTGCCGGGAAATGCCGTGTCGGGTTTTTTCCCAATAGAAAGGCTTTGCGACGAGTTGCCACAGCGCCTTGTAGGCTGCGATCGACATCAGCATCCAATAGCCGACCACCGAAGTGCCGTAGGGGATGAGATCCATCCAGCCCCGCCGGAAGGGTGCGATCAGGGTCAGGAAGATCATCAGGCCGTTGCCGATCAGCAGGTTGAACAGCGCGAAATAGAGAACGATTGGCGGAAAGAACGGGTCGAACCCCGCCGTCTCGGTGGTCAGCCAGATGGCGAATATCGACCAGAAGATGGGATTGAGAATGCCGGACAGAGCCGTGCCGCCGATGAAGAAGGCGAAGCCTGTCACGCCCCGGAGGCCAATCGTCTTCAACAGGTGAAGCGGGCGGCGGGTATGGACGAGGAACGTCTGCATGTACCCCTTGATCCATCGCGAGCGCTGCCTGATCCAGTTGCCGGCTTCGCAATTGGCTTCTTCGAAGGTGGTGGAGTCGATCACGCTGACGCGGTAGCCCTTCTGGGTCATGCGGATGCCGAGATCGGCATCTTCCGTGACGTTGAAGGGATCCCATGCGTGTAGTTCACGCAGGACGTCGATCTTGAAGTGGTTGGACGTGCCGCCGAGAGGGATGGGAATGCCCATGCGCTGCAGGCCCGGCAGCATCAGGTCGAACCAGAGCGAATAATCGAGCGTGAACATTCGGGTCAGCCAGTTTTCTCTGGCGTTGTAGTAGTTGAGCCGGCACTGGATGCAGGCCGTGTTGTCCGACGACAGACGAAAGGCCGCGACGACCTTGCGGAGCTGGTCGGTTTCCGGCTTGTCCTCCGCATCGTAGATGACGAGCAATTCGCCTCGCGCGAATTGCAGGGCGTAATTGCATGCCTTGGGTTTCGTTTGCGGCTGGGATTCCGGCACGCGGATGATCTCGAAGATGCCTTCGAGACCAAGCGCCTTTGCCGCCTCGATGGTCTCGCTGTCGTTCTCCTCCAGGACAAGCTTGATATCCAGTTTCGCCAGCGGATAGTCGAGGCTGCGCAACGCCTGGGCAAGGATCGGAAGCGTTTCGGGCTCGCGGAACATCGGCACCAGAATGGTGTAGGTTGGCAGTTCTTCGTCGCGAAGCGCCTTTGCTCGGATATCGAGCCGGCGCGCGAAGTCTTCCTGCCCAAGGCCACCAGTCCAGACGAGCGCGGCCCGCAATAGAGAGTTTCCTAGGTAGAAGATCGTCAGCAGCAGGTTCAGCGCGATTAAGGTGGCGACGGGCGCGATGACGGCACCGAGGAGCAACAGAGAGATCAGACCGTAGATGACGATGATCTGACCGGTGCCAAGAACCTGCCGTGCCGACATGTCGGGGTCCACTTCGGCCAATTCGTAGACCGCTCGGTGAGAATGGACGGCGCGATAGATCTTCTGCAGCGACCAGATAATGTCGAATTTGGAGGTCACCACAATGTCGAAGCGGTCGCCCCAGATCTTCTGCGCGAGGAGAATCGTCTCCGGGCCTGGACGTGCAGTCGCCAGGATGATCCGCTCGCCTTCCTGCCGCCACGGCATGATGAGGCTCTCGGACAGAAGGTTTTGATCCAGGCCCGCAAGAAGCTCCTGATCTGGCGGCTCATCGATCAGATTTACGAAGGGCAGAAAGAGGTTGTTGGCCAGCGACTTGTAGTAATCCTGCGCCCTGATCCAGCCTTTCGCGAGCAGAACGTCACCGAGACTCACGCCCCATCGCGTGGCCTTGCCGGCGGCTTCATCGAGTTGCTGCAAGGTGATTTGCCGTCGCTCGACGAGATAGTTGCCAATGGCGTTATCGGTTGCGGAGAGAGCCATCTTATTGGCTCCCGCGACGACGCCGGGAGGCCACGGAGAGGACCGCGACGAAGCCGGCCGTTAGCGCCAGCCACACAGCGCCGATCATCCACGCGCGATAGCCGCGTACCGTATTCCAGAAGCCGGCATTGGTGGGGTGGTCGATCTCCACGAGCCGATCGCGCTCGGTGGAAAAGGCGAAGCCAATGCGTCCTTCCTCGATGATCGCGATATTGCCCCGATCGAGCCCGCTTATGAGAGCTTCGGCCGGCTCGGTGGTACCTGGACGCCACCAGAGACCATAAGCCTTGTCCGTCGCGGCAATCTGAACGATGCCGGGGCGGTTTCCCCCTTCAATATCGATCAAGATTCGACCGTCCGCGTCCCGCAGCACGAGACGGCGGTCGTGGAGAGAAAGCGGGGCGGTCATCGTCTTCGGAAGAGCCGGTCCCACAAAGATAAATGGTTCGGCGATTGGGCCGGTTGGTGCGCCGATGCGAACGTCGACAGGGGCCCGGGCCGGGATCAGCGCCGTGATCATGTTGGAGAGGGCCTGCCATTCCTCTGGATTTTTCGGCGACTCCGGCAGGAAAATCGATACGCCCTTGGCAAAGATCGAGCTCAGTTCGAAGAAATCACTCGGCCTTTCGCCGGTTTCGACGAGCCGCAGCCGGCTGGATGGCAGAAGCTGAACGTCGAACCCTTGCGGGGGATTGGCGCAGTTGCCGGTCAAGGGCTGGCGCTGAAGACGCACCTCGACCGAATTGTCACGCGCCAAAAGCCCTGACGGGATGGGTGAGACTTGCCGAATATGCTCGCCGCCCTCCGTCGTGCTGCCATTCAACATGACGCCATTCAGATAGGTCACCAGCGTTGCGGGCCGGCTTTCGAAGTCGGGGCTCAGGGCCAGGGCGATATCGATATGGCTCGGCAGGGTTCCGGCCGGCAGGTCCACGACGCTGAAGCCTGTTTCGAAGACCGCGCTGTCGACAAGCGTCGTCGATTGCAAATCCGTCAATCGAAAGGTTTCGCGCTGTGTTTCGCTTCGCTCGACCACCGCGATATCAGCCCGGTCGCCCAAGGTGATATCCCGCCAGCGGCTGGTCAGGAGATCCACGGCGGAAGACTGGCTTTCGCCGGAAACGAGAAGCGCCGGACCCTGAACTGTCATTGTCGTTCGTAAGACGCTGTCAGACCCGGGGTCCTTCAGCCCCAACTCGTCGGCTTGGCCGATGGCGATCAGGCCCCGCGACCAGATACCAGCCGGCACACCTTTCGTGACCGCCTGTCTGCTCAGCCCTGCAACTCTGACGGTGCGTCCCTGCGCGGCGAAAAGGCTCTTCAGGCGGATCAGCGCCTCGGCCTCCTCCGCTGCCAGGGCCCGGCGAGGGATCAGTATGTCGATCTCTTTCGGCAAGAGCGCCAGAATGTCCCGGCTGTCGGTCAGGGCTTCGGGTGAAAGGCCGATGCTGAGTTGGCTCGATGCCTGCAATTGCAGGAAGTCGCCGCCGACCCGCTCATCGAGGCAGCGATCCTCCGTGAAGGCTCCGCTATATTCGATGCTCACACGCAGGAAACCCTCCCGTATCGCAGCGGGCCCGATCTTTTCGTCGATGACAAAGTTCTCGTTTTCGGACTGGAGCGCGCGGGTGACGAGAGATCGTCCATTGACGAGAATACGGAGGGTCCGCCGACTCTCATGGGCTGCGCCTGCGCGAAAGACGAGGCGAAGGTGCAGCGAACTTGCCGTCGAGGGTGCCGGAAAGAAGAGGTCGCGGCGACCGGTCATGCCCTGGAATTCCAGTCCCGTCTCAAAACCGAGTTCATCCAGACCGATGACCCTCCGGAAGTCTGACGACGAGGAGAGGGCGTCTGTCTGCCCTATCGCAGGAGAGGTGGATCGATCCCCGGATGCTGAACGGGAGATGGCCGGAGGCGCGGAAAACGTCAGCGTATCAAGCGCCGCACTTCCTTCCGAGAGGGCCGGTATGGCACCGAACAGCGTTTGAAGCCCCGGCCGATCGGTAGCGAATGCGGTCCCGGTCCCCGGGTTGAGGGTCAGGATCAAGGCAAGAAGAACGGCTTTCATGCTTCCAGCCCCTTCGTATCGTGGCGAAGAAGAGCCGTTTCGCGAATGATGGTGCTTGTTTCCTCAGGTCCGGGCGATCGCGATTGATATCCATCGGCTATGAGCGCCTCGATCTCGCGCGCTTTCGCCCCAAATGCTTCGAAGCCAAAGGTCGGCGCCGCGCCGGCCAGATTGTGGAGAATGCGCCTCGCCGTTTCAAAGTCGCCTTGTGCGATGGTCTTCTCGACCGAGCGCAGGCGCTCATCGATACGGGACGCAAAGCGGCGGCGCGCGCCAGCCAGTCGCTCGTGGAATTCTCTATCGGACATCTGACGACACGCCTTCGCTTTTCGACTTTTCAGCTATAGAGAGTAGGCGCATCGCGGGTCCGCGAGGCGCTCCGTGACGCGTGATGAGCGGACATTGCCGCGCCAGCAAATCATCCGTGCTGAAGCGGCGATGGCGCACAAGGAACGAGGGTCTCAAGCGGGCATTCGGTCCGCCGACGCGTCTGCATTGGGCGGGCCAGATCGGACCGGCAAACTTTTTCATGTTTCGCATCATCATGCTGATCCCGTTGGGGCACGGATGGATGCTTTTATAAGGGCAGCGAGGGATCCGGCGGCGCGGCCGGAAGGTTAGAAAGTCACGCTTTCGCATGACGGCCTATCCGTTTGCATAGGCAGATTTGCTGGCCTTGTTCGATCGGCCTGCGATCACCGAGCACCGCTTTGAAATTCCAATACGTAAGAAGTCTTTTGTTTTTCTCGTCTACGAATGTTGATTTCGCACCGGCAGAAAACGTTGGACAAATGGATTTCAGCAATCGCAATCTTGGCCGATACGGTCTCGTGGCCGTGATCGCATTTTATTTTTTGATTATCGCGGCGGCGTCCTGGTTTTTCCCACGCGCCAACTGGGACATGGTCGCCTATACGGCGGTTGCGATCGAGGATGATTACTCCAGCGCGGCCGACCTTCACGCCGCAGCGTGGAGCGCAGTCAGTGACAGGATCAGCAAAGGCGAACTGGTTGTCCTCACCGAAGACCGTCAGTATCGGGTCGATCAATATGCCGACCCCGACGCCTTCGAGTCGATGCTGCCCTTCTATCGGATCAAGGTGCTTTATGTCGAAGCGGCGTCTCTTCTGGCGGAGTTCATGCAACCGGTTGATGCGCTGAGACTCATCAGCACGTTTTCGGTGCTGGCGATTGGCGTCATCTGCCTCATCTGGGTGTGGCCCTCTGCGCGCCTTCCAGACGCGCTTTTGATCCTGCCGCTCGTGGTGCTCAGCGATGTCGGTTATCTCGGTCAGTATGTGGTGCCCGATCTCTTTTCGACCGTTTTTCTGCTTGCCGGAGTTCTGCTCTGGCTGCGCGGCGCGTCCTGGCTTGCGATCCTGCCCTCGCTTCTCGCTATTCTGGCCCGTCCCGACCACGTGGCTTTCATTGGTCTCTGGGCACTCGCAGGCATCGTTACACGCACGGGCTGGAAGCCCATGGTCGTCATGCTGGTTCTGGCGTTGCCGACCTATCTCGTGACCTCAGTTCTCGCCGACCATCCGGGCTGGTGGGTTCATTTCTACTTTTCCAATATCGAGATGGTTTCCACGATCGAAGGGTTTCACCCGGCTTTTTCCCCGATCGCCTATATCGGCGCGATCGTGAAGGGGGCTGTCCGTAGCCTCGTCACGGAGAGCTGGTGGGCGGTTTTCTGCGTCGAAGTACTGGCAGCGGGCTTCATCGTCTTTCAGTGGCGCAAGGTGGACGCACGCATTATCACGATCGTCGGGGCGGCCATGCTCACCATTCCGGCAAAGTTCTTCATCGCTCCGATGTGGGAAACCCGTTTCTATACCGGCTATCTGATCATGATCGGGCTCTGCCTTCTGGGGCCGTTTCATCAGGCGCTTCGCAATTCGTCCGAAACTCGATCGGCAACATAAAAAACCGCCACCCGCATTGCGGGCGGCGGCGTTCTTAGTTCGCGTGCGAGGGACTATTCGCTGGAGCGGATCGTCAGCGCCGGGTTATGGGCGAAGTAGTTGTGCGGCATGATGTGGACGGTCTTCCACTCGGTCGACATGACCGGCCAGTCTTCCATTCTCGGAATGTGGTGGAAGCCTGCCGTGAACCAGGTGACGATGTCCTGACCCTGTAACGGCGCATCGTCTTTCACCCATTCGGCCAGCGTGTCCTCGCCCGTGCTCTGCATGGCATAGCGGCCGCCCGCATAGCGCTCTTCGGGGTCATACACCGTGTTCCAGACCGAATATTCGATATAGGCGTTGCGCTTGAAGGGTGGGTCGTTCTGGAAGTCGAACGGTCCGTAGGCGACAGAGCCGTGATGGATCATCCAGCCGGGCGTATGGCCGAGATAGCCTTCGCGGTCCGGATTGGAGAGGTGATAATAGCGCGGCTTGAACGAACTCACCTGATAGCGCGCATCGAGCTCGCTGTCGGGCATGTTGTTTTCGACCTTCCACATTGAGAGCCGTTCGGCACCCTCTTCGACTTCGGCCGGTACGATATCCATCGTCATGAAGTTGTTCTTCGGCTGATCGACATCGAAATCGATCCGGAAGTTGAAATAGTGATCGTGATTGGCCGCAACGAGATTGGGCGCGATCAATGTGCCGTGCCTGGTGTCTTCCTCTGCGGTGTCGTCGTTGATCGATGTGGAAGCCACGCCCTTCACCGCGTCCAGCCCCGTCGCGCCGACCTTGATCAGGATCTGGCCGTCCTGCCGCAAGCGGTAGTCGATCAGATAATCATAGTTCCCAACCTCGGACGCCGTACGGATCACAAGCTCGGTTTCGCTGCGGCCTTCTGCCGGAACCGGATTGTCGGGCGTTTGTGCGAACACTTCGTAGTGACGCCATGCGGGGTCGCCGATGCTCCGTTCGAAGATGCAGACAGCATCGGGGATCTCCAGCGGATTGGCGGAATCGTCCGAAATGACCGCTGGCAGGAAGGTGGCGTATTCGGGGCAGTCGACACCGGCGCGCAAGGGCGTCAGGAACAGGCCGAAGCCATATTCGCCGCTATCCATATAGGTGCGCCAGTACCAGCCCTGGCCCGGATCCATGTAAGGCACGAAAACCTCGGACAGATGCGCCTGATAGATCACGGATCGCCAGGTGCCCTGATCGTTGACCTCGAGATTGTTGATGACGAGGCCGGGGCGCTTGTCGATCCGATAGTTCAGCCGCCACATGTCCCATTCGATGTGGCTTCCATCGACCGTGTAATTCGGCTCCCCTTCCTGTGACAGTTTGGCGGGGTTGATCGGCTCGCGAAGTTCGACGCGTTCGGCCACTTCCTCCTGGGTGTAACCCCATGGATCGGTCGGGACCGGCACCACACCTTCATCGACGACCTCCAGAACCTCCTTTTTCTGAAGGTCGACGACCGCGAAAAGGCCCTCGATCGGCTTGGCGTAGAAGTTCGAGCCCGTTGGGTTCTGGTAACAGGGTACCCTCATGAGACGCGAATTCTCATAAAGCGGCGTGAAAAAATTGCCGGCGGTCAATGGCAGGCAAAAGACGTCATCCGAGGTCAGATCACGCTTGGCGAGCGCTTCGATCATGCGCTCATCGCTCACCGCCGTCTGCAACGCGCTCATGAACTCCGTAAAGAGGATCATGGGCTGGCCCTCAATCGGCTCGGTGCTTTCGATCGTGCCCTGCGTGATATTCACGAGGGCTTCGGAGAAACCATCGCCATCGGTGTATTGAACAATTGCCTTCCGATCGAGTGTGTCCCCCTCCTGCCACTGAAGGACCTCCTCCTTGGGCGGCTCCTTCAATTCGACGAGCGGGAAAAGCGTCTCCTCGGCAATGGTGCCATTATCATTCAGGATCTGCTTGATGGACTGATATTCCTCGGCGGTAAGGCCATCCAGCGGGTGAGCCTGGGCCAATGAAACCGATAATGCGAGGGCTAGCCCTGCCGCCGCTGTAGCTTCCAGTTTGTGCCTCATGGAGGTTCTCCTCTCCGTGCTTGTAAAAAAGGCTCATGGCAAATCTGCCTGATGAGTAGGCATTAAAGGGAGCAGATTGGCCCGGCGTCTTGACGATTCCGGCCAATCTTACAACGGAAGGGTGTGCCTGAGAGTGATTTGCTCTCTTCAGAGCGGCCTGTTCTGCCGACGAAATGCGGCTGGGCTCATGGCAAACCACTCGCGGGCGGCGCGCGAGAAGGTGCTCTGCTCACCATAGCCGATCCGATAGGCGATTTCCGACAGGGGCAGGTCGGTTCGAACCAGAAGGGCTTCCGCAAAATGGTGCCGGCATTCATCCAGCAAGGCTTGGAAACTGATCTGTTCGGCGCTCAGATACCGCCTCAAGCTGCGCTCTGACATTCCAAGGGCTGCTGCGATCTGTGTCTGGTCAACTGGAGCATGGCCGAGGCGGCGCAGGATCGTGTGCTGGACGCGCCGCGCGACAGGTTCGTCTTGTCCAGAGACGTGCAGTTGAGACGCCATCTGGCGCAGGGCCTGCCCGTAATCCTCCAAAGACGAAGCCGATATGGCCCTGTTGTCCAGCAGCCGTGCCGGCAGGAGAATGGAATTAGTGTCGCCTCCGTAGCTTATATCGAGGCCGATGGCATGGCGGAGTGCGCTCGTCTTCGCGTCTTCCGGGGTCTCGAATGCGATCGCTCGGAATGTGTCCGGTGTGGCGCCGAAAGCGGCGGCGATGGAGGCCACGAAGCCCAGCGTGAATTCCGCATCCGCGTGGCGGGGCCAGATTCGATTGTCGAGAATGCGATAGCAAAACCGGACCGCGTCATCCTCGACCTGTAGTGCAATGTCGGCACCTGATTGCAGAAGCGGAAAACCATTGATCAGCACTTGGAGCGCGTCGCCCAGACGGGGAGCCGATCGTAGCGCCTTGCCCAGATGCCCAAGAGCATCGAGATCATAGCAAGTGCCAAGGCGCCATGCGAAATCGGCGATCGGCGCATCGTCTCTCGCGTTTTCGAACGCGCTGACGAATTCAACGAGCGAGAGACGGGAAAAGTCGGAGAGGTTCAGGCTTTCCTTCCGGCGAGCCTGATGCTGCTCCCCGCTCAGGGTGCGAAATGGGTGATCGATGATCCATTCGCTTTGCAAGTGACCCGGCCGTTCCGACACTACCGGTCTGCAGCGTTGCAAAGCGGGCAAAGAAAGGCAAGTCACCCACCCTTCATGCGAAGCTGTGCCGGCGCTTCAGCTCTCTGGCACGTTGTTTTTCAGTTCGTCGAGCCACGGTCCCGCGACCGCATCGGATGGCGCCCGCCAGTCGCCGCGGGGGCTGAGCGCGCCACCTGAAGAGACTTTCGGCCCGTTGGGAATCGCCGAACGTTTGAACTGGCTGAACTGGAAAAAGCGGATCAGGAAGCTCTCCAGCCATTTCCGGATGGTCGCCAAATCGTATTGGTTCTTGTTCGTCTCGGGAAAAGCCGATGGCCAGATGCCATGCTTGGCATCGTGCCAGGCATGCCAGGCCAGGAACGCGACTTTCGAGGGAGTCTGCCCGAAACGGACGATGTGATGCAGGAAGAAATCGTTCAGTTCGTACGGGCCGATCTTTTCCTCGGTGCTCTGTATCTCGCCGTCTTCGCCCACTGGAACCAGTTCCGGCGAGATCTCCGTTTTCAGAATGGCTTCCAGAATGGCGTCGGTCTGTGGGTCGAACTGATCGGTACTCGTCGCCCAACGAATGAGATACTGGATCAGCGTTTTCGGAACGCCGCAATTGACGGCGTAGTGGCTCATCTGGTCGCCGACACCGTAGGTGCACCATCCGAGCGCGAGCTCCGACAGGTCGCCGGTGCCGATGACGAATCCGCCATGTTGGCCGGCAAGGCGGAAGAGGTAGTCGGTCCGCAGTCCCGCTTGGACATTCTCGAAAGTCACATCGTAGACTGGCTCGCCGTCCGCGAAGGGATGGCCGATATCCTCCAACATCCGCTTTGCTGCGGGTCTGATATCGATTTCCTCGGCCGTGATCTCCAGCGCATTCATCAGCTTCCAGGCGTTTTGCTTCGTGCCTTCGCTCGTGCCGAAGCAGGGCATCGTATAGCCCCTGATGGTAGTGCGCGGCAGGCCGAGCCGGTCGCACGCCTTGGCGGCGACAATGAGAGCGTGGGTGGAATCGAGACCGCCGGAAATGCCGATGATGAGCGATTTCGGCCTGGTCGCCTGGATTCGGCGCATCAGGGCGTCGACCTGAATGTTGAACGCCTCGAAGCAGTCCTCATCCAGCTTGTGCTGACGATTGGGGACGAAGGGAAATCGGCGGATCGGCCTGATGAGGCCAAGATCCCCGGCCTTGAACTCATGATGAAAGGCGATCGTCCTGAAACGGTCTTCGGGCCGCCCGGCATGTTCGGCGGCATCGTTGAAGGTCTGCATGCGCATGCGATCGTTGACGATCCGCTCGCAATCGATATCGGCGATGCAAAGATCCGGATCGAGCGTAAAGCGGTCCGATTCGGCCATGAGATCGCCGAGCTCATAGATCATGCCCTGACCGTCCCATGCGAGATCGGTCGTGCTCTCACCATGGCCGGCGGCCGAATAGATATAGGCCGAGGCGGTGCGGGCCGACTGCGCCCGCGCCAGAAGGTGCCGCTCGTCGGACTTGCCGATCGTGATGTTGGACGCTGACAGGTTGGCGATGATGGTGGCGCCGGCCAGCGCGCCTTCGCAGGAGGGCGGGATAGCGGCCCAGTAATCTTCGCAGATCTCGACGAAGAGCTTGAAGCCCGGCAGATTGTCGGCGGCAAAGATAAGATCGACGCCGAAGGGCGCTTCACACTCGCCGACACGGATCGTCCTGCCGCTTATATTGCGGCCATGGGCGAACCAGCGCTTCTCGTAATATTCTCGATAATTGGGCAGGAAGCTCTTGGGAACGACGCCGAGGAGCCGCCCACGGGCGATGACCAGTGCGCAATTATAGAGCCGGCTGTTGTGCCGAAGGGGCGCGCCGATCAAAAGAACCGGTGAAAGCTCGGTACTTGCCGCCACGATATCGCCGACCGCCGCTTCGACCGCATCCAGAAGTGCAGCCTGCATGTGCAGATCGTCGAGCGCGTAGGAGGACAGGCAAAGTTCCGGCAGCACAAGAAGATCCAGACCGGCTTCGTCGGCGCGGCGCGCTTCCTCGAGGATGGACTCGCGATTGAAGGCGACATCGGCGGTCCTTACGCGCGGTGTGCTGGCTCCCGCCCGGATGAAGCCGTGCTGGTGAAGGTCGTAAAAAGACTGCTTCATTGGGTCGCTCATCGATAATTCCAAGGCTGTCTCATGCGCTCAACGATCCTGTCACATTGTCCGTAACAGAAAACCGGCAACCCTGCTGCTCTGAAAGAGCAATAAGCGAAGCCAATATCTGCGCTCGACAGGAATGAAGGGGAGCCGCTAGCGGCGTTTCACTTGCGCGGCTGATAAGATTAAATTCTTTTTAAGCATAATGAGCGCATTTTATCCTATCTTGAGACAGGAGTGACGCTGCATGGCCAGACGCTTTTTCGGTCCACGCGAACAGAGCCGTAAAACCCAGACCCTCGACCTGCCTGTCCGGGCGATACAGGCGATGGCCATTCCGGCCTTCATGCTCGATGCCGATGGAGCGGTTGTTCTCTGGAATGCCGCCTGCGAGCAGCTGACCGGGATCGCGGCGGCGGATGTGGTCGGGACGAAGGGGCACTGGAAAGGCTTCTACAAGGAAGAGCGGCCGTGCCTTGCCGATCTCGCCTTCGGCAAGAATCCCGAACTCGTGGCCAATCTCTACGCGGCGCAATCGCGCCAGATGAGTGGACCGGACCTTCGCGCCGAAAACTGGTGCGATCTACCGGCGGGCGGGCGGCGTTATCTTCTTATCGATGCCTGCCCGATCATGAATGACGAGGGGGCCGTCATCGCGGTCGTCGAAACTCTGCAGGACAGAACGGATCAGGAGAACCGGCGGATCGAACAGGAGGAGGCGCGGACCACGCAGGCCGCAGTTGTAACCGAAATCGGCGATGCGCTGTGCGCTCTGGCCGAAGGCGATCTGTCTTCCGATCTTTGCGGACCCTTTCCGCCGCAATACGAGCCGCTCCGCCAGAATTTCAACCACGCCCTTAGCCATTTGCGCGAGACGATCAGCTCGGTGATCGCCAACACCGTCCGGATCGACGGAGACTGCAGCGACCTCATGAAGGCGTCGGCCGAACTGTCGGACAGAACCGGACAGCAGGCAGCGAACATCCAGCAGACCGTGGCTTCTCTTACCGAGCTCAGTCAGGGCCTCAAGGCGACCTCGGACGGCGCCGCAAAGGCCAATCGGGCGATCGACGAGACGCTGGAACAGGCCCGCAACTCATCCGGGATCGTTCAGGAAACGATTGCGGCGATGAAGGCCATCGACGATTTCTCGTCGCAGATTAATCAGGTCGTCGCGGTCATTGAGGAACTGGCCTTTCAGACGAACCTTCTGGCGCTGAATGCCGGCGTTGAGGCGGCCCGTGCGGGTGAATCCGGTCGAGGCTTCGCCGTGGTGGCGCAGGAAGTCCGCGAGCTGGCGCAGCGATCGGCCAAGGAATCCAACGGCGTTAAGACGCTGCTGGAAACCTCGAAAGCGCAAGTGAGCAAGGGTGTTGAACTGGTTGATCGGACCGGTGAAGCATTGCAAGCGATCGTAGAGAAGGCAGGCGTCGTCGACCAGATCGTTGGCGATCTGGCGCGTGCGACCGTCGAACAGACCAGCACGGTGGAGGATATTCATGGTGCCGCGAACGATCTGGACCAGTTGACGATGAAGAATGCACAGATGGCGGAAGAGGGTGCCGAGGCCAATCAGCATCTCGTCGATCAGGCCCGCGAACTGGCGCAGATGCTTCGTCGCTTCAACGTTTCGGCGGACTCGGTCCGCCCTGCTGGCGCCCGCGCCCGCGCTGCGTGATCGGCACGGCCTGAGGCCTTCGCCTCACAAATTCGTTCTTCACAACAAAAACCCGGCTCTCAAGCGAGAGCCGGGTTTTTCGCTGTGCAAGCGTGAGATGGAGAACCCCAGCGCCGCCGGTCAGGCCGCGCTGGAGTAGCTGGAAGAGCGCGCCGTCTGCGCCCCTTTGCTTTCGGTCGCTTCGTCGGTCAGGACGAACATGTCGACCAGCTGGGTCAGGGCGTCCGAACTGCTCCGCAGGTTCTGACATGCCGCATTGGTCTCTTCGGCGATCGCCGCGTTCTGCTGTGTTGTTTCATCCATCGTGCCGACCGCGCGGTTCACGGCAGCCAGGCTGTCGGCCTGTTCGCGCGCTGCAGAGACCACGGCTCCGATATTCTGGCTGATATCCTCGACATAGCGTTCGATTTCGGTCAGCGCTTCCATCGTGTCGTCGACGAGCTTGACGCCGGAATTCACGTTGGAGGTCGCGTCGCCAATCAGCGATTTGATCTCGTTGGCCGCATTGCTGGTGCGCTGGGCGAGGGTGCGCACCTCCTGAGCCACGACAGCGAATCCGTTGCCGGCTTCCCCTGCGCGGGCCGCCTCGACACCGGCATTCAGTGCCAGAAGGTTCGTCTGGAAGGCGATGTCGTTGATGACCTCGATGATGCTGACGATCTTGGTGGACGATTCCGAGATGTCCGACATGGCGTGTTTGGTGTTGGAGACGACCGTCCGCGAATGCTTGGCGCAATCGGTCGCTTCGTTGACGATCCTGCCCACGCGGTCGGCACGCTGGGCGGTATCCTGAACCGTCTCGGTGATCTGCCGCGATTTCTCGGCCGTTTCCTCGACCGAAGCAGCTTGGCGCTCTGTGCGCTGAGAAAGGTCGGTCGCGGCGACGCTGATCTCGTTCGTGCCGGCGCGAACAGAATTGGCCGTATCGCGAATTTCGTTCAGCGTCGACGAAAGCCGCGCCACCGCGTTGTTGAAGTCGTTTTTGATGTCGACGAATTCATCGTCGATCTGTGTGATGCGCACCGTCAGATCGCCATCCGCAAGCTGTTCGAGCGCCTGCCCGATCTTCCTTGTCGCCGAGTCTCTGGTTTTCGAAACGCGCTCCCGTTCCGCTTCGCCCCGCTGGCGCTCCGCATCGAAGGCGGCGCGATCGGAGGCGGCTTTTTCCTCTGCGACCGTTTTTTCGCCGGCGGCGACGCGAAACACGTTCAGAGCATCGGCCACGACGCCGATCGCATCATGGCGGTCGCGTTCCGGCACTTCACTCTCCGTATCGCCGGCCTGAAGGGCCTCCACACGGTGGGCTAGCGCGGAAAGCGGGCGGCTGACGATGCGGCTCAGGGCGAAGAGCAGAATGGCGACGATGGTGAACTGGATGAGCGCCTGGGTCAGCAGGATCTGCCAGCCGAAAGCGAAGCCGATATTGTTGAGCCGCTCGGTGCTCCAGACCGTCGCCACATAGCCACGCGGTTCACCGGCACTGTCGGCATCGAGGGGTACGATGATGGTCGCGGTCTCGTTTCCCGCCTGATTGGTCTTGATCAGAGAACTTGTCGAAACGGATGGCATGAGTTCGTCGAAGGCGGCCTGCGCGCGCGAGACGTCGTCATAGAGAAAGGCCTGCGAAAAGACTGGGTTCTTGTCGCGGTCGAACGCCATGAAGTAGCGCAGGTCGTGATCTTCCCCGTCATCGAAGCTGGCATAGGATTCCTGGATCGCTTCGGGCACATCCCATTTAATGCCGCCGGCCGCCATTCGGGCCATCTGTTCGACCTCTCGCTGCCAGCTGATATAGGCATCGCTGCGGAGGGTCTTTTCCACGGACGTTTCAAGGACGAGCACGGTAATCGCAACGCCGATCAGATTGCTCACGATCAGAACGGCCACAAGCTTGGCTGTGAACGACAGATTCTTGAAAGATGATAGGAACTTCATAGGATTACCCCGTCCTGCCTTTGGCTCCGCGGCGCTCAAAGCTTGTTCATGTTGATCGAGATGGTGATCGCTCCGACCGCCTGATCCGTTTCCGGATCGAAGACCGTGCGGGAGACCTGGGAGATGAGAAGGCCGGTTTCCGGCTCGAACTCGATCTCATCGATGAAAAGATCCCGGCTCGTTTTGCCGAAGGTCTCCTGATGCTTTGCCTCGTCGCCCTGCCAGAAATCCGAGCTTGGCGTGCTCAGGCCGACATTCAGACCCTTGGCATCCGTCACGATGATCTCGACGACCATGAAGTCCGTTTTTCGCTGCATCGAGCGCAGATATTGTGAAAGCGGAAGCTTCATGAAGTCTTCGATCATTGCGCGCTCGGCGCCCGAAGAGGCAACGGCTTTGCGCCAGTTCTGATCGAGTTCTTGGACATGTTCGGCGGTGAGGTCGGCTGTCTTTTTGTTCTGAGCCTTGATCGCGTCGACAACCTCCGGGCCGGACAACCAATGAAGGGAATCGGACTCCACATAGCGGGCAATCTGTGCCCGATGATCCGGTGCCTCTGTCGCCGCCTCGGCGAGACCGCAAGACACCATCCCGACGATCAGTGATGCGGAGAGAAGGCCGTGATGGAGGGACGGTTTGCCGCGCATGATATCCTCGCCCCGCATCCGGGGCGCTCCTGACGTTATCGAAAGGAGGACATCATGTCCTATGCAGCTTTGGCCGCTCTACACATGGCAGGAATATCGCGCCAAGCTTTAATATATGCTAAATATGCAATTTTAGGGTTGTAGAAACCGCCCGGCTCGCGTTTGCGAGCGCTATTTTTGGACTGGATTCATTTAGGAGCGGACGGTCAGAGAAATCCGTTCTCGACCTTGTCGTAGACCTGCTCCGAAAAGGTGACGAGACTGCTGCCGATAAAGCCGGAGAAGAGGACCAGCGAGAAGAGGGCAATCAGTATCTTCGGCACGAAGGTCAGCGTCACTTCCTGAATCTGCGTCAGGGCCTGAAACAGCGCAATAGCGAGACCCGCAAGCATGGCCGGTACGACCGCCGGTGCCGACAGGCTGATGACCGTCCAAAGGGCCAGCTGCGTCAGGTCCAGAGCGTCGGTCGCATTCATCAGGAGATCACAGTACCAGTGCTCATTGCGACCTCTTCGCCACCCTCCAGAATGGCGACAGGGCCGGAGGTTTCCAGACGCACCTGCGCGACCACGCCGCTGATGCCGTCGCCGCCCGTGATGGTGCGCCCAATCAGCGAGCCTGCCTCCGAAAGGGAGGACATTGCGAGGATCTGGTCGAGCTTGGCATTGATCTGCACGCCCTGCTCAACGTTCGAGAAGTTAGCGAGCTGAGCCACGTAATCCATCGAATCGGCGGGGCTTGTCGGGTCCTGATTCTTCATCTGGGTAACGAGAAGCTGCAGGAACATGTCGTAGTCGACCATGTTCTGCGTCGCCGATGAGGTGGGTTGCGTGTTGGCGCCTGCTGCTGCCTGGGTTGCGGATACACTGGTCATGATCAGCCTGCTGCTCTCTGGAGGGGGGGCTCGGCGATCTCGAAGGCCGCCCTCGCGTCGGGACGGGCGTCCAGGATCGCGGCCTCGATGGGGTAGAGCTGCCGGATGCCGCGCATCGCCTCGAAATAACGCTTCTCATGGACCTGCCGGTCGATGATCTTGAGTTCAGAGACGACTTTCTCGTTCTCGAACGCGCTCAGAAGCGAGGGGAGGAGCTGACGGTAGACCGCCATCGATGCCTCGATATCCCCCGGTGTCATCAGCATCAGCTGAACGACGAAGTAGAGCTGCTTCAGAGGCGTGGTGGCGTCTTCCGCCTGCAGGATGTGGTTCTCCAGAAGGAAGTCCACATCGTTGAGGATTTCCATGGAGGTCTTCCGGTCGAAACGGATGATCGCGCCATTAATGTAGATTTTTTCGTTCGCCTTGAGCGAAATCTTGAATCCGTTCATTTCAGACCATCCCGAATAATGCCTGTGATTTCGATCACGCCACTGAAGTTGTCGCTGCGGCCCTGGCGGATCGCATCGAGCGTTTTCAAGACCCAGATACCGATCGAGATCAGGTTTGCGCGAAGCTGCTCCGGCAGCACATTCTCGTTGTCAGCCAGATCTTCCATCAGCGTCATCCAGAGGCGGCTGCTGAAGTGGATGGCCCGGATCGACTCCATCGAGTTGGAACCCTTTGCCCTGGCCTGTTCCAGCAGGTCGATGGACTGCGTCATCAGCTCACGTTCGCGACCCCTCGCATCGCTGAGCGATTCTTCCTGCTGGTCGATATAATTCGCCATATACATTGGCTTAACTTTCCCTCTGTCGTGGGCGGGACGAACGCCGCTCAGATGTATTTGAGTAGCGACAGGCTCTGCACCCGTCCCGTCAACGTGTAAGATGTCTCCAGCTGTTGGATGAGATCGGTGAGTTTCGTGGCTGCCTCGTAAGGATCGACGGCGACCATTTCATTGGCAAATTCACGCATGAGCGAAGACTGTTGCGAAAGACGATCCTGCGCATTCGTCAGGCGCTCTTCCATCAGGCCGACCTTGCCTTGCAGGAGAGCCGTCTCCGAGCTCGCGTCCGCTGCCGTGCGATGCACGAAGGCGCGAACGGCGTCGCCGACGCCCTCATCGATGTTCAGTGCGAGAAATGTCGCGCCGAGGCCCGCAGCCGCGAAAGCGAGCCGAAACGCTTTTTCATTCGTTCCGACGCTCGTCGGCGCCAGCTCGTTCGGCAAGATGCGCGAGCTTATGGCCTGATCGGTCGCCTGCGAAAGTCCGCTGAAGCCCGGCCCGGTAAAAAGCGGTAGGGCATCGTTCTCCAGAAAATCCGTCATGTCGGCGGCACTGACCGTCGAAGCGGCCGGATCAGTCGTGCCGAAGCCAAAGCGTGCGACGAAGGCGGCTTCCACATCCGCCGCAAGCTGGCTCGTTTCGTATTCTGGAATGGGCGTGACGTCGGTATTGATGCCGGCGAAAATGTGCACGCCATTCTCGGATGTATTCGCGAGCGCGGTCAGCTGGTTGAGATAGCCCTTCATTCCAGAGGATGTGACCGCCCCGATTCCCTCGATATAGGCTTCGGCGGAGAGATTCTGGGTGGTGCTGGCGAAACTGCCGAGCGTTGCCTGCGACACCTTGAGCCGCGTCTCGGTCAATGCATTGGCGGTCGATATGCCGTCCAGCCTCTCGGACTGCCGCATCAGATAACGATAGCGGTGCACGGTGGCGCCCAGCTTTTCGGCCGGATCCGAAGCCTGCCCCGTCACCGCTTCGACCTGTGCCTGCTCCAGCTTCGCCTGCGTGTTCAGCAGCGTCGTCCGAAGCGAGTTCGCAAGAGAGTAGGTGGATGCGCCCGGAACCCTCATCGCTTACCCCGTTGCCCGAAAGAGCTGGGAGAGCATCTCGTCGACAACCGAGACGATGCGTGAGGAGGCCTCGTAGGAATTCTGCAAATCGACGAGCAAGGAGATTTCCTCGTCGAGATTGACGTTCACCGTATTGGAGAACCGCTCGCTGAGGCTCGTGGTCAGCGCAGACGCCCTTGCGGCATTATCGCCGGCAGCCACGCGCGCCGTCTCCATACCGGTTTCCATGGTGTGCGCGAAGTCCATCAGGCTCTTGTCGGCGCCGCCGACCGTGGCGTCGAACGCGAAGGGCTCCTCGAAAGCCTGGACGAATGCGTCCAGTCGTTCCGAGTAGGATGAATAGCCGCCGGCATTGGTGGTGTAGGCCGCGCCGTTCGCCCCGCCATCTCGCAGAAACTGCGGCGATCCGCCCTGGCTCGCAACGAATGCCGGATTGACGGAGAGGGAAAGCGCCATGGAAGGCACATGCGACGTGATCGTAGAAACGTCCGGTCCGCCATTCCAGGTAAAGAGCCCGGCCATATCCGGCAGCGTGCCGCTCGCATCGCTTTCCTTGAACGTCAGGACCAGGCTGCGTGCCATTTCGTCCGTCTGCTTCAAAGCAGACGGGATCGTCTGTTGGCTGAGATGCAGGAGAGAGGATAGGCGACCATTGGCCGAGGCGCTTTCACCATCGGCAGGTACGCGCATGGCGATGCCATCGATGTAGACGCCGTTCCTGGAAGAGTCGGACGAGTCGACAACCGCCGTGACATCGCGCGGGATCTTGTCGAAAAGGGTGACGCCGTTCGAGGTGAACAGCATCATGTCACCATTCTCCCGATCGAGCTTCGAGACGGGAACGATCTCGGAAATGCTGTTCAGGAGGCGGCTTCTTTCATCCAGTGCATCGGAGACGTCCATCCCGCTACCCTGGCCGGAGACGACTGCCTTGTTGACCCGGGAGAAATCCGCCAGCAATTGCTGAAGATTGCTGGCCTCTTCCTTTATCTCGCTGCCCACGACGTGAGCGAAGCCGTATAGCGACTGAGAATTAGCACGGATCGTCGCCGACAATTGCTCCGCCTGGCCGACCACCGACTGCGCCAGCGTCGCGTCTGCCGGCTGCGCGGCATAGAGCTCAAGACGGGACTGAAGTTCCTCCATCATGCCGGAGGTCGCGCCCTCTGCATTGCCGAGCAGACGGGAGAGCTGCGCCATCTTTTCGGCGGTCAGTTCGGCACCCGCCGAACCGGTCATGGATTCGCGGCGCATCAACTCCAGCTGCGGCGAGGCCGCGCGGCTTGTGCCCGTTGCACCGTTTGTATTGGCGACATTGTTGACCGCAATGCGGCGCACATAGTTGGGATCGTCCGCCCGCGTAATGTTCGATGAGACAGTACTGACGCGTCGCGAAATATCGAAGATCGACGCGTGGGCACTCATCAATGCAGCGGTGAGGGACATTCTACGCTCCGGTAAGCACCGGGAGGCCCGTCATGGGCTCCTTCGATGTTAGCGTTTCAGATTGACGACGACGTCCATGATTTCGGATCCCGTCTGGAAAACTTTCGAATTGGCGGTGTAGCTGCGCTGTGCCTGGATCATTTCCGTCAACTCTTCGGCGATGTCGACGTTGGACTGCTCGAGGGAAGACGACATGATCTGACCGAACCCGCCGGCACCGGCAAAGCCGACCTCGACATCACCTGATGCGACGCTTTGCTTGAACATGGTGCCGGTGACGGTCGTCAGGTTGGTCGGGCTTGGGACTGTCGCAAGAGCGATCTTGTAGAGGTCGCGGTTCGACCCGTCCTCGTAGGTGACCCTCACAATCCCGTCTTCACTGATCTCGGTGCCGATCGCGCTGGACGGCGGATTGCCGTTTACCGACGCATCATCGACGGTGAACTGCGCGCCGAGCTTCATCTTGCTGAAGTCGAGCTGAAGGTTCTCGCCATTGGGCACGGCGATGGTCATGTTCTTGGGGGAAGCGGCCGTCAGCTCACCAAGGCCGGTGTCGAACTGCAAGGTCGTGGTGCCAAGAGCCGGATTGCCATAGGGAAATGCTTCGAGCGAAGAGTTTGCATCGGCCTGGTCGTATATGGTGATTTCCCATTCGTCCGAGGCAGTCCGCGTTGCATAGACGTCGAGCTTCACCTCGTTGCCGAGGCTGTCATAGGCGACCATCGACGTCTTGCCAGTGAAAACCGTGCCGGCTGCATTGTCGGACGGCAGGGTATTGGCAGCCGCCGCGGCGCTTTCGATGTCGGCCTGGGAGTCGAATGTCGCGGCGAAGGTGCCGAGAGTGGACGCCACCGGTGGTAGCGGCTCCTTGCTGATCTGAATATCGACGAGACCCGAAAGACCGTTTGGCACAGGCACCGTGCCTGAGGCCATGCTGTAGCCCTGAAGCCGGAAGCCGTTGGGTGTGGTCAGGTAGCCTTCGGCATCCTGTTCGAATGCTCCTGCCCGTGTCATGAAGCCGTTATTGACGCCGTCGCTGACCAGAAAGAAGCCACTGCCCAGAATGGCGAGATTGGTCGAAGACGAGGTCGTCTTCGGCACGCCCTGACCTTCGATTTCGATCGTTCCTGAGGTAATCACGCCGCCGGACGTGTTGCCTCCGGCGCTTCCGCCGGTCACCAGAGTGGCAAAATTGGTGCCCTGGCGCTTGTAGCCCGCCGTATCGGAATTGGCGATGTTGTCCGCTACGCTGGACAATCGGCTCGACTGAGCGTTCATGCCAGAGATACTGGTCTGCATCGTGCCGAAAATGCTCATCGTCAATCCCCTCGGATAGTCATTCCGGAAGAGTAGGCAACGAAACTTGCGTGAGGCTGCCTTGCCTCAGGCTTCCACTGTTTCGCGCATCCGATCCGTTTCAATGGGAGCTACGGTCAGCGGCTCCGTGCCTTCGACCGGCTCGCTTTCCTGCACCAGGACGAGCCGGTAGCCGAGATAGCGTTTGCTATCGACCGGGTCGTAGCCAAGCTTGGTCCGCAGCTTCTTGCGCAGCTTGGAAATGTGGCTCTCGACGACCGTTTCCTCGACACCCTCTTCAAGGATGCCGTAAGTGGCGGTGAAGATCTGCGCCCGGCTGACGCGCCGTCCGTTGACGGAGGCCAGATATTCCAGGATGCGTTGCTCGCGGCGCGGCAGCTTGAGCGGCACACCGTCGATTTCCGGATCGCGTCCATCCAGGTGAATCCGCAGGCCCGGCTGGATGTTGGTGTTGTCGGCGACATAGCCGCGATTGCGAACCGCACTGATGCGGGCCAGAATCTCTCGGACATGAACCGGCTTTTTCACTACATCATCATAGCCGCGGCTAAATAGACGCAACGTTGTTTCCAGGTTGCCGTTATCGGCAAGTGCAAGTCGTGGAGATGAACCAATTTTCTTGGCCAGTTCCGCGTCAATGCATTCGTAGCTGTTTTCGGATACAAGAACAGCTTCGACACCGGAAAGTTCTTCGCTTGAGGCCCCGCTTGCCCAAATGCGAAATTCTTCGGCCTTAAAGCCTACGCAACAGAAACCCTCACGACGGAACAGGCCTTTATACCCTTCCGTAACCATTTCTCGGTCATCAATGACGACAATCATCCTGTTTCCCCTCGAATCAAACAGTTAATGATTTCTTCATCATGGTTGACGGGTGCTGGAATCTCTGACAACTGCGAGATTTAACAGTTGACTGCCTCTCCCAAAAACGAATCAGCCTAAGTGCTTGATTTCAGATTCCGATTTAGTTCGTCAGGTTTGGCAGAAACTGGCGGCTTGGGGGGTCATCTTGCCAAAACCGGACCGAACCATCCTGCGAATGACAGAGCAGACATAGCGTTTTTGCGCGACATTGTTGTCATGGCCCGCATGATAGCGGGCGACCGCCATGGACCAGGTGCCGTGCCGGGCGTGCAGTCGCTTTAGAAACTGGGCCGCATAGGCGACGTTGAGGGCCGGGTCGAACATGGCCTTCAGGCTCGTGAATGCATCGCGGTGATAGTGGAGATTCACCTGCATGCACCCGACGTCGATGAGGCGAACACCCCGCTTCTGCTCGCGCCTGACGATGGCGATCGCTTCGTCCACGCGAGCGGGCTGCACCGTACGACCGGCAATGTTGAGCGCATAGGGTCGCATGCTGCCAGCCGAGCCACTCTCCGTCAGTCCAACAGCGTAGAGGACGCCGAGCGGAACGCCTGTTCTTGCGGAAGCTGCGATCATTTCGCGTTCACAGAGATTAACCGGTGCCGAGACGTTTCTTGCCTGAGGTTCAGATGCGAAGGCCGGAGCCGCCAGACCGAGTACGATCCCCAGAACGGCCATCGCGGGCAGGCGCCTGCTCCGGATCATCACTGGTGAAAGGCTGGAACGGATGGCGCGAACGCTCGCCGTCCATCTGCCCGCTCGAACGGTTTCCATCGAAACGTTCCCCTGTCGTTTGACCCTGCGTATTCATCTGAGAGTCGGCTTGCGCCAGGCTGGTCGGGGCGATTCGTCTGTCCTTGACGCTTTCGATCGAGAGCGTTTCGACAACAAGGTTGGCCTCGTCCAGAGCCGTACGGAGCGAAGCTTTCTCTTGCGTCAGAAGGTTTTGCGCATTAGCGGATTCGGTTTGGATCTGGACCGTCAGACGGCCATTTTCGCCTTTCAGGACGATGTCCAACTGTCCGAGATGAGCTGGCTGAAGCTGAAGTTTGAGAACCTTTGTCTTGCCGCCGTTGAACTCTTGAATCTGCGAAATATTGAGGTGATCGCCGAGGGTCTGTGTCAGGGTACTGGCGGCATGATCGAGCGCGGCAGACGCTGCCGAGGTGAGGGGGACGCTGACATTGCGGCTCGCCATGATCGGCATCGGCGAAACATTCGAGTTCTCGGGCCGTGAGATGGCAGTGGTCTCGCCATTGTTGCTCTGGCGGTTGGTAAACCTCTCGCCATCGATCGAGCGCATCATATCCGTTTCCGGTTTGGCGCTGCGTTCTGCGCCTTGGATATCAGCGTCGGCCGGACGACCAACCGTCGTTTGCCGTGTCGCAGAGGCTTCCTGAGCGAGACGAGGAGGCATCGACGATTGATGGGCCTGCGCGTTGCCAGTGGATACTGTTCGCCCCTTATTCAAGCCCGCAGCCTCGCCGACAATGAGGGCCGCTTCCAGTGCGCCCTTTGATCGTTCGCCGGTGCCATCCACCGCAACCTCCTCTGCGAGGACATTGCCTATCCCACGAGCAGTATCCGCCGTCGCAGAGCGTGCCGGTACGCGTCGGCCTTCCTGCGCTTTCGTTTCAGCGGCTTCGGTCGGTCTTATGCCGGCGAGTGCCGCCGCACCGGCCATCGCGCTTTCGGTCATCAACTCGCTGCCCGGCGGGTCGCTGGGTGCGCTCTCTTCAACGGGTTCGTCGTTGCCGTCGTCTTCGGTGTCTTTGGATGACTTCGCCGTCTCTTCCTGACTGTCCGGCGTGCGGGCCGAGGAGAAGCGATTGGCAAGCCTGAGCATCAGCGTCTGCCCGTCGTCACTCTTCTGGCTTTCTTCAGAGCCGGTCTTCGCTGGCGCCTCATCTGCGGGCTTCTCGTTGATCAACGCCCCGAAAAGGCCCTGCGGAGGTTGATCGCCGGAGCGTTCGGAGCGGGACTGCGACGGAGTCGACGCTGGTGCGGCGGGGCTGGCGAAGGTGGAAAGAGGAAGGGTCATGGTTTTACTTCGCACTCAATTCTTCGATCGCGTCCAACGTGACGCTCAAGCGCTCGCGCAGCGAGGCCAGCTTCGTGTCTTCGCTTGTCTCGGGTATCTCTACTGCGACAGGAATCGAGGGAGCGTCCGCGTCGGACCGCTGAGGCAAATTGGCCTTGTGGTCGGCGGTCAGCTCGGCCTTCAGGACCGGCTCGGCCGCAAGATCGGATAGGGCGGCGCCAGTGATGTCGGCGACCTGCTCCGCGCCACGGATATGAGCGAGGGCGCGCCGCAGGCTTGAAAGAAGAAGGCGGTCGTTTTTGGACAGCTCGGCCTCCACAATCTCCGTCTCCACAGTCTCGGCCTTGTCGATCTCGCGAGCGGCGAGTTCGGCCATGGCTTCATAGAGCTGGTCGTTGGCCTGGCTCGGATTGAAGCGGCGAAGCCATTCGACGCTCATCAGCGCCAGTTCGTGATTGCCTCTGATGGCTGCTCCGCGCGCGATCTGCCGTGCCACCACGCTGGATTGTGCCGGCAGCATTCCTTCCAGGATCGGATCCAGCCCGCGGGGCGGTACCCAGTCATGTTCCGTCAGGGTGACCGTCAGTCGCCGCGCGAACTCGCTGAGAAAGATCGATTTCGAATAGCGTAGGCCGTAGCTCTCCGCGATATCGAAGAAGCCTTTCTCATTGTCTTCTTCCGCATGAATGTCGAGCAGGCGGCGAAGGGCGACCTCTTCGACAAGTGTGCCCGTTCCCAGAATGGCCGCCATTTCGAGAGAGTTGCGCGCTACCTTCTTGTCGCCCCGCGCATTCGCTGTTCCCGTGGACAGGGCAACAAGTGCACTGAGCGGAAAGCTGAAAGCAGTCGGATCCTGACGTGCAAGTCCCTTGGCGGAATCGGGGCTGCCTTTCAGGTAGTTTATGATGGCCTGGACGATCTCGTGCGAAGAATGGGACGGCGGCACCTGGCGAAGCAGGTCGGCCGATATGCGGGCGTCGCCGCCCGACAGGGCAAAGACCAGGAGCGGCTCGACCGGTGCATCCGGCTTTGAAAAGAGGGCGCGCGCGCTCATCAGATTGAGCTGCAGCCGGCGAAGAACCTTGCCCTGAAGGGCCAGGGCGCTTGGATCGCCGTCGATAATAGCGTCCTGAAACTCGAAAAGGCCCATGATGAAGGCGTCGAATTGCAGTTTCGCGTCGCTCTCCTCTTTCGTCATCGCCGCGGGCGCTTCGCTCTGCGGAGTGGTCGGAGTCTCCGTTTCTTCGGGAGCGACTTGGACGGGCTGTTCGCTTTCCGGCAGTTTCGGAGGCAGGGGCTGTGAGAGCGCCTCGACCATCGGCTCGCTACTTGCGAGTTGAACCGGCGCGGGTAGCCTGGCCTGCTTCGGGGTGGCGCGCACTGCCGCTTCGCCAGTGTTCGAAAACAGGGCCGACCGGATCGAACTGTCCTGAACCGCGGATGCCGGCGCCGCGACCCAGAAGCTGGCGGCGAGACAGGCAAGCGATGCTTTTCGGAGTGCGTATCGTGTCATGGCGCTTCCAGAAGAATCTCGATGCGCCTGTTGCGGGGGTCCAGGCCGTCCTGGGGGACGATCGGCTGGCGGTCGGCATAGCCTGCGATCTGTTTGACCCGCCGGTCATTGAGGCCGCCGCGAAGCAGCATGAAGTAGACGCTGCGTGCGCGATCCGTCGACAGCCGCCAGTTATCATCTCCCTCCTTGCGCATGGGCCGGGCGTCAGTATGGCCGTGAATGAAGACGTTGCCGGGCCTGTTCTGAAGTTCCCGGCCAACCGCCTCCAAGGCCAGGACGACCGAACCGGTGGGAACGGCGGACCCCACCTGGAACATGCTTTCGGTCAGATTGTCGGTCAGGGAGATCTTCAGGCCCGACGGGACCTCGGTCACCTGAATGGTGTCGGCAATCTCATCGGGCGACCCGGCCATCTCTTCCGATATCGCCTTGCGCAGGGTCTGTTCCAGGCCTTCGGCGCCGGCTTCAGCCTCCTCGCCATCGGTCGCCGCAACCTCCTTCATTTGCGGACCGCCTTCGGTAGCCTCGCTTTTCGCGTCGGCGGCGCTTTGCTCCGCTTCTGCCTCGGTCTCCGCGTCCTCGCCCGTTCCGGTCTTTTTTCGGCCTCCGGCGGGGCCCATGTCGCTTTCTTCCGCATTCTCATCGAAAACACGCGCTTCAGGGTCACCATCCGAAGCGACGACCCGCAAGGGCTGCCAGAAATTCGGCGCGAAGGGATCGGCAAAATCCGCTTCCTTCTCGACGCCTGGATCCGCTTCCATTTCGCCCCGTTCCGTCAGCAAAGCCCGCTCTTCTGCGGCAAGGCTCTCCAGAAGCTGCGTCGGATTGGCGAAGTAGGAGGTATCCGGCGTCTCGTTCTTGGCCGGCTGGTTATGGTCGTACTGTTCAGACTGCGCCTTGTTGGAATTCGCCTCGGTCTTCTCGAAACCCTCCTCGCTTTCGAGGGGCTGGGCGTTTTCGCTCTTGCTCATGCCTTTGACAGTCCTGCGATCGTCGACGAGCTTGACCGGGTTGAAGTAACTCGCCACCGACTGTTTGGTCTCTTCATTGGCGGCATTGATCAGCCAAAGAACAAGAAACAGCGCCATCATCGCCGTCATGAAATCGGCGAAGGCAATCTTCCATGCCCCGCCATGGTGCTCTTCTTCATGTTCGCTCGAGCGACGAACGATGATGATCTCGCCATTCTCTCTCATAGCGTGTCACAAAAATCCTGAAGACGCGGCAGGCTGATGGCGCGGGTCGTCGTATCCAGATGAAGAAGAAGCGCGTTGTGCCGTCCGGCCTTCGCCTCCACCGGCAAGCCGCGCTCCTCGATCATCGCGCGCACCGGTGACAGAAGATCCTGCGGCACCTCGGCCTGGAAGATCGCGTTGGAGCGGTTATCGATCAGGCTGGCCGCGATATCCTCGCCGAAGGCCTCTACAGCGCGTTCCATTGCAAGACGCGAAACAAGCGGCCCGAGGATGGTGGCCACACTGTCGCTCACCTCGTCCAGAAGTGTCTGCCGCATCTCATTGACAGACTGCTCGAGCTGGCCGACGAGTTGGTCCGCAAGGGCCGTTATGGCGTCGGGCCCTGCGAGCGAGGATGCGCTTGCCGCTTCGCCGACCGGGTCGAAGCCGAGCTCTGCATCCGTCTCGAGTTCAGAGCCGATTGCCGATGTCGCGGTTTCGGCGGCATCTTGCAGCGTGTCGAGGCTGGCGGCCGCACCGAGGGACGGGACGTCTTCCTCGTTCCATTCCGCCTCGGGGGAAGCTTCTCCGCTCTCTGCTTCATCGATGATTGGAAGAGGCATGAGAGCATCGTCGGGCGACGGGGCAGTCTCCAGCTCTTCCTCGCCGAAGTCGCCGCCCGCGGGCAGTGGCGGCAGCTCACCGTTTTCGGCAGCACCAAAAGGATCGGCCGTCGGCGTTTCGCCGGCTGCCGCAAACGGATCGCTCTCCTCGCCGAACGAAGGCAGTTCGGGCAGTTCCGCGCTGCCCGGTTCGCCGAATGGATCTTCGGAAGCCTCGCCGCTGCCTGCGCCGAACGCGCTCAAATCCGGCAATTCGTTGAGGCCTGGCTCCTGAAGGCCTGCCGACGAAAAAGGGTCCGCGCCATCGTCGAGTGTCGGCAGATCGGGCAATGCGCCGAGTTCGCTGTCCTCAGGCGCACCGAAGGGGTCGTCGGTCCCATCTGCCCCGATCGAAGGCAGGTCCGGCAATCCGTTAAGGCCGTTTTCGGAAAAGGGGTCGGCCAGATCACCGCTTTCGACCGACGGATCGAGCCCATCCAGGCCTGAATCCTGAAAGGTACCCGATTCGGCGTCCAATGTATCGGTCAGACCCAGATCAAGCCCCGGAGTCGGCGCATCGGGGCCTGCTGCCGGCTTTTCCGCCGAGACAGGAAGGTCGGTGCCCAATGGTTCGAAGCTGGTCGTGGTGGGAGCCGCGCCGAAGGGCTCAAAACCCTCTTCATCGGCGAAGGCAATCTGAGCATTGGAACGGGAAGGAAACCGGGTCATGCCGCCTTACTCTTCTGGACAGCTTTCATGTCGTCACGGATCCAGCGGCGAAGAAGCTGCAAGGTGCGATCACGATCGATCTCGAGCATGGCCATGACGCGTGCGCGTGGGTCTTCTCCCACATCGGCCATACGCTGCCGGAGTTCGATCTCGGCGAGCATTTCAGGCGTCTCGTCCATCTGGAAACCCGACGAAGGCGAGAAACTGCTATTGGGCGAAAAGTCGCCGCTGGAACCGGAGAAATCGCTCGAGAACTCTCCCGGCTCATCGAATTGGGCAAAGGCGTCCTCTTCACCGGCGCTGTTAAGGTCGGGCAGGAGGGACACATCGGCATTGTTGCCGGCATTGAGGGCCGGGGCATCCTTCGACTTGCTGGGCCGCAACTCAAGCGAATTGAGAAGAGGTCGAACACCGAGCAGCAGGACGAGGATCGAGACGATCACGAAGACGAGCGCGCGAATGGCCGTCGACAGGTGCGGTGAGGCGGCTTCCATCCAGCCGCTGACGATCGGTTCGAGCGATTCGTCGGCGGGCAGGAATTCGATCGCGGTCACATCAATGCGGTCGCCACGCTCCGATTCGATTCCGGCTGCCGTGGAAATCAGCGTTCGGATCGTGTCGAGGCGGTCCTCAAGCGGTACATTCGCGGTCGAGGCGGCACGCTCCAGGATTTCCCTGTTCAGCAGAACAGCGACGTTGAGGCGACGGATTCGGTAGCCGTTCGTCAGCGTCGCGATCCGCTTCGAACTGATCTCGAAATTGGTGGTCTCTTCGCGGCGTTCGCGCTCTTCAGAGCTTTTGGCGCCCGACTCGCTGCTACCTTCACCGCCCTCGGTCGGGATGTTCTGCTCGACACCCGCGCTATTACTGTTCTTGGCCTCGTTGGCCCGATCTTCCGAACGTGAAATCTGCACGCTGCGCTCGACCTTGCTGTCGGGATCGAAGATCGTTTCTTCGATCTGACGTCGGTCGGTATCGATATCGGCCTGAACGGCGACGCGATAATTGAGTTCGCCAATATAGGGCCGCAGGGCATTGCCGATGGTGCGGGAGAGGTCGCGTTCGATGCGGTTCTTGAGGTCGAACGCCGCTCCTACCGTCTCTGTATCGCCAGCGTCGCCCGATGCCAGAAGGCGCCCGGAGGCATCGAGGACCGTGACGTCCGCTTCGTTCAGTGAAGGAATGGCGGCTGCGACAAGCTTGCGGATGCCCTCGGCTTTGACTGTCAGATCGGAGCCGTTCGACGAGAGAAGAACCGATGCGGTCGGGCGGCGGTTGCGGTCTCGGAAGCCCGTCTGGTCGGGCATCACGATATGAACGCGGGCGGCTTTCACGCCGTCGATCGACTGGACAGAACGCGCGATCTCGCCTTCGAGCGCGCGAACGCGGGTGACTTCCTGCATGAAGGAGGTGAGCCCCAGCGATCCGAGATTGTCGAAAAGTTCGTAGCCGGAACTGTTGCTGCCGGGCAGGCCCTTTTCCGCAAGGATCATGCGGGCGCGGGCCGTCTGTCCTGCTTCGACCAGAACGGTGCTGCCTGCCGAATCGATGTCGTAGCCGATGCCCGCTTCGGAAAGCACGATGCCGATCCGGTTCACATCGTCGCGGTCCAGACCGACATAGAGCGTTTCGTAAGTGGGCTGAGCCAGAAAGATAACACCGCCCATAATGAGCGCAGTGGTAAGAACCGCCACGGTCGCAAAGGTGGCAAGCCTGGCCTTGCCGATAGCTGTGAGGCTTCCGAGAAGGGCCTGTAGGCGTTCTGGCACGGTTCGCACATCCTATTCTGACTGACTGGCAGACTAGGTGACGAAACTTGCGTGGACTTGGACAAAAGAAGGGAGGGCCCGCAAAGGCCCTCCCGATATTGGCTGAAGATCGCTTTCTTAGCGGAAGAGGGCGAGCAGCGACTGCGAGCCCGAATTGGCCATCGACAGAGCCTGAATGCCAAGCTGCTGCTGGGTCTGCAGGGCCTGCAACTTGGTCGATTCCTCCGTCATGTCGGCGTCGATCAGCTTTCCGATGCCGCTGGAGATCGAGTCGCGAAGGCTGCTGACGAAGTCCGACTGGATGGAAACGCGGTTCTTCGTCGAGCCGAGATCGGCGGCTGCGGTGGTCATCGATTCGAGTGCGGTATCGATATCGGTCAGCAGGTCGCCGAGATCGCCGGTCGTCACATCCATTGCGAGAACGGAGGTGCTGCTGGCTGTACCGTTGGCACCGAGAATGCCGGCAGTCGGCGTGGTTGTGCTGTCGACAAGCTGTACGTTCGTCAGGTCCAGATCGATCGTGGTGACCGACACGGCGCCGGCGGAGTCGCGTGTGAAGGATGCGACGAGGCTTTTGGTGCCGCCGGAGGTCAGCCAGTTCTCACCGGAGAAGGACGCACTGTCGGCAATGGAAAGAAGCTGGCCCTGAAGCGCTTCCATTTCACTCTGGATCTTGGATTTATCGACACCCGGCTCCTGAGCCGCCACGATCTTGCTCTTCATTTCCTGCACCACTTCGATCGCCGAATTCATGCCCGTATAGGCAACATCGATCTTGGCCGAGGCCAGCCCCAGTGCGTCGGTCACCGTGCCAAGCGCCTTGTTGTCGGAGCGCATGGTAGTGGCGATGGACCAGTAGGCGGCGTTATCGGAGGCTTCGGAAACCCGGTATCCGGTGGAGATGTTCTTCTGAGTGGCTTCCAGCGACTTGTTCGTCATCTGGAGCGACTTCAACGCGGTCATCGCGCTCGTATTCGTCATGAGGCTTGTCATGGAAAAGGCCCGTTACTCAATACAAATCGGGACATGCCTCGTTCAAAGGCTGGAGCTGCGTTCCGGCATCATGCCGAATCTTTCACACGTGAAATACAGCGCTCCGTTATCCCGACTCTCTCACGAACACGTTTCGCGGCGGTTGCGCGAAATGGTGAAGAAAGAATCAATTTGCAGTTTGAAGGCGTTAATTTTCTCAAAGCGAAAGGGCCGCTTCCAGGAAGCGGCCCTTCAACGATTTTGGTATTCGAGACGCTCTTAGCGGAAGAGCGAGAGGAGCGACTGCGAACCGGAGTTGGCCATGGACAGAGCCTGGATGCCGAGCTGCTGCTGCGTCTGCAGAGCCTGGAGCTTGGTCGACTCTTCCGTCATGTCGGCGTCGACCAGCTTGCCGATGCCGCTTGAGATCGAGTCCATCAGATTGCCGATGAATTCGGTCTGCATGTCGATGCGGCTCTTGCTGGCGCCGAGGTCGGCCGCAGCGGTCGTCATGTCTTCCAGCGTGGTTTCCACGTTGGAAAGCATGCCGTCGATAACGGTATCGTCGACATTGGCCGCCGTGATGTCGAGTGTAGCGATCGTGTAGGTGACATTGACCGGTGTCGCATCGCCATTGGCCGTGGTGTAAGACTTGTTGAGCATACCGTTATCGACCGGTGTGCCCGCGCCGTCATTGCCGAACAGCTTGACGTCAGAGATATCGATCGAGATCGTGCCGACCGAGACCGAGCCCGAGGCGCTGCGGTTGAAGGATGCGACGACCGACTTGCTGGTGCCGGTATCGTCATTGAAGTTCAGCCAGTTCTCACCGGAGAAGGACGCGCTTTCCGCGATCGAGGTCATCTGGCCCTGCAGGGCTTCGATCTCGCTCTGGATCTTCGCGCGATCGACACCCGGCTCCTTGGCGGCAACCAGCTTCGTCTTGATCTCGTCGACCACGTCGATGGCGGAATTCATCGCCGTATAAGCGACGTCAACCTTGGCGGCGCCGAGGCCGAGAGCGTCCTCAACCGTGCTGAGAGCCTTGTTGTCGGAGCGCATGGTGGTCGCGATGGACCAGTAGGCGGCATTGTCCGAGGCGTCGGAGACCCGGTAGCCGGTGGAGATGTTCTTCTGAGTCGATTCCAGAGCCGCATTGGTCATCTGGAGCGACTTCAGCGCCGTCATCGCGGCGGTATTGGTATGGATACTGGACATAAGGGATGGTCCCCAAGGTTACTACGCACAGGGACATGCCGAAAAATTCGGGCGCGACGATCCATAGCATCATGCCGATCGCCACAACCCAATGGTCGGACGACAACCGTCGGAAGCAATCTGCACGGCAAGGCCTAATGAACCGTAACAATTTGAATAAAAAGGTCTTAACCGCTGCTTTTGTTTGCAGCGGACGCGAAAAGGGCTGCCCCTTGCGAGGCAGCCCTATTGAATTTTCGGGTTGTAGTGTCGCGCTTAGCGGAAGAGCGAGAGGAGCGACTGCGAACCGGAGTTGGCCATGGACAGAGCCTGAATGCCGAGCTGCTGCTGTGTCTGCAGAGCCTGCAATCGGGTCGACTCTTCCGTCATGTCGGCGTCGACCAGCTTGCCGATGCCGCTGGAGATCGAGTCCATCAGATTGCCGACGAATTCGGACTGCATATCGATGCGGCTTTTCGTCGCACCGAGATCGGCCGCCGAGGTCGTCATGTCTTCAAGAACGTTCTCCACGTTCCAGATCATGCCGTCGATCTGCACATCGGTCGCAGAGCTGATGTCGAGGTTGTAGACCGAAACGGTATAGGTCGCATCCGCGGTCGTGTCGCCATCGGCGTCATAATCGGCCAGTACGCTGTCCAGAAGACCCTGATTGGATGAAGCGAGTGTCGAACGGTCGGTCGTCGCACTGTCGAAGAGCTTGGAGCTGAAGACATCGACGGAGACGGTTCCGACACTGACGGTGCCCGAGCTGCTGCGGGTGAAGGATGCGACGATTTCTTTAGTTGCGCCCGAGGCCTCACTGCTCGACAGCCAGTTCTCGCCAGAGAAGGAGGCGCTGTCGGCGATCGACTTCAACTGCTCCTGCAGCGCGCCGATCTCACTCTGAATCTTCGTCTTGTCGACACCCGGCTCGCGCGAGGCAACCAGCTTGGCCTTGATCTCGTCGACAACGTCGATGGCCGAGTCCATTGCGGTATAGGCCACGTCGACCTTGGCAGCGCCGAGACCGAGAGCGTCCTCCACCGTGCTGAGGGCCTTGTTGTCGGAACGCATGGTGGTCGCGATGGACCAGTAGGCCGCATTGTCGGACGCGTCGGAGACCCGGAAGCCGGTGGAAATATTCTTCTGCGTCGATTCCAGAGCCTTGTTCGTGGCCTGGAGTGACTTCAGCGCCGTCATGGCAGCGGTATTGGTATGGATACTGGACATTAGGGATGGTCCCCAGGAGTAAGCCTGACAGGGACATGCCAGATTCAAATATCGGCGTGACGAAAGATGGCATCATGCCGTCAGAATCGGCCCGTGAGGACCAATAGTGAAATCGTCTTGAGCATCATGCGTGGCAATCACTAAATAAGCGTAATGAATTTATTGCCAAAGTGTTAATTTATATAGTTAACTTGGCTTCCGAAACGCAAATGGCCGCCCCGGATCGGAGCGGCCATCATTTTGGTCTTGTCGTATATTACGAGCGGAAGAGCGAGAGGAGCGACTGTGCGCCGGAGTTCGCCATCGAAAGGGCCTGGATACCGAGCTGTTGCTGCGTCTGCAGAGCCTGGAGCTTGGTCGACTCTTCCGTCATGTCGGCGTCGACCAGCTTGCCGATGCCGCTTGAGATCGAGTCCATCAGATTGCCGATGAACTCGGTCTGCATGTCGATGCGACTTTTTGTCGAGCCGAGATCGGCTGCGGCCGTGGTCATGCCTTCCAGCACGCTTTCGACATTGGTGACCATGCCGTCGATGACCGTGTCGTCGACGTTGGTGGCCGTGATGTCGAGCGTGGCGATCGTATAGACCACGTTGACCGGCGTAGCGGCACCGTTGGCTGTTGTGTAGCTGGTGTTGAGGAGGCCGTTATCTGCGGGCGTGCCGGCACCGTCATTGCCGAACAGCTTGATGTTGGAGATATCGATCGAAATCGTCCCGACCGAGACATTGCCCGAGCTGCTGCGCGTGAAGGATGCCACGATCTCTTTCGAGGTACCGGTGTCATCGTTGAAGCTGAGCCAGTTCTCGCCGGAAAAGGACGCGCTTTCCGCGATCGATGTGAGCTGTCCCTGGAGGGCTTCAATCTCGCTCTGGATTTTCGTGCGGTCGACGCCCGGCTCACGCGAGGCAACGAGTTTTGTCTTGATCTCGTCGACCACCTCGATGGCGGAGTTCATTGCCGTGTAGGCGACGTCGACCTTCGCGGCGCCAAGACCCAGCGCGTCATTGACGGTGCTGAGAGCCTTGTTGTCGGAACGCATGGTGGTCGCGATGGACCAGTAAGCCGCGTTGTCGGAGGCGTCGGAGACCCGGAAGCCGGTGGAGATGTTCTTCTGCGTCGATTCCAGTGCCTTGTTCGTGGCCTGAAGCGACTTGAGCGCCGTCATTGCGGCAACGTTTGTATGAATGCTGGACATAAGGGATGGTCCCCAGGAGTGAGCCTGACAGGGACATGCCGGATAATGTGGGCGCAACGGTTGCTGGCATCATGCCGATCGCGGAACCGCTTCGGTTCGGGCGACAATCGTTAAATCGAACAATCGTCGAAAATGGATAACAAACCGTAAGAAAAGGCCTAACAAAAGGTAAAGGCGAGTGTTTTCCTGCGGTTGAAGCGTGCCGTCAGATGAAGGAGCGGACCATCGATCCGACCAACAGGTTCCATCCATCGATTAGAACGAAGAAGAGCACCTTGAGGGGGAGCGATAGAACCGTTGGCGGCAGCATCATCATGCCCATGGCCATGGTGATCGTGGAGACGACGAGGTCGATCACGAGGAACGGCAAGACCACCAGAAAGCCGATTTCGAAGCCTCTGCGCAGCTCCGATATCATGAAGGCTGGTATCAGTATGCTGTAGGCGACCGTTTCCTGTTCATTCTGCGTCTCGTTATCGCCGTCGGCCTCGCTGCCGAGAACCGATTCCTCATCGTTCGCCTCGCCCTCCGGCGCGGCAGGAGGAGCATCAGGTTCCTCGGCCTGTTCCGCGTCGGGCACGGGAGAGGGCGAAAGATCGGCGAACAGCCGCAGATCCGAATCGCGGACATTGGCCAGCATGAACTGGCGGAAGGGTTCCGCCGTTCTCTGGAAACCATCCTCCTGGCTGATCTCGTTGCGCATCATCGGACCAAGTCCGTCGTTCCATGCCCGATCCATGACAGGGCTCATCACATACCAGGTCATGAAGAGGGCGAGGCTGACGAGGATGAGGTTGGCCGGGGTGGTCTGGAGCCCAAGCCCCGACCGCATGATGGAGAAGACGACGATGAATCGCGTGAAGCTCGTTACGGAAATCAGGATGCCAGGCGCCAGCGACAGGACCGTCAACAGGCCGAAAAGCTGAACGATGTATCCCGCGGTCTCGCCATCCGCCGTCTCCCCGGGCTGCAAGAGCGCGGGCAGTTGCAGCGACTGCGCAAAGGCCGGCTGAGACCAGACGAGCCCCGCCAGCGCCGCGGAAAGCAGGAAGCCGAGAGAGGCGGCGCGCTTCATTCGAATACCAATGTTCGAATGTAGAGGTCGGAGATGCCGCCGCCGCTTCGCACCTCCGCACGCCTTGCAAGGTCGTCCTTGATGCGCAGATATCCATTCGGGCTGCGGATCTGGTCGAGGCGAAGCTGTTGGACATAGGCGAGGATGTCCTGCTGGACATCGTTGAGCGTGCCGTCGCTCACCGTCGAACTGGCCTGGACGGCGATCTGCATGCGCATCCAGATATTGTTCGGCACCGCGAGGTTCACGGTAATCGGTTCCAGATCGACGATCTTCTGCGTCAAGCCAGCGAGTGCGCTGGTGTCGTGATCGGATCCGGCGGTGGGATTATGGGTTTGCTCTGTCGCCGCCTCTGCCGCGGGATCTTGGGAAGCGGCCGCCATCGCGACTTCCATGCGTGGTGCGAGAACGAAGGTGCCGACGCCAAAGCCGACACCACCTCCGACAATCAGCATGATCGCGATGGGCAGGACCCAGTTCTTGACTAGCTCGGATTTCGCCGATTTCGTCTTTTCCTTCGCAGCCATGACGAAGCTCTCCTAAAGCGGCGTGATCAGATCGAGGACCTGCTGGCCCCATGGCGGCTGCTGAACCTCGCTGATTCGTCCGCGCCCCCCGTAGGAGATGCGGGCTTCCGCAATACGGTCGTAGTCGATCGTATTGTTCGGCCCGATATCGCCGGGCCGCACGATACCTGCGACCTGAAGGACGCGCAGTTCGGCATTGACCCGCACCTCCTGGGTCCCCCGGATCACAAGATTGCCGTTCGGCAGCACTTCGGTCACCACCGCGCTCATCGAAAGACGGATGACTTCGGAGCGCTTGGTCGAGCCGCTTCCGGCAAAGTCCGATGAACTCGTGGTGCCGAGCGAGCCGTTGCCGTTGCCGGCGCCAACGCTCAACTCATCCGCCACGATCTCGTAGTCATATTTGCCATTCAGGCCGAGAGACCGGCCGGAAGTGCGTGAGCGATCCGATTCATTCGAGATCGAAGCGCGGTCGTTGATTTCGATAAGGACGGTCAGCAGGTCGCCCGGCTCAAGCGCCCGTTGGGAGACGTAGAGCCCGCTGCCCCGCTTGTTCCAGAGCGAATAGCCGCGCTGGGGCGGTGTCTGATAGGCCGGGTAGGCCGACCAGGCGACCGGCTGCGTTGTGGCGATACCCGCGCCGACCGGCGACATGTCCGGAGGGCGATTGATTTCCTTGAAGGACTGGGAGCAGCCCGTCAGAAGCGCGGCGCCCAGCGCGATCGCTGCCAGTGAACGAAGGGAACGCACGGTTCAGCCCTTTCCACGATCTGCGCTGGCGGCCATAATCGCCGTGATGCCGGCGGCCTTCTTCGCCTCCATCTCGTTGAGAATGGTGCCCGATTTCGCCGGCGGCATTTTCAGGAGAATCGCTGATGCGAGCATCGGATCGACCATTATGAGGCGCTCGGCGGCCGCATCGGCTCTCATCCTCTCATAGATCGCAATCAGAGCCTCGGATGCCCGGTTGGCGAAATCCTCGCGCCGCTCCACCCATTTCTCGAACTCTTCCTTCTTGCGCTCCATCAGTTCGAGCCCGCGCTCGAGTTCCGTCTGCATCTCCTGCAATTCCTGTTCGCGAGCGGAGTAGCGAAGCTCACGGGCCTGATCGACGATCGCGTCGCAATAGGCGGCCTCGTCAGGAATGGCGGCTTCTTCCTGGCTGTGCTGCAAATGTTGCGGCAGGCGCGCGGCAGTCTTGCTCGCGCTCGCTTCGCCTTGCGGCTCGGTGAGCTGCTGAGCGTAGGCGGGCAGGTCGAATGCGAAGAGCGACAGGGCGACCAGCGGGATCAGGTGACGGTTCATTGGAGCACCAGTTCGGCCTGGAGCGCGCCGGCGGACTTGATGGCCTGCAGGATCGCAATTGTATCGGTCGGCTTGACACCAAGCCGGTTCAGGCCTGCCGCGATTTCGCTGAGGCTTACGCCATTGAGGATCGAAACCGGTCCATCGGTCTGTTCTACATCAACAATACTGCGTTGTTCGACGGCGGTTTCGCCATCCGAGAAGGGCGCGGGCTGGACGATCTGCGGCAATTCCGTCACGGCCACCGCAAGCGCACCCTGACTCACCGCAACGGGTGAAATCCGAACATCGGCGCCGATGACGATCGTGCCGGTTCGCTCATCGATGACGACACGGGCAGGCTGGTCGACAGAAACCGGAATGTTCTCGATTGCCGCGACAAAGCGGGCCGGACTGACGCCGTTCGGCACCGATAGAGCGATCGTTCGTGAATCCACTTCCTTGGCGACCGTTCCGGACCACGTCCGCTTGGCAAAGCCGTTGATCGAATCCGTCAGCCGGACCGCAGTCGTGAAATCAGGATTACGAAGCTGAATGGTCAGGCCCCTGTCCGTCTCGAAGGATGCGGCCACCGCCTGTTCCACAATGGCGCCGTTCGGGATGCGGGCGGCCGTCGGAACACCGCGACTCACCTCTTCGGCCTCGCCCTCGATGGCATAGCCGCTCGTGACCACCTGGCCTTGCGCCGCTGCGTAAATCTCTGCGTCGGCGCCCTTCAGGGGGGTCAGGACAAGCGTGCCTCCGAGAAGCGAACTTGCATCCCCGAGCGAAGAAACGGTCACGTCGATCCGCGTGCCGGGCCGCACGAAGGGCGGCAGGTTTGCCGTGACGAGGACCGCAGCGACATTTCTGGAACGCATCTGGCCGAGCTCGGTCGCAATACCGAGATTATCCAGCATGGAGCGCATCGACTGTTCGGTGAACGGCGAATTGCGCAGGCTGTCTCCGGTCCCCTTAAGGCCGACGACGAGCCCGTAGCCATAGAGCTGGTTGTCTCGCGATCCGGTGATCGAGGCCACATCCTTCAGTCGCGAATAGCCCATGCTGCCATCATCCGCTCCGGCCAGGGTCGAGAGGGGCGCGGCAAAGCTCATCATGACGCTGAGAAGGAGGGCAAGGAACTTTCTCATGGCAGTAGCACCGCTGTTCCATCGGCCTGGGCGACGGCCTCGATCTGCCGCCCGGTGTCGCGGTTGCGAAGCGTGACAGCCTCGCCTTCGGCCGCATCGGTCAGCGCAACGGCGTCCATGCGGATCGACAAGGCACCATTCTTGTAGGTGACCGGTACCAGCATGCCTGCGCTGATGGCGGACTGTCTGCGAAGCGATGCCAGGAGGATCAGCCTTTCCGGCAGAATCGTCCGTTGTGCCACCATTCCCTGGATCTGAGAGACATCGCTGACAAACGGCGCATCGGAAAGAACACGGCTTTTGGTATTGATGGTCTGGAGGTCCGTCGCTTCGACCGGTTCACCGGGATGGATGACCCGGCGTGCCACGACGACCGGCTCGGCCTGAGCCGCCGGCACGTCGCCCACGCTCACCCCTGCGAACGGAACAGAGGCGACTGCCCCCAACAGGAGAAGGCGCGCCAGCCGTTTGGATGCGCTCTGTGCCATCACATTATCTCAGATTTCGCGCCACGGTTCCGGCCATGTCATCGGCCGCCTGAATGACTTTCGAATTCATTTCGTAGCCGCGCTGAGCAGCGATCAGTGCCGTGATTTCCTTGACCGGATCGACGTTGGAGCTTTCCAGATAGCCTTGGCGGACCGTGCCGAAGCCCGGATCGCCCGGCACACCCGCCACCGGTTCGCCTGACGCTTCGGACTGCCGGAAGAGGTTGTCTCCAAGGGGGATCAGACCGGCCTCGTTGGCAAAGCTCGCCAGTGTGATCTGGCCGACTTCCTGCAACTCGTTCTGGCCGTCGATCTGCGCGAAGACCTGCCCGCTTTCGCTGATCGAAATGGCGACGGCGTCGGCTGGCAGGGTAATGCCAGCGGCCAGCGGCATGCCGTTGGGCATGACGAGCTGACCTTCTGCATTGGTGTTGAACGCGCCGGCGCGGGTGTAGAGCGTCTCGTCATTGGCACCGGTGATGACGAACCAGCCCTTGCCATTCAGAGCGACGTCGAGCGCATTGCCCGTGTTCTCGAGCGTGCCCTGTTCATGCACATTGCGGATCGCAGCGCTACGGACGCCGAGGCCGAGATGGGCGCCTTCCGGAATAACGCCGGTGTCGGCCCGCGCGGCGGAGCCCTTCATCCGTTCGGTCTGGTAGAGCAGATCGGTAAATTCCGCTCGCGCCCGCTTGAAGCCGGTCGTGTTGATGTTCGCGACGTTGTTGGCGATGACTTCCAGATTGGTTTGCTGGGCGGTCATGCCGGTCGCTGCAATGGAGAGGGCGCGCATGGGTCAGTCTCCTCAGATCTGCATCCGGCTGATGTCGAGGAACGCGTTGACGAGCTTGTCGCGTACCGCAATCGCCGTTTGCAGGGATTGTTCGGCTGTCATGACCGTCTCCGCCACTTCGCGGGGGCCGGCCTGGCCGGAAAGTGCGGCCATGGATGTCTTGTCGGCCTGGGCGATCTGGTCGGCCATGTTGTTCGCGCCCTCGGCGAGCGCGCTGGCGAAATCGCCCGGCTTGACGGTGGAGGTCGTCGGCGTTGTTTCGGCAAGCGGGCCGAGACGGGCGGCGGCAATGGCGGAAAGGCTCTCGATCATCGCGAATTCATCATATCGATAGTGAGCGAGACCAGTTCGCGGACCTGACGCATGACCTGGAGGTTGGCCTCATAGGATTGGTTGGCTTCACGCATGTCGGTCATCTCGACCAGCACGTTGACATTGGGCAGCTTCACATACCCCTCGGCGTTCGCCGCGGGGTTGCCGGGGTCGAACTCCAGCGGGAAGTCGCTGTTATCGCGTCCGACTTCGGAGACGTTGACGTTGACCGCGCCGCTCGTTCTGTCCATCTCGGACTGGAAACTGACTGTCTTGCGGCGAAACGGGTCGCCGTCCGGTACCGATGCCGTGGAATTGGCGTTTGCTATATTCTCCGAGACGATCTTCAGCCGCTGGCTTTGTGCTTCAAGGCCGGATGACGAGACGCGAAGGGAGGAGAGAAGAGGATCCATGATCAGGGCTTCGCGACGGAGAGAATCATTCGGTGGAAGGCTTTGGCGATCGAAGTGTTGAGCTCGTAGGACTGGCGCAGTTCGGTCTGCTCGACGATCTCCTTCTCGATGGAGACGCTGTTCTCGGTCTGCTGGACTTCGGCGGTGCCATATTTGCCGGCAACATTGCCGCCGCTCGTCAGATGGAGCGGATTGGTGCGGCGAAGCGTGCTCGACGTGTCTTCCAGGACGGCCTGAAACGGCGAAACCTCGGAAGCCTTGTAGTCGGGCGTTTCCGCGTTTGCGATATTATTGGCCACCGTCTGCTGGCGGATCGTCAGCCACTCGGCGTGCTTTGATGCCAGTGAGAAGATCGGCAGAGAAGACATGGCGCTTTCCTTTCGAAAAGCACCCTAGGCGGCCTTACTTGCGCGTAGCTTGCGCGGACTGGCCGATGGGATAGCGGGAAATGGGCAGCGTCTCCAGGCTGCCATCCTCGAAGAGCAGCAACACTTCGTCGCGCCGTCCCCGTACGGAACTGACATGTCGTCCATCCGCAAGAATCGATCCTTTGCGGACCATCCTTACGGTCCCACCGTCGACCACCGCCGCACGCCCATTATGGAAGGCGATCGCGCGGCGCGTCGAGGTCACGCGGTCACGTTGCCAGTCTCCAAAAGCATTCGACGTCTGGAATGGCGAGTAGGGCGAGATCGGCTCGTTCTTGCGAAAGGTCGCCTTGGCCTCGGATGAAGGAAAAACGGAGCCAACCGAAACATCATCATAAGGCGTTGCGAGGATAGCCCGCTGCTTCAGGTCCGTTCCGGCTTCTTCACGGATCGTCTCGGCGCTCGCCAAATCGATGACGAGCGGCTCGTAGCGCAATTCCGGCGGCCCGAAGCTATCGGGATGAGCCGCCACGAAGAACGGTAGCGCCGCGGCGGCGGCGGCAATACCCGTTCCGCTCAAGGCGAGCAGGCCATCACCCACCCATGAAAGCAGAGGTCGCCCCGAATGACGAGGCGCCTTGGCCTTTCGCTGTCGAGAAAGCAGCATTTTTCTTTTCCTCTGTCTTGGATTCGGCCACCGATTTCAGGCGCCGGGCGATCGCGTCGAACGGATCGAGCGGGCCGACGTCGCCCGGGCTTTGCCGAATGGAATCGTAGATGACGGGAACCATCTCGACTGCCTTGTCGAGGAAGGGGTCCGCGCCCGGTCGCCAGCCGCCCAGAAGCCGCAGATCCTGCGTTTCCTCGTAGCGTGCAATCAGCGCTTTCAGCTCCGAGACGAAGAGGCGATGTTCCTTGGACCACGCCCGCAAAGCCAGGCGTGAAAGCGATTGGGTCACATCGACGGGTGGGTAACGTCCCTCCGCCGCGATGGCGCGCGACAGCACGACATGGCCGTCGAGGATGCCGCGCAGGGTGTCGCCGATCGGTTCATTGTGTTCGTCGCCATCGACGAGCACCGTGGCGATCATCGTGATGGAACCGCCCGACCCGTTGAGCGCCGGGCCTCCCCGTTCCATCAGCTTGGGAAGGGCGGCGAAGACACTGGGCGGATAACCGCGGGCGATTGGCGCTTCGCCGAGGGCAATGCCGATCTCGCGCAGCGCGTGAGCATATCGGGTGACCGAATCGAAAAGGACGAGGACACGCTTGCCCCTGTCGCGGTACCACTCCGCCGTGGTCATGGTCAGTTCCGCCGCGCGCGTTCGCATCAGGGCAGTTTCATCGCTGGTGGCGACGATGGTAATCGCCTTCTGGCGCGCTTCATCCTGAAGCGTTTCGGTCATGAATTCGCGAGCTTCACGCGTTCGCTCGCCGATCAGCCCGATGACCACCGCGTCGAAGGCGCCGGAATTGGCCAGCATGGAAAGCAAGGTGGATTTACCGACGCCCGAGCCGGCAAAGATGCCAAGACGCTGGCCGTAGCAGAGAGGCGTGAAGACATCGATGGCCGCCACGCCGGTCCGGAACGCCTCGTCGACCCGACAGGCCGAGAGAATACGCTGCGAACGGCCTTGCGCGACCGGCGGCTCCTCCGCCGTTTCGCCGACGATGGCGGGACCGCCGTCGATTGCCGAGCCCAGCCCGTCGAGGACCCTGCCTTTCCAAGCCTCGTCCGGACATCCGGTATGCGGCGGCGCGCGCAACACGATGTCGTCGCGCCGGATTCGGAAACCATCGAGAAAAGGCGCGGCGCGGATATCGCTGCTGTCGATGCGGACCACCTGAAGCGGCACTGGCCCGTCTTGGGTCTGGCAGACGAGACATTCGCCCAGACTCACGCTGTTGCCGAGACCACGGATACGCAATTGGCCAGCGGCGATGGCAACCACTCTGCCCGCCTCTCGGGCCACCGGGGCGGCCTCGACAGCAAAGGCGGCAAGCGCTTGAAGGCCCGAATGGTCCGTCACTGGCCACCCAGGAATTTCACGGCCTCATCCTTATTGCTGTTGTTGCGCGTCAGAAGGCTGTTGATGGATTCGAAGCGGCGCTGGAGGGAAATGAGCTGGGTCATTTCGCGAACAGGGTCGACGTTGGATTCCTCGATGAAACCCTGAACCACACCCGCATCATTGCGATCGACGATCGGCTGGGGGGCTGATGTCGGAACGATCGCCGAGCCTTCGGCGCGGTTGATGCCGTCTTCCGGAATATATTCGAACAGGCCGAGCGAGCCGACGATGCGGCCATTCTGGTAGAGGACACCATCCTGCCCGGAATCGACCGGCCCGGCTGCTCCGTCGATCAGGATCGGCGCGCCGCCAGCATCGAGAACAGGCTGGCCGTTGAGTGTCTGCAGTTCGCCATTATTGCTGATCGTGAAGCGACCATCACGTGTCAGAACCATACCCTGGCTGGACTGGACGCCAAACCAGCTATCGCCACGAATGGCGAAGTCGAGCGTGTTGCCCGTCTCGGTGAGTGCGCCATTACGGTTGTCGACGAAGTTGCCGCCTTCCTTGACGAACGAGTTCTCGCCGGTTTCGGTGCGCGAAAGGGCCTCTTCGAACCGGACGCGGGTGGCTCGGAAGCCGACCGTATTCACATTGGCCACATTGTCGGCAAGCGTCTCCATGCGCTTCTCGATCGCCATCTGGGCGGAAAGGCCGATATAGAGACTGTCCTTCATCATGCCGGCAATTCACCTCATCTCGTCAGGAGCGACATCAGCATGTCGGCGGAGAGGGTCGTTGCACCGGCATTGCCGAAAAGGAGACCCACCTCGGCTTCGGCAGCCCCGCCGCCATTGTTCATGTCCCACATGGCCGAGAAGCGCTCGATCATGCCGGCCAGCTTGTCGGGATCCTGGAAGTCGGCAATGTCGATGCGCCCCTCGAGCATCTCGATCTGCTTGTCGATGTTGAGCGTCGCCGTCGCTTCCGGCATACCCAGAATTGTGCGCACCACAGTGGACAGGGCCGAGTCGGCAAGGATGCCGGTCACGCTTTGCAGATCGGGCGCTTTCCGTTCGAAATACATCGCCAGGCGCACGGCTTCGTTCTTCTCGCCCTCGTTCTCTTCGAGCGTCTGGCGCATGTAGAGGTCGACCGTCCCCTGCTGCGCCCGTGTGAAGGTTGTCGCCGTCTCGCCGTAGCGTGCGAAGTTGAAGGTTTCGGCGAATTCGATGTAGCGATTGTCGGCCAACCGGTTGGCGAAAGCGGTCTTGTCGTCCGTGCCCTCTTCCAGAACCTTTCGCATGAAGGCCTTGGCATAGTTCATGTCTTCAAGGCCGAAAGCCTTCATCGCGTATTGGAAGATGCGACCGTCATTGACGAATTCCTCGGCCGATTTGATGTTGCCGATATTCTCCAGATAGTACTCGGTCTCCCGCCCGACCATCGGATCATTTTTCACAATGCCGAGCGAGCGGTCGATGTTCTGAGTGGTCAGCTGGTAGGCGGCGTAGGTGCTGAGCATGATCGCATTCCTGGAACCATATGACGGCAAACGGCACGTCCAGCCCGCAATATTGATTGCCGTCCTTGCGCGAGCCTGACCCGGCAAGAGCGCCCTTTTCGGGTGAGCAGTTCTTTCACCCGTCCAGCCCGGCGCAAGGAAACCTCCCTACCGTCAAGTCAGACGACCTTTCGCCCCTTCGGAGAAAAGCCTTGGGTGTCCTACTCGGTATAATTGTTACGCTTGGCTGCGTGATCGGCGGCTATATGGCCATGGGCGGCCATCTGTCGGTCCTCATACAGCCGTGGGAGGTGGTCATCATCGGTGGGGCCGCCTTCGGCACATTCCTGGTGGCCAACCCGCTGTCGGTCGTCAAGGATACGGGCCGCTCGCTGATGGAAGCGTTCAGCGGCAAGGCGCCGAAAGAACAAGATTACCTCGATATGCTCAGCCTTCTCTACACGCTCCTGAGGCAGCTGAAGGACCGGCCCAAGAGCGAATTCGAGAATCATATCGACAACCCGGACAGCAGTCCGATCTTCGAAGCCTATCCAACCATCCAGAAGAATACCGAGTTTCGCAACTTCATCTGCGACTATCTGCGCCTCATCATGGTGGGCAATGCGCGCCCGCATGAGGTCGAAGCGCTGATGGAAGAGGAAATCCAGACGGTCCGTCATGATGCCCTGAAAGGGTATCACGCCCTGCAGGCGGTGGCTGACGGCCTGCCGGCACTCGGGATCGTCGCCGCCGTTCTCGGTGTGGTCAAGGCGATGGGGAAAATCAACTCAACGCCTGAAGTGCTGGGCGGTTTGATTGGCGCCGCGCTGGTCGGCACCTTTATCGGCATCTTTGCCTCCTATGCCATCGTCGGACCACTCGCTGCGAAGGTGAAGCTGATCCGCGACAAGAAGATGCGCAAATACTTCGTCGCCAAGCAGACGCTGATTGCGCACATGAACGGATCTGTACCCCAGGTCGCGCTGGAGTTTGGCCGCAAGGCCATCGCTTCGCATGACCGTCCTTCCATCAATGCGGTCGAGGAAGCGACCGTCACAGCAGGAGTCGTCGCATGAGCGTCAATACGTTGAACAAAACGGAAAGCCTCTCGCGCTTTGTCGAGGCTTTGCAGGCGCGGACCACCGTGGCGCGGGATACGTCCGATCAGGATGATCGGCTGGGGCGGAGTCTGGCCCATGCCATGGGCCGTGATCTCGGGCCGGATATTGCGGGGCTGGCACGCTTCCATTTCGAAAGCGCGACGCGGACGGAGATCGGCGCATGGTCTGCGGAGCAGCCGGGGCAGGGCATGATGGTAAGGTGCCTTTCCGAAGCTGGCGAAGAGGGCGAAGACCCCGCGCCCTCGCTTCTGGCGACGATGGAAATGCAGTCGATCCGCGATGTCGCCACACTCCTGCTTGGCGGTACGATTTCGGCGCATATGGACAAGGGCGAGAAGCCGCTGACACGCATCGAGCAGTCCATCTGCGACATGCTGTGGCGCGATCTGGTTGTCGCCATCGCAAAGGAAACAAAGCACGAAATCGGGATGCCGAGTCTCGGCCGGCCGGATGATGCCGATCTTTCCGCGGTCAAGGACAAGCGGGTGCTGGTCTTGCGCTTCACGATGAGTGTCGGTGAGCGCGATGGTATGATGCAGCTGGCGATCCCGGCAGACCGTCTGCCTCTCTATCAGCCTGCACCGTCGGCGGCCGCAACCAGCGCCCACAAGGCATCTTCCCCGCACGATGCCAATGCGCCGCGCTTCGGCAGTCTGAAGGTCGAAGCGACGATTCGTCTGTCCGGCGGCATGCTGTCCTATCGCGAGATCGAAGCGCTCGAGGTGGGTAGCGTCATTCCGCTCGCCGATGCGGCCTTCTCCAATTGCATCATGCAGATTGGACAGGAAGTGCTCGCGACGGCGCGGGTCGGCAAGAGCGGCGATCATTACTGTATACGGGTCAATGAGGATGTCGCGGACTGAACAGTTCGGCGGACGATCGCTTTCAGAGAGGGACGGGTGAAAGCCATGGGACTGGAAAGTCTTCAGGAAGAATTGAGTGAACATATGAGCCAGATGGGCGCGGCCGTTGAAATGGGGGACGGGCAGGCCGATCCGGCCGCTTCCGCAGCCGGTCGACCGCGTTCGCCGATCGCCATTCAGAATATTCCGCTTGAGGTGGAAGTCATTCTCGGACGGATCGAGATGACCGTGGCCGAGCTGGGCCGTGTCGGGCCGGGCCAGGTGCTCTCCCTCAACAAGATGATCGGCGAGCCCATCGATCTGGTGGTGAATGAAACCAAGATCGGCACGGCCGAACTGATCGCTCTGGAGGGTGAGCCGACAGCCTACGGGCTGAAGATCCTCTCTATCGAGGGTAGCGACGACCTCTAAAGTCTGCGGAACCGATGATCCAGCTGATCGACACGCACCGGGCCATTGCCGTAATCATGGCTATGGGGAAGGAACGCGGCAAGGAGTTCATTCGCAACTTCCAGCCGGACGAACTTCGTCATATGGCGGAGTGCGCGCGCACCATGTCCCGCCTGACCGAGGACGACCTTGCCGAAGTCGTCCGCGACTTCGAGAACATGTTCGTCACCGGTGCCGGCATGGACGAGCTGGACACCAAGGTCGCCGAGATGCTGGCCGACTCGTTCGGCGAAGACGGCCTGGTCGATCTGCTGGGTAATGCCGATAATGACAATGCTCCCATCTGGAGCCAATTGGCCAAAACCGATCCCGAGCCACTGGGCGAATTTCTGTCCGAAGAAAGCGAACTCGTCATCGCTTATGTGCTTTCACGATTGCCGGACCAGCTCGTCGCTCGGCTCCTGCTGTCGCTGGAGCGCGAACGACGCAGCACGGTGATCGGCTTCATGATCGACGCCAAGCCGCCCAGCGAGACCGTCGTCACGCTGATCGAGGCGCGGCTGGAAGAGGCCTTTGGCGGCGACGAGAGCGATGGAACCGACAGGGCAGGAGCGGTTGCGGCTGCGCTCAACGAGTTCGAGCGCGAAGAACTCGATGAACTGATGGATGATCTGAAGAGCCTGGTGCCGCCGAAACGCCTTGCCGCAGTGCGATCCAAGCTGTTCCGCTTCGACGATGTTATCCGCCTCGATTCGGCGGCGCTCTCGACGATCTTCGACGATATGGAACAGGAACGCCTGGTTCTCGCGCTGAAAGGCGCTTCGGAAGAGGTTAAGGAGTGCGTGCTGGGCGCTGTCGGTCAGCGCAACCGCCGTATGATCGAAGCCGAACTGGCTTCTCCGAGGCCGCTGCGGGAAGCCGATGTCACGGCCGCCCGCCGCCGAATTGTCGCCGATATCCTGAAACGCGCCCATGACGGGGAGATTACCATCCCCTCTGATGAGACGGCTTAGAGCAGCTCGGACCGGATAAGGCATGAGCGAGCAGGACAAAGACAGCAAAACGGAGGATCCGACCGAGAAACGGATCCGCGATGCGCTCGAGAAAGGGCAGACCGCCGTTTCGCGTGAGACGACGCTGGCTGTCTCGCTTGGTGTGATCATGCTGTGGCTTTTGCTGATCGCCGAAGGCTCGATTGGCAGCTTCGCGACCGATCTGGCTTATATCGTGGACAACTCTGCCGGAGTGCCGATCGGAACGGCAGAAGATTTGAGACGGCTGATCTGGCACGTCATGCCACTGATCGCGTCTCTGATCCTTCCGCTCTTTCTTCTCCTTATGGTCGCAGGCATCGGTGCATCGGTCATCCAGAACGCTCCCCGTGCCGTCTTGCAGCGTATTCGGCCGAAATGGAGTTCCATTTCGCCAGTGAAGGGCTGGACCAAAATATTCGGCAAGAAGGGCCTTATCGAATTCGCCAAGTCCGTGGCCAAGTTCTCCTTCGCCGCCTTGCTGCTCAGCGTTCTCCTGCGATCGCGCCTGACCGAACTGCCGACCTATCTCAATCTCGACGTGATGATGTCGCTGTCGGGGCTCGGTCAGACGGCCAAGATGCTGGTCGCCTATCTCTTCATCTTCATGCTGATCATCGGCGTGATCGACTTTGCCGTCTCCAAGACGATGTGGAAGGCCGATCTGCGCATGACAAAGCAGGAGGTGAAGGAAGAACACAAGCAGGCGGAAGGCGACCCGCTGGTGAAATCGCGCATTCGCGCCGTCGCCAGGGCAAGGGCACGCAGCCGCATGATGGCCGCCGTTCCCGAAGCGACGCTCGTCGTCGCCAACCCCACCCACTTCGCCGTTGCGCTGCGCTATAACCCAGAAAAGGACCCGGCGCCGCGCGTCATCGCCAAGGGGACCGATGAGGTTGCCCTTCGTATCCGTCGTGTTGCCGAAGAAGCGGGTGTGCCGGTTTTCGAAGACGTGCCGCTGGCGCGTTCGCTCTATCGTGTCGCGCCGCTCGATTCCCTTATTCCGACCGAGTTTTACCGCGCTGTTGCGGCTCTTATACGTAGCGTTCAGAAGACAGGATCAGCCCATGCTGCCTACTGACCAAAAGCTTGCTCGCGAGGCTATTCTCGCTGAGGGCATTGCGCCTTTCGCCGAAGAGCTCCTGCTGGCCGATCCGGTGCATTTTGCCGCTTTCATTGCGCTCGACCTTCATGTCTCGCTCGCCGAGATCGTCAATGAAGCAGCCAATTTTCACTTCATGCCGGGCTTTATCACTCTGGGTAACAGCTCCAGCATCGTGCTTGGCTGGAACAAACTGCCTGAAATCTGTCTGGACCTTGCGCTCAACAGGACGGATTTGCAGGCGTATTTCCGCCTGTTCCTTTCCGGGGAGGGCGCGCGCGTGCAGCTGGATTACATCGCGTTTCCAAACAATAACGGCGATCCGGACGCCAATACGCGATATCTTGCCGAAACCCTTCAGGCCGAACAGTTCATGCTGACCTGATCTCTATTTGCGCCTGTCACAGTTGGTTGGAGGTGGCAAGGCGATTCGGACGAATAACGCCAGACAGCAAAAAGCCCGGACCGATCGATCCGGGCTTTTTGCTGTCTTGGTTCAATCGGCCCGTGGCGGGCCGGACCGTTTCATCAGCCCTTGAAGAGCGCCAGAATGTTCTGCGCCGAGGAGTTGGCGATCGAAAGCGCCTGAACGCCAAGCTGCTGCTGTGTCTGTAGAGCCTGCAGGCGGGTCGATTCTTCGCTCATGTCGGCATCGATCAGCGCCGAGATGCCGCGCGTCATCGCATCCATGAGCGTGGCAACGAAGTCGGTCTGCATGTCGAGCCGGCTCTTCATCGCGCCAAGATCGGAGGCTGCATTCGTAAGGTCCGTGAAGGCCGTGTGAACGAAGTCGATCATGTCGTCGATCGTGTTATCGGTCACCTTTGCCGCCGTGATGTCGAGGGTCAGGATGGAGAAGGTAACTTCATCCGGTGCGGTGCCTGACGTGGTCTCCTTTTCCAGAAGGCCATCGGCGCCGACCGCTGGATTGGCGTCGAGCAGGGATAGGTTGCTGACGTCGATCTGGATCGTATCGACCGTCACGGTGCTGCCGGTCCGGTTGAAGGATGAAACAATCTCTTCGGTGGAGGAATAGCCAGGCGCCGACGAATCGACGTTGAGCCAGTTTTCGCCAGAGAAACTCGCCGACCCGGCGATACCTTTCAGCTGTTCCTGCAACTGCCGGATCTCGTCCTGGATCTTTTCCTTGTCGACGCCCGGTTCGCGTGCCGCAACCAGCTTGGCCTTGATCGAATCAACCACATCCTTGGCGGAATTGACCGCCGTATAGGTGACGTCGATCTTTGCAGCGCCGAGGCCCAGCGCGTCCTGAACCGTCGATAGCGCCGTCTTGTCCGACTTCATGACGGTGGCGATCGACCAGTATGCCGCGTTATCCGAGGCTTCGGCGACACGATATCCCGTGGAAATGCGCTTTTGCGTATCTTCGAGTGACTTGTTCGTCGTCTCAAGGGTGCGCAGCGCTATCATGGCTGCAGAGTTTGTTCTGATACTCGTCATTGTAACAGTTCTCTCAAGCACCGCTCCGGCGCGTTTGTCCTTAGCACATGCTGGCTCTACCAGCCTGACCGGGTGGCATCATGCCGCGGCCTCACGGCCGTTGGTCGCCCATCGAAAATCTTAACAGGACCTTAACGATATTGGTTAAGAACATCTTAAACGCAACGCCGCTTGGCCTCTTCAAACCATTTAACCGCAGCGAACTTGTGCGAAACATGCGTCTCAGGGCTGCGAGCGCGCCATGAAGCCCATTTTCCTCACCTCGATGGAGCGGATCGCCTCTCCCTGGCCCATGCTTTTCAGGGCTGAAGTGATACGGGTCGCGAGACGATCCCGGTGGGCCAGAATGTCCGGATCCAGATCCTGGACCTGGTGAGTACTCGCCAGAAGGCCGAGTGCCGCCGTCACATAGACGGTCGCCGCCGGTTCCGTGAGCGAATCATCATGGGTGCCGGAAATGGTGGCGACCACATAGCCATCCGTTGACTCTCCCTCTCTCCTCGGAACAGCCACGTTCACGGCGGTGAAGGCGTGGCCGAGCGCTTCCTCCGCTTCTGCAGGTACATCGGTAGCGGCGGGTGGCATCGCCGCAAAGATGCCGATCGTGGCACCGGCAAGAATGGCGATGAAGCCGGGAATCAGAACTTTCACGGGCCCTCTCCGTTTGGAGAGACCTTAGGGTCCTAACTTTGTGTGAGCCTGACCGTTAAGATTGCGGCATTTTCGGTGCACCCGTTTACCGCTGATTAAGCTCAATAGCCATATCGTGGGTTGCACTGGGAGCAGGCGTCTTATCGCGCTTGTCGGCATGTCAGCCCTTCCCACCGCTGTGCGGATGTATCTTGCAGCCGGATTGTTTTCGGGGAAATTCATGACCGTTTCGACGGCCACGGCTCATTCTGCCGACGACGATGTACGCGTGCCGTCCGTCGTTAAACCGCTCACCTCACTGATTTACGCAGGCCTCGCAGCCCAGGTGCTGGCGATTGTTCTTTGTGCGGTTTCGCTCGCCGGGATCAATCTGCCGGGCCAGACCATGCTGCCGTTTGCTTTCCTCATCTTCGTCGGTGTGGGGCTGGCAAGCATGGTTGCATTGACCCGCAAGGTGCCGCGCCTCATCGCCCAGCCTCTTGCCGCTCTGCAGACCATTGCCCGGACCGGGCAGGCCCCAGCCGGCCAGAACGCATTCTTCGTGCGGCGCGACGTCTTCGGTGAAGTTGCGCGAAAGCTGACGGAGCCAGCGCCGGAGCCGCAGATGGTCGCGCCCGAGCAGCCGGTGATCGAAGAAACCGCGCAGGCCGGTATCGACGAGAATAGCCGTGCCGCCCTCGATGCTCTCGAGCAGGGTCTTGCCGAATTTGCCCAGGGCAATTTCCGTCATCACATCGAACACGACTTTCCGGAAGAGATTTCATCGCTCCGCGAAAGCTATCAGGAAGCACAGGCGCGAATCAGCGAGACGCTCCATCAGGTCAGCCAGACTGTCGACGGTCTTGGCAGTGGCGTCAGCGAAATCGTGTCGGCTTCGGACGACCTGTCCAAGCGTACAGAACGTCAGGCCGTGGCGCTTGAAGAGACGGTCTCGACGCTCGGTACCGTGGTCGACGAGGTTCGTACGTCCACCAAGCGGCTCGAGGAAACCAGCAATGTGGCTGCGAGCGCCAGGCAGGATGCCGAATCCAGCGGTGCCGTGGTCGACGAAGCTCTCACCGCCATGCGGGAAATCGAGGATTCCGCGACGAAGATCAACAAGATCATCACCGTCATCGACGAGATCGCATTTCAGACCAATCTCCTCGCCCTCAATGCCGGTGTGGAGGCTGCCCGCGCCGGCGACGCCGGGCAGGGCTTCGCGGTCGTGGCATCCGAAGTGCGGGCCCTGGCCCAACGCTCGGCAACCGCTGCGCGGGAAATTTCCGGCCTGATCACGCAATCGACACAGCAGATTGCCGATGGATCACGGCTGGTCAATCAGACCGGCTCCGCCCTGAAGCGCATCTCCGATCACGTGTTGAACATCAGCCAGAATGTGGAAGCGATTACAGAGAGCGCTCAGGAGCAGACGCACGCCCTCGATACGCTGAACAGCAGCGCGGTTGAAATGGATGGCATGACGCAGCAGAACGCCGCGATGGCCGAAGAGGTCACCGCCGCGAGCCATTCGCTGCAAAGCCATACCGTTGAATTGTCAGCTCTTCTGCGGGACGTGCAGGGCGCAAAGGCAAAGCCCCGCCATGCACCGGCGGTCGAAGCCGGGCGCGCGCCGACCTCCACCTCCAATGCGGCCACTCTGAAAGGCGCTGCCGCAGCATTGAAGAGCGGAACGACATCGCGGTTCGCCGATCTTGCGAGAACGCAGGACGCAGCAGCGACAGCTACGCTTGCGCGGCGCGCCGAAACCAGCCGGTCGTCTGCGCCTCAGCAGACGCCGATGCCGCGGCCAAGAGCCTCGGCAGAACGCGCCACGCCGGCTCTGACTCTCGGCAATGCCGCCATTGACGAAGACTGGGAGGAATTCTGATGCAAAATTCGATTGATGACTTCATGCCCCTCACCGAGGAGCCGAAGAGCGTCGAGATCTCCGCCGACTTCACCGAGCCCTTCATCGAGGATGATGGCTCACGGCTGATGCTCGAAGGAGCACCCGCCCTGGAAATGGAAGAGTTGCCCGCCTTTGCGGACGCTCCTGCCGAGGCGTCGATAGATGAGCTCGCCGATCTGGCACCGATCGCGAGCGTGGACGCAGACGAACTGCCTGACCTTGCCTCTTTCGAGGCTGCCGAAGCCGAAAGCACGGAGTCTTCCCTCGATGTGTTTCCGAACCTCGAATCAGATGCGACGGATATTGCCGATATGACGGTCGAAGCCGGTGCGTCCGACAATGGTGAAGGAATTATCCTGCCGGAGGTTCTCGATCTGGATCAGGCCGAAAATCTGCGTGCGACATTACTCGAGCGTATCGGTACCAACCTTGTCATCGACGCGTCCGAGGTGACGCGCATCGATACACCCTGCATCGAAGTGGCCATCTCCGCTTCCAAACAATGGTTTGAAGACGGATTCACGCTCGAGTGGTCCAATCCGTCCGAACCTTTCATCACTTCTCTCGACCGTCTCGGTCTTTCCACCGATTTCCTCCGCAATGAAGGAGTGCACTAATGTCTCAGACCATCCTTGCCGTGGATGATTCCCGCACGATCAGACAGCTTGTCGAAGCGTGTCTGAAAGGCGCCGGTTTCAACGTCGTGACGGCCGAAGATGGCCAGGACGGGCTTGCCAAGCTCGAGGGCTGCGAGCCGGACGTGATCATCACCGATATCAACATGCCGAATCTCGACGGCTATGGCTTCATCTCGGCGGTTCGGGGCGGCATGCGCAGTGCTGCGGCACCGATTCTGGTCCTGACGACGGAGTCCAGCCAGGAAAAGAAGGCCCGCGCCCGTGATGCCGGGGCCACCGGCTGGATCGTCAAGCCCTTCAGCCCTGACAAGCTGCTCGCCGCCATCAACCGCGTTCTCGCCTGATCGGAGACAGATCAATGGATCTGGACACAATCAAAAATACGTTTTTCCTAGAGTGCGCCGAGCAGCTTGCTGAGGTCGAGCAGGGCTTCATGACGCTGCAGAGTGATCCGGAAGAAGTGAGTTGCGTCCATGCGATTTTCCGCGCGATCCACTCGATCAAGGGCGGCGGCGGCGCGTTCGGTTTCACTGAACTGGTCGAGTTCGCTCACAAGGTAGAGAACGGGCTCGATGTCATCCGCAACGAGGCGGATCCTGGGCGAGATCCGCGTCTGGACCTGATCGCTTCGGCATGTGACCGCCTCAGCGACGTCATTGCGGCAACGCGCGATGGCACGGACATCCCGGATACCAGCGATTTCATCTCGAAGCTTGCCGAGGCATTCGCCGGCGATATTTCCGACGAGCCGGAGCCGGATATCGAATTCGACGCTGTTCCGATCGAGATCGGCTCTCTCGAGATCGTAGAAGAAATAGAAGCGCCGGCTGCGACGGTGCACACGATCACGATCAAGCCGACACTGGCATTCTACCAGCGCGGCAACGATGTTCAGAAACTCGCCCGCAATCTTGCGGAGCTAGGCGAACTGGCCGTCGAAACCGATAGCGCCAATGTGCCGACGCTGAGCGGCTTCGACAGCTCCAAAAGCTATCTGACCTTCAATCTGCGCCTTTCGAGCAATGCGCCCGACGAGGAAATCACTGACATCATCGAGTGGTGTGAAGGCGATTGCGAAATCTCCCATACCACCGATGCGCCGGTTGATGAGGCCCCGAGCGATATGCCGGATCTCGACGATCTGCTCGCAGGCTTCGAATCCGCTACGGGTGAGGATGACGAGTCCGAGGAGCCGGCTGCCGCCGCCCCGGCGCCTCTCGCCCTTGTCGCCGAGGATGGCGCTGCCGAGGAGGCTACACAACAGCCTGCCGCCGCCAAACCGGCAGACCATCCTGCCAAGGAAAAGGCCGCAGCGCTCAAGGCCTCGCCGACGATTCGCGTGGAATCGGAGCGCGTCGATCGGCTGATTAATCTGATGGGCGAGGCCGTCATCAGTCAGGCCATGCTCGCGCAGAGCCTTTCGACAGAAATGGACAACCGCGATTCGCCGTCTCAGAACATGCTGCGCGAGATCGAACGCTTGATGCGCGAGATCCAGGAAAGCGTGATGGCGATCCGTGCCCAGCCGGTCAAACCCGTCTTCATGCGGATGTCGCGCATCGTCCGTGAAGCGTGCAGCGGGACCGGCAAGAAAGCCGTCCTAGCGCTCGAAGGTGAAAACACAGAGGTCGACACGACCGTGATCGAAGGGTTGAGCGATCCGCTGACCCACATGATCCGCAACGCGATCGATCACGGCATCGAGACCCCGGAAGACCGGCTTGCCAAGGGCAAGGAGGAACAGGGCACCATCAAGCTCTCCGCCTGCCACCAGTCCGGCCGTATCGTGGTGTCGGTGGAAGATGACGGTGCCGGTCTCAATCGCGAGCGCCTGCTGAAGAAAGCCCTTGAAAAGGGTATCGTCGAGCCGGGCGCCGAACTCAGCGAAAGCGAGATCGACAATCTCATCTTCGCGCCGGGCTTTTCGACCGCCGAGCAGTTGACAGACCTTTCCGGTCGCGGGGTCGGGATGGATGTGGTGCGCCAGTCCATTCAGGCACTGGGCGGTCGTGTTTCCATCAGTTCGACACCAGGCCACGGCACGCAGATCAGGCTCAGCCTCCCGCTGACACTCGCCATCCTCGATGGAATGGTCGTGCGTGCCGCCGGAGAGATTTTCGTCGTTCCGCTTTCCAGTGTGCTCGAAACTCTCAGTGTGACGCGGGAAACCGTTCACGACATTGGCGGCAAGCCGGTGGTCAAGGTCCGCAATACGCTGATCCCGGTCATCGACATTTCGTCCCGGCTCGGCTTCCGCTCTGCCGACGACCTGCCGGAGAAAGCCACTCTGCTGATCGTTGAATCGCAGTCGGGCGCATCCGCTGCGCTGCTTGTCGACGAGTTCGATGGACAGCAGCAGTTCGTCATCAAGTCGCTGGAAACCAATTTCGGACGAGTATCCGACGTCAGTGCCGCGACCATTCTCGGTACCGGCCGGATCGCCTTGATCCTCGACATTGACGAGATTTTGGAATCGGCCCTCGGCCTTCGTCAAAACAACAGTTCGCTCCTCGTTACTGAAAGGGCAGTGGCATGACCGAAAAACATCAGAGCACACGCGAATTCATCGCCTTCATGGTCAGAGGGCGCCAGTTCTGCATCGATATCACCTCCATCCGCGAAATCCGCGGCTGGAACGATGCCACCAAGCTGCCGCACGTGCCGGACTATGTGGTCGGCGTCGTGAACCTGCGGGGCACGATCCTGCCTATCATCGATGTTTCTGCCCGTTTCGGACTGGGCGATTGCGAGCCGAGCCCGCAGAGCGTCGTCATTGTGGCGCAGGTCGGCGACCGGCTCGCCGGCATGCTCGTCGACAGCGTCTCGGACATTCTGCAGGTCGCACCGGAAGACATTCGGGACCTGCCGGATATGGATACGCCGGTCGGTGCGGAGTTCCTGCGCCAGGTCATTCTCCATGATGAAGCCATCATCTGTGAGGTCATGCTGGAGAATATCATCTCCACGACGTTGCAGGATGCCGCCTGATGAGCATGCCCGCGCCCGCTGATGTACTGACGGCGCCGAACCTGACGTCCGAAGCCTTCGAAACGATCCGCCGGGTCGTATCGGAGAGGGCGGGCATCGAGCTTTCGGAGAGCAAGCGCGAACTGGTCTGCGGCCGTCTTGCAAGAAGGCTTCGGGCGCTGCGCTGCGCGTCATATGAGGAGTACGCACGCCTTATCGCTTCCAAGGAGGGCGAGGAAGAGTGCCATTCGATGATCTGCGCGGTCACGACAAACGTCACCGATTTCTGGCGCGAACCGCACCACTTCGAGCACGTTCGGGACCATGTTGCCGCGGCCGCCATTGCCGATGCCCGCAAGGGCGCTCCGATCCGGTTCTGGTCGGCGGGCAGTTCGGATGGACGCGAGGCCCTGTCGCTCGGTGCCACCCTGCTGGATGCGGCCAATGGATCGCTGGGTAATGCCGACCTGCGGATTCTTGCGACGGATATCGATACCGATATCCTTCGCAAGGCGAGGGCCGGCCGTTATGCGGCTGCCGAGGGGGACAAGCTGCCACCGGCGCTTCGTGACAAATGGTTCAAGGAAAGCGCCGGCTATGTTGAGCCCGTGGAGTCCCTGCGGCGTCTGATCCAGTACAATCCGCTCAACCTCAAAGTGAAATGGCCGATGAAGCGTCGTTTCCGAGGGATCTTCTGCCGGAATGTTCTGATCTATTTTCCGAACGATTTGCAGGCCGAACTGATGGTGCGTTTTGCGGAGATGCTGGAGCCGAACGGCTTTCTGTATCTTGGCCACTCCGAGCGCCTGCACGGACCGGCGCTGAGTAAATTCAAGCCATGCTGCCCATCGGGCTTCCAGAAAGTGAGTGGGGCGTGATGCCGGGACACTACAAGGTTCTCATCGTTGATGACTCACCGGTTATGCAGTCGGTGATCGAGGCGATCCTCAAGGAGGACAAGACCCTCCAGATCGTCGGCACGGCCGTTGATCCGTTCGAGGCGCGCGACAAGATCAAGCTGCTTAATCCCGACGTCATCACGCTCGATCTCGAAATGCCCAACATGAACGGGCTGGAGTTCCTCAAGCGGATCATGAAACTGCGGCCCATGCCGGTGGTCGTGATTTCGAGCCATGCCACGGAAGGCAGCGAAATCGCCTCGGAAGCGCTGCGCCTTGGCGCCAATGCCTGCCTGCCCAAGCCGAACCTATCCGACGAACACGCCATGCAGACCATGCGGCAAGCGGTTCGCGATGCCTGCCTGATGGAAGTGGGCGGCGCCGAGCGGCGTCAGAGCCCGGCTCCTTCGGCTGCTCGGCCCAGCACACCGCCACCGGCCAGCGGCGCGGCGCCGGATCTGATCGCCCTTGGTTCTTCGACGGGAGGCATCGAGGCGCTGGAGGTCATTCTTGGCCGGTTCGCGGCGGATTGTCCGCCAACCGTCATCACGCAGCATTTGCCGGGCCGCTTTTCCGCAGGTCTGGCAGCGCGGCTCGACCGTGCGATCCTGCCTCATCTGAAGGTTGCAGAAGACGGAGAAACTCTCCGGACCGGATGCGTCTATCTGGCTCCCGGCGAGGTCGGTCATCTGCATATAAGGGGCCGCACCACGCTGACCTGTCATATCGTGCAGGGCGACCCCGTTCAGGGTCACCGCCCCGCCGTCGATGAGATGTTCCGTTCCATCGCAAGCCTGGGAAACTGGAAGGTGAGCGCCGCCGTTCTTACAGGGATGGGGGCCGATGGGGCACAGGGATTGCTGGCCCTTAGACAGACGGGAGCACGAACCTTCGCCCAGGACCAGGCGACCAGCCTGGTCTACGGCATGCCCCGCGTTGCAGCCGAATGCGGCGCTGCCGAGCAGGTTCTACCATTACAAGCATTGGCGGATGCGCTGCAGGGCCGCCAGATCATGAAGAAGGTCGCCAATCAATGAGCATCAAGGATATGCTACATGTCATGGTTGTTGACGATAACGTCACCAGCCGAATGTTGACCGTCGAAATGCTTCAGGGACTGGGCCTGAAGAACATTCAGCTCGCCAAGGACGGGCGGGATGGCTTCACCAAACTCAATACCAAGCCGGTCCATATCGTCATTTCAGATCTTTACATGCCGGATGTGGACGGCATGAAGCTCTTGCAGGCGGTGCGCGCCAGCGCGAAGCTTTCCAAGACCGGGTTCATTATGATCACCGGGCGAAAGGACGCCAAGGTTGTGGACCAGGCGCGCAAGCTGGGCGCCAACAACGTGCTGGCCAAGCCGTTTACCCCTGCCGTTCTGAAAAGCGCGCTCGAGGCGGTTGTCGGGAAATTTGCCTGATGACGGCGATGGGATCGCACAGAACGATCGTCGGGCAGGGCGAATACGCCGTGACCAAGGATCCCAATACGACGCTCAGCGCGGTGCTGGGTTCGTGCGTCGCATGTTGCGCATATGATCCCGTTCGGGGGCTTGGCGGCATGAACCATATTCTGTTGCCGGGTAACACCGGAGCCAGTCACGACGAGCAGCGCGGTTATGGCGCGTGGCTGATGGAAATGATGTTGAACGAAATGTTCAAGACGGGGGCGTCCCGGTCGGATATCCGTGTGAAGCTGTTCGGGGGCGCTCGCATGTTTGCCTCGAACTGGCAGCCTGGCGAGGAAAATATCGCGTTCGTACGCGAGTTCCTCAGGGCCGAAGGCTACCCTGTGACGGCTGAGGATCTCGGCGGCCATAAAGCCAGACGTGTCAATTTTCAGGCTCATACGGGCAGGGCCTGGGTCAAGGCGATTGACGACAAGGTTGTCGAACAGCCCGTCAAGCCGGTGCCGCAGAGGCAGGCGGCTGACGATGTCGATTTCTTCTAAGGAGAGCGCAGGAATGACCAGCGATCTACCAATGTTTCACGAAGATGATGATCTATGGGGCGAGGTTGGTGACCATAGTGCGCCCTCCGCGGACGAGCCCATCGCCGTCAGCTTTCGCAAGCTTGTCGGTATCGTTGCTGACCAGTTGCGCAGCATTGCGGAGCGCCTGGACGTCGAGCAGGATTGGCCGATCGCACAGCTCGACAGCCAGTCTTTGGCTTTCCTGCAGAATCTCGACCTGCATTCGCAGCAGCTCAAACAGATGGCAGAATTGCTTTCCCATGTGGATGCGGTGCCGAATGCACAGGATATGGTCGAGATCGGAACGTGCCTGGAGACAATCGCCAGACTGATGCGCGAAAACTGATAGATCAGTGAAGTATCGGGAAAGGCGGGCGGATCGACTTTTCGCCCGCCATTATTTTGCGCGGCTTCGCCCTAATTGATGATGCCGTGGCGCAAGGCGTTTGCAACCGCATGCACTCGGTTGGTGCATTCGAGTTTCTTGGCCGACGAGATGAGATAGTGGTTGACGGTGTGCTCGCTCAACCCGACGATCATCGCGATTTCAGAACTCGTCTTGCCGAGGGAACACCACAGCAGGCATTCTATTTCACGTCGCGTGAACCGAGCGCGCATCTCCGCACTGTCGTCACTCATCGCTGCTTGAGCGCTCATCGATTAGCCCCGAATCACTTTCAACCGGAAAGTTGGTCGACGCTACTATCGAGGAGTCAGTGGTTGCAACTCTTCGTCAAATGGCAATCCGTAACGGACGAGAAGAGGCGCGCACGGTTTCGATTCTATTCAAAGTCTGGCGAGGCGTTCTGGAAGAGGATACGCTGAAGATTTTGTGATTGAGATATAAAGGCAAAAGATAAGGTGCCGAGTAAATTCGTATATTTTTGTGACCTATCGCTGACGCATCTAAGCCAGACTCACCGTCTTGTCGTCTTCGAAATATTGGCGACTCTGCCGACGCTCTTTTTGATTCAAAATAGACTCATAGAGCGGACACCTGAATCAATATTAGGGAAACGCAAGAATTTTAAATGCGTAGATGCAGCGTGATCGACTCGACAGCGATGATGTTGACTCTTGATTGTATAATATTACCGGCTCAAAGAGAGACGAGCAGTGCGCTTCAGGGGACGCGATGCTTGGGCAAGCGCGCAATGTGGCGCGTTGAGCGCCAGCATTTTGTCGAGGCAGGAAAAAGGCCATCCACGTTTTTTCCACAGCTTGAAAGCTGAGTCTTTGGTCTCCAGCGCGCCTTGCATCGCAAATATGATCGATTCGACGGCGGTTAGACAAACTTTCCTAAAAAAATGTATCGATTGAGCATCAATATTGACGGAAGTTAAGACAGATTTCATCTGTCGCATATAATCTCAACCTCGGTATCCCGCCGGGAACACGATTCGGCGGAAAATTCCTGGAGAGTCTCTCGTGTCGTCCCTGGCGGCGCCAGTTTTGCTTTCCTCTATCCGCCATTTTAGGAGGCTTGGGTGCTGAATTCTTCTAAATGCAAAGATGATGCCAATATTCTGGCGGCTTTCGAAAGTGCGCACGCTATTATCGAGTTCGCACTCGACGGCACCATACTGCGTGCCAATCCGCTCTTCTGCCAGTCCATGGGGTATGAAGAGGGCGAACTCAAAGGCAAGCACCACTCGATTTTCGTCGACCGCGCCGAGGTGGGAACCCCGGCCTATACGGCCATGTGGCGGAAGCTTTCCTCCGGCGAGGCGCTGAAAGACGAGTATAAGCGCTTTGCGAAGGATGGCAGCGAAGTCTGGCTCGAAGCGTCCTATAATCCCGTCATGCGCCGTGGGCGTCCCTACAAGGTCGTGAAGATCGCCACCGATATCACCGATAAGAAGCGCGCTTCACTTCGGGATGCGAGCATCCTGCGCTCTATCGACCGCTCGCAGGCCACCATTTCTTTTGCTCTTGATGGTACGGTTCTGGACGCGAACGAAAACTTCCTCGCGGTTCTTGGTTATTCTCTTGCCGAAATAAAAGGGCGCAAACATTCGTTGTTCTGCGAGCCGTCCTATGTGAAATCACAGGACTATCAGTCCTTCTGGGAAAGCCTGCGCGCCGGTGAATTCGTCGCTTCGGAGTTCGAGCGCATCGGCAAGGGCGGCAAGCGTGTTTTCATTCAAGCTTCCTACAATCCGATCCTGGACGAGAAGGGCGACGTGCAGGGCGTGGTGAAGCTGGCGACCGATGTGACGGACCGTGTCGAAAACGTACGCAGGCTGGCGAGCGCATTGCAGGCTATGGCCAAAGGCGACCTTTCCCAGTCCATCGATGAGGATTTCGTGCCCGCTCTTCAGGAGCTGAAGGAGGACTATAACGAGTCCGTCGTGCATCTGCGCGATCTCCTCGACGAGACCAAAAACAACGCCCATTCCATCAGCGCGAGCTCGGAAGAGGTGCGCATTGCCTGCGACGATCTGGCAAAGCGTTCCGAAGATGTTGCGGCGTCGATCGAGCGCACCGCCGCGGCGCTTGAAGAGACAAGCACCAATGTTGAAAGCGCCAGCGCCAAGGCGGAAGAAGCCGCCGAGTTGGCCATGCGGACCCGGACGGGTGCCCTGGCCTCCGGCGATGTCGTCCAGAATGCCATCAATGCCATGGGACAGATCGAAGAGTCGTCCGCCAAGGTAGCCAATATTATCGGCATCATCGACGAAATTGCCTTCCAGACCGGTCTCCTCGCCTTGAACGCGGGTGTCGAAGCCGCCAGGGCCGGAGAAGCCGGTCGGGGCTTTGCGGTCGTGGCTCAGGAAGTTCGTGAACTGGCGCAGCGGTCCTCGGCCGCCGCAAAAGAGATCAAGGACCTCGTCGGGACCTCGGTTGAGCAGGTGAATAGCGGCGTTGGTCTCGTCAATCGCGCTGGCGAAGCGCTCGAAGAGATTGTTTCACAGATCGGAGAGATCAACGAACGGATCGGGTCGATCACGGATGGCTCGAAGGAGCAGGCGGTCGGGCTGCGGGAGATTTCTCGATCGGTCAATCTCGTGGACGAAAATGCGCAGCAAAACGCTGCGATGGTCGAAGAGATGACCGCAGCCAGCCATTCACTTGCTAGTGACGCGGCGAAAACCCTTGATCTGGTGGGGCGCTTCAACCTCGCCAAAGTACCGGATAGGGGCGGTCGTCCGGAAGCTGCATCGCCGCTCCACGAAATGAAGCAACGGCTATCAGTCGCTTTCGGATAAGGCGGCCGGTCGCATCGACAGGCCACTTCCCGTTGCTAGTGAGCTGGATCGGCTGTTGGCTGATCCGGACTTGCCGGCGCTCTCGGCTCGATCAGGTTCTTGCGGGTTTCCGCCGCCGAGAAGATATCGGACTGAAGGGCCACGAGATCGAAGTCGATAGTCGTCTCGATCCGCTGTTTAGCCTGCTTCGCCAGGCTCTTGGCGAGGCTGAGCAGGTCATTAAATTGGGCACGCCTGTCTTCGTCGGTCGAGGTGGCGATCCATTCGTTGAAGCTGTCCTCGATGGCGATCTGGATGGGTCTCGTCTCTTCCGGTTCATGATGTTCGGGAAGAACGAGCGATAGGGCAAGCGACTGATAGCCGACGACCTCGTTGTTCTCGGAGACAAGGGGGGCGACCAGGACAGGCAAGTCGCGGCTTTCCGCGGCGTTGCCACCCGCCTCAAGCGCGTGCGGATCTGCGCCTTCCGTCTGGTTATCTTCGCCTGTCGGCATTCCGGATTGGCCCGGCGACGTCACAGCCGGAACGGAAAAGATGAGGCCTGCGGCCAGGGCCGAAGTGCCGAGCAAACCGAAGAGCAGCGGTCGCAACATCAGCCATAAGCCCCGGGCATCATGGAGTAGGTGCCGTCGTCCTCGGCGTCGCGGGCCATATCCATCAGCGTGTCGGTCACCTTGCGGTTGACGTAGATGCTGATCTCGATCTGGCGACGGTTTGCCGCAATCGCCTGATTCAGCTCGGAAAGCTTGTCCCGGTCGATCGCCTTGAGTTCGCTTTCATGCAGACGCGAACCGAGCCGCATGAACTCTGTCAGCAACTGGTTCTTGCGCGTGTTGAAGTGCGCCAACTCACGCTCGCCATTGGCCTGCAGATATTCCGTCTCTTCGGCCAGACATTTGGAGATCGAGCCGATCAGGCGCTCGGCAGCGCCAACACCTTCAGATATCGTTCGCCGTTCCAAGGGGGGCATCCTCACTCACCTGTGTTCTTTTATCCGCCTTGCTGATCGCGCAGCATGCGAAATGTTATTTTGTCGACGATCGAGGCGCCGTCCGCCGTGCTCGATCGAACGTCGCCACCTGCCATAGCCAAGCGTCCGGTGATCGTTTCGGCGATGCCGATGCCGCCGCGTTCGGCAAAGGATTCGCCGATCTTCTCGGCCTGCAGAGAGCGCCACATATCGCCGGCAAACCCATTGCCATAAACGGCTCCGGCCTCTTTTGGCATCATTTGCTCGATCATCTGCTGCAACATCATGGCCTCAAAGCGCTGGAGAGCGGCGGCGTCGTTTTTGGGCGCCATGGTCGCCACGTCTTTCGGCCCGGCACCTGCCGTTGGTAGCGGAGCCTCGACGTCGGCACGGAGCGCCTCAGTAAAGGCGCTGGCCGCCGTCCCGGACATTTCCGCGATTCCGGCCAAGCGCGCACGAGCCTGCTCGACAGATTGGCGGTCAGCCGCGCGGGCAACATCGGCGATCAGGTCACCGGGAAAGTCGACTGCCATGGCCCTTCTCCCTTCATCTGCCGATCAGCTTATTGGACGAAGCTTGCAAGAGACTGATCACTTAACGGTCCGCTCAGATATCGTCGGACGAAAGACGGTTCGCGAGATCCTCTTCGCGTGCCAGCGTCGCGCTTTCGTGCTCAGCCCGACGCTGATCGTCCCGGATATTGTCCATCCACCGCTCTTCGCGTTTCAGGTCGAGCGAAAGCGCCTTGATCGATTCGCGCAGTGATTCCGCCTGCTCGCGCAGCGCGCCGCGCCGTTTGCCGATCATCCCGACAAAGCGGTCGAGAGACTGATTGTCGCGCGCGATCAGAGATTCGATCTCATCCATTTCGCGCTCGACACCCATGAGAAGGATGCGAAGGCGATCCCGCTCCTGCTCGCGTTGGGCGCGCAGGCGCGAAAGCGTCGCGATCAATCGCTTGCGTCTGGCAGGGCTTTGCATCGTGGACCGTCCTAATGGGCCATCAGGTCGAACAGACCGGCGCCGAATTGCGAAAGAAGCGGGCCGATTGTGGCCGCCGTGAGAAGAAGGCCGCCCAGAAGAACCGCTGGAAGCGACATGAAGTAGACGGGGATCTGGGGCGTGAGCTTGTTCACCAGACCGACCGAAAGATTGACGATGATGCCGTAGGCAAGGAAAGGTGTGCCCAGCCGGAGCGCCATCAGAAAAGCGTCGGTTGCCATATTGTTGGCGCGTGTCAGCACCGCTTCTGCCGACAAATCGCCCCCGAGCGGCAGGATCTGATACGACTGCACCAGCGAGGCAATCACCGCATGGTGGAAGTTGAGCGTGAACATGAGCGTGAGCGCGCTGAGCGAAATGAAGGTGCCCAGCGAGGCCTGGGGGTCGGCTTCCGCGACCGCTGGCCCCAGCATGCCGCCATAGCCAATCGTCATGGCGATGGCCGAGGTTATGAATTCCAGTGCCGCGACTACGATGCGCACCGAAAAGCCAATGATGATCCCGATCATCGTTTCCGTGGCGATAAGGCGTAAGAGATTGCCGTCCCCATCCATGGTTCCGCCGACGGCGATCGTCGTGACCGAAGGAAGGATGGCGGCGGCGAGTGCGATAACGAGAAGCATGCGGACGCGCGGCGGAATGCGCGCAGAGCCGATGCCAGGCAGGATCATCAGGCAGCCGCCGATCCGGCATAGCACCAGGAAGAATTCAAGGCCCAGTTGCTGGACGATCAGCGCCATGCGCGAACCCTTTAGCCGATCGATCCCAGCAGCTTGACCTGCATGCCGCGGGCCAGTTCCGAATGGGCGATCACCGGCAGGCTTGGGTGAAGGCGCTCCAGAATCATTCGGACATAGGGGCGTGTTTCCGCCGATGTGAGGAGCGCGAAGGGAACACCGCTCTGGGCATGCTGCTTGATGACGGTCGACGAATCGTCGGCGAACTTCTCCAATGCCGCTGGGTTCATGTCGAAATCGCGTACCTCGCCATTATTGTCGCGGCGCAGGCTCTCCTGAAACAGAATGTCCCACTGGGTACCGAGCCGTAGCACATTCAAAACGCCGTTCTTGGACAGGTCGCCGCAGATCTGCTGGCTGATGCGCATCCTGACATGCTCGACCAGTTTCTCAGTGCGGCGCATGTGCGGCGCGACTTCGGCAACGGCTTCCAGGATAAGATTGAGGTTCCGAATGGAGACGCGGTCGGCAAGCAGCATCTTCAGAATCGCCTGAAGACCTGGATAGGAAAGGTGGTTCGTGCAGATATCATCGGCCAGCTTGCGATATTCTGGCTCCAGACGGTCGATCAGGTGGCGCACCGCCTTGTAGGACAGAAGCTGAGGCAGATTGTTGCGGACCACTTCGGAGAGGTGTGTGAGCAGCACGCTGACATTGTCGGCGGTGGAAATGCGCCGGCGCTTCAATTCGTCCGTGAGATGGCCCGGCATACTCATCGCGTCCATGCCGAAGGCCGGTTCCCTGACCTTCGTGAAGGGCAGGTCGCTGACGGCCTCTTCCGGGCAGAGGGCGAGAACTTCGCCGATACGCAGTTCATAGGACGCCAGAACGGTTCCGAAGACACGGATCTGATAGTGATTGGGCGGGACCGTAAGATCGTCCTTGATCGCGACTTCAGGGATGACAAATCCGTATTCGCTCGCAAACTTCTTGCGGATGCGGGACATGCGGAAGGTCAGTTCCTCGTTCTGCGGGACCAGCGCAACCGAGACCTGCTTGCCCATGACCACTTCGATTTCACTGACGGTGAGTGAATTCTTCAGCGAGCGGTCGTCGGCCTGCTGCTGCTCGGCGAGTTCTGCCTCCCGCTCGTTTTGCTGCTCCACTTCGCGCTCGCGTGTCGCCTGCTGGATGCGCAGCGCCGCCCCACCGAAGATGCCGGCCAGAATGATGAAGGGCATGAAGGGCAGACCCGGCATGAAGGCGAGAACTGCCAGCAATCCGCCGCCCACGTAAAGCGCGCGAGGGTGGGCACCGAGCTGCTTGAAGAGGATGACGTCCGCCGAGCCGCGTGTGCCGCCCTTGGATACCAGCAGGCCTGCGGCCAGCGAGGTGATGAGGGCGGGTATCTGCGAGACCAGGCCGTCACCGACGGACAGCTTGACGAAGACGTCCGCCGCTTCGCCGAAATTCATCCCATGGCGGGTATAGCCGATGGCGATGCCGCCGAAAACGTTGACGGCGGTGATGATGAGTCCGGCGACCGCGTCGCCGCGAACGAATTTCGAAGCACCGTCCATGGAGCCGAAGAACGAGCTTTCCTCTTCCAGTTCCCGGCGACGGATCTGCGCTTCCTTTTCGGTGATGATGCCGGCGCCGAGATCGGCGTCGATGCTCATCTGCTTTCCCGGAATGGCGTCCAGGGTAAAGCGTGCGCCAACCTCGGCGATACGGGTCGCGCCTTTCGTGATGACGATGAAATTGACCACGACGAGGATGAGGAAGACGACGACACCGATGAGGAAGTCACCGTTCATGACGAATTTGGCGAAGCCGCCGATCACATGGCCTGCGGCGTTTGACCCCTCGTGGCCTTCAGAGAGGATGACGCGCGTGGTGGCGATGTTCAGCGACAGCCGCAGCATCGTCGCGATCAGGAGCACCGTTGGAAACGCCGAAAAGTCGAGCGGGCGGTCGATCCAGAGAGCCACCAGCAGGATGAGGATGGAAAAAGCAAGTGAAAGCGCCAGCCCCATATCGATCATAAAGGAGGGGATCGGCAGGAACAGAATGACCAGAATCATCGCCACGCCGATTGCCAGCCCGATATCGGACCGCTTGGTCGCTGCGCTTTTGGCCGGGCTGGTGGCGAGACTCAAAGGGATACTCCGCGAATGATGGCGGCGAAGGTAGGCAGGCAAACTTGTGTCTGACTGGCGATCTTGCGTCTGAGTGGCGACTTTCCTTTCGCCTCGCTCCGTTCCAGTTTGCTATGCCAAGCACGAATTGGCCCCACTGGCGAAAGGAGGAAGCATGTCAGCCGAGGACCGGCTTCTGGCGATCCGCGATGAAATCGCGCCCCGCGCCCCGGGCATGATCGTCACGATTTATGGCGATCTCGTCATGCCCAATGGGGGTGTTCTCGGGATGAGCGCGCTGATCGGACTTTGTTCAAAACTGGGGTTCTCCGAGACCCTCGTGCGGACGGCCGTTTCACGGCTTGTCGCTGCGGGGCGTCTGCAGGGCGTAAGGCAGGGCCGGAAGAGTTATTACAGGCTGACTGCTGCGGCGGAGGAGGAGTTCATGGCCGTGGCCTGCCAACTTCATGGGCCTATGGAACCGCCCTCGGGTTGGGCGATACATATGGCGCCATCGCTGCCAGAGCCGATTGCAAGGGAAAATCACTTCAGCCGGCTTTCCGGAGATCTGTTTCTGTCACCCGACCGTGGCCACTTTCCGAAGGACGTCGAGCTTAGCTTCACGGTGGGGGCAATCTCCGACACGACACAATTGCCTGCTCTGGCGCGGTCCCTCTGGCCGGTCGACGAACTGGCGGATGGTTATGCGGCCATGATTAATCGGTTTCTTCCCCTCCGCGACAGGGCCGCGTCGCTTCCCGCCGAGGAGGCTCTCTTGGCGCGGCTCTTGCTTGTTCATGCCTACCGCACCCTGCTCCTGCGCGATCCGCAGCTACCGGCCGACGGCTTGCCATCTGACTGGCCTGGCGGTGAAGCAAGGGGGCTTTTCGAAGAGATGCACAGCCATCTTTCGACGGCGGCAAAGCCAGCCGTAAAGCTTTGTTTCTCCGATGTTGCAGAGCCTGCCTGACCGGGCGGGGCATCGACACGCCCGACGAAACATCACACCAATTTCCAAATTTCTTTCTTTATGTGATGTTTTGTGTTATATCTTGGGTCTGGTGGAGGAAACTAGACATCGCTGTGCGGCATTCCTGCCTTGACGGGCGGGTGCATCGCCAATCGGTTTGGAGGATTTATGTACGGACAGGAACTGGGCGCCAAGGAGCGTGATGGAATCGAGGCCGGCACCGAGGAGCTGGAAGCCGCTTTCCAGGCGCGGATCGACAATAATGAGCGGATCGAGCCCAAAGACTGGATGCCGGACCATTACCGGAAGACGTTGATCCGCATGATGGGCCAGCACGCCCATTCTGAAATCGTCGGCCAATTGCCCGAAGGAAACTGGATCACCCGCGCGCCCACCCTCGAGCGGAAGCAAATTCTGTTGGCTAAGGTGCAGGATGAAGCCGGGCATGGGCTTTATCTCTATTCCGCGGCTGAGACGCTGGGCGTTTCGCGCGACGATCTGACAGAGCAGCTTCTGTCGGGAAAGATGAAATACTCGTCCATTTTCAATTATCCGACGCTGACATGGGCCGATATCGGCGCTGTCGGGTGGCTGGTCGACGGTGCAGCGATCATGAATCAGGTGCCGCTGCAGCGCACGTCCTACGGACCCTATTCGCGTGCCATGATCCGCATCTGCAAGGAAGAGAGTTTCCATCAGCGACAGGGCTTCGACATCATGCGCAAGATGGCGACCGGAACTGATGAGCAGAGGGCGATGGCTCAGGATGCGCTCAATCGCTTCTGGTATCCGTCGCTGATGATGTTCGGGCCATCCGATAAGGATTCGGTCCATTCTGACCAGTCGATGAAGTGGCGTATCAAGATCAACACCAATGACGAGTTGCGCCAGAAATTCGTCGACCAGACGGTGCCGCAGGCCGAGTTCCTCGGACTGAGCGTGCCGGACGACGAGTTGGCCTGGAATGAAGAGAAGGGCGGTTACGATTTCTCGCAGCCGGACTGGTCGGAGTTCTTTCAGGTGATCAAGGGCAATGGCCCCTGCAACGAAGAGCGGATCGAAGCGCGCCGCAAGGCTTGGGACGAGGGCGCCTGGTTCCGCGACGCGTTGAACGCGCATGCCGACAAGCAGGCACAGCGTCGCCAGGAAAGCACGCTTCAAGCAGCCGAATAATCAACGGACCGAATCGATTGGGAGAAGTGCCTTGAGCAAGGAATGGCCGCTCTGGGAAATTTTCATCCGGGGACAGCATGGGCTGAACCATCGTCACGTCGGCAGTCTGCATGCGCCCGACGCCGAAATGGCGATCAATCATGCGCGCGATGTCTATACACGTCGAAGGGAGGGTGTCTCGATCTGGGTGGTAAAGTCGAACGAGATCACAGCGTCGTCTCCGAGCGAGAAGGGGCCTCTTTTCGACCCGGCCGAGAGCAAGACCTACCGGCACCCCACCTTCTACGATATTCCCGATGAAGTGGGCCATATGTGATGCCGTCGCTTCCCGACATGAATTCCACCGATGTGGAGGAGTTGGCGCACCGCGCCGCCGAGCGACAGGGGCCGCACGATCATCACCTCCATGACGAAGAACTGAAGCCGGCCTTCTTCGAATGGCTTTGCCGTCTGGGTGATACGACGCTGGTGCTCGGCCATCGCATCTCCGAATGGTGCGGCCATGCGCCGGTCCTGGAAGAGGATATAGCGCTTGCCAATGTCGCGCTCGACCTGATCGGCCACACGCAGATGTGGTTGGGTCTGGCGGGCGAAGTGGAAGGCAAGGGCAGAAGCGCGGACGAACTGGCCTTCCGGCGTGACGCTATGGATTTCCGGAGCCTGCTCCTCGCCGAAAAACCCAATGGCGATATCGGCTTCACATTGACCCGTCAGTTTCTCTTCGACGCGTATCACGTCGCGTTGCTGCGCGCCTTGACCGACTCATCGAGCGTTCGTGTTTCGGAGATCGCGGCAAAGGCCCTGAAAGAAGCCAGCTACCATCTCGACCGGTCGTCCGATCTGATCATCCGGTTGGGCGATGGCACCGAAGAGAGCCATCGCCGTGTGCAGAAGGCGCTCGATACGCTTTGGACCTATGCCAACGAGATGTTCGTCACCGATAGTGTCGACGAGGCTGTGGCCGAAGCAGGGATCGCGCCGCGCCCGGAGACTCTGAGAGCTGCGTGGGACAGTCATGTGAGCGCCGTTCTCGCCGAGGCAACCCTGAAGCGGCCGGATAATGATTTCGCCCGCACTGGCGGCAGGAATGGCGAGCGGCACAGCGAGCATCTTGGCCATCTGCTTGCGGAGATGCAGTTTCTGCAGCGCGCTTATCCCGATGCGAGCTGGTGATGACTGTCTCGACGCGTCCCGATACCAAGGACGTCTGGAACTGGCTTTCAGACGTGCCGGATCCGGAAATTCCGGTCATATCGGTGACCGATCTCGGGATCGTTCGTGATGTTCGCTATGAAGACGAAACGCTGGTCGTTGCCGTAACACCAACCTATTCAGGCTGCCCTGCCACCTCGGTGATCGAACTCGATATCGAAACGGCGCTCGCGGCAAAAGGCGTTTCGGATCTGCGGATCGAGCGCCGCCTGTCTCCGGCCTGGAGTACGGAGTGGATCGGTGAAGAGGCGCGCGAAAAGCTGCGCGCCTACGGCATCGCCCCGCCAAGCGAGAGCCAGCCTTCTTCACAGATCGCGTCTCGCGCCGCGCGGCTTGCCGGTCGAACATCGCTTGTGGTGGCTTGTCCCCGCTGCAATTCCACCGAGACTGAGAAAATCAGCCAGTTCGGGTCGACGCCCTGCAAGGCCGCCTATCGCTGCAAGAGCTGTTTTGAACCTTTCGACTATTTCAAATGTATTTGAGTGAGGCGCCATGAGCCGGTTTTCGCCCCTGACGGTCACTGATCTGCAGCGTGACACGCGCGATTCCGTTATTGTATCCTTGCAGCCGCGTGAGGACGACCGTGACAGGTTCGCCTTCACGCAGGGCCAGTATCTCACTTTCCGCCGATCTTTCGGCGATGAAGAATTGCGGCGGTCCTATTCGATCTGCGCCGGCTGCGACGATCCCGTTCTTCGGGTCGGTATCAAACGCGTCGACGGGGGCGCCTTTTCGACCTTTGCGAACGAGGAACTGAAAGTCGGCGACACGTTGGAGGCCATGCCCCCGCAGGGCCGCTTCCATACGCCGATCGAAGAAGATTCGACGCGCCATTATGTCGCCTTCGCTGCCGGTTCGGGCATCACGCCCGTGCTTTCGATCATCCGCACCGTTCTGACGCGCGAGCCGAAAGCTCGTTTTACGCTGGTCTACGCCAACAGGCAGGTCAATTCGATCATGTTCCGGGAGGAATTGGAGGATCTGAAGAACACCTATCTCGGCCGTTTTTCGCTGCTTCATATCCTCAAATCCGAAGCCGGCGAGAGCGAGTTGTTCGGCGGTCGGATCGACCGCGCGAAGCTGGACCGTCTCTTCGAGGTCTGGATCGACCCGGAATCGATCGACACCGCCTTTATCTGCGGTCCGGAAGCGCTGATGCTCGTGATTGCGCAGGCTCTGCGCGAGCATGGGCTGGATGACTCGCGCATCAAGTTCGAACTGTTTGCCTCGAGCCAGCCGGGCCGCGCTGCGACACGAGCGAAATCGAGACGGCAAAAGCAGAGCGGGGGCGATACCGAAGCCTCGATCACGCTCGACGGAACAACGCGCTCGTTCACGATGTCGAAGCAGACCAGCCTTCTGGATGCCGCGTTGGCGCACGATATGGACGCTCCCTATTCGTGCAAGGCGGGCGTCTGTTCCACCTGCCGGGCCAAGGTGCTGGAAGGCGAGGTGGAGATGGATACCAACCACGCCCTGGAAGATTACGAGGTGAAGGCCGGCTATGTGCTGTCCTGCCAGTGTCATCCGCTGACCGAAAAGGTCGTGCTCACCTATGATGAATGAAGAGGCCAGGGCGTGACCGGAAAAGCCGAAATCGAACACTATCTGTCGCAGGGCGGCGTCCTGACCGCTCCTGACAATGTGCCGGCCCGCTACCGTGGTGAACTGTTGCGGCTGATGTCTTCCTTCGTTGACAGCGAGCTGGCGGGTTCAGCCGGTTTCGCGGACAGCATCAACCACGCGCCCGGCATCAAGGAGCGGATTGCGGCGAGCCGGATCGTTCTGGAAAAGACCGATCATGCCGAACGCGTCTTGGATCTGATGTCCGACTTCGGCACCGACAAGACCCGCTACAACCAGGCCCATGACTGGTCCGCTCGGATCGAGCGCGATGCCACGCTTGCGGCGCGGCGCCATGGCCCGGACATGCGACTTTCCGTTTTCCATTTTCCGCTGAACGGATGGGTGGATGCGGTGGTCTTCAATGTCCTGATGGGATTGGCGACGGATGTGCAGCTTGAGGAGATGAACCACATTTCCTACAGGCCGCTCGCGGACGTCATCCGTCAGATAAAACCTCGCGAAAAGCGCCATACGGAACTTGGTCTGGAAGGTCTCGAACGCATTGTCGCTTCCCCTGACGGAAAAAGCGGTGCCGAGCGCTCGATTGCCTATTGGCAGCCAAAGGTCGCGGACACCTTCGGAGAGTCCGGCTCCGACCGCTTTGACCGTCTCAACGCGATCGGCCTCCGCTCCCGTCCGAATGCTGTCCTGCGAGAGCAATGGAGCGATCTGCTGAACGAGAAACTGCAGCGATTGGATCTATCCCGAGCAGCCGAAATCTCTACAGTCCCGCATTATGGGCAGGAGTAAGTGCGATGAACGAGCAGGTACGGGTCAAGCAGAGCGTTGATCCCCATGAGGGTGACGCCACTCTTCAAGCTGACGCGTTCGATCTGGGGCGGCCGCCGGAAGGCTTTATCGACGATCCCTATCCGACCTACGCTGCGCTTCTTGCCCATGCGCCGGTGAAGAAGCTTGGCGAAAAGAGTTATTTGCTCAGCCGCCACGCCGATCTGACTGCGGTTTACAAGGATACGTCGCTCTACTCGTCCGACAAGACAGTCGAGTTCGGCGAGAAGTACGGCAAAACACCTCTCTTCGAACACCACACCACGAGTCTCGTCTTCAACGATCCGCCGCTTCATACAAGGGTGCGTTCCATTCTGGCCGGCGCCCTCAATCCAAGAGCCGTTTCTGCTCTGGAGGGCGATGTCGAGGCGCTGGTCGGCCGGCTGCTGGACGACCTTGAGACCAAGGCGGAGCGCGGCGAAGCCATCGATCTGATCGAGGATTTCGCCTCCGCCATTCCGGTCGAGGTGATCGGAAACTTGCTGGCGGTGCCGTATGACGAGCGCGAGCCGCTGCGCGACTGGTCGCTCGCCATTCTCGGCGCGCTGGAGCCTGTTCTCAGCGAAGAGGAAGAGGCGCGCGGCAACCAGGCGGTGACCGATTTCCTCGCCTATCTGGAGACGCTGGTGGGTCGGCGCCGCGAGACCCCCGGCGACCCTGACAAGGATATGCTCACGCGGCTGATCTTGGGGGAGAAGAGCGGCGAGAAACTGTCGGAAGCCGAGCTTCTGCAAAATTGCATCTTCATCCTGAATGCAGGCCACGAAACCACGACCAATCTGATCGGTAACGGCCTGGAGCTGCTCGAGCGTTTTCCCGACCAGCGTCAACGTCTGCTCGACGACCCGTCGCTCATCCGCACGGCCGTCGAGGAAATGCTGCGCTATGAATCGTCGAACCAACTCGGCAACCGGATGACGACGGCGCCCGTCACCTTTAACGGGGTCGACATGCCCGCCGGAACCTTCCTGACGCTATGCATCGGGGCAGCCAATCGCGACCCGGCCGTCTTTGAGGAGCCCGACAGGTTCGATATCGGCCGGCGACCGAACCGGCACCTGGCTTTCGCTTCCGGCCCGCATCAATGTATCGGTATGAGCGTGGCCCGGATGGAGGGACAGATTGCCGTAGCGCGCTTTCTGGAACGCTTTCCGGCTTACCACCTGATCGATGGTTCGGTGCGCAGCAGGCGGCTGCGGTTCCGTGGGTATCTCTCGCTGCCCGCCCGGCTTGATCGCTGAACCGCCACGAAGCCAAAGCGGGCTTTGGCGCGCTCGCTGGAACGATTCTCATCGGTGGGAATTGGATTTGCAGGAATGCCGCATTGCGGCCAGTTGCGTTCAGTTTCGGAGAAGCGTTCATGGCACCTCGTCCCGTCTGGAAAGGCCAGCTTCGCCTCTCGCTCGTCTCCATTCCGATCGAACTCTATACCGCCACCAAGACGGCTTCGAAAATCAGCTTCCGGCAGATTCACGAACCATCCGGCAAACCGGTTTCCTATGAGAAGACGGTCGCCGGGATTGGTCCGATCGACACCTCTGACATCGTCAAAGGGTATGAGACCGATGACGGCGAGTATGTGCTGATCGATCCGGACGAAGTCGACGCGATCAAGCTGGAAACCAAGAAGACGCTGGAGCTGGTGCAATTCGTTGGCTCCTGCGAAATCCCGCCGCTCTATTTCGACAAGCCATATTATGTGACACCGACCGACGAACTGGCGCAGGATGCCTACCGCGTGGTGCGGGACGCGCTTCGCCAGAGCGAAAAGGTCGGCCTTGGGCAGCTTTCCATGCGCGGCAAGGAGTATCTCGTCGCGATCAAGCCCTGCGGTGACGGGCTTTTGCTGGAAACGCTTCATTATGCCGAGGAGATACGGAACGCCGATCCGATTTTCTCCGAGATCAAGGATGAGGAGACCGATGATGATTTGCTGGATGTCGCCACGACGTTGATCGACCGGAAGACGGCGCCATTCGACGCCTCCTCCTTCAGCGACAATTATGCCGAAGCGCTTCGCGAACTGGTTGAGGCGAAGGTCTCCGACAAAAAAGGCACGCGCGTGCCGGTCAGCGATGGCGAAACGACCCCCAAGGGAAAGGGGGGCGGCAATGTTGTCGATCTGATGGCGGCACTGAAAGCCAGCCTCGACAAGGCTGACGATACGAAGTCCAAGAAGTCCTCGGGAAGTTCCAGCAAATCGAAGTCGTCCTCGCGTAGCCGGAAAAAGGCATCATAAGCGATGGCGAGCCGCCGTGAGCAGGCCGCCGAGGCACTGAAGGCTTACGACGAAAAGCGCGACTTTTCGAAGACGGCCGAACCATCATCCTCGTCGAAGACCAATGTGCCGCCGGCGCTCCATTTTCTGGTTCAGAAACATGATGCGACGCGGCTTCACTATGATTTCCGCCTCGCCTGGAACGGTGTCCTCCTCTCCTGGGCGGTGACGCGCGGGCCGAGCCTCGACCCGTCCGAAAAACGCCTCGCTGTCCGGACCGAGGATCATCCGCTCTCTTACGGCACGTTCGAGGGCACCATTCCCAAGGGTGAATATGGCGGTGGCACGGTCATGCTGTGGGATCGCGGTGCGTTTGCGCCGCTTGCCGATTTCGATGAAGGCCTTGCTGAGGGGAAGCTGAAGTTCGAGCTCTTCGGCGACCGGATGGCCGGCGGCTGGACACTCGTGAAGATGAAGGGCAAGCCAAGCGAGAAGCGCGAAAACTGGCTTCTCATCAAGGAACGCGACGGTCATGCCGTCGATGATGACGGCGAGGGGATCATCAAGCGCAATACGCTTTCGGTGAAAACCGGCCGGACCATTGCACAGATCGCCAAGGGCGAAGAGGCGCAGGAACTGCCGGAGAAGGGCAAGGCGGCGCGGCGGGTTTTGCCCGCGCAGAAGACGGGCAGGAGTCGGCGCGCCGACGGCAAGCTGCCGCCCTATCGCGAGCCGCAACTGGCGACGCTGGTGGACGATGCACCGGAGGGCGAGGATTGGCTGCACGAAACCAAATATGACGGCTATCGCTGCATCGCCGCGATTGGCGGCGGCGCGGTCAAGCTCTGGACGCGCAATGGCAAGGACTGGACCGAGCGCTACAAGGCCGTGCCGGACGCGCTCGCTGCGCTGCCGTGCAAGAGCGCGCTGATCGATGGCGAGATCGTCTCTCTGCATGCCGGTGCGGGCAGCGCCTTTTCCGCCCTGCAATCCGATCTGGAGGCCGGTGCGCCGGTCCGACTCCAGGCCTTCGACCTCCTCGAACTTGACGGCGATGATCTGACCGGTCTGCCGCTCATCGAACGGAAGGAAAAGCTGGAAGCGCTGATCGGGGCTGCGCCGGAGAGCGTCGCGCTCGGCTATTCGCAACACATTGCCGGCAATGGGCCGGCGGTTTTCAAGGCCATTGCCGAGGCCGGCGGCGAAGGCATCATCAGCAAGAAGGCCGACGCCAAATACAGGAGCGGCCGCAACCGCAATTTCCTGAAGGTTAAGGCGGAGAAGCGCCAGGAATTCGTCATTGGTGGCTGGAGCGAAAGCGACAAGAAGGGAAGGGCCTTCTCATCGCTCCTGCTCGGTGTCTTCGATGGCGACGATCTCGTCTATCGCGGTCGTGTCGGTTCCGGCTTCGACGAGGAAACGATGGCGCAACTGGAAAGCGCGATGAAGCCGCTGGCGCGCAAGACCATGGCGTTTGAGGCGGTGCCGCGTGCGATGAAGCGCGGCGCGCATTGGGTGACGCCGAAGCTCGTTGCCGAAGTGAAATTCGCCGAACTGACCGATGACGGCCATATCCGTCACGGCGTGTTTCTCGGCCTTCGCAAGGATAAACCGGCGGATGCCGTGGTGGACGAGAAAAGCGCCAGCGCCGGCGAAGCGTCGATCGACGAGGTGGCGAAGATGGAGACCCCAACTTCATCAAAGGCCAAGCCCACGAAGAGCACTGGCGGCAAGGTCGCGGGCATTGCCATCACTAGCAGCAAGCGCGTCATCTTCGACGATGCGAAATGGACCAAGCGCGATGTCGCCGAATGGGCGGAAGCTGCGGGTGAGCGTCTCTTCGAACTGGCGGGCAGGCGGCCCCTCTCGCTGGTTCGCTGCCCGGGCGGGGTGCGGGGCGGCAAGGCGTGTTTCTTCCAGAAGCACTACGAGGGCAGCTTTCCGCCCGGCATCGGTGCGGTGAAGGTCGAAGAGAGCGACGGCGACAGCGCCGATTATCTCATGGTCGAAGCGCAGCAGGGGTTCGTCGCTGCCGCGCAGATGGGCACGATCGAATTTCACCCCTGGATTGCCGCCGCCGACAAGCTCGACAAGCCGGACCGCATCATCTTCGATCTGGACCCGGATGAAGGGCTTGGCTGGGGCGACGTGAAGAGCGCGGCGTGCGATCTGCGCGACCTTCTGGCCGATCTCGGCATCGAAACCGTGCCGGTCGTCACCGGCGGTAAGGGCATTCACGTCACCGCGCGCCTCCGGCGCATCGCCGATTACGACACGGTGACGCTGTTTGCGCAGACGCTGGCCGCCTATCTCGGCGACAGCCAGCCGAAGCGCTTCACCGCCAATATGCGCAAGGCCAAGCGCGGCGGGCGCATCTTCGTCGACTGGCTGCGCAACCAGCGTGGCGCGACGGCCGCCAGCCCCTATTCGCTGCGCGCGCGAAAGGGCGGGCCGCTTGCCATGCCGGCCACGTGGGATGAACTCGACACGCTGAAAGCCGCCAACACGTTCGACCTTTCCAATGGCTATGAGCGGCTGGACGCGCCATGCCCGCTGATCGACGGCACGGACCTGCAGAGCATCGGCAAGCCGCAGGTGGAGGGGCTGGAGAAGCTGATGAGCGGCTAGGGTACTGACCCTGTTGCCCTCTCTATGAATTTATTCACAGTGCTCTGAGCACCTGCACACTGTCATCCGATCGAACGGATGAATGGTGGCTTGGATAGGTGCCTGACAACGGATTTGCCCACCTGCGCTCGGACGCTGCGCTGAACCGTGCACGTTTTGCGGTTGCCGCCGCTGCTTGGCGGGAAGCGAAGCGCCAGCCTCTTACTGCAGATGATAGCGCGCGACGTGCATTCGCAATGCGTCTGGACGCGGCAGCAGCCAAGAACGAACGCACGCTGCTGCGGACGATCGGCGGCAAGTTCAATCCGCCGTTGACGCGCGAAGATCTGTCGGATGTCACCGGAGCACGTGCAGACGCGCTGATCGAATGGGACCGGCGTATCGCCTCCATTATCTCCGTGGCAGCGGATGACTCCGAGCAATTCGGAGCACGGCGTGAACGAATGGAGGCACGGCTCCTCCAAGCCTTTGCTGCGCGAATCAACGCCGAGCAGCAACAGGACCTCGGCATCGACCAATATGTCTGGCGCAGCCGCGACGATTCCGACGTCCGGCCGTTGCATGCCACACATGACGACAAGGTGTTCGACTGGGACGATCCGCCTGAGGGCGGACATCCCGGCCATGCCTTCAACTGCCGCTGCCATGCGGAACCCTACCTGCCCGACGACGAGCCAGACTGGGTGCCGGATATCGGGCCGGAGTTCGAAGCCGCATTGAGGGCTGCGGAAGACCGTGGTTTCTACCGCGCGGTCCGCGACTTTGCGGCGGATTACCTTGAATCCTTACGGGATTTGATCGGCCTCGCGGGCACGATCGGCGAACTCGCCTACCTTCTTCTAAAACTCGGCACTCAAGGCCTGACCCGGCAAGAAACGCAGCGTTTCCAAGAGATCCTCGGCGGAGCGCTTGGAGAGGCCGAAGCCCTCAAAGAACTCGCACTGCATGCGCCGAAACTCGCGGTTTCGTTCCGAAATTATTCCCAGAGCGTCCATGCCCGCGCGCGGGAAACGGAAGCAGCCTATCGCTCCGGATTCACCACACAGGCCGACGCGGAAGCCGCGCGAGAAGCTTCCGGTTATCTCAACACCCAGGTCCTTCTCCACACGATCAGTTCGGTAGGGCTAGGCGCGACGACGCTGCCGAAACTTCTCAAAGGGATGCCGAGCGGTAAGTCGCTCAGGGTCGGTGCATCCGTCGCTGAACTCAGAATGCATCTGCAGAGGTTGAGCCGCCAAAACAGAAACTGGCTGCGCCGCGACTTCCGCCATGCCAGAAATACGGCGATTATTTTCGGAAAAGGTATTCGACAGCAGGGCGACCCCTTCGAAGCGCATCTTGCCAAAGAGGGAAAACTGGGGCTCTGGCTTCACACTATCGCCCCTAACTTCAAGACCTTCGATTTCTGGGATAAGGTCAGTAAGACTGCGACAAGCGTAAAAACGATCGATGTTTGGAAGAAAAGTTATACTGACGATCCAAGGCGAATATTTCATCGCCTGAAGGGTTATATCGATAAGATGCACCACTTTGGCCGCGATATGAGAAACGACTTTGAGTTGAGCGCCGATGAGATTGTGGTGAAACGATTGGAACTGGCTATCCCTCGTGGCGTATCATCGGGTCAACTAAACGAAATCAGACGGGCTATCGCCTATGCAGAAAGTTTGAAGATTGAGATGATTGTGACGGTGGTGCACCAATGATCGGAAGCAATCGAAACAAACGGCGTTCACCGGTAAGACAGCAAGCCAATGTTTTCCAATTTCGACGCTTCTATCGCATCTATTCATGTCTCGTCTGGGGTGCGTCGATCTACGATCCGGGCGGTTATGAACAATTCCCGACGATCGATATCGATGACGAGAAATTTGGAAACGCGGTTCGCGAGGCGCTTGCTGCAAGCCGAGCGTCGCCAGACGACGAATTATGGGATCGAGCCTATGATTACAGAAGGACCGGCGAATTTAAAAAGACTGATAGAACAATGCTGGAATTGGCCGGTGTGAAGAGCTTGAGAACACTATATCGCGGCGCTGGTAGCGTATCCGTCTGGCACGATGAAAATTCCATCACCATCTCGGCCTGGAAAAACACTGGCGTTGAAAGCTGGGGCCCTGTGCGGAATTATGAGCGGTTGGAATTGCCGGATACGATTAAGGATGAGGAACTGGGCGCGGCTATACGGGAGCATCTGGCGATCAGCAAAGGCGCCTAATGTCTCGCGTCGACCAGTTCTACGATAGGAATACGAGGGGTACCCCGGAGCGGAGGGCGTCAGTCTTTTCTTTTCGACTCTTCTACCGCGTCCACTCTTGGGCGTGCTATGGCATGGCAAGCATCGACCCCGAAGGGATGGATGAATTTTACTCTCGGGATTTGCGTGCGGCCGAATTGGGAGCTGCCGCCTGGAAGGCCCTGCACGCCAGCCGTTATCTGGAGTATGACGATGCCATTCGGGCGGTTCGGGATTACGTGAAATCAGGCCCTTCTGATCGATCCATCCAAGAAATGAAAAAGCGCGCGGGCGCCCGGAGTATCAAGATACTGTTCGAAGGTTCGGCGAGCGTCGATCTGGTTTGGACTGAGGGAACGATCGAACTGGAGCCTCTCCGGCACATCATTGGAGATCGTTGGACGCTGTTCGAGAACCGCGAGACGATCAAGTTTACCGACACCGTGTCCGATGAAGAACTCGGCACGGCGCTGCTATCCGAACTCGAGTTCAGTCGAGACGGCAGCTATAAGGGGACGTGAGGAAGGCCTCCTTGGGCTGAGGCGGAATTGGCGGAGCGCTAGCCGTCTTGCTTTCGCTCATCTCGGTCGCAAGAATATAATCCTTTTCGTGCCTGCCGCTTTATGTCAATCTGGTTGGCATGAGCTGCCAGATGGCCGAAGGGGAGACGCTAATGTCACGCAATTGCTCTTGCCAGCGGAGTCGGTGCCGGTGATCGGCTGGCTCCGGCGCGAGCTAAGGCTGCTGATAGAGCGGAAGGCCATCGCACGACAGTTCAACGCGATCGCCGATGAGCAATGGCGCAAAATCGTCGCGCAAATCGGCTCGCAGTTTCCTGGGCCCCTGACCGACAGGGACCGGCCCAACCTGTCCGCCTTGCGCGACGAGGCCATTTCATTCCGGCAGGTTTATGTCGAGGAGCGGCGGAAGACTCCGGATATCTCGCCGGAGCAGGCCGAGCGGCAGATCGCCTGCTTCGAGCGTGACCTGCTGAAACGGTTCGGCGCGGACATCAACGCCGAGCTGCAGGTCGGCAGCGGTATTCCTTCTTATACCTGGCGCTTTGGCCCGACCTGTCCCGACGAGTATCATGAGGTGAGGGAGGGCGAGGAATTCGACTGGGAGAAGGGTTTCAAGGACGGCTATCCGGGAGAGTTTCCGACCTGCGATTGTTATGGCGAGCCGCTGCCGTTCGATGATCTGGGCGACGAGCCGGAGCCGGAAGCAGAGATGGATGCCGAGGCTGGAACGACCTTGAACGATCGATGATGACAAGGCCCTGGCCAGAAGGCGACGATCGTTAACGGGGGAAGGGCATGAACCCGGAACCATCGCCTCCCGCCCGGATTGCTCCTTGAACCAACGGAATGAGGAGACGAGCCATGGCGCAGTGCGAACAATGCGGAAATGACTATAGCCGGGCCTTTCAGGTGACGATGGACGGCCAGACCCACACCTTCGACAGCTTCGAGTGCGCGATCACGGCGCTCGCGCCGACCTGCCCGCAATGCGACGCGCGGGTGATCGGCCATGGTGTGGAGAAGGGTGACACCGTCTATTGCTGCGCCCATTGCGCCGAGATGGATGGCGTCTCCGGCCTGAACGACAGCGTGTCCTGACGGCGCGGTCCATGCTGTCCTGAATAGCGCCGCCCGATGGTTCGGACGGCGCTCATCGTCTTCAGAGCTTTAGAACTCCGCCCATTCATCCTGGGCGGCGGCCGCGGAACCGCCGCTGAAGCTCGTCCGTACCTTGGAGAGCATGGCCTGGACGGGCGACTTGCCCGATCCCTGTCGGGCGCGCGGCGCGTCGTTTGCGACGAGCTCCACTTTTTTCGCGGCGCGCGGAGCCCGTGATGGCGCCGGTGCCTCTCCGCCGAGGCGGAATCGCAGGACGAGGCCGGAGAGCGCCCGTGCATCATTGGCGAGGCCATGGGTCACGGCGGTCGTCTCCTCGACCATCGCCGTATTGCGCTGCGTGACCTCGTCCATCTGCGTGACCGAGCTATGGATCTCGGCGATGCCGATGGCCTGTTCGCTGGCTGCGGTCGCGATCGCGCTGATGTGATCGTTGATATCGTTGACCTGTTCGGCGATGCGGGCGAGCGCTTCGCCCGTCTCCTTGACGAGGCCGACACCGGACGAGACTTCACTGGTCGACTTGGCAATCAACCCCTTGATCTCGCGGGCCGCGTCTGCGGAACGCTGGGCCAGCTCGCGGACTTCCTGCGCCACGACGGCAAAGCCCTGACCGGCCTGTCCGGCGCGGGCCGCCTCGACGCCGGCATTGAGCGCCAGAAGGTTAGTCTGAAACGCAATATCGTCGATGACGCCAATAATACTGGCCATCTGGTTGGAGGCTGCCTCGATGCGATCCATCGCGCTGACCGCCTTGGTCACGACCTCGGTCGATGACGCGCAGGCGTGGCTGGCCTCATGGGCGCGGGCCGTTGCATCCTTGGCGCGCTTCGACGAGCTGTCGACGGTCGCCGTCATCTCTTCGAGGGCTGCCGAGGTTTCTTCCAGCGAGGCGGCCTGCTGTTCCGTCCGCCGCGACAGATCTTCCAGAGAGGAGCGCATTTCGCTGGAATTGGCGTCGACCGTCTGAATGCTTCCCTGAATCTCCAGCAGGGTTTCGGATAGCGTCTGCGCCGATTCGTTGAAGGACAGGCGCAACTGGTCGAGCGTGTCGACGAAAGGCTCCTCGATCCGGTAGGTCAGATCGCCCTTGGCGAGTTTATCCAGCGCACCCCCGAGTTCGGAGACGGCCGTTTCCAGGTCGCGCTGGCGCTCGGCATCACGCTGATGTTCGGCTTCGCGGCGATTGCTTTCCTCTATTTCCCGGTCGCGGGCCGCAGCCTGTTCCTCATCGGCCTTTCGAATGACAAGCTGCTTGTAGGCTTCGAAGGAACGGGCGATTTCGCCGATTTCGTCCTTTCGGTTCTCGCCTTCGATACGCGTATCGGTCTGGCCGTCCGCCAGGGCATTGAGAGCCTTGACGGTCGAGGTCAGGGGGCGACCGATGGAGCGCGCGACCATCACGGTGATGAAGCCGATCAGGGCAAGGGCGAGGGCTGTCACGAGGATGACAGCGGAGAAGACCGTGGCGCTGGCTTCTTCGGCTGCTTCGGTGGACCGCGTCAGCATTTCAGACGCGAGCGATTTCAGGCGCTCGAATGTGGGCGCGACCGCCTTATAGGCGGCATCCATATCGGCCCGGACGGCTTCCTTGGCGATCGTCGCTTCGGCAAAGCGGTGAAAATCGGCCTGATATGCATCGATCAGGCCGAGAACTTCGTTTCGCGTTGCGGCAGAGCCGAACATCGCGGCTGGAAACTGCTTGAACTCGCTCACCCGCTCGTCGAGCCGGTCCACATATTTCTGCTCGCCCCGCATGATGAAATCTTTCTCATGACGACGCATCATCAGCATCTTGGCGAGCAGTGACGGCTCGTCCAGCGTGTCGATCTTTTCTTCCGCATTGTGGACGGTCTGGCGAAGGGAGCCCTGCAGGCCCGATGTCTCGTCCAGGCCGAGACGCCGCTGTGTTTCGACGAGTTGTTCGAAGGCCTGCCGATAACTCTGAAAACCACTCATCAGAAGAGCGCTCTGATCGGCAAGCTCCTCGGGCAGGTCTTCACCCTCAATATTGGCGAGATTGTCGATCCGCTGTTCTGTCAGCTCTGCGGCCGCCGCGTGATCGGCAATGTCCACTTCCTGACGTGTGATGAGGAAGTCGAGCTCGGCGCGGCGGGCATCCTGAAAGGAAATCTCGATATTCTTCGTGGTCGCCTCGATGCGCTGCGCCACGTCCTGCCGCTTCTGATAGCCATCCTCGACGCGGTCTCCAAAATAGAAGATGCCGCCAACAGCGAGCATGCCAGCGACTGTCAGTGGCACGACGAGAAAGATGCGGGTTTTCAGTTTCACAGTTTATGTCCCCAATAGAGAGGCAGAGGCATGGTGCCGTAACGTCACCGTGACACGTGCAGAATTAGAAGAGTTTGATATAAAATTGTCATATATTAATTTATTAATAACATGGGCTTGTTTGCGAGGGCGGGCGTCGCCACACGGTGGGCTTATGGAAGAGGCGCGGGTTTCCTCTGTCGATACAGGCCATCGGGGACAAGGTGGTCTTGCATGACCGTCCGGGGCAGCGTATCTCTTGTTGATAGCCAGGGGGGCTCCACCGGCGCATTCCGCGCCAAGGAGCTGAGAGGCCGATAAGCGCAGTGCCTTGTTGGCGGTGCGCGGCGCGGCGACCCTTCGAACCTGATCCGGGGTGAAAACCGGCGTAGGGAGCGCGAAGCGGACGAGCCGCAGCCACAATCACTCTCGGCACGTCGTCCCGTTTTCCGTTTTTCCGCCGCCATGGTGCCCGGATCGCGACTATGCGAACCGAGGAGCGCGCCCATGAACGTCGTCAAACCCGTCACACCGGAAGTCACGCAAGGGCCGCTGCCCGCTTCGACAAAAGTCTTCGCCAAGGGCGAGCATCACCCGCAGATCGCTGTGCCGATGCGCCAGATTGCCCTGCACCCGACGGCAGGCGAGCCGCCGGTGACGGTCTATGATGCGTCTGGTCCCTATACCGACCCGGATGCGCTGATCGACATTCAGGCCGGGCTGCCGCGCCACCGCGAAGTTTGGATCGAGGCGCGCGGCGATTGCGAGCGCGTGGAGGGTCGCGAGGTCAAGCCGGAAGACAACGGCTTTGCCAAGGGCGACAAGCTGACGCCGGAATTTCCCGTCCGGAACAAGCCCTTCAAGGCGAAGGACGGCAAGGCCGTCACGCAGATGGCCTATGCGAAGGCCGGCATCATCACGCCGGAAATGGAATATGTCGCGATCCGCGAAAATCTCGGCCGCGAAGCTGCCAAGGCCAAGCTCGAGCGTGACGGCGAGGATTTCGGCGCGGCGATCCCGGACTTCGTGACGGCGGAGTTCGTCCGCGAGGAGATCGCACGGGGGCGGGCGATCATCCCCTCCAACGTCAACCATCCCGAGCTTGAGCCGATGATCATCGGCCGCAACTTCCTGACCAAGATCAACGCCAATATCGGCAATAGCGCCGTCACCTCCTCCATGGCCGAGGAAGTGGAGAAGATGGTCTGGGCGATTCGCTGGGGCGGCGATACTGTCATGGACCTCTCGACGGGCCGCAACATCCACAATATCCGCGAATGGATCATTCGCAATGCGCCGGTGCCGATCGGCACGGTGCCCCTCTATCAGGCGCTGGAAAAGGTGAACGGCATTGCCGAGGACCTGTCATGGGAGGTTTTCCGCGACACGCTGATCGAGCAGGCGGAGCAGGGCGTCGATTATTTCACGATTCATGCGGGCGTCCGGCTCCACTATGTGCCGCTGACGGCCAATCGCGTCACCGGCATCGTCTCGCGCGGCGGCTCGATCATGGCGAAGTGGTGCCTCCATCACCACAAGGAAAGCTTCCTCTACGAGCATTTCGATGAGATATGCGACATTTGCCGCGCCTATGATGTGTCGTTCTCGCTGGGCGACGGTCTGCGCCCCGGCTCCATCGCCGATGCTAACGATGCGGCGCAGTTCGCCGAACTGGAGACGCTGGGCGAATTGACGAAGATCGCCTGGGCGAAGGATTGCCAGGTGATGATCGAAGGCCCCGGCCATGTGCCGATGCACAAGATCAAGGAGAATATGGACAAGCAGCTCGAAGTCTGCGGCGAGGCGCCGTTCTATACGCTCGGGCCGCTCACGACCGATATCGCACCGGGGTACGACCACATCACCTCAGCCATCGGTGCGGCGATGATCGGCTGGTTCGGCACGGCGATGCTCTGCTATGTCACGCCGAAAGAGCATCTTGGCCTGCCGGATCGCGACGATGTGAAGACCGGCGTCATCACCTACAAGATCGCGGCGCATGCGGCGGACCTCGCCAAGGGCCATCCGGCGGCGAAAATCCGCGATGATGCCTTGTCACGGGCGCGGTTCGAATTCCGCTGGGAAGACCAGTTCAATCTCGGGCTCGACCCGGACACGGCGCGCGAGTTTCATGACGCGACGCTGCCCAAGGAAGCACACAAGGTGGCGCATTTCTGCTCCATGTGCGGGCCGAAATTCTGCTCCATGCGGATCAGCCACGACATCCGCGCCGAAGCGCAGAAGGAGGGCATGGAGAAGATGGCGGAGAAATACCGTCAGGGCGGCGATCTTTACATGACGCCGGAAGAAGTGGCCGAACTCGACGAAAAATCGGAGAGCCCCGCCGAATGACGATCCTCATTGCAGGCGCCGGCGCCGCCGGCCTCGTAACGGCGCTTTCCCTTGCCGAGGCGGGCCAGGCCGTTCGCGTCATCGACCGGGCCGAAAACTTCGGCCCGGAAACGTGCACTTGGTATTCCGGCGGGATGCTGGCGCCATGGATCGAAGCGGCGACGCAGGAAGAGATCGTGAGACGCCGCGGCATGCCGGCCATCGACTGGTGGGCCGAACACGCATCGGTCACGCATCGCGGCTCCCTCCTTGTCACGCCGGATCGCGATACCGGCGATCTGGAGCGCTTCGCGCGCAGGACGGAGGCTTTCGAGTGGCTGGACGGCGAGGGTGTGGCCGAATTGGAGCCCGACCTTTCAGGCCGCTTCTCCAAGGCACTTTTCTTTCCGAAGGAAGCGCATCTCGATCCGCGTGATGCCATGGCTTCGCTGGTAGGCCGACTGGAAGCACTTGGGGTGGCGATCGAATACGGCGTCGATCTTGCCGATGAACGCCAGCGGCATGGGGGCATGATTATCGACTGCCGCGGCATGGCGGCCAAGCCGGAGCTTGCCGATCTGCGAGGCGTTCGTGGGGAGATGCTGGTGGTGCGAACGAACGAGGTGTCGCTTTCGCGGCCTGTTCGCCTCCTTCATCCACGGTTCCCCTGCTATATCGTGCCGCGTGGCGATGGACACTTCATGGTCGGCGCCACACAATATGAAAGCGAACGGCGGGGAAATGCCACTGTTCGGGGAACGGTCGATCTTCTGAACGCGCTCTATGCGCTGCATCCGGCCTTTGCCGAAGCTGAGATCGTCGAAACCGGCGCGGATTTGCGCCCCGCCTTTCCGGATAATCTGCCGAGGGTTGTCCGCGACGGGCGCACGGTCCACGTCAATGGCATGTTTCGGCACGGCTTTCTTCTTTCTCCCGCGGTGGCGGAAGACGTGGTGCGTGTCGTCGAAGGTGACGAAGCGGAGTTTTTGCATGAAACTGATCGTCAACGGGCAACAGCATGAGGCGGCGTCGCAGAATCTGGATGCGCTTCTGACGGAGCTCGATTATGCGGGCCGGCTGGTGGCGACCGCTCTCAATGGTGATTTCGTGCCGAAGGACGAGCGCGCAGCAACCCCATTGGCCGATGGCGACAAAATTGAAATTCTGGCGCCCATGAAGGGCGGCTGACAGGACCCTATCATGACGAGTTTCTATGGTTTCGAACCGGCCTCGCGGCTGTTCCTCGGAACATCGCAATATCCCTCGCCCAAGGTGCTGGAAGATGCGGTCCGCGCTGCGAAGGTCGATATCGTCACGGTCTCGCTCCGGCGCGAGGGCGCGGATGGGGCCGGGCAGGCTTTCTTCGATCTCATCAAGGCGCTCGATGTCCGTGTGCTGCCCAATACGGCCGGCTGCCATGGCGTCAAGGAGGCCGTGACCACGGCACATATGGCGCGCGAGGTCTTCGGCACGCCGTGGGTCAAGCTGGAGGTGATTGGCGAGAACGATACGCTCTGCCCGGATGTGATCGGACTGGTCGAGGCCGCGCGCATCCTTGGCGAGGACGGATTCGAGGTTTTCCCCTATTGCACCGAAGACCTCGTAATCGCTGAAAAGCTTCTGTCGGCGGGCTGCAAGGTGCTCATGCCCTGGGGCGCGCCGATCGGTACGGCGCGGGGCCTCAATAATGAATACGGCCTGCGCTCGCTGCGCGGCCATTTCCCGGACGTGCCGCTGGTCGTGGATGCCGGGATCGGACTGCCGAGCCATGCCGCGCGGGCGATGGAGCTTGGCTATGATGCCGTTCTTCTGAACAGTGCGGTGGCCGGTGCCGGTGATCCGGTCGGCATGGCAAAAGCCATGGCGCTGGCGATTGAAGCCGGTTCGCTTGGCCGGAAGGCCGATCCGCTGGATGCGCGCGATATGGCGGTGCCCTCCACACCGGTTTTCGGAAAGGCAATGCTATGAGCGCTGGCGCGATGCGAACGGCGCTCGATCCCTTCTATCTGGTCGTCGACGACGCCGATTGGGTTGAGCGGCTGGTGCCTCACGGCGTGAAGCTGGTGCAACTGCGTTGTAAAGAAATGAGCGAGAGCCAACTGCGCGACAATATTCGCCGCGCAAAGGCGTGCTGCATCGCCCATGACTGCACCCTCGTCGTCAATGATTATTGGCGTCTGGCCATCGAAGAGGAATGCGCCTGGCTCCATCTGGGCCAGGAAGATCTGGCCGCCGCCAATCTGCCGGAAATCCGCGCCGTCGGGCTGAAGCTCGGAATCTCGACCCATGACAAGGCGGAGCTGGCTGCCGCTCTCGTCGCGGAGCCGGATTATGTTGCGCTCGGCCCGGTCTGGGAGACGAAGCTGAAGAAGATGCCGTGGCGTCCTCAGGGGCTGGAACGGCTTGGCCAGTGGAAAGAGCGGATCGGCGACCTGCCGCTTGTCGGTATTGGCGGTGTGACCGCCGAACGTCTACCGCAACTTTTCACGGCGGGGGCCGATATCGCGGCAGTGGTCACCGACATTACCCGCCATGAGAATCCGGAAGGCCGAACCGCCGCATGGATCGCGCAGACGAAGGAACAGCGTCTCAGCTTTCGCGGCTGAGAGGTGTTCGGGAGTCTCGCATTTCGAAGCGGGCTGGATGGCGGTTATTGCGCTGATAGGGAAGACTTTCCCATCGAACTTGTCGGAACGTCAAAGGTCTGCTAATTTAGATTTGCCTACATGACCTTGAGGAAGGGACGCCTAAGGTTTCCTTGTTCTGGTTGTTACAGCAGTCCGGCGTCATTGCCCCGTCGCCGGACCCGATTGCGCCCGATGCCGTCTGCATCGGGCGCATTTTTTGTCGGATGATGAGCGTCTCTCATCAGGTCTGTGCCTCTGGCCGCGCCACCGCTCTTGGAAAACATCGTTGCAAATAGGCCGCCTGCCGCCTATCGCGAGGCGGAGCATTCGCCGCTATAAGCGGGCACAGACCCTGCGGACCCGACCAAGACGCAAAGGCACGGCCGAACACCTCATGAGCAAGCAATTCGTCGTCACTCTTTCCTGCGCCGATCAGATCGGCATCGTCGCTGCCGTCACGACCGAACTGGCGACTGCGCGCGCCAATATCGCGGAGAGCAATCAGTTCTGGGATCGCGATGCGAACCGCTTCTTTCTTCGTCTGTCCGTCATCGTACCGGATGATATCGATCGCGATGCCATCGAACACGCATTGAAGCCGGTAACGGACCGGTTCGACATGAAAATGCGTGTCGTCGATGACGAACGGCGCCCGAAGATCATCCTCATGGTGAGCAAGTTCGACCATGCCATGCTTCATCTGCTCTATCAGATCCGCGTGGGCTGGCTGAGGGCAGAAGTCGTTGCCATCATCTCCAACCACGAGACCAGCCGCCGCACGGCGGAGTATGAAGGGATCGACTACTATCACTGGCCTTTGACGAAGGAAAACAAGCAGGAGCAGGAAGAAAAGCTGCTCACCCTGGTCAAGGAAACCGGTGCGGAAGCCGTTATTCTGGCGCGCTACATGCAGGTTCTCTCCGATAGTCTCTCCAACCGGCTCTATGGCCGGATCATCAACATCCATCACTCGTTTCTGCCGAGCTTCAAGGGAGCGAAGCCCTATCATCAAGCCCACGCGCGGGGGGTGAAGCTGATCGGCGCCACCGCTCACTATGTCACGCCCGACCTCGACGAAGGGCCGATCATCGAGCAGGAGACCGAGCGCGTGAACCACGCCATGACCGCAGAAGATTTCGTGGCGGCCGGTCGCGACATCGAAAGCCGCGTTCTGGCGCGTGCGGTCAAGATGCACCTGGAAGGCCGTGTCATGCTGAACGGTGCGCGGACGATCGTTTTCAACTGAACGAAGTGCTTTTCCGGTAGAGTCAGTCTCTGCCTTTACCGACATGCAAAAAGCCCGGCTATGAGGCCGGGCTTTTCTTTTTTCTTTTGGCTGGTGAGCATCGCTCGATGCGCGTCAGGCCGCGTCGGCGACGCCTCGCGTCTGTTCCGCAGCGGAGACATCGAACTGCGAGAGCTGTTCGTTGAGCGCTGCGGCGGCATTGGCCAGAACCTGACTGCCTGCCGTCGACTGTTCGGCGATGGCGGCGTTCTTCTGGGTCTCCTGATCCATCATCTGCATATTGCTGCTGACCTGGCTGAGACCATCGGACTGGGTCCGCATCGATGAGGTGATCGCGGTCACGTGCTCGCTGATGTCGGCGACCTCCTGAACGATGCGGCTCAGCGTATCGCCAGTTTCCCCGACGAGGACGGATCCCGACTTCACTTTTTCGACCGACCGCGTAATCAAGCCACGGATCTCGCCAGCGGCGTTGCCGCAGCGCTGCGCCAGTTCACGCACCTCCTGCGCGACCACGCCGAAGCCCTTGCCGGCCTCACCCGCACGGGCGGCCTCGACGCCGGCATTCAGCGCCAGAAGATTGGTCTGAAATGCGATCTCGTTGATGACGCTGACGATCTGCGTAATCTCATCGGATGAGTCCTCGATCTCGCGCATCGCATTCATCGCGCGGTCCACGATATCGGCCGATTGAGCGGCCTCCTTCCTGGCGTTCTCGACGATCGTCTGCACCTGATCGGTTCGGCTTGCCACGTCGGAGGCGTTCGACGCGATTTCCGTGAGCGTTTCGGAAGAGTGTTCGATGGATGCAGCCTGTCGCTCCGTCCGCTTGGCCAAATCGCTGGCCGCGTTGCTGACTTCGGCTGAAGACAGGCAGATGGAGTCGGCGTTTCTAGCCGCCTGATAGAGAGCGTCTGCCAGCTTGTGCGCCGCATCGTTGTAGTCCACGCGAAGCTGGTCGAACTCTTCTGCGAAAGGCTGGGAGATACGATGGCTGACATTGCCGGCAGCCAGACTGTTCAGCGCTGTGCCGAGAGTTTGAAGGGCATGATGGCGCGCCTGGCTGTCGCGAAGAGTGAGGTTTTCCCGCTCGGCCCGTTCTTTTTCCGACTGCGAGCGCATTTCTTCCGTCTCGCCTTCGATCCGGCGCTTCTGAATGGCCTGCTCGCGGAACACCTCGACCGCCGAGGCCATCGAGCCGATCTCGTTGCGCAGTTTATAGTCGTAAGAGGCGTGTTCGAGATTGCCGTCGGCAAGCCGGCGCATATCGTCGGTCAGCACATTGATCGGGCGTGCGATGATGCCGGAGAGCAGCATGCCGGCCAGGCAGACGCCCACCAACGCCAGAAAGCTGAGGCCTGCCATTGTCCAGGCCATCGCCCTGACACCGGCCATGGCAACCGCCTGATCGTAAAGCGAGACGACGTGGAAGGTCTTGCCGTCGAACGAAATGTCGGCGACGGCGGCCAAGCTGGTCCCCAGCCCCTCGGTGTCCTCAATGACGCCATTGCGTGTGGCGGTGGGGCCGGCCTCCAAGCCAGAGAAATCCAGTTCGCCGGTCCTTGCGCGATCATCGCTGCTGGCGAAAACCTTGCCGTTCTCGTCGGTAAGCAGGATCGCACGGGACGTCGAATCCAGACCCTGCTTGGCGAACATGTCGGAAACCTTGTCTGCCGAGACACGGAAGGCGACGACGGCCATGGGTGGCAGGGTTTCGTCCTCGTTCACGCCGAACATCGACTGCTGTTCGACCCCATGCGCAAGAAAGAGTGAAGGTCCATCGACGGGATAGGGTTCGAAACCGTTGCTTTCGAGCCCTTCGGCTTCACCGGCCATGATGGAATCGTACATGCGATTGAGGGGACCGTATTCGCTGGTCTCGAGATTTTGCATGAACTCTTCGGACTTCGTGACGGTATAGACGATGTTGCCTTTGTCATCGATCAGATAGAGGTCGGAGAGGCCGAGATCCTTCCAGTAGCTCAACAGCGAATTATGCACTTCGGAGTGCTTCCACTCGTAGATGCTGACATTCTTGCTTCGACCGGCAAACTGGGCGCGCTCCTCCGGCGTGGCACCTGCATTGCGGAACGTTTCGATATTCTCCTCGCGCATTCTTGCGACGTTGAAGCCGATGGACAGTTCCTGAAGACTGTTGGGCACCATGGCGCCGCCGGACATATTCTGCACCGCGTCTTGCAGCCGTTCCTCATATTCGCTGACGGCCCGGGCCTGATTGTCGGCGATGAGCCTCAGCTCGCGCGAGATCGAGTGACGCATCTCGCCGGATGCCTGAAAATAGCCGGCCGTCCCGACCACCGCGCAGGCCATCAAGGCCAGAAGCGCAAAGAGTGCTGAAAGACTTAGACGAAGACTAAATCGTCCGAGAAAGTTCGCGATCATCGGTGTCCCCCACTAGACCAACCGGTCTGATCGTGCATCGGAGACATTTAATTTTTGATTGAAATGCCTTTTTATCTTTTTTCTTCCGAAATCGAGGAAGGTCTTGTGCTCTTCACAAACCGCTTGTCAGACAGCTCTCGGGATGAGAGACCCCTCTCGATTATTGCAGTTCAAGAGGAGGGAAACATGGATATTTCAGGACAGGCCGCATTGATCACCGGCGGCGCATCCGGTCTCGGACTGGCAACGGCCAAGCGGCTGACGGCCGGCGGGGTCAAGGTGACGCTGCTCGACATGAACGAGGAGGCCGGACGCACCGAAGCGGAAAAGATGGGAGGTCACTTCGTCAAGGTCGACGTCACCGATGACGCACAGGTCCGCGAAGCGGTGGCGGAAGCGGAAGACAAGAATGGTGTCGCCCGCATCATGGTCAATTGCGCCGGCGTCGCCACGCCGTCCAAAATGCTGGATCGGGAGGGAAAAGCCACTCCGCTTGAAAATTTCTCCAAGGTGGTCAGCATCAACCTGATCGGAACCTACAATGTGACGTCCAAATTCGCGGAGCGCCTGGCCGCCGCAGAGCCGCTGGGCGAGGAACGCGGCGTCGTCATCAACACCGCCTCCGTCGCCGCCTTTGACGGGCAGATCGGCCAGCCGGCCTACGGCGCTTCGAAGGCAGGCGTCGCCGGCATGACGCTGCCCCTGGCGCGTGAGTTGGCTCGCTATGGCATACGCGTCATGACGATCGCGCCGGGTATCTTCTGGACGCCGATGCTCGCCGGCCTGCCGCAGGAAGCGCAGGATAGCCTGGGAAAACAGGTGCCGTTCCCGAGCCGCCTGGGCGATCCGGATGAATATGCGCAGCTTGCCGAGGCGATCATCTCCAACCCGATGCTGAACGGCGAGACGATCCGGCTGGATGGTGCCATCCGCATGGCGCCCAAGTAAGACGACAGCTTTCGCCGGTCAGTACAGGCCTCCATAGGCGAGGGCGAGGCTGATCGGCGAAAACGCTCGAAAGAAAAAGAGCGTCAGTGCGCAGGCCAGCGTCCAGATCGCCATGCCAATGACGGCCGGCGCCCAGCCGGCGGCGCGTTTGCCGCGCCAGGTGAGCCAGGCATTATAGCCGATCACGCCAACGCCCAGCGCGATGAAGAACACCATCATCGAGAATTGTGGCACGCCACCGAAATCCGCACCGAGGCCCATCAGCCTGGCGATGAAGGAAAGGGCGGGCACGCCAAAAAGATTGACCAGCAGGAAGGTCTTTCCTGTCCGCGCCAACGGCGGTGGTGGGGGAAGTCGGTTCGGCTTTGTCATCTGTCGCACCCTGTCTCTTGGCTCATGGAGCTAGAGTGCTGCCCTTTATGGGGAAGGGCTTTGCGACCTCGCTGCATCTTGACTCAGATCAAGAGATCGCCGGCATTTCTGCCCTAGGGTCGTCCTCACCCGGTTCCAGGAGGAGAGTGAGATGGGTCTTTTCAGCAAAATCAACGGTCAGGCCGACCTGCTGGGCTCCATGATGCGCCGGACCGGTGCGCTGGACGACGAGCGGATTCTCCGTCTGCCGGACTCCGTTCTACGTACGGCCTGGTTCCGCTGTCAGGGATGCGAACAGTCAGGCGCTTGCGCGCTCTTTCTCGAACGGTCCGAGGCGAACGAGCCGACACCGGATTATTGCCAGAACAAGGCTCTGATGGACTCTCTCGCCCGCTGACCCCGCGCTTGTCAGCGGCGGCGAAACAGCTTCGCCGCGATGACGAAGGCGAGGACGAAGATCGCGATCCAGATCAGCCAGCGGATCATAGAAACTCTTCCCGCGATGCGTCAGCGATCATAGTTGAGGATAGGCGCCAGCCAGCGCTCCACATCGTCCAGTTCCATCTTCTTGCGTCGTGCATAGTCCTCGACCTGATCCTTCTCGATCTTTCCGACGCCGAAATAGACGCTGTCGGGGTGGCTGAAGTAAAGTCCTGAGACGGATGAGGCCGGATGCATGGCGAAGCTCTGCGTGAGCGTCACGCCGGCCTGTTCGGTGGCGTTGAGCAGTGAGAACAGCGTGGCCTTTTCGGTGTGGTCCGGCTGCGACGGGTAGCCGGGGGCCGGGCGAATGCCGCGATATTTCTCGGCGATCAGATCCTCGTTGGAGAGTTCCTCATCGGCCTCGTAGCCCCAGAACTCCTTGCGGACGCGCTGATGCATATGTTCGGCGAAGGCTTCCGCCAGGCGGTCGCACAGTGCCTTGAACAGGATATTATTGTAGTCGTCATTGCCGGCGGTGAAGGCTTTCGAGCGGACTTCCTCGCCCAGGCCCGCGGTTACGCAAAACCCGCCGATCCAGTCTTCTCCCGGTGAGACGAAGTCCGAAAGGCAGTAGTTCGGGCGGCGATTGCCCCGTTTCTGGATCTGCTGGCGGAGGCCATGAAGAGTGGCGATCCGGTTTTCGCGAGTTTCATCCTCGAAGACGGCAATATCGTCCTCGCCATCGCGGCTCGCTGGCCAGAAGCCGATCACGGCGCGGGCTTCGACCCATTTTTCCGCAATCATGCTGTCCAGCATTTCATTGGCGTCTTGGAAAAGGCTGCGCGCGGCCGGCCCATAATCGGGGCTGTCCAGTATGCCCGGATAACGGCTTTTCATCTCCCAAGTCGCAAAGAAGGGAGTCCAGTCGATATGCTTGCGGAGGGTATCGAGATCGTAATCGATGAAGTTCTTGATGCCCGTGAAGGTCGGGCGGGGCGGCTGGTACTCGTCGAAGTCGAGTTTCGGCGCATTGTCGCGCGCTTCCTTCAGCGTCAGACGCTGCTTCTTGCCCTGTGCGTCGACATGGGCTGCACGGGCTTTTGCATTCTCATCGCGTATGCGCTCGACATAGCCGGCCTTCTGGTCGCCCATCAGATGGCCGACGACGCCGACGGCGCGTGACGCATCCGTGACGTAGATCACCGCATCCTTGTCATAGGCAGGCTCGATCTTGACGGCCGTGTGAGTGACGGAGGTCGTGGCGCCGCCGATCAGGAGCGGAATGTCGAAATCGAGGCGCTGCATTTCAGAGGCGACGCTTACCATCTCGTCGAGGGAGGGGGTGATCAGGCCGGAAAGGCCGATCATGTCGACCTTCTTCTCCCGGGCTTCCTGCAGGATCTTCTCCGCGGGCACCATGACGCCGAGATCGATGACGTCATAGCCGTTACATTGCAGAACGACGCTCACGATGTTCTTGCCGATGTCATGCACATCGCCCTTCACCGTCGCCATGAGGACAGTCCCGTTGGACTTGCCGGCCTGGCCGGTCTCTTCCTTCTCGGCTTCGAGATAGGGAAGAAGATGCGCAACGGCGGCTTTCATCACGCGGGCGCTCTTGACGACCTGCGGCAGGAACATCTTGCCGGCGCCAAACAGGTCGCCGACGACATTCATGCCGTCCATCAACGGCCCTTCGATCACATGGAGCGGGCGCTCGGCCTTCTGCCGCGCTACCTCCGTGTCTTCCACGATGTATTCGGTGATGCCCTGGACCAGCGCATGTTCGAGGCGTTTCTCGACGGGCGCCTCACGCCATTTCGTATCCTGCTTTCTGGTCTTGGCTCCGCCTTCACCCTTGTATTTGTCCGCAACGGCGAGGAGGCGGTCGGTTGCATCGGACCGGCGGTTGAGAATGACGTCCTCGACCGCTTCACGCAGCTCGTCGGGAATCTGATCGTAGATGGTGAGCTGGCCGGCATTGACGATCGCCATGTCGAGGCCGGCTGGAATGGCGTGATAGAGAAACACGCTATGCATGGCCTCGCGAACGGGATCATTGCCGCGAAACGAGAAGGAGACGTTGGAGAGGCCGCCGGAGATGCGCGCATGTGGCAGGTTCGCCTTGATCTGCCGGCAGGCGTCGAAGAAGGCTACGGCGTAGTCATTATGCTCTTCAATGCCCGTAGCAACGGCGAAGATATTCGGATCGAAGATGATATCCTGCGGCGGGAATTTCACCTTGTCGACAAGCAGGCGGTAGGCGCGCTCGCAGATTGCAAACTTATGTTCGGCGGTTTCGGCCTGGCCGTTCTCATCAAATGCCATGATAACGGTCGCGGCGCCATGCGCCTTGAGCTTGCGCGCCTGTTCGAGAAAGGGCGCTTCGCCTTCCTTCAGGCTGATCGAATTGACGACCGCCTTGCCCTGAACGCATTTCAGTCCGGCTTCGATGACCTCCCATTTGGAGCTGTCGATCATCACCGGCACGCGTGCGATGTCGGGCTCGCCCGCCATGCGCTGAAGAAAGGTCGTCATCGCCTCGACACCATCGATGAGGCCGTCATCCATGTTGACGTCGATGATCTGCGCGCCGTTCTCGACCTGCTGGCGCGCCACGGCGAGGGCGTCTTCATAATTGTCGTCGACGATCAGTCGCTTGAATTTGGCCGATCCGGCGACGTTGGTGCGTTCGCCGATATTGATGAACTGGCTGGACGCTGCCTGGCTCATGCATTCACCGTGATCTGAAAGGGTTCGAGGCCGGAGAGACGCAAAGTCGGTTCCACCACCGGCGGCGTGTGGGGCTTCGATGCCTCGACGGCTTTTGCGATCGCCCGGATATGATCGGGCGTCGTGCCGCAACAGCCGCCCAGAATGTTGATATAGCCTGATTCAGCCCAAGGCTTCAGCAGCGCCTGCATCTCATCCGGATCCTGGTCGTATTCACCGAACGCGTTCGGCAAGCCGGCATTGGGAAAGGCGAGAATGCGGGTGTCCGCAACCTTCGAGATCGCAACGATGTGAGGACGCATCTCGTCCGCGCCGAGCGCGCAATTGAACCCGACGGCAAAGGGCTTGGCGTGCATGATCGAAAGCCAGAAGGCTTCGGGGGTCTGCCCGGAGAGGGTGCGGCCCGAACGGTCGGTGATGGTGCCCGAAATGAGGATCGCTCTTTCCTCGCCGTGCGCTTCGAAGGCTTCCTGAGCCGCGACGATGGCGGCTTTGGCGTTCAGCGTATCGAAGATGGTTTCGATCAGCAGCGCATCGACATCGGCAAACATCGCATCGATCTGGCCGCGATAGGTCTCCTTCACCTCATCGAAGGTCACATCGCGAAAACCGGAGTCTTCCACCTTGGGCGAAATGGAGAGGGTCTTGTTCAACGGTCCGATCGAACCGAGAACCGCACGCGGTTTCTCCGGCGTCTTGCGGGTCCATTCATCGGCGCATTGCCGCGCGACCCTGGCCGCCGCCGCTGCGATCTCCTCGGCATGGTCCTGCATGCCGTAATCGGCCTGGCTGATGGTCGTCGCGTTGAAACTGTTGGTCTCGATCAGGTCCGCGCCCGCTTCAAGATAGGCGTTGTGGACCTTCGCTACCGCTTCCGGCTTCGTCAGCGAAAGAAGATCATTGTCCCCCTTCAGCGGCAGAGACCAGTCCGCAAACCGATCTCCCCGGAAGTCCTCTTCCTCCAGCTTTTGCCGTTGGATCATCGTGCCCATCGCGCCGTCCAGAATCAGGATGCGATTTTGGGCGGCTTCGGCAATGGCGCTCCAGCGTTCGGTCATGGTGGCTAATCCCTGTGGCGGATGCGAGCATGGGATTCACCCAGTGCACGGCTGACGGCGATGGCGATATCGGCGCGGTTGAGTGTGTAAAGATGAAAATCCCTGACGCCGCCATCATAGAGTTCGGCGCAAAGATCCGTCGCGACCGATGCCGTCAGCATCTGGCGCGTCAGGAGGTCTTCTTCCAGTCCCTCGAACATGCGCCGATACCAATTGGGGACCTGTACCCCCACCGCGCCGGCCATTCTAGACAGGCCAGCAATATTCGGCTGCAGCATGACGCCCGGTACGATGTCGATATCGATCCCGGCATTGGCGACGCGGTCGCGATATTCGAAAAAGACATCGGCCTCGAAGAAAAATTGCGTGATGGCCTTGCTGGCACCGGCATCCGCCTTTCGGCGAAGAATGTCGAGTTCGACCTGCCAATCCGCACTCTCCGGATGGCGTTCTGGATAGGCGGAGCAAAAAATCTCGAAATCGTGGCGCTTCTTCAGTCCCGCGATCAACTCGGGAGCGTAGGGATAGCCTTGCGGATGCGGTTCGTACTTGCCGCCAAATCCGGAGGGCGGATCGCCACGGAGGGCCACGATGGAGCGAATGCCGGCTTCCCATAGCTGATCGGCGAGGGAATCGACCGCAGCGCAGGTGGCACCGACGCAGGTCAGATGAGCGGCCGGTGTCAGCGAAGTTTCGCGCACCATGCGAGAAACCGTGGCGAGCGTGCGCTCCTGGGTTGATCCACCAGCGCCGTATGTGACGGATACATAGGATGGCTGCAGCATCTCCAGCCGCTGGACTGCTGCCCAGAGATCGGCTTCCGCCTTCTCGGTCTTTGGCGGAAAGAACTCGTAAGAGACCTTCACATCGGCATCATTCGCACCGTCGAGCCTCAAACCATTGGAAGGATCGACATCCTCATGAGCGTGCGGTTGCAGGGTGGCCATATTCTTCTCCGTCGGCTCTCGGCCGTGGGGTGTGCGCCATTCGTGCCGGCGCAACAAATCGAGCATCATAACGACAAGTGCCGTAGTTCTCGGGACATAAATATTTCTTTATGTGTTATGTCAACTCGCGATTGCCACTGAGATCGGGCAGGGGCAGGAGGCGGCGATTGTTACGCAACGTAATGTTGTTCCCAACCATCCATTAAGCTCACGATAAGGGTTTCTGGTGCAAATCTCACGTCACTGCTAGAGGAAAACGAGGTCATGGCGGCACGGCAAACCTATCGCATTCTTCTGGCAGACGCGGATCGCGATCGGATGCTTGTCGTCCGTGAGGCTCTCGACGAACTTCCGCGACTGAATACGGAAATCAGAACCGTTACGACCGCTCCCGCCCTGATCGGCCTTCTCAAGGCTGAAAATTTCGATCTGGTCATTGCCGCCGACGATTTGCCCCGATGCCATGGCGCGGAGCTTCTTCGCTGGATGAAAGTCCAGGTCCGACAGGTCCCCATCGTTCTTATCGCGCCAAAATGGAATCTTGCCGATCAGGAAGAGAAATATGCCGCAGCGGCTGATCTTCTCGACCATGGAGAGCTGATAGCTCCCATTCTCGACCGTGCGGTCCGCTACGCGGTTTCCGGCCACGACCGCCATGCGATGACGCTATCCGTGCTGGAAAACACCGATTCCATTATCGCCGTCATCGACCGCGAAAACCGCGTGAAGCTGGCCAACTCCGCGTTCTGGAGCCTGGCCGCGGAAGCCGCCGCCAGCGCGGGTACCTTTCAGACCGACGTCCTGTTGGCGAAGGTTCTGCGGAATCAGACGGGCGAAATTCGTGTCGGCGAACGGATATTGAAAAGCCGCATTGTGGATTTGCCGCACAATTACCGTTCCATCGTTCTCCTCGATGTGACGCGTCATGCCATGGCGCTCGCCGAACGCCGCGATACGGAACGGCGCATCACTCATCTTGCGACGCATGACTCCCTCACCGGCCTACCCAACCGCCTCGGCTTCAGTGGCGAGATCAACAAGCGGATTCGAGCGGCCAAACTCGAGGGCAAGGAGTTCTATCTCGTTACATTCGACCTGAAGCGTTTCAAGGAAATCAACGATGTTTTCGGCCACGCGACCGGTGACGGGCTTCTGAAATCGGTCGCCGAACGCATGCGAGGATCGCTTCGCGAGAATGAATATCTGGCCCGGCTCGGTGGCGACGAGTTCGTTGCGCTGCAACCGAAGAACGGGGACGACGACACCCTGCCATGTATCGTGCGGCGCATTCTGAAGGCCTGCGACCAGAGTTTTACCGTCAAGAAGAAACTCATCAACGTTTCCCTCAGCGCCGGCATTTCGATTTATCCCGCTCACGGCCAGACGGCCGAAGAACTGCAGGCCAATGCGGCTTGCGCGATCGGCCGCATCAAGCGGAACCCGCTTGAGCGCGTCTGCACCTTCGATGAGAGCATGGACCGGGCGCTTCGCAAGCGGCGCATTCTGGCCGCCGATCTGCAGCAGGCGCTCGAGGACCGCGCCATCGAAGTTCACTTCCAGCCCAAGGCCCGTGTTCGGGATTGCCGACTGACCGGTTTCGAGGCGCTTGCGAGATGGACCCATCCGCAGCTGGGGCCGATTTCTCCGGTGGAGTTCATTTCCATCGCCGAAGAGTACGGCATGATCATCGAACTTGGCCGCTGCCTGATGGAGAAGGCCTGCTCCATCGCCCGAAGCTGGCCGGACGACCTCCATCTGGCGATCAATGTGTCGCCGGTCCAGATCATCCACACGGATCTGGTCGAAACCGTCCGCGAGACGCTCATGGCAACGGGACTCAACCCGAAGCGGCTCGAAATCGAGATCACGGAGTCCCTCCTTATCGGCGATACGGAGCGTACGCTCGAAGTGCTCCGAAAATTGCGGGCGATGGATATTTCGATCGCCATGGATGATTTCGGCACGGGCTATTCGTCGCTCTCGGCCCTGATGGCGTTCCCCTTCGATACGCTCAAAATCGACAGGACCTTTATCGAAAAGATCACGCATAACCCGCAGGCCTACGAGATCGTCCGTTCCGTGATCGGTCTTGGACGGATGATGGACTTCAAGGTCGTCGCGGAAGGCGTGGACATGCAGAGCCACATCGATTTTCTGCGCGAGCATGGATGCTCCGAGATGCAGGGTTTTCTTCTCGGCAAGCCCGCCCCGGCCGACAAGATCGCCGCCCTGATTGCAGATGGTCCGATACTGAAAACGCTGGAATCTCCCTTACATACCTCCAAGGCCGCCTGAATACGGGCTGCCGGGATGGGAGAAGCGAAATGGATCGAGTGACAGGCGCGCCCTGCGATTGGAAAAGAGGACACGTCCGCATTCATTGTCATCAGGCTGAAGCTTCTTCATGGTTACGCGGGTTTCGGCGAGCGCCATGGAAAATCGATTGATTGGTAACGCATTGGGTGAAGTGTCTCGCCGGCCTCCGGGTGTGCTGGCCGCCAATGCAATCACACTCATCCTTTTCTTTCTGGCTTCGGGCGGGATCCTCTATCTCTCTGACCGGACCGATACGCTTGCGCCTGTCTGGCCTGCGGCCGGCGTCGCGCTGGCTGCCGTTTCGCTCCTGGGTTACAGGGTGGCGCCGGGCATTTTCCTTGGCAGCGCGGCTGCGCTACGCTTGTTCGCAAGCGATCTTTCGATCGTCGAAACAGCGGCTATTGCCGCCGTGGAGGCCGCCGGACCCGTTATCGCCGTTGCTGCGGCGCGGTTGATTGGCGTCCGCGATCCGTTCGAACGAGTCTCGTCGCTCATTCTCTTCCTACTGATTGCGGGCATACCCAGCGCGCTCGCTTCCGTCAGTACATCGCTGATAGTCGAAACTCTGAACGGGCACCTGGCATCCGGTCAGTGGAAGGAACTCGGCCTCATTCTCGTCTTCGGCCAAGCCGTGGGGATCGTCAGTGTCTGGCCGTTGCTGGAGAGCTGGTGGCGATACGGGGTGCCGCCGCGACCTGCCCTGCTTGTTGCCATTATCGCGCTCACCGCCGCTCTTACGATCGCGTTTCTGGTTGCCGACAGTACCTATCTCCGCCTGATCCATATCGCCCCGATGATCATCTGGGCATCGCTTGCCTATGACGTGCGCGGCGCATCGCTCTCCGTCGCCCTGGTCGGTCTTCTTCTGAGCGTCGATCTGGTCTGGCGGGACGGTGCAGGTCTGGGTCCGGACCTTGCCAGCGACCAGATCCTCTTCCTGCAGCAGCAGCTCTTCATCATCGGCGTGATCGCGCTGATCGTTGGCGTCATCGACTACTCGCGCCAGAAGAGGCAGCAGGAGCGTCTCGCGCTGGCGGCCGATGCGGCTGGGCTCGGCTTCTTCGAGGCCAATCTCAAGACGGGTGCCATGCTGGTCGATCAGAAGATCAGGCGGATACTGGATCTGCCGGCTTCGGCCGAACCCATCAAGATCACCCGTTTTATCGAGCAGCTTCATCCTGATGATGCCGGCCCGCTTCGGGAACTCCTGCTTCGCCACGAGCAGGATAGCGGAAAGACTTTTACGGTGGAGCCGCGGGTCGATGATTCATCGACCGTTCTGCCTCGGTGGGTCTCCATCAATGGCCGTATCACGCATGAACGGCGCAATATGGGCGTGACACGCATCATGGCGCGCGGCTCGGTGCGCGATATTTCGGAGCGCAAGCGTGTCGAGCGGCGGGTGCGTCAGCATGAGAGACTGCTCAGGGGCATATTGGACAGTCTGGCGGCGTGGGTCGCGGTCGTCGGCCCCGACGGCACCGTCGTCGAAAGCAATGAGGGTGATTTCGTCCGTTTGAACCGCTCGATGCGCGGGCTTCTCGGTACGAAGATATGGGACGACGGATGGTGGGCCGGCAATGTCCATGCCGCATCCACCGTTCGTGAAGCGGTACAGGCCGCAACGCGAAGCGGACAGACGTCCCGATTGGATATCTGCATGAGCGGACCGGACCGCGCGGAGCCGTTCTGGGTGGATCTGCAGATCGCCCCTTTGCAGGATGCGCCGATCGAGGGTTCCGTGGTGCTGTCCGGTATCGATATCACCTCCCGCCGCTCTGCGGAGGCTCGCTCGGGCCGGTTGAGCGATATTATCGAAGCGACGCCGGACTATGTCGCTCTCGGCACGCCCGACGGCATACCCAATTATCTCAATCCCGGCGGCAGGCAACTCATATCGGGTGGCGAGGACAGAAGCAGGGCCGACGATCCGCTACCGGAGGGCGCACCCAATCTGCTCTATCACCTTGATGGAGCGCAGCGCCGCGAACTGTTCGAAAACGGCCTATGGATGGGTGAGAACACGGTCGAACTTGCGGATGGCAGTGCGATTCCCGTCAGCCAGGTGCTGATCGCCCACAAGGATGACGGCGTCGTGACCTCGCTTTCGACGATCATGCGCGATGTCAGCGAACAGCGCCGCAGCGTCGAGCGCCAGACCTTATTGATGCGGGAGCTCTCGCACCGGGTGAAGAACACCCTGGCGGTCATTCAGGGGATGGCGCGGCAAACGCTTCGTACAGCGGACAGTCCGCAGGCCTTCGCCGAGAGCTTTCTCGGCCGGATCGCCAGCCTTTCGGCCAGTCATGCGCTACTGACCGAGCGAGACTGGTCGGCCCCAAGTCTTCGTGAGGTCGTCCATTCCCAGTTGCTGCCGATGCTCGGCGCTGACCGGACGATCGAACTTTCCGGACCGGTGGTCTTGCTGCCGGCGGAAACGGCGACGCAGTTCGGGCTGGTCGTCCACGAATTGGGAACGAACGCCATGAAGCACGGTGCTCTGGCGTCCGATGACGGCCTTCTGTCGATCACCTGGTCGGTCAAGGGAACGCGTCGGCTGCATTTCGTCTGGAAGGAACATGGAGCCCGCAATATTCGTGAGCCAAAGGAAAACAGAGGTTTTGGCACGCGGCTTTTGCAGATGACCGCCTTGGAACTGGAGCGAAAATTCGAGGCGGACGGTCTTCGCGTCACCTTCGATCTGGAACTGCCCGAGACCGCTCAGAGGCTGGATAATCCCGGGCCATCCCAGGACTGAAGTGACCATGCTGGCCCTCCACGCGAGCAGATCGAAATGGAGACCTGTCGCAGAACGGCACGGCTTTACTCTTCACTAACGATAATCCGTCACTTTTCCAGATGAGGGGAAACAAAAGGCGTCTCCGGGCATTGTTTCTTCCGAAAGGGACGGCGTTATGATGACATTCTTGTTTAAGAATATCCTAATCGTTGAAGACGAGATGCTTATCGCGATGGACGCGGAAGAAAGCCTGGAATCCGCCGGTCATGGCGTGGTCAAGGTTGCGCGGACCGTCAGTGAAGCATTGAGCATTCTGCGTGAACAGGTCGTTGATGCTGCTCTTCTGGATTTCAATCTGCCGGACGGCACATCGATCCCGATTGCGCGGTGGCTGGAAGAGCACGGTGTGCCCTATGCAATCGTCACATCGCAGAGCCCGCGGCATCTTTTCCGCGAAAATCTGCCGCGCTCGCCGATCTATCAGAAGCCTTCCGATTACGCAGCGATCGCTCAGGATCTGGCAAGAGCCGCTTAACGTCGGTGGTTTCAGGAACGGCTTGGCGATCAACACGTTGGTCTCCCACAATCACTGTGAGGAGACCATTTTTATGCGCACGACATTGACTTTTATGCGCACGACATTGACTGCAGCTCTCGCCCTTTCTCTTGCCGGCATTGCGAGCCCCGCACTTGCGCAGGACGATATGACCATTCGCTCGGCCGCGGCGACGATCAATGGCGCGGATGGCGCCGAACACGGCGCGGTGACGATGCAGCAGACGCCAAACGGAGTGCTGCTCGTCCTCGACCTTAAGGATATTCCCGCAGGCGTTCACGGGTTCCACATTCACGAGACCGGAGAGTGCACGCCGGACTTCAAGGCCGCAGGCGGTCATTTCGCCGGTGGCAAGGAACATGGCTTTCTGGTCGAGGGCGGCCCGCACCCCGGCGACATGCCGAATATTCGCGTCAGCGATAGCGGCGCGCTCCAGCAGGAAATCCTGAACACGCGCATCAGCCTTCTCGAAGGTGAAGACGGGTATCTGATGGATGAGGACGGCTCGGCCATCGTTATCCATGCCGGCGCGGATGACTATCAGAGCCAGCCGAGCGGCGATGCCGGCGAACGGCTCGCATGCGGCGTGATCGAAAAGAAGTAATCGCTCCAAAGAGTTTTGAACAAGAAGGCGGTCCGCAAGGGCCGCCTTTTTTACAGGTTCTGCAAAAACCGACTGGAATCGTCCCGGATGGTCTGCTTCTTTTTGTCGGAAAAGCGATCCCATGTGCGATACATCATTCCGACCCGCGCATTGTTTTCCAGTCTCTCGCGGTTCCGGTCGAGAAAGTCCCAGTAGAGATAGTTGAACGGGCAGGCATCGGGGCCGTGCTTGCGTTTGACGGCATAATCGCAGTGAACGCAGTAGTCGCTCATCTTGTTGATGTAGCTGCCGGATGCCGCATAGGGCTTCGACGCGAAAAGACCGCCATCGGCAAACAGGATCATCCCGACGACATTGGGCATTTCCACCCATTCATATGCATCGTGGTAGACGATCAGATACCATTCCTGCACCTCCTTCGGATCAAGCCCGGCCAGCAGGCAGAAATTGCCGATCACCATCAGCCTCTGAATATGGTGGGCATAGGCATTGTCCCAGGTTTCCGTGATGGACTGCCTCATGCAGTTCATCGACGTTTCCTTCGTCCAGAAAAAGTCGGGCAGTGCGCGCTGCGCCAGAAGCTTGTTGGAGCGGCCGTAATCCGGCATCTGGCTCCAGTAGATGCCGCGTATGAATTCGCGCCAGCCGATGATCTGCCGAATAAAGCCTTCCGCGGCATTGATCGGCACGTCTCCGGCTTTCCAGGCTTCCTCGGCCTTTTCCACGACCTCGCGCGGCGCCAGCAGGCCGCAATTGATGAGAGCGGAAAGATGGGAGTGAAAGATCAGCGGGCGCCCCTGTTTCATCGCGTCCTGATAGCGGCCGAAGCAGGGTAGGGCCTCGTCGACGAACCAGTTGAGATAGTGCGTGGCCTGCCGTCTCGTGACGGGATAGTCGAAGCCCTCCAGGCTTCCGAAATGGTCGTCGAAGCGCTGGCCGACCAGATCAAGCACCTCTGTCGTGGTTTCGTCGATCGACCATTGCGGCCGCTCGGGTATGTCGACCGCCCCGTCGAGGGCCTCGCGATTGTCGTGATCGTAGTTCCACTGGCCTCCAGCAGGCTCGTCTCCATCCATCAGGATATCGAGCTTCTTGCGCATCTCGCGGTAGAAATACTCCATGCGCAGCGTCTTGCTGTCGCTGGCCCAATCGCGAAATTCGCCGTGGGTGCAGAGGAACCGGTCATCGGTCCTGATCTCCACCTCGCAATCGAACATGCCCCGCCAGTCCTCCATCATCTGGCGGACGCGATATTCTCCTGGTTCGGTGACCACGATCCGGTCAGGGTCGAGATCGTTGACGGCGTCGATGAGGGCCTGGTTGAAGGATCGGGGACCCTTGTCCTGTTCAAGTCTATGATAGCGAACGGCGAAGCCTTTGGCCTCGAGGCCGGATGCAAAGTGACGCATGGCCGAGAACAGAAAGGCGATCTTCTTCTTGTGATGCTTCACATAGGTCGCTTCATCCATCACCTCGGCGATCAGAATCGTGTCGTGATCCGGATCGACATCACGCAACGAGGAGATCTCGGTCGAGAGCTGATCTCCAAGGACGAATCGAAGTGTGCCTGCCATCTCTGTACTCCTTTTCTCCCCGTAAACTTGGTGTGAAGACCACCACGGTGGAAATATGCATGCCTGCCAACCCGGCATTCGATTTCATTGTGGGAAAAATAGGCAATGGGGGGTTGGCGCTGCGTGATTTTAGCGATTAGTGTCACCGTGATAATCGGCCACCGGCCATGGGGATATCGAACCTTCAATGGAATATTTCGTACAGCAGCTCATCAATGGGCTGACGCTTGGCTCTATCTATGGGCTTATCGCCATCGGATATACGATGGTCTACGGCATTATCGGCATGATCAACTTCGCCCATGGTGATATCTTCACCGTCGGCGCATATGTTGCTCTGGCTGTCATCCTGCTTCTTGGCATCAGCGGTGCGACCGGCGCCACGATGCTGATCCTTGCGCTGCTTCTGGTGCTTGTGATCTCGATGGTGTTCACCGCCGTTTGGGGCTGGACGGTGGAGCGCATCGCCTATCGGCCGCTCCGCGGATCTTTCCGCCTCGCGCCGCTGATCACCGCCATCGGCATGAGTATCGTTCTGCAGAACTTCATTCAGGTGACGCAGGGTGCGCGCGTGAAACCGATCCAGCCGATCATTTCGGGCGGTATCACGCTGTTCGATGGTCGGGCCGATGGCGGCATGATCGTCCAGCTTTCCTGGATGCAGCTTCTGATCATCATCACGACGTTTCTGCTGATGGCAGGGTTTACGGCGCTTATCACAAAGACGGCTCTCGGTCGTTCGCAGCGCGCCTGTGAACAGGATCAGAAAATGGCCGCTCTGCTCGGCGTCGATGTCGACAAGACCATCAGCCTGACCTTCGTCATGGGCGCGGCGCTCGCGGCCGTTGCCGGGCTGATGTTCCTGCTGCTGTATGGCGTGCTTGATTTCTACATCGGCTTCCTGGCCGGCATCAAAGCCTTCACGGCGGCGGTGCTGGGCGGTATCGGATCGCTTCCGGGTGCGATGCTGGGCGGGATCGTGCTCGGCCTCATCGAGGTCTTCTGGAGCGCGTATTTCTCGGTGGAATACAAGGACGTGGCAGCATTCTCCATTCTTGCTGTGGTTTTGATCTTCATGCCGAGCGGCCTTCTCGGTAAGCCTGAAGTGGAGAAGGTCTGATGGCTGGCGAAACAGAGAACGAGACCGGCGCAGAACAGCCGGCGGCCCTGACGCAACCGGAAGGCGCGCAGGCAAAGCTCGAGGAGCGCGCCGAGGCGCCCAATCTCGTGGTCGGCAGCGGGCCGAGCGGATTGGGCGAACGCATAAAGCAGGCGGCGATCGCCACCTTCATCACTGCGATCCTCGGCTTCTTCTTCTTCCCGATCCGCACCAGCATCGCAACGGGTGGTCTCGAAATCACCTGGCGCTGGAGCCTTTACGCACTGATGCTGATCTTTGCCTTCTTCGGCAAACTTCTCGTCGACGCCTATCTGCTTTCTCCTGCGGCGCCGCGTGTGCGGGCGGCGGTTTCTGGCCTTTTCATACTGGGCTTCGCGATCCTCTATGCGTGGCACCCCGTCGGCGACATCCTGTTCGGCACCGGCCAGTTCGAGGAGCTCTTCGGCTCCGTCCTGATCGGTGTGATTTTCGGAGCCGTCCTGCTGGCGCTGATCTATGTGATCTCCCGCGCGACAGGGAAGATCGGAACGCCGGCCAAGGGCGAAGCGGCCCAGAAGCGGGCGGAGAGGCTCGGGACCTTCGGGACCTGGGCGCTGCGCGTCCTCTTCTTCGTGGCGCTCGCGCTTCCCTGGCTGGTCATGCTGGCCTTTCCGAACCGCGACCGCCAGCTCATCGACATTTCCATCCTGATCCTGACCTATGTCATGCTGGGATGGGGCCTGAATATCGTGGTGGGCCTCGCCGGCCTTCTTGATCTCGGCTATGTCGCCTTCTATGCGGTTGGCGCCTATTCCTACGCGCTTCTGGCCCAGTATCTCGACTTCGGCTTCTGGATGGCTTTGCCGCTCGCGGGCCTTTTCGCCGCGCTTTGGGGCGTCGTGCTGGGCTTTCCGGTGCTCAGATTGCGAGGCGACTATCTCGCCATCGTGACTCTGGCGTTCGGTGAGATCATCCGTGTCGTTCTTCTGAACTGGTCGGAGTTCACCGGCGGTCCGGACGGGATCAACCGCATTCCGCGTCCGACGCTGTTCGGGATCGAATTCGACAGAAGCGATAGCGGTTTTGCGAGCCTGTTCGGTCTCGATTACGACATCACGCACCGCTACATCTTCTTCTACTACATCATCTTCGCTCTCGCGCTCATCACGCATTTCGCGACGATGCGGCTGCGTCGGCTTCCTGTCGGTCGGGCCTGGGAAGCATTGCGCGAAGACGAGATTGCCTGCCGCTCGCTGGGCATCAACACGACCCTCGTGAAGCTGTCGGCCTTTTCGATCGGTGCGATGTTCGGCGGCTTCGCCGGCTCCTTCTTCGCCACGCGTCAGGGCTTCATCAGCCCGGAGAGCTTTACCTTCATCGAGAGCGCGATCATCCTGGCCATCGTGGTTCTGGGCGGTCTCGGAAGTCAGATCGGCGTCGTCTTCGCCTCCATCGTGATGATCGGCGGCATCGAACTTCTGCGAAATATCGGCTTCCTCTCGGTCGTGTTCGGCGAGAACTTCGATCCGACACAGTTTCGGATGCTGATCTTCGGTCTGGCCATGGTTCTGATCATGGTCTGGAAACCGCGCGGACTGATCTCTTCGCGCCAGCCAAGCGCGGTCTACAAGGAACGCAAACGTATTGGAGCCGACGTGGTCGCTCAGGGTGAGGGACACTAAACCAATGAATGTGACCACGACCAACCAGCACCGCTGGGAAAACGATCCGCTGCTGACCGTCGAGCATCTGACGATGCGCTTCGGCGGGCTGACCGCGGTGGACGACCTCTCCTTCACCGTCGGACGCGGCGATATCACGGCCCTGATCGGGCCGAATGGCGCCGGCAAGACAACGGTCTTCAACTGCGTGACCGGTTTCTACAAGCCGACCGAAGGCCGCATCGTCATGCGTCACGGACCGGGCCGACGTTCCGAGGCGGTCGAGGAACTGACCGCATCGGCAGGCCGCTATTCGCGGCAGGACGACGGCGCCGTCTTTCTTCTGGAGCGCATGCCGGACTTCACGATCAGCCGGACCGCCAAGGTGGCGCGTACCTTTCAGAACATCCGCCTGTTCGGCGGCATGACCTGCCTGGAAAACCTCCTAGTGGCCCAGCACAATTCGCTGATGAAGGCGTCCGGTTTCTCCTTTGCCGGCCTGCTCAACCTGCCCTCCTATCGTTCAGCGGCAGAGGGAGCGAAGGAGCGGGCCATCTACTGGCTTGAGCAGTGCCGTCTGATCCACCGGGCCGACGATCCTGCAGCCGACCTGCCTTATGGCGATCAAAGACGGCTTGAGATTGCGCGGTCCATGTGCTCGGAACCGCATCTTCTTTGCCTCGACGAGCCGGCCGCCGGCCTCAATCCCCGCGAATCCGCCGAGTTGAACGATCTGCTACAGTTCATCCGGGCCGAGACCGGCACATCGATCCTTCTGATCGAGCACGATATGGGCGTCGTCATGAAGATTTCCGACCACGTGGTCGTTCTGGATTATGGCTGCAAGATCGCCGACGAAACGGCCGAAGCCGTGCGTAACGATCCCAAGGTGATCGCCGCCTATCTCGGCGTCGATGATGAATCGGAGATCGATGACGAGGAGATCCGGGCTGATCTGCACCGCGGCGAAACGCAACCGGATACGCAGGGAGACAAGGCATGAGCGCGGTCCCCATGCTGAAGGTTCAGTCGCTGCATGCCACCTATGGCAAGATCGTCGCGCTTCGCGGCGTGGATGTCGAGGTTGCGCGAGGCGAGATCGTGACTCTCATCGGCGCCAACGGTGCTGGCAAGTCGACCCTCATGATGAGCATTTGCGGCGTACCACGCGCCGCAGCCGGTCAAATTCTCTTTGACGGCGAAGATATCACCGAGACGCCCACCCATTTGATCATGCGTAAGGGGATCGCGCAGTCGCCGGAAGGGCGTCGGATCTTCGGCCGAATGACGGTCATCGAAAATCTCCAGATGGGTGCAAGCCTCGTCGACGAGGCGCATTTCGAGGACGACCTCAGGAAGGTTTTCGACCTGTTTCCCCGCCTCAAGGAGCGACGCGGCCAGCGCGGCGGTACCCTTTCTGGTGGTGAGCAGCAGATGCTCGCCATCGGGCGGGCGCTGATGAGCCGGCCCAAGCTGCTGATGCTCGATGAGCCGTCACTCGGTCTGGCGCCGCTGATCGTCAAACAGATTTTCGAGGCAGTCCGCGAACTCAATCGCAATGAGGGCCTGACTGTCTTCTTCGTCGAACAAAACGCCTTTCATGCGCTGAAGCTTGCCCACCGCGGCTATGTGCTCGTCAATGGTGAGATCACCATGACAGGCACGGGAGCGGAATTGCTGAAGCGGGAAGACGTTCGCGCGGCCTATCTCGAAGGCGGCGCGCATTAGGAGGTTTTCATGAACCCGATCTGGGAAGTCAGTTTCGGCGATTTTCTTCTCGTTACCGTCATATTGGGCGGTGGCGCAGCATTTTTGACGGGACGCGCGGCAGCGGCAGACTGGCGCGGAACGCGCGAGCTGATCCTCTATGTATTGCTGCTCGGCTGCGCAGTGCGCTTCCTGCACTTCGCCCTTTTTGAAGGAACACTACTACAACCATGGTATTATGTGGTTGATATTGTTGTGCTTGGCATTTTTGCCTGGATAGGCCGCCGATTGACGCGTGCATCGCAGATGGGGCGTCAGTATCGCTTCGAATACGACAAGAAATCACCCCTTACCTGGCGGCGCAAAGCTTGAAATCCCCGTACCGTGCCCCTTTTCAACGGTATCGTGATGCGCTTTCATGCCATCACAGGGACAAAGGAGGCAGCCGGTACACACCCTCCGTGCTGCATGCCTCAGAAAAACAAGGGTGGAATCTGGAGCGAACATGAAGAAACTACTTCTTGCTGGCGTATCACTCGGTTTTATTGGTGCGGCGCCGGCCTCCGCTGAAATTCTTGTCGGTGTTGCAGGTCCGATCACGGGTCAGTACGCCTCCTTCGGTGCGCAGATGCAGGCCGGTGCCGAGCAGGCCGTGGCCGACATCAACGAAGCCGGCGGCGTCAATGGTGAAATGCTGAAGCTGGTGGTCGGCGACGACGCCTGCGACCCGAAGCAGGCTGTTGCCGTTGCACAGGACTTCGCATCGCAGGGCGTCGCTTTCGTAGCGGGCCATTTCTGCTCCGGTTCCTCGATCCCGGCTTCGGCCGTCTATGCCGATGAAGGCATTGTCGAGATCACCCCGGCCTCGACCAACCCGGCATTCACCGATGATCGTCCTGGACCCGGCATCTACCGCGTCTGCGGCCGCGACGACCAGCAGGGCGAGACCGCTGGCAACTATCTGGCCAAGAACTTCGCTGACGCCAAGGTCGCGATCATCAACGACAAGACCGCTTACGGTAAGGGCCTCGCCGACCAGACGCAGGCCGCAATGGAAGCCGCAGGCAAGGAGCCGGCGCTGGTGGAATCCTACACCGCTGGTGAAAAGGACTACTCGGCTCTGATCTCCAAGCTGAAGACCGAGGGCGTTACCGTTCTCTACGTCGGCGGCTATCACACGGAAGCCGGTCTCATGGCGCGACAGGCTCAAGAGCAGGGCATGGATCTGCAGATCGTCTCCGGTGACGCTCTCGTCACCGACGAATACTGGGCGATCACCGGCGATGCCGGCGAAGGCACTCTGATGACCTTCTCTCCGGACCCCCGCCAGAATGAAGGTGCGGCCCCGATCGTTCAGAAGCTGGAAGATGCCGGCAAGCCGACCGAGGGCTATGTGCTCTACACCTATGCAGCCCTCCAGGCCTTCAAACAGGCTGCCGAAAGTGCGGGTTCCGCCGACTTCGATGCGCTGACGGGGGCGCTCGATGAAGGTGAGTTCTCCACGGTGCTCGGTGATCTGAGCTTCGATGACAAGGGCGATGTGTCCCTGCCGGGCTACGTCTTCTATGAATGGAGCGATGGCAAGTACACGCAGATGGACAGCGCGATGGCCGATACCGGCGCATCCGATGACAGCGACGCTGCCAACGACAATATGGAAGCCGAGGAAGCTCCTGCTGAAGCCGAAGAGTCGCAGGCTCAGTAAAAGTCGCGACTGCCTTTTCGGCCCACGGCCGGAATTGAGAAATGACGGGTTCGGCCAAGGCCGGGCCCGTTTTGCGTGCGCCATCCGACATGCTTGAAACTTGAGCGCGCCATGCGCGTCGTGTACGTCGTTTGCGTTGCAGCAAAAGTCATCTGCTCTAGCTTTCAACGTCTATGCCAGCTCATAGCCGGCGCTCTTTCGATCAGGGGATTGCCAAAGTGAAGATCAATAAGCTCCTCGTCGCCAACCGTTCCGAGATTGCGATCCGCGTGTTTCGCGCCGCCAATGAACTGGGCATCAAAACGGTCGCCATATGGGCCGAAGAGGACAAATATTCCCTTCATCGCTTCAAGGCGGATGAGAGCTATCAGATCGGCCGGGGGCCGCATCTGGAGAAGGAACTCGGGCCGATCGAAAGCTATCTGTCGATCGATGAGGTGATCCGGGTCGCCAAGATGGCCGAGGTCGACGCCATCCATCCCGGCTACGGACTGCTTTCGGAAAGCCCGGAATTTGCCGATGCCTGCGCCGAAGCGGGTATCACCTTTATCGGGCCGAAGCCGGAAACGATGCGCCGGCTCGGCAACAAGGTCGCGGCGCGCAATCTCGCCGTTGAAGTCGGCGTTCCGGTCGTGCCGGCCTCCGATCCTTTGCCGGACGATATGGAGGCTGTCGCGAAGATGGCCGACGAGATCGGCTATCCGCTGATGCTGAAGGCGAGCTGGGGCGGCGGAGGACGCGGCATGCGGGCCATTCGCTCCGCTGACGATCTTTCCCGTGAGGTGACCGAGGCCAAGCGCGAGGCGCGCGCGGCTTTCGGCAAGGACGAGGTGTACCTGGAAAAGCTGGTCGAGCGCGCCCGGCATGTCGAGGTTCAGGTGCTTGGCGATACGCACGGCAATCAGGTTCATCTTTTCGAGCGTGACTGCTCCATTCAGCGGCGTAACCAGAAGGTCGTCGAGCGGGCGCCCGCTCCGTATCTGGACGCCGAAAAGCGCCAGGAACTGGCCTCCCATGCGCTGAAGATCGCCGAAGCGACGGATTATGTCGGCGCCGGTACGGTCGAGTTCCTAATGGATTCCGACACCGGCTCGTTCTACTTCATCGAGGTGAACCCCCGCATTCAGGTCGAACACACCGTGACCGAAGAGGTGACGGGGATCGATATCGTCAAGGCGCAGATCCGCATTCTCGAAGGCGAGGCAATCGGCGATCCGGCAAGCAAGGTCCCGGCCCAGGAAGATATCAAGCTCAACGGCCATGCGTTGCAGTGCCGCATCACGACCGAGGATCCGGAGCAGAACTTCATTCCGGATTACGGCCGCATCACCGCCTATCGTGGTGCGACCGGCTTCGGTATTCGCCTGGACGGCGGAACCGCCTATTCGGGAGCGGTCATCACCCGCTTCTACGACCCGCTTCTGGAGAAGATCACGGCCTGGGCGCCGACGCCCGAGGAAGCCATCGCCCGCATGGATCGTGCCCTGCGGGAGTTCCGTATTCGCGGCGTGGCCACCAACCTGACGTTCCTCGAAGCGATCATCAGCCATCCGAAGTTTCAGGATAACAGCTACACCACCAAGTTCATCGACAACACGCCGGAGCTTTTCTCGGCGGTGAAGCGTCAGGACAGGGCCACCAAGCTTCTGCACTACGTGGCCGATGTAACCGTGAACGGACACCCGGAAACGCGCGACCGGCCAAGGCCACCGGAAGATGCTGCCGCGCCGGTTCCTCCCTATGCCGGCGGCGAGATACCGGACGGCACCCGCCAGATCTTCGAAGAGAGAGGCGCGGAGGGCTTTTCCAAATGGATGCGTGAGCAGACGCGTATTCTGATGACCGATACAACCATGCGCGACGGCCATCAGAGCCTGCTTGCAACGCGCATGCGGTCCTACGACATCACATCGATCGCGGGGACCTATTCGCGCGCCCTGCCGCAACTGCTCTCGCTGGAATGCTGGGGCGGCGCCACCTTCGATGTCTCCATGCGGTTTTTGACGGAAGACCCATGGGACCGGCTTGCGCAGATCCGCGAAGCGGCGCCGAACCTTCTGACGCAGATGCTGCTGCGTGGCGCAAATGGTGTCGGTTACACCAACTATCCCGACAATGTCGTGAAGTACTTCGTCCGTCAGGCGGCGGAAGGTGGGGTGGATATCTTCCGCGTGTTCGACTGCCTGAACTGGGTGGAGAACATGCGTATCGCCATGGACGCAGTGGGCGAGAGCGGCAAGATCATCGAGGCGGCGCTTTGCTACACGGGCGATATCCGCGATCCGAACCGTGCGAAGTATGATCTGAAATATTACGTCGAACTGGCCAAGGATCTGGAGAACGCGGGCGCGCACATTCTGGCGGTCAAGGATATGGCTGGCCTTCTCAAGCCTGCCGCAGCGACGGCACTCTTCAAGGCCTTGCGTGAAGAGACCGACCTTCCGTTCCACTTCCATACGCATGATACGAGCGGCATTGCCGCGGCCTCCATTCTGGCTGCGGTGGATGCGGGCGTTGATGCGGTGGATGCGGCGATGGATTCCTTCTCTGGCAATACCAGCCAGCCCTGCCTCGGTTCCATCGTTGAAGCCTTGTCGGGCACGGAGCGTGATTCCGGGCTGGATCCGGAATGGATTCGCAAGATCAGTTTCTACTGGGAGGCGGTACGTAGCCAGTATGCGGCTTTCGAGAATATCTCGCAGAGCCCGGCCTCAGAGGTCTATCTGCACGAAATGCCGGGCGGTCAGTTCACCAATCTGAAGGAGCAGGCACGTTCACTTGGCCTTGAGAGCCGTTGGCACCAGGTCGCTCAGGCCTATCACGACGTGAACATGCTGTTTGGCGATATCGTGAAGGTTACGCCGTCTTCCAAGGTGGTGGGCGATATGGCCCTGATGATGGTGAGCCAGGACCTCTCCATTGCCGATGTGAAGGACCCGAAGCGTGATATCGCCTTTCCCGATAGCGTTGTTTCGATGATGCGCGGTGATCTCGGCCAGCCGCCGGAAGGGTGGCCGGACGATATCCAGAAGAAGGTGCTGAAAGGGGAGGAGCCTTACACTGTCAGGCCGGGTTCCCGCCTTTCGGATGCCGATCTCGACAAGGAGCGGAGTGAAATCGAGGAGCGTCTTGATCAGCAGATCGACGACCGGCGCTTTGCTTCCTTCCTGATGTATCCGAAGGTCTTCACCGATTTCATGACCGTTCGGGAGGAATACGGCCCGGTCGAGACTCTGGCGACCCCGATTTATTTCTATGGCCTGCCGGCGGAGGAAGAGACCTATATCACCATCGAGAAGGGCAAGACGCTTACCCTTCGCACGCTGGCGATCGGTGAAACCGACGAGAAGGGCGAGAGAACCGTCTTCTTCGAATTGAACGGTCAGCCCCGCCGCGTGAAGGTGCCCGACCGCCTTCATGGAAGCGACGCCATCAAGGCCCGTCCGAAGGCGGAAGCCGGCAATGCCGCTCATATCGGAGCGCCGATGCCAGGGGTTATCTCGTCGGTGGCTGTAAAGTCGGGCCAGGAGGTGAAATCAGGCGACGTTCTGGTCTCTATCGAGGCGATGAAAATGGAAACCGCCCTGCACGCCGAGGCCGATGGCACCGTCGCGGAGATCTATGTCGCGCCTGGCGACCAGATCGATGCAAAGGATCTTCTGGTTCGGATGGAGGCGAACTGATCGTCGCCGCCTGCCTAAAGGACGCGAGGAGAGGGCCTTTAGCGGGCCCTTTCCTTTGACTTGATATGCACGTTGATTCCGATTATTGCATGTTACTGCCGGATTGGAGGCCGCATGCTTAGTCGTGAACGTCAGTCTGTCATATCTCAACGCCTTAAAAGCAACGGGAAAGTTGTGGCGGCAGATCTTGCCGTGGAGTTCGGCGTCTCAGAGGACACGATCCGCCGCGATCTGCGCGAAATGGCCGCTGCGGGCGTTTGCGAGCGAGTCTACGGAGGCGCTTTGCTTCCATCGCCTCCCGTGCCGATCGCGCGGCGTCTTGCGGAAACGACGCGTTCCAAGGCGGCCCTCGGCCGCGCCGTCGCCCGTCTTCTGCCGGAAAATGCCAGCGTCTTCGTGGATGCCGGCGCGACGAATCGCGCGGCCATGGAGCTTTTTCCCAAAGACCGAAAGCTGACCGTGACCACAAATGCGCCCCACATAGCGGCCGCTCTCTCCGACCATGAGAATATCGACCTCATCGTCATAGGCGGCAAAGTCGATTTTCATGTCGGCGCATCGCTTGGCGCACAGGCGCTGATCGAGATATCGCGGCTGAATTTCGACATTCATCTCTTTGGCGTTTGCGCACTCGACGTGGCATCGGGCCTGACGGTTCAGAGCTTTGAAGAGATGACCTTGCGCTGCGCCGTAGCGGAGCAGGCAGACCGGATCATTGCACCCGTCTCCAACGAGAAGCTGGGACAGCGGGCGGCTTTCAATACAGTGGCATTGGATGAGCGCGTGACCATCATTACCGAATATGACGCCTCGGAGGAAATATCGGCCGGACTGTCCTCGATCGGTGCGGCGATCATTCGCGCCGAGCCCGATCAATGAGCGCGGATAAAGCCGGAGTGCACCGCTCGCGCTGGCCCTTTGCAAGAATTGCTGTGAGCTGTGCGTTCCTGCAGGCGGGCCTGATCGTGGGAAGTTGGGCTCCGAAAATACCTGAGTTCGCCACCCGTATGGGCGTGGATGAGCGGGGCATGGGACTGTTCATCTTCCTTTTCGGCATCGGTTCCCTGCTGACCATGCCGCTCGCCGGGCGCTGGGCCGTTCGAAAAGGGCCGCGACCGGTCATGCTGACGGGCCTGTGGCTCGCACTTCTGATCCTGCCGGCATTGACGGTCGCGCCGACGCCCCTCGCGGGAGGGCTCGTCCTTTTCCTATCCGGCGCTGCTGTCGGCCTAGTCGAGGTGGGCATGAACAGCGCGGCGAGCGAGACGGAAGTTGAAATGGGCCGGCCGATCATGAGTGCGACCCATGGTTTCTGGTCGCTTGGTGGCTTCATCGGTGCGTCGAGCGGCGGATGGTTGATTGCCCATTATGGGCTCTGGATACAGGTTGCCGTGGCGAGCCTTGCAGCGTTTGCTGCGACCAGTGCCGCGTCGTTCTGGCAGCGTCCGGCGGAACGAATCCCGCAGGCTGGCGATGAAAAGGATAAGGCCAATTGGCCCCTTACGCCGCTTCCTTACCTCGTCGCAGGGCTGACCCTGATCGCCTATGTCGCGGAAGGCGCGCTTCTTGACTGGAGCGCGTTTTTCCTTCGCGAAGAGCGGGGCATATCGGTTGCGCTTTCCGGCTACGCTTTCGGTCTTTTCTCAGCCGCCATGGCGCTTGTTCGCTTCGTCGGCGATCCCCTTCGCGCGCGTTTCGGACTTTGGAAGGTTCTTGCGACGGGAGCCGTCATCGCCGGCAGCGGACTGTTCCTCTTCGGCACCGCCACTCCCGCGCCCCTCATACTCCTAGGCGCGCTGCTGGTCGGCATCGGTCTCAGTAATATGGTGCCGGTCCTGTTCGCGCTCGCTTCCTCCTTGCCAGGGGTGCCGGCTGCGACGGGTATCGCCATCGTTTCGACCTTCGGCTTTTCCGGTGTCCTGCTTGCCCCCTCCCTGATCGGACTGATCGCATCCTGGACGAGCCTTGGCGCGGTGATGGTCGGCCTGTCGGCACTGCTCGCTGTGTTCCTGGCCCTTCTTCCTTTGGTGCGGGGGCGGATTGATCTGCCACCGGCCAAGAAAAACGCCCGGGTCGAAGACCCGGGCGCGGCATGAGGATTATCGTTTTTCAGTCGATCAAATATAGCCGACAAGAACCAGAATAATCACGATAATGAGAATAACGCCGATAATCCCGATCGGGCCGTTGCCGAAACGTCCACGGGCCGGAATGGCGCCCAGCAGCAGGAGAACAAGGATAATAAGAAGAATGATTCCGAGTGTACTCATGAAATGTGCCTCCAATTAATACTGCAATAGAAATGCCGGAGCCGAGGTTTCGTTCCCTTGTAGGCGGCGCGATGAGACGGAATTCCTTGCGTTTTCTCTTCAGGCGAACAAAACGCTTTTGTTGAGTGGCAGGGTGCGAATGCGTTCACCCGTCAAAGCGGCTACCGCATTGGCCAGCGCCGGCGCGGCGGGCGGCACGCCCGGTTCTCCTATACCACCCATGAAGGTCTGGCGGCGGCTCAGGGCAACCTTGATCTCCGGGCACTGATGATAGCGCATCATCGGGTAACTATCGAAATTACCTTGCTCGACAGCTCCGTCCTTCAATGTGATCTCCTGCATCATCGCGGCTGACAGACCGAAGACGATGCCACCGGAAAGCTGCGCCCGGACGATGGCAGGATCCAGGACCAGACCACAATCAGCGGCGCACCAGACCTTGTCGATGGCGATGCGATCGTCCTGTCCGCGTGACACTTCGACGATCTGAGCCACCGACGTGTTGAACGAGAAGCAGAAAGCGAGGCCCTGAGCGCTATTTTCCCCGCTCTTGCCACCCTGCCAGTTCGCCATTTCGGCCACTGTTCGCAGAACCGCCTTGGCCGGCTCGAAATCAGCGAGAAGTTCGAGGCGGAGTTCAAGCGGATCCCGGCCGGCGGCATGCGCGACCTCGTCCAGAAAGCACTCCATGATGAAGGCATTGTTGGAGTTGCCGACCGAACGCCAGAAGCCGACCGGCAAGGGGATGTCGAGTTCTGGCGTCGATACCCGGAAGTTCTTCGGCTTGTAGAGCTGGTTCGCCGCGCCTTCGCTCATCGTCGCATCCGGCCCGAAAGAAGAAAATCCCATACGGTTCATCAGCGAGGCCATCACCGATGGCGAGGCCAATTGCATGTCGATGGCTTCGAGGCCACCCGTATCCGTCAGGCGAGCGCGGCACTTTGCTTTTGCCGGCGGACGGTAGAGGTCGTGCCGGGTATCTTCCTCACGGCACCAGGTCACCTTGACCGGCAAACCATCGGTCCGGGCTGCCATAAGTGACGCGTAGAGTGCGAAATCAAACTCGGCCCGCCGGCCGAAGCCGCCTCCCAGCATCGTCGTATGGACGCGGCAGTCCGCTTCGTCGATTTCGAGGGCTTCAGCACAGGATTTCCGCACCAGCGTCGGAGACTGGTTGCCGCACCAGATATCGAGAACGCCGTCCTTGAAGCGTGCCGTCGCGTTCATAGGCTCCATCGTGGCATGGGCGAGAGCGGGAACGGAATATTCGGCACTCAGAACGTCCTCATCGCCAAGATCGGCGAACACGCGATCGATGTCGCCATCGTTTCGATGAACATCGCCACCGCCTTCGTCGAAGGCAGCCTGAAAGGCCGCATCGAGTTCGCTTGCGCCGAAGGGTTCTTCGTTCTCCCATTCGGGCGCCAGAGCCCGGCGTGCCTTGAAGGCCGTCCAAGTGCTGTCAGCGATGATGCCGTATCCTTCGCCATAGACGCTGGAGATCGGAACAACGGCCCGCACCCCCTGTATGGCCAGCGCCGCATTGCGGTCCGCGTCACGTGGTTTCGAACCGGGCATCGGTCCCATCGCGACGGTGCCGTGCAGCATATCGGGAAAGCTCATATCGATCCCGAAGATCGGTGATCCCTTGACTTTGGAGGGAACATCCACGCGCTGCTGGCTGCGGCCGAGGAGCTTCCATTCGCTGGGATCGCGCGGCTGAACATCGGTGATCGGCTCGCGCAGGGCCGCAGCCGCGGCCAGTTCCGCATAGCGGACAGAGCGCGGGCCGGAGCGGTCGATCACTGCCCCTCCATCGGTCTCGAGCGTCGACCGATCGACGTTCCAGACTTCGGCAGCGGTCGCCTTCAATGTCTCGCGTGCGCAGGCGCCGGCAATACGCATGCGGTCGAAGGCATCGCGCGTGGAGGTCGACCCGCCGGTCAGTTGCATTCCGAGCATCTTGCTGGCCACCTCGGCGATCTGCCGGAACCCATCGGAAACCATGCTTTCTTTCCATGGTTCGACGGGAAGGGCCGAGGTTATCATCGCGCTATTGTAGTAGGTCTCCGACGCCGGACCGTGGATCACCGCAATCTCGGAAAGATCGAGATCGAGCTCCTCGGCGACAAGAGCGGCGAGGGTGGTCATCACCCCCTGGCCCATTTCAGCGCGCGGCACGACAATCGTCACCGTACCGTCCTCCGCGATCAGGACGAAAGGATTGAGGGCGTTATCGCCATCCGAAAGGTTGCCGACAAACGGATTCTCGAGAGGCTGGTTGGCGCGCCAGGCGACAAAGGCAACGCCAGCGCCAATCGTGGCCGTGCCGATGAGAAGCGTCCGCCGTGTAATGGTCCCGACCTTACCCACGGACGGGCTCGTCTTCAGCATCATCGATGACAGGGCTAAGGGCCTGGCCGGAGGCGCGCAAAATGGCGGCGCGAATCGCCGGATATGTCCCGCAGCGGCAATAATTGCCGGTCATGGCCCCGGCGATCTGTTCTTCATCGGGTTGAGGAATCTCGGTCAGAAGTGCGACCGCGCTCATGATCTGTCCGGACTGGCAATAGCCGCATTGCGGTACCTGCTCGTCGATCCACGCCTGTTGAACGGGGTGCGGCTTACCATCGATCGCCAATCCTTCGATCGTGGTAATTTCAGCGCCTTCGATAGGGCCGATCGGTGTAACGCAGGAGCGGCGGGCCATCCCATCGACGATAACGGTGCAGACGCCGCATTGGGCGATGCCGCAGCCGAATTTCGTGCCGGTCAGCCCGAGAACATCGCGGAGCGCCCAGAGAAGCGGCATCTCCGGATCAACATCCAGTTCCACGGTCTGTCCGTTGATTGTGAAGTCCACGCAGTACTCCTTCCCCTGCAAGGGCCCCGGCACCTTGCATTCACAAATCATGATATAGGCGATGGATTCAATTGTCGCTATTACCCCAGCGAGGCGTGTGCGACTAGCGATTTACCAGATGGCGGATGCGGTCCATCAGCAACGTCTTGGCCTGTTTGTGGCGATAGGGCTGGGAAAGCCGGCCATCCTCGGTCAAGGCCGGAAGATCGAAGGTCTCTTCCTTGCCCACGCGGTCGATACAACCATCGATCCAGTCCTGGGCTGCGGCCCGCCCGAGATCGCGCATATGGGTTAGAAACTCCCATTCCGCGGAAACCTTGGAGCTGGCGCCAAGCTCTTCCAGATGACTGTCGCCATCGATCCGGTGGAAGCGCTGGACCTTCACGGCGGTGGGGTCGAGCTTGCCTTCGGCAATGAGCCGGCGGAACATGGCAATGTCACGCAATTCGCGAAGCAAGGTGGCGTTGAACGTAATCTCGTCGACACGGTTCTGAATGGCGCGTGCCGTCTGGGGCACGCCCGGCCGGACGATCGGATTGATCTGGATGAGCAGCAGATCCGGGTGGTTGTTGGCGTCACGGAGAGGGAAGAGGGCCGGATTACCGCCATAGCCGCCATCCCAGTAATGCTCGCCCTCAATCTCCACAGCCGGAAATATCGTCGGCAGACAGGTCGAGGCTGCAATGACGCGGGATGAGAGTTCTTCATTCACGAAAAGGCGAAGCTGACCGGTCTCGACATTCGTCGCAGCGATGAACAGTTCGATCGAGCACTTGCGGCTGATCAGGTCGAAATCGATTTCCGCATCGACGGCCTCTTTCAGCGGATTCATCCCGAATGGATTGGCCATGGCTGGAGAAATCGTATGCGACAAGGCTTCCAGCCAGTTATAGCCGACGGTATTTTCGACAGACCAGTTGCCCCAGGCCCGATCCCATGGGTTGCGCTGTATGGGCGAGAAGCGGCCTTTCAGCCCGATCCTGCGCCATATGTCGTGCAGTTTCTGGCGGGCGCCGTCCCGGCCGTTCTCGGCCCAGCCGTGGGCCAGCGCGACCGCATTAAAGGCGCCGGCCGATGTGCCGGACACTGCGGGAAAGGACAGCCGGCCATCTTCCAAGAGGCGGTCCAGCACGCCCCAAGTGAAAGCGCCATGGCTGCCGCCGCCCTGAAGAGCCAGATTGACCGGAATCCCGTCAGCGCCTCTGGCGCTCTTTGAGAAGTTGGTCTGGTCCATGGGGCGATCCTTTGGCTGCCGATTGACATGTTCTGGCAGTTTTTTGTTGGCTTGCGTTGGCCGCGAGAGCGAAGTCGGGACTTCCCTTAGATGGTGCGTATTCGCGTCTTCGCAACTGCAGCATTTTCACACGCGAAAATGGCCACCGCACGGGATGGCCATTTCATTGCTGTTTTCGATCGTCCTTGCCCGCTTATGCTTCGGGCGGAGGCGGTGTCGGCGTACCGGGTACGTCATGATGATCTTTCCTGCCCGAAGAGCTGTTCAGGAAAAACGTTGCGGCAAGGCCGACCAGCGCGACCCCGACAAGAGCTGCCGCGGCGGTGGTACCAGGATTGTCGCTCGCACGACGCCAGCCGCGTGTATAAATGCTCGGCGGGCTGAAATAGTCGCGGATGGCGTGGAAAACATCTTCGCTGGAGTGGCGGGTCGATGACAGGGCGCGGCTGGACTTGCGCGAAGCCTCACGGCGCAACGATGATACCTCGCTTCTCAGGGCATCGAGCTGTTCGGAAAGATCATCGCGCCAATCATTCTCGCGAAAGAAACTCATGAAAATTGTCCTTCAGTCAGTATTGCTGATACTCCCTTTTCAACGAGAGGGAATGAAAGCGGTTCCATCCTTTCCGCGTCGCATTTCGTGCGATTGACACATAATCATGCTTGACGCAGTCGAGATTGAACCCGACCTAGGCCGGGAGCCTATCAGTAGAGAGACCCTCGATGACCGCCATTCTTCGTGAACCCCTTGCCCGCCGGACCTCCGTGGGGGTCAATATCGGCGGAGTCGTCGTGGGCGGCGATGCGCCGGTCGTGGTGCAATCCATGACCAATACCGACACGGCGGATATCGATTCCACCGTCGCGCAGGTCGCGGCCTTGAGCCAGGCGGGATCGGAGATCGTCCGCATCACGGTGGACCGCGACGAGGCGGCAGCCGCGGTGCCGAAGATTCGTGAACGGCTCGACAGGCTCGGCATGAGTGTGCCGCTTGTCGGTGATTTTCACTATATCGGCCATAAATTGCTGGCCGACCATCCGGCCTGCGCAGAGGCCCTTGCCAAGTATCGCATCAACCCCGGCAATGTCGGCTTTCGCGACAAGCGCGACCGGCAATTTGCCGAAATCGTCGAAATGGCCATCAAGTATGACAAGCCGGTACGGATCGGCGTCAATTGGGGCTCTCTCGATCAGGAGCTTCTGACGCGACTGATGGACGAGAACCAGGAACAGGGCTCGCCGCTTTCCGCACGTCAGGTCACGCGTGAGGCTATTGTCCAGAGCGCGCTCCTTTCCGCCGAACTGGCCGAAAAGATCGGGCTCGGACGCGACAAGATCATCCTCTCCGCCAAAGTGAGCCAGGTGCAGGACCTCATCTCGGTTTACGCGATGCTGGCCGAGCGGAGCGATCATGCCCTTCACCTTGGACTGACCGAGGCTGGCATGGGTACCAAGGGCGTGGTGGCGTCGTCCGCTGCGATGGGTATCCTTCTGCAGCAGGGCATTGGCGATACGATCCGCATCTCGCTGACCCCTGAGCCGGGTGGTGACCGGACGCGTGAAGTTCAGGTCGCGCAGGAACTGTTGCAGACCATGGGGTTTCGCCAGTTTTTGCCGGTCGTTGCCGCCTGTCCCGGATGCGGGCGGACCACCTCCACCGTCTTTCAGGAACTCGCCCAGCGTATCGAGAGCGATCTGCGCGAGCAGATGCCGATCTGGCGCGACAAATATCCCGGCGTGGAAGAGCTGAAGGTCGCGGTGATGGGCTGTATCGTCAACGGGCCGGGTGAGAGCAAGCATGCCGATATCGGCATTTCCCTGCCGGGCACAGGTGAAAGCCCCGCGGCGCCGGTCTATGTTGAAGGACGCAAGACCGCGACGTTGCGCGGCAACAATATTGCCGAGGACTTTCGCGCCATGCTGGCGGATTACATCGAGCAGCGTTTCGGCCGCAATGCCGACGCGGCCGAGTGATCCCTCATGCGGGGCGGGTGGATCGCATCGGCCACCTTCCTGCTGAGCGTCTCGATTTCTCAGCCGGCGGCCAGCGCACCTTTGGACGATCCCGCCGCTCACGTCGCCCGCGTCTGCACGATCATCAAAGCCGAGGCTGAACGCCACGACCTGCCGGCAGCGTTCTTTGCGCGACTTGTCTGGACCGAAAGCCGGTTCGATCCGGGCGCCGTCTCCCCGGTGGGCGCGGAGGGCATCGCCCAGTTCATGCCGGGTACGGCCAAATTGCGTGGTCTCGCCGATTCCTTCGACATGACGAGCGCGCTCGCCGCATCCGCGAGCTATCTCGCTGAAATGCGCGACCGCTACGGCAATCTTGGTCGCGCCGCGATCGGCTACAATGCGGGCGAGGAGCGTCTCAGACGCTGGATCGGCGGGCATCCCTTCCTGCCTCTCGAGACCGAAAACTACGTCTTGAAGGTGTTGCAGCAGCCGGCGGAGCGCTTCGCCAAGGCGGATTATCGAGCCCCGATTGCGCCGCTTAGCGAGAAACACTCCTTTCTCGAAGGCTGCAAGCGGTTGCCTGTCATACGAACGCGCGCACCCGATGTGGCGCGGCTTTCAAAGCCCTGGCTGGTACAACTGGCGGGCAGCTTCCGGCGTGGCGCGGCAGAGCGGCAGCTGGAACAGTTGCGCCAGCGCTATGCGCTGGTCGAGCGGAGCGGGCCCGTCATCACACGGCTGCGCCGGCCCGGAGCACGGGCGCGAATCTACGCCGTCGGTATTGGAGCGGACAGTCGCGGTGAAGCCAGCCGTTTGTGTGGCGAATTGCGGCGCGCCGGAGCAAGCTGTCTGGTGCAGCGAAACCGCTAGCAGGTCGCGATTTACCGGTCGCGGAATGCGATGAAACGGGCAGTCTGAACGAGCGTTTCCGCCTTGTCACCAAAGGGCGAGAGGAGTCCCGTCGCCTCTTCGACAAGTTGCTCGAGCCGCTGCCTCGTCCAGTCGGTGCCGTTAAGCGAGGGCAGGGTCGCCTTGTTCGCGTCGGCATCCTTGCCCGTCGCCTTGCCGGCCGTCTCGGGAGTGGAGGTGATATCGAGGAGGTCGTCCGCGAGTTGGAAGGCCAGACCTAGAATTTCTCCAATACGGCGCAAGCGCGATTGCTCGTCGGTCGATGCTCCGGCGGCAATTGCGCCAGCCTCGCACGCATAGCGCAGAAGAGCCCCTGTCTTCATGGATTGAAGTGTCTCGACGTCTGACGCCGACAAAGGCCGTGGGGCGGATTCCGCTTCGAGATCCCGCATCTGGCCACCGACCATGCCGCCAATGCCCGAGGCGCGCGCCAGGCCGCCGGCTAGAGCCAGCTTGCGATCTGCGGGCAGATCGGTCTCTTCGCTCGTCATCAGATCGAAGGCCAGGGTCAGCAGGGCATCGCCTGCGAGAATAGCAGTCGCTTCGTCGAACGCCCGATGGACAGTCGGTTGTCCGCGCCGCAGATCGTCGTCATCCATCGCCGGCAAATCATCATGGACGAGCGAATAGCAATGGATCAGCTCAAGCGCTGCTCCAACCCGCAGGATCGCGGCGCCCGTCGCGCCAAACAGTGCTGCGCTCTCCTCCACGAGGAAAGGCCGCAGCCTCTTTCCGCCGCCCAGAACCCCATGGGCCATCGCAGCACGCAGACGCTCCGGCCGCTCGATTTCACCCGGAAGAGTCCTGGCGGACAAAAGGCCGTCCAGAAGGTTTCCCAGACGGGCGGCATGATCTGCAAGAGCCGGGGGAGCCACGATGAGCGTTGGATTACGGGTCATGCGGATTGCACTGCCTTGTCGCAGCGGTTCGGTCAAGACGGTTGAAGGACAGGAGACCGTTGCGCCTGCCGCCAGGTCTCAGTAAGTCTTGAACGCGATGTGAGGGGCCGTCTGCCAGGCCAGTCGCTGGCAGCCAAACGGAAAGTGATCGTGTGCCAAACCATGATGACACGCGGAAGGCGATGGGCGACGATTCGACCAGGGTCTCGTTTCCCGAGGCGACCAGAGGCGACGAACGCGTGGTGAAAACGGCGAGAAAGACCCGTTCAAAACAAGGTCGGGATAGGAGCGCGGGCCGAGAGAAGAAGAGCCGTTCGAAGCGCGGTTGGTTTTTTCGTGCCGTGCTGGTTCTCATCATCGTCTCATTGATGCCGATCGGGCTCACTGCACTGGCTCTCGTTCCGCAGGTCCGGCCGGTTTCCACTCTCATGCTCGCCGATCTCGCCACGCTCAAAGGCTATGATCGCCAATGGATCGCACTGGACGAGATGGCGCCGGTCCTGCCCCGCAGCGTGATGATGAGCGAGGACGGCCAGTTCTGTCGGCATTACGGGGTCGATCTGGCGGAACTGAAGGCTGTGGTCGAAGACACGATGGAGGGCGAGCAGACCCGCGGCGCCTCCACCATTCCGATGCAACTGGTCAAGAACCTTTTTCTGTGGCCGTCGCGCTCCTTCATCCGCAAGGGGATCGAAATTCCCTATGCCGTGGCGATGAACGCCCTCCTGCCGAAGCAGCGGATCATGGAGATCTATCTCAACGTCGTTGAGCTGGGTGACGGTATCTATGGTGTGGAAGCTGCGTCGCAGCATTATTTCGGACGCTCTGCCGCAGACCTCAATGCCGAGCAGGCCGCGCGGCTGGCCGTTACGCTGCCCAATCCTCGCGAGCGAAACCCGGACGCCGGCGGGCCGGGCACGCGCCGTCTGGCGCAGCTGATCCAGCGCCGTGCCGCCAAAAGTGGCGCCTATACAGGCTGTCTTGACCTGAAAGGCTAGGCTGGGACGATTTTTCGTTGCAAGGTGCTGGCATTGTCGGCGGGAAGGGTGTATAGGCCCGCCAATTCTCAAAACCATCGTTGCCGTTGATGGTCCTTATCGATGAGGGCCGGGCGGTCGCGTTGAGCCAGATGGAGATGCACCATGGCAGTGCCGAAAAGGAAAGTTACGCGTTCCAAGCGCGGCATGCGCCGCAGCGACGACGCGCTGAAGCAGCCGACCTATATCGAGGATGCGAACACCGGCGAACTGCGCCGTCCGCACCATATCGATCTGAAGAGCGGCATGTATCGCGGCCGTCAGGTTCTCGAAGCCAAGGAATAAGGGCTCTTCACGGCAAGCGATCGAGTCGCTTGCCTGGTCCTGAAGTCCTCGATCGAGAGCGTGCTGCGAAGTCAGCCTGAGTGAAGCCGGTCCCTTTCGGGAGCCGGCTTTTCTGCGTTTATTCAGGCGTTACGGCGCTTGACCGCACCCACATAGCTGGGTGCAAGCGGCAGGCGCGGGGCGAGCGTCGCCTGATAGGCATGATAGAGGTCCGGTTTGCCTCGGTAGATCGTTTCGGACGGGTGGTTATGACCATCGACCTCGTTCCACCAACTGCCGAATTCGCGATCCATGAAGACATCGCGGATCGTCGCCCAGAAACGGCCTTCCCATTCGCGGTAGGCAGTGTCTTCCGTCAGTCGTCCAAGGAGGCCGGCCGCGACGGCAGCCTCGGCGATAACCCAATGGGGCCGGTTTTCGACATGAGCGTGCCCGTCCCAGTCGACCGTGTAGACGATGCCGGGCTGGATATCTTTCCAGCCATCCCTGACTGCGGCGGCGAAAAGTCGCTCGGCATCGGCGCGCAAATATTCGGGCGCTGGCTGACCGGCTTGTCTTAGCGCCATTTCCAGCCTCAAAAGAAGATGGGACCATTCCGCGTAATGGCCGGGCGTCGTGCCATAGGGCCGCAAATCGTCACGCGGCTTATCGTCATTATAGTCTTTCAGGACAGTCCAGTTTCGGTCGAAGTGCTCGATCACCGCATAATCATTGTGTCGTGCATGGTCGTGGATCAGCCGCTCGACGATACGCTGAGTTCTCTCCAGCCATTTGCTCTCGCCTGTCGTGTCCGCAAGGGCGAGAAATGCTTCGACGCTGTGCATGTTCGCGTTGGCACCGCGATAATCCATCTCGCCGCTCCAATCCGCCTCGAAGCGTTCGCGCATGATACCTTCTTCGTGGGACCAGAATCTGGTCTCGATCACCGAGACAGCGTCTTCCAGCAGATCACTTGCGTCATATCCGAAGGCGACGGCGGTATTGGCGGCCAGCGCCACGAAAGCATGAAGATAAGCCTCCTTTCGACCGTTTTTGCTATCGCCGGTCGTGAACCATCCGCCGTGGCGGTCATCGCGGAGCGCACCGCGCAGGGCGTCGAGACCATGATGGACGAGATCGGCGCCATCGCAATCGCCGAGGGCAGTGGCGAGCGCGTAGCTGTGTATCTTTCGGCAGGTCAGGACGCCGTCGATGGGCGCGTCAGCGGGCAGGCGGCCTGCGCTATCGAGGGTTCCGAAGCCGCCGCCTGGTATGGCGGCAGCCCGCGAAAAGCGCAGGAGACGCTGCCCTTCCTCACGAAGCCATTGGCTGTCGGGACTGAACGGCTCAGCCGCCAACGATCAGCCCGCCATTCACATGGATGGTTTGGCCGGTCACATAGGAACCGTCCGCGCTGGCCAGATAGACAAAGGCAGGAGCGACTTCAGACGGTTGTCCGATGCGGCCGAGAAGCGTGTCATTGCCGAGGTCGGCGACCGTGTCGCCGCCGAAGGTCGCGGGCTGAATCGGGGTCCAGATCGGCCCGGGCGCGACTTCGTTGACGAGGAGGCCCTTGCTTCCGAGCTGATTGGCGAGCGCTCTTGTGAAGCCAAGCTGCGCGCCCTTGGTCGTCGTATAGGCGACGAGTTCATCGTGTCCCTTGAAAGCATTGATGGAGGTCGTGTTGATGATCCGCGCGCCTTCTTTCAAATGCGGCAGAGCGGCACGGCTCAGGTAGAACATCGAATGGACGTTGCTGTTGAAGTGACGGAGCCATTCCTCGTCCGAAATCTCCGTCAGACTGTCCGCGGCGATCTGGATGCCTGCATTATTGACCACGATATCGATCGCGCCGAAGCGGTCCATGACGGCTTTCACCGCTTCGCTGGCCGTTCCGCTCTCGCCAAGGTCACCCTTGAAGAGAAGCACCTCCGCGCCCTCGTCCTCGACGAGCTTCCGGGCTTCTTCGGCGTCCTCGGTCTCTTCAAGATAGAGGATGGCTATCTTTGCGCCTTCACGGGCGAAATGCAGCGCCACGGCCCGTCCGATGCCACTGTCGCCACCACTAATGACCGCGACCTTGCCATCGAGCTTGCCGCTTCCTTTGTAATCATCGGTGATGTGGACCGCTGCCGGCGTCAGCTTCTGCTCGCTGCCTGGCATGCGATCCTGGGTCTGGGGAGGGATATCCATCGAGGCATCTTTCGTCTGGAGTTCGACTGGCATTGCCAGCTTTTACCCCGAACGAATGCATGGCGCAGGTGTTCCAAAAAGCAACTTTTCGGTCGGTCGGTGGCCAGGAAAAGGCGCCTTGCTATAGAGCCTCGAATTGCTCAACTGCTGCCGAGCTTGTCGAGTTTTTCCTGCATGGCCGCAATCTGGCGCTTCATCTCCGAGAGATCGTCGCCGGACCGCGCTTCGTCCTCGCCCTTCGTCATTGCATCGAGCCCCGCAGCCGGCCCGGCTGCAAACGGGTTGAACATGGCCATCGCCTTTGTGAACATTTCCATGTTGCGGCGCGCCTGCTCTTCCATCGCCTTCTGCCCGACGGTCATCATCTGGACCGGATCGCCAACGGCGCTGGCAAATTCTTCGCGAAGCTGTTCCTGGCGGCCCTGAAAGGCTTTCATCGACTGTTCGAGATAGGAAGGCACGAACATCTGCATCTGATCGCCATAATACGCGATGAGCTGGCGCAGGAACGGAATCGGCAGCATGGCATTGCCGGTCTGGTTCTCCAGTTCGAAAATGATCTGGGTCAGAACCGAATGGGTGATGTCATCACCGGACTTGGCGTCCTGAACGACGAAATCCTCGTCGCGTTTGACCATGTTCGAAAGGTCTTCGAGGGTCACGTAGGTGCTGGTACCGGTATTATACAGTCGTCGGTTGGCGTATTTCTTTATGACAATGGTGCCACCCTTGTCTGCCATTCCAAACCTCCCTCTGTGACGATTCTCTATTCATGGATGTCGCTGCTGCAGCGCTTTGCAACATGCTGCAACAATAGGCATGGGAATTGTGCAATGCCAAGCGTATTGTGCAGATGCGTATTGGAATCGTCGGACTTGCCAAAAGCCCGCTCCATCGCAATTGTAGCCCATAACGCAGGTGCGAAATGCACTTTCGGGAGGAGTTATAAGGGTCGGCGCACGCCCCGGGAGGAGCGCTTTCACCGCAGCCGGTCCGCCATTTAAGTCTTTGGAAGAAAGGTTAAGAACCGATGAGCCAGTCGATCGTTATCGCCAGTGCCGCGCGCACGCCCGTAGGTGCCTTCAACGGCGTATTTGCAAACGTCCCCGCGCATGATCTGGGCGCGGCAGCAATCAAGGCCGCACTCGAGCGCGCCGGCGTCGACCCGAACGATGTCGACGAGGTGATTATGGGCCAGATCCTCACGGCCGGGCAGGGTCAGAACCCGGCTCGCCAGGCCGCGATCAACGCAGGCTGCCCGCAGGAGACCACGGCCTGGGGTCTCAATCAGCTTTGCGGCTCAGGACTTCGCACGATCGCCATCGGCATGCAGCAGATCGCGACGGGCGACGCCAAAATCATCGTGGCCGGTGGTCAGGAAAGCATGAGCATGGCGCCGCATGCCGCTCACCTTCGCAACGGTGTGAAGATGGGTGACCTGAAGATGGTCGATACCATGCTCCGCGACGGCCTGATGGACGCGTTCTACAACTATCATATGGGCAACACCGCCGAGAACGTTGCCGAGAAATGGCAGCTTTCGCGCGACGTGCAGGACGAATTCGCCGTGGCCTCGCAGAACAAGGCCGAGGCGGCTCAGAAAGGCGGCAAGTTCAAGGACGAGATCGTCCCCTTCACAGTCAAGGGCCGTAAGGGCGACACGGTCGTCGAGGACGATGAATACATCAAGCATGGCGTTACCAAGGAAGGCGTCGGCAAGCTGCGCCCGGCCTTCAACAAGGAAGGTACGGTAACCGCCGCCAACGCATCGGGCATCAATGATGGCGCGGCGGCGGTCGTTCTCATGACCGAGGAGGAGGCCTCCAAGCGCGGTATCACGCCGATGGCACGGATCGTCTCCTGGGCGACGGCCGGTGTCGATCCGCAGATCATGGGGACAGGGCCGATTCCGGCGTCGCGCAAGGCGCTCGAAAAAGCCGGCTGGAAGGTCGACGATCTGGATATCGTTGAAGCCAACGAAGCCTTTGCCGCCCAGGCCTGTGCCGTGAACAAGGATATGGGCTGGAACCCGGATATCGTGAACGTCAATGGCGGTGCGATCGCCATCGGTCATCCGATCGGCGCATCCGGCGCTCGCATCTTCAACACGCTCATGTTCGAAATGCAGCGCAGCGGCGCCAAGAAGGGCCTCGCCACGCTCTGCATTGGTGGGGGCATGGGCGTTGCCATGTGCGTCGAAAGCATGAACTGATCCACCTTTTGGCAAGCCCGTCTATCCAATCTTGGGATGGTCGGGCTTGTCGCGTCGATCAATTGTCCGTGTCGCTTAGCAAGATGGCCGGAAAGGCTAAACCGTTGCGCTTTTTCATCCGGATCGCGAGCGTTCTTCTCGTATTGGTCGGCATTACGGAGATTGTTTATTCCACGACCTTGCCAGAATTGGCGCCAGGGCTCTCTACGAGCGATCTGAAAGCTCTTGCCAGGGAGGCCCCGCCGACATCCGGTCCAGAACGAAAGGTCTTTTTCGAAAGTTGGTATGAGCGGCGGGAGGCTATGGAAGGCGGTCGATACGAACGCTTGGATGCGGGCCTATTCGATTTGACGCTGGGGTTGCTTCTTGCTATGGCCTTATCCTTTGGTCCCGCCTTCGCACGGACGAAACGAGCCGTCAGGCTTGGCAGGGAAATCGTTCTTATTATAGCGATTTCAATAAGCCTCGTTGGATACACTATGGCCAACGCCGTTCTCGAATCGCAACGCAGTCGACTAAATGGATCTGCCGATACACTCATTTTTCCAATTATTGGGGCGATATCGGGTGGCTGGTTTATTTTTGTATCGCTTAGCATCGTCACTTTGATATTCCATTTGGCCAACCGCGGTCGAAAACCGGTCTATTTCCCTATCGCAGAAACGAATTGGTGGCGCGCTTTGGTGGGCTTTGTCTTTGCGTTGCCAATAATTAGCTACGTTGTCGTCGAGCAATTCACATTCCGATCATCCTCCGCAAGTTGGCTCATTCTTGTCGCCAGTTTTGGAATTGTGGGGCTGGTTCTCTCCTTCGCCCAAACAATTATGACGGTCCCAGTGCGAGCACGGTCCTGACTCAACCGTGCTGCACTGCGGCAAAAACTAAGTTGAATTAAGGACTTGCGTTGAAGTCCCCCTGTCCTACAAATTTTAGGGGAGAGCACGGATATGGGTCCGTGAATTGGGAGGAGAGCAATGGGACGTGTAGCAATCGTGACGGGAGGTAGCCGCGGTATTGGCGCTGCGATCTCCAAAGCGCTCAAGGAGGCTGGCCACACGGTCGCCGCCACCTATGCGGGCAATGACGAAAAGGCCGCCGCCTTTACCGACGAAACCGGTATCAAGACCTATAAATGGGATGTCGCATCGTTTGACGCATGCAAGGACGGAATCGCCAAGGTGGAGGAGGAGCTTGGCGGGCCGGTGGAGATTCTGGTGAACAATGCGGGCATTACCCGCGACGCCCCCTTTCACAAGATGTCATCGGAGCACTGGAATTCGGTCATCGGCACCAATCTGACCGGGCTTTTCAACATGACGCGCAATGTCTGGGAGGGCATGCGCGAGCGCGGGTTTGGCCGGATCGTCAATATTTCTTCCGTCAACGGCCAGAAGGGCCAGTTCGCCCAGGCGAACTATTCCGCGGCAAAAGCCGGCGATATCGGGTTCACCAAGGCTCTCGCGCAGGAAGGAGCGCGGAAAGGCATCACGGTGAACGCGATATGCCCTGGCTACATCAATACCGAGATGATGAGCACCATCCCGGAAAAAGTCATGAACGAAACGATTCTGCCGCAGATTCCCGTCGGTCGTCTCGGCGAGCCGGAAGAAATCGCCCGCTGCGTCCTCTTTCTGACGTCCGATGAAGCCGCCTTCATCACCGGCTCGACGGTCTCCGCGAATGGCGGGCAGTATCTGCACTGATTGAACCTTATTTCCGGAAAAATGATTGAGGGCGCGTCCTTTTCGGGCGTGCCCTCACTGTTTTCTTCTCCCTGCCTTCGGGCCTTTAGGTCTTGTTAGAGAATCGACTCGGAAAAAATGGCGAATCGGCCCGTTCTCCTTCGTGCACGATTCGTTCGGACCGTGTTCCGAATATTAATAAAATCAAAATATTAGTCCGGCCTGGCGTTCATCTCCGATTAAGGTCTCCTAACGAAAGCCTGACCGCGTGAGCCTGGATCGGCTCGTCGTTAACTTTTGTCGATCGGCAGCGCGAAAAGAACGAGCCGGCGCAACCAGATATGGTCCCTTTCTTCTGATTCCATGGCTGATCTGGTGGAGAACAAACCAGAAATTCGTTGATCCTCGCGATTCGGGCATGGTTCGTTCCATTCCCGTTCCGACCCTTAACGTCCGGCGCTCGGATCGCTATGTATGGACCTGTGGGAGACGGCACGGCGCGGGCTTGACGCAACGCGCCCTGCCAATACGAAGGCAGTTATGCGGATCACGCAGAAAAAGCAGAAGGCCCAGTCGCCGTTTTCCGGCTCGGGCGTTACCGCCATTCTCGGGCCGACCAATACGGGCAAGACGCATCTGGCCATCGATCGGATGGTTTCCCATCCCTCCGGCATGATCGGGCTGCCTCTTCGGCTTCTGGCGCGGGAAGTGTATGGCCGGGTTTGCGAACGGGTCGGCGCAGCCAACGTCGCCCTTGTCACCGGTGAAGAGAAGATCGCACCACAGGGTGCGCGCTACAGTGTATGCACGGTCGAGGCCCTGCCGCGCCAGACAGACGTTTCCTTCGTCGCGATCGACGAGGTTCAACTTGCCGGAGATCTGGAGCGTGGCCATGTTTTCTCGGACCGAATCCTGCATCTGCGCGGACGGGACGAGACGCTGTTGCTCGGTGCTGCGACGATGTCCGGCATTTTGTCCCGGCTTCTGCCGGGTATTACGATCACCACCCGTCCACGCCTGTCGCATCTTGCCTATGCGGGCTCCAAAAAGATCACGCGCTTGCCGCGCCGCTCGGCGGTCGTCGCCTTTTCCGCCGATCAGGTTTACGGCATCGCCGAACTGATCCGCCGGCAGCGGGGCGGCGCGGCCGTTGTGCTGGGCGCCCTATCGCCAAGAACGCGCAATGCTCAGGTCGCGCTCTACCAGAATGGCGATGTGGACTATCTCGTCGCCACCGATGCGATCGGCATGGGCCTCAATCTCGATGTCGATCATGTGGCATTTGCGCAAAGCTGGAAGTTCGACGGATTTCAGCACCGGGCGCTCAATCCGGCGGAACTGGCGCAGATTGCGGGCCGGGCCGGGCGCTATCAGAATGATGGCACGTTCGGGGTCACGGGGCTGCAGGAGCCGTTTGACGAGGAGGTCGTCAAGCGGATCGAGGGCCATGAATTTGCGCCCGTCCGGACATTGCAATGGCGCAGCCGCACGTTCGATTTTTCCTCGGTGAAGTCCCTCATGGGCTCCCTTGAGGCCATCATGGATATGGAGGGGCTGACACGCGCCCTGCCGGCAACCGATGCACAGGCGCTGGCCTTCCTTTCCAAGGATGAGGACATACGCAAGCTGGCCGTGGGGCGGAACAAGGTCTCTCTACTGTGGGATTGCTGCGCGCTGCCCGATTATCGACGCATTGCGCCGGCGCAGCATGCCGACATTATCGGCCAGCTCTTTCGGGATCTGGCGGTGAACGGTCATGTGGATGAAGATTACATGTCCGGCCAGGTCCGGCGGGCGGACCGGACCGATGGCGATATCGATACACTGTCCGCACGAATCGCCCAGATAAGGACATGGACGTATGTTTCACATCGTTTGGGCTGGCTTCGAGACCCGGTTCACTGGCAGGATGAAACCCGGCGTATCGAGGATCGATTGAGTGATGCGCTGCACGAGCGGTTGACGAAACGCTTCGTTGACCGCAGGACAAGCGTTCTGATGAGGCGGCTGAGAGAGAATGCCATGCTGGAAGCGGAAATCGGCTCTGCCGGAGAGGTAACGGTGGAGGGTCACACGATCGGTACGTTGAACGGATTCCGTTTTACGGCTGATCGCGCGGCTGAGGGAGAAGAGGCCAAGGCCATTCGCAGCGCTGCGGAAAAGGCGCTGGCGGCAGAGTTCGAGAAGCGGGCGGAGCATTTCTCCACCGCGCCGAACAACGATCTGGCCGTCGGTTCGGATGGCGTCATGCGCTGGGTTGGAGATCCCGTCGCGACGCTCACCAGTGGCGAAGATGTGCTCGCTCCACGTATCGTTATCCTCGCAGATGAGCAGTTGACCGGTCCGATGCGCGACAAGGTGCAGGCGCGGGCCGAGCGTTATGTGCGCCATCTGATCGAGTTGCAGCTCAAGCAATTGCTCGACCTCAAGAATGGCGAAGGCCTCGAAGGCATGGCGAAAGGGCTGGCCTACCAGCTCTATGAAGCTCTCGGCGTTATCGACCGCCGCAAGGTGGCCGAGGATGTGCGCGGTCTCGATCAGGACGCGCGCGCCGGTCTCCGAAAGCTCGGTGTGCGCTTCGGCGCCTATCACATTTTTGTTCCGGCCTTGCTGAAGCCGGCTCCGGCCGGCCTGCTCACCACGCTCTGGCAGGTGGCGAACGATGCGCGCGGGGAACCGGGTGAGGGCGATGTGGTCGCCGCGCTGATGCAGGGGCGTACGTCGTTCCCGCTCGATCCGTCCTGGCGCGAGGATTTCTACCGGCTGGGCGGGTTCCGCGTTCTGGGTCAAAGAGCCGTGCGTGTCGATATTCTGGAGCGGCTGGCCGACCTTATCCGTCCCGCTCTTTCCTGGAAGACGAGCGACGGCGCGCCGCCCGACGGTGCGCTCGACGGACGCGCCTTCTTTGTCACGCCTGCCATGATGAGCATTCTTGGTGCGACCGCCGAAGACATGGAAGAAATTTTGAAGGGCCTCGGTTATCGCGGCGAGAGCCGGCCCGAAGCCGATGTGATGGCCGAACGGGTCACCGCGGCTGCCGAGGCTGCCTCGCCCGGAGAATCGGCTGCGGCCGCTGCCAAAGAGGCGGCAGCCTGGTCGGCCAAGGCGACGTCGCCTTCCATCGCCGATACGGAAAATGCGCGCGAGGAAGAAGCCAGACACGCGGGAGAGGTGAACGAAACGCTTTCGCATGCGCACGCGGCCGCCCAGGTGAACGTTCCTCACAAGAAGAAGGGTGGCAAAGCGCAGCATGACCCTCACGCCGTTCTCGATCAGGTGATGGGAGAGGTTCCGGGTTCAGGTCTCGCCGAAGCGGATCGGTATGCGGTCAAGAAGCCGCTATCGCCGGCGTCGGTCGCTGATGTCGATGATGACAAAGCGCAGCGCGACGAGCAGGAACATGTCGGCGAGTTGAATGAGACATTGTGCAGCGCTCATGCGGCAGCTCACATGTCGGCTTATATTCGCGAGCATCCCCCGAAGAGCGATCCGCACGCTGTCATGGCCGCGACGCAGGGATCGGGCGTGACGTCCGGTATCACCACCGACGAACTGGGTGATGGCGGCGCGAAGGCCGAAACGCCTGACGAAGAAAAGACGATTACCATCTGGCGTCCCGCTCGAAACGATCGCGGTTCACGCGGCGGCCCACGGCAGGGCCGTGGCGCCGGCGGGCAGGGGCGTCCCAATCGCAAGCCCCAGCAGAACCGCGGACCTGGTGGCAAGGGCAACCGGCCAGCCAAAAAGGATGGTGGCGGAAAACCGAAACGGTATGAGGCGCGCCCGCAGAAGGTCGATCCCGATTCACCCTTCGCGAAACTTCAGTCCTTGAAGGATCGCCTTGGCGACGAGTAGCCGCGGCGATCGCCGTAAAGCCGAGGGGGCCCTAGCGCAGGATGTGGAGAGTTCCGGCGCTCGCTCGCAAAGAGTGGACCGCTGGCTCTTCTTCGCTCGCATCACGAAGAGCCGCACCCTGGCCCAAAAGCTCTGCGAAGCGGGTCATGTGCGCATCAACCGTGCCAAGGCCAAGAGCGGCGCCAAGCCTGTAAGCATCGGCGATGTGCTGACGATTTCGCTGTCGTCGGGCGTTCGGGTTCTTCGGGTCACCGATCCGGGCGAGCGGCGCGGTCCGACCCGGGAAGCGCGTATGCTTTACGAGGACGTTCTGGCGCAAGGCGAGAGCGAGATGGCGCTTCCGGAATCGGACGGGGAATAATGTTCCACCTTCGTCACGGGTGAGGAATGAATCTGTCTCTTGAAAGGCTTGGCCGGACATTATAGGTCCGGGGCGGCAGCTCTGAAGCCCTGCCTTTATCGCCACTGCGGAAGTGAAAATCGATGACCTATCTCGTCACGGATAACTGCATCAAATGCAAATACACCGACTGCGTGGAAGTCTGTCCCGTGGACTGCTTCTATGAAGGCGAAAATATGCTGGTGATCCATCCTGACGAATGCATCGACTGCGGCGTATGCGAGCCGGAATGCCCGGCGGAAGCCATCAAGCCGGACACCGAGCCGGGGCTGGACAAGTGGCTTGAGCTGAACACCGAATATGCAGAAAAATGGCCGAACATCACGGTCAAAAAAGACCAGATGGAAGACGCCGAGAAGTTCGACGGCGAGACGGAAAAGCTGGAGAAGTATTTCTCCGCGGAACCCGGCTCGGGTGACTGACAGCGTCCGAAAGTTGCGCGCTGATCTGGACAGGATATCCCTCAGCGCGTAAACCATATCTGCTATCTTGGATTCGAATCGCTTTCGCGTGCGCAGCAAATGATTGCTTTGCGGCGTTTTTTGTGTTACCTTTTCGACACATGCCGCATTATCAAGAAGTTCCCGGGCGCTTTTCTTTGACCATCCGCTAAATTTTCGCCTTCGACCGTGTCGGTCGCTTTTGCACTGACCGGGCGAATGCGTACGTTTCGCTCCAATCTACGGTTAAAGATATGTTAAGCGCCATCGAGTGACGGCATGCGACTTCAAGCCCCAGGAAGCGGGGTGAATAGGGAGTTTGCCTAGTATGGCCAGTAAAAAATCAGCACAGCGTCAGGGTTACAAGACGGGGCAGTTCATCGTCTATCCGGCGCATGGTGTGGGACAAATCACGGCAATCGAAGAGCAGGAAGTGGCCGGCATGAAGCTGGAACTCTTCGTGGTCGATTTCCAGAAAGACAAGATGCGCCTGAAGGTGCCGGTCGCCAAGGCGGAGTCGGTCGGCATGCGCCGCCTTTCCGAAGGCGATTACGTTGACCGCGCGTTGAAGGTCGTTCAAGGCAAAGCCCGCGTGAAGCGGACCATGTGGTCGCGCCGTGCGCAGGAATACGATGCCAAGATCAATTCCGGCGATCTCATTTCGATCTCCGAGGTCGTACGTGATCTTTATCGCGCCGAGAACCAGCCGGAACAGTCCTATTCGGAACGCCAGCTCTATGAAGCGGCGCTCGACCGGATGGCACGAGAGATCGCTGCCGTGAACAAGATGAGCGAAACCGAAGCGGTTCACCTCATCGAGCAGAATCTCGCCAAGGGCCCCAAGCGGGGCGCGAAGGACGAAGAGAGCGAAGCCGATTCGAATGAGGAAGCGGCATAAGCCCCTTTATTTCGTATCGATGAGCCAGAGAAAACCCGGCTTCGGCCGGGTTTTTCATGCCCGTGTCACAAAACTGTTTTGACAAGGGGTTTGGCGGCGGCTGCACGCTCAGGCTTCGATTGTCAAGTCTAAAAACCCAAGAAATTCCATGGGTTCCGGTCAAAAAAAATTTTGAGCGACCGGAACCATGCTCGCCAAGGCGCATTCTTTCCAACAAGGCTGGATGTGGTGAGACGAAGGTTCCTCCTCGTCCGGTTCGTAACGGGCCCTGCTTCTCAGGGCAGTTTTCAGGACGAAAGGACTCGCCATGCGTACCGATACCGGCCGCTCCTCCATGATCCGGGCCGCGATGAAGGCGCCCTATCTTGAGAGAGAAGAAGAGCACGAACTGGCGGTGCGTTGGAAGGACGATCAGGATCAGGTCGCGCTTCACAAGATTACGACGGCCCATATGCGCCTCGTCATCTCCATGGCTTCGAAATTCCGTAATTTCGGTCTTCCGATGAGCGATCTCATTCAGGAAGGCCATGTCGGCCTTCTCGAAGCGGCTGCCCGGTTCGAGCCGGAACGCGAGGTTCGCTTCTCGACTTATGCCACCTGGTGGATCCGCGCGTCCATTCAGGATTACATCCTTCGCAACTGGTCGATCGTTCGTGGCGGAACGTCCTCCGCTCAGAAATCCCTCTTCTTCAATCTCCGTCGCCTGCGCGCCAAGTTAAGCCAGGGCGGCGAAACGCTTTCCTCCGCCGTGATGTACAAGGAAATTTCGTCCGCACTCGGCGTGTCCGAATCGGATGTGGCGCTTATGGACAGCCGCCTCTCAGGCCCGGACTCCTCTCTTAATGCGCCCATGGTCGCCGACAGTGACGGCAGCGCCGACCGCCAGGACTTCCTGGTGAGCGACGATCCGCTGCCGGATGAAATCGTCGGCACGAGCATCGACGAGAGCCGCCGTACTTCATGGCTCCGCGGAGCGCTGTCCGTCCTGAACGAACGCGAACTGCGTATCATCAACGAACGCCGACTGTGCGATGATGGCGCGACGCTCGAGGCGCTCGGCGACAAGCTCGGCATTTCGAAGGAGCGCGTCCGTCAGATAGAAAGCCGTGCAATGGAAAAGCTGCGTGGCGCCCTGATGAAGGATCATCCAGAGATCGCCGATAGCGCGACTGCCTGAGCGGGGGACTCTCCCCTCGACACGGCTTGCGTCCCATAGATTGAAAAGAGCCCGGCCGGTCAGGTCGGGCTTTTCTTTATTCAACGACCAGCTTGAACTTTTCGCCGGCTTTCACCGGCTCGTTTCGATCCAGTCCGTTGAGAACGAGGAACAGCTCGTCTTTGCGTTCTACCCCCGCCATCTGACGCGCGAGGCTCTGCACCGTATCGCCCTGTTTCGCGGTGACGATCTTGATGCGGAGCGGTTTGAGGCCGGTTTTCTCACTTTGCGAGAGAATGCGGAAGGTGCCGGCAGTTTGATCGGCCAGGGCTGCGAGCCGTTCTGTCCCGACGGGCGCTGCGGTCAGGAGCCGGTAGACGGTGTTGTCCACGCGATAGACCGAAATGGCGAATGCCCATCCATCGGCTGATGCCCTCGCCCGCGCATAGGGAAGGCCATTGACCATGCCGGACTCAACGGAGTTGGGGTCAAGGCCGCCGATCCAGCCGCTCGCCAGATAATCGGTCAGCGAGGTGCGGCGCGGAACGCGAACGCCGTCGAAGCGGATAGCCATGTCGTCAGGGCCGGCAGCGGTAACGGCATCGGCCGAATTGTCGAGGACGAAGCCGGCCGGAACGCGGAACCCGATGCCGACGCGCGGATGCAGGAAATCACGACCCCTGATGAAGCCCTCGGTCGCTTTGTCGCCGAAGATCATGCCGTCAATGCCGGCCAGATAGGCATCGCGGGCACGTGTGCCGACACCCGGTCCGCCTTCCTGTCGTGCCAGACGCTGCGCGATCTCCATACGCCGCTCGCTTGTCGGATGGCTTGCCAGAAAATCCAGCTCCGGCTTGGCGCCGGTTACGGAGCGGAAGCGGGTGTAGGCGCTAAGGGCACGAAGGAATCGAACCGAAGCGTAAGGGTCGAAACCGGCGGTGGCCGTGGCATGAATGCCGATCGCGTCGGCCGCCAGTTCCTGGCTGCGGGAAAACTGCGCGAGCCGCAACTGGCCGCGGATCGCGGCGGCGCGGGCTGCGTTGGAGCTGCCAAGCAGGTCCTCCGCGACGCGGGAGGCTACGGTTTCCGCGCGCTCCATCTTCTGGCGTTCAATGCCGTGATTGGCTGTCACATGCGCCATTTCGTGCGCGATGACCGTGGCAAGTTCGGACGAATCGCTGGCAAGCGCGAGGAGCCCGCGGGTGATGTAGAGATAACCGCCCGGCAGGGCGAAGGCGTTGATGTTGGGGGAATCCAGCACCGTGATATTGTAGATCTGCGTGGTGTTATCGCCGGTGGTCGTCAATTCGCCGACGATACGCGCGACCATGCGTTCCAGCTTGGGATCGTTGTATTCGCCGCCATAGGAGGCGATGATCTGAGGATGCTGTTCGGCGGCCAACCGCCGCAGCCGATCATTGCCGCCGACATTGTCGACCGTGACCGGGTTCGAAGACGGCCCGAGCATGGCCTCGCGGCGACTTTCGCTCGACGAATCGACGATGCTGTCGGTGACGGAGGCGCAGCCGGTCAAACCGAGGCCAAGAAGGAGAAAGAGGCTGCAGGCAGCCCTGCTTCGCAAGGTTCTGGGAAGAGATTTGGATCGTTCCGGACAATTCGCCACGCGTAGAGAGACCCGTCTGAGCTTGTCTGTTCGCATGATCCCTTGCCCTGCAGTGGCGATGGACGCAAGACGTCCGAGCCGACTGTCGCCTAATTCAGGAATATGGCTCCTTCCGGGCGAGCGCATGATTATGGCCATAACTGACTATGGCTGGCGAAATGTGAAGGAAGTCGTTAGAGCGGACCGCCAAATCAATCGGATCGCCGACGGACCAAAGGACAGATAATGGATCGCTATGTCGTTTTTCTGGGTGGAGCCATGGAGCCGACGCCGCGACTGATGAGCCAGGTCGCCGGGCTTCCTGCGATTGCCGCCGATAGCGGCATGGCGCATGCCTCCTCGCTCGGTATCACCCCCGAACTCTGGGTCGGCGATTTTGACAGTGTGAATGCGGGCGATCTCGAACGCTTCAAGGATGTTGCCCGGGAACGCCACCCCGTCGAAAAGGACATGACGGATGGCGATCTCGCATTCCGGCACGCACTCCAGCGGGGCGCGCGCTCACTTCTGATCGTCGGCGCCTTCGGCGGTTCGCGATTCGATCATGGCCTGCAGATTGCGACCGCAGCTATCGGGCTGCACGAAGCGGGCATTGATACGCAGCTGACGGATGGCCGGCAGGAAGGGTATCCGTTGCGGATCGGTGAGAACCGGTTCGAACTTCCCGAGGGAACTCTCTTTTCCATCGTGGTGTTTTCCGATCTCAAGGGGTTGTCCGTCTCAGGCGCTCGCTGGCCGCTGAGCGAAGAGGCGATTCCCTTCGGCTCGTCCCGAACACTCTCCAACATCGCCGAGGGGCCGGTCACGGTGACATTCTCGGGAGGCCGGGGTCTCCTGATTGCCATGCGCGATACGATCGAAGCCGCGCCTGTCGACCGGGACGTTGCCGACATGATCTCGAGAGTGGCCGAAACGGATAGCGAGAGACGCTGACCATGGCTCCGCCTCTTCTCAATCTGGATGGCCTCTTTCTGACGTTCGGCGGGACGCCGCTTCTGGATGGCGCCTCACTCTCCGTCACGCCCGGCGAAAAGATCGCCCTGATCGGACGCAATGGCTCTGGCAAGTCAACGCTGCTCAAAATCGCGGCAGGGCAGATCGAGCCGACCGATGGCGAGATTTTCCGCCAGCCGGATGCAACGCTGCGCTATCTGCCGCAGATGCCTGATTTCGAAGGCTTCGATACGGTCGAAGCCTATGTCGAATCCGGCCTCGGTCCAGCGGACGATCACTGGCGCGTCGCCTATCTGATCGATCACCTCGGTCTGGCGGGCAGTGCGGACCCGTCTACGCTGTCGGGTGGCGAGGCAAGGCGTGCCGCGCTTGCCCGCTTGATGGCGCCGGAGCCGGATATTCTGCTGCTCGACGAGCCGACCAACCATCTCGACCTGGCAACGATCGAATGGTTGGAAGATGAATTGGCGCGCAGCCGCTCGGCCCTCGTCACCATCAGCCATGACCGCCGTTTCCTCGAAAATGTCACCGACGCGGTGGTGTGGCTGGATCGCGGGATGACGAGGCGGCTGGAGGAAGGGTTCGCGAAGTTCGAGGACTGGCGCGACAAGCTGCTCGAAGAAGAGGAAGCGGCCCATCACAAGCTGGGCCGAAAGATCGAGCGGGAACAGCACTGGATCGTTCACGGCGTTTCTGGCCGCCGAAAACGCAATATGCGGCGCGTCGATGAGCTGGCCGAATTGCGCAAGCAGCACCGCGAGCGCCGCGGCCCTCAGGGGAGCGCCACGATCGAGGCAAGCGAGGCGGAAGCCAGCGGCAAACTCGTCATCGAAGCAAAGGGACTGTCGAAAAGTTACGGCGATCAGCCGATCGTCAAGGATTTCGGCATTCGCATCCTGCGCGGAGACCGGATCGGGCTTGTTGGCCCGAATGGAGCGGGCAAGACGACCCTGCTGAAACTGCTCATCGGCGAGTTGGAGGCGGATTCCGGTTCGCTGCGTCATGGCACCAATCTGGACGTCGCCACCCTCGATCAGCGCCGCGCGGCGCTCGACCCCGACATGGGGCTCGCGGACTGGCTGACAGGCGGGCGGGGCGACCAGCTCGTCATCAACGATCAGCCGCGCCACGTTATCTCCTATATGAAGGACTTCCTGTTTTCGCCCGAGCAGGCGCGGACTCCGATCCGCGAACTCTCTGGCGGCGAAAAAGCGCGGCTTCTTCTGGCACGCACGCTGGCGCAGCCGTCCAATCTTCTTGTGCTTGACGAGCCGACCAATGATCTCGACATGGAAACTCTGGATCTGTTGCAGGAGCTGGTGGCGAATTTTGCCGGCACCGTCGTTCTCGTCAGCCATGACCGCGATTTTCTCGATCGCACGGTCACCAGCACGCTCGTGCCGGAGGGCGACGGCCGCTGGACCAATTATGCCGGGGGCTATTCCGATATGCTGGCGCAGCGCGGCAGCCGGCCTTTCAAGGCGATAGGCGAGGGGAAGGCCAGCCAGCCGAAATCCTCTCCCACAGCGACGCCGCCCAGGGCCGAGCCTCGCAAAAAGAGCGCGAAACTCTCCTACAAGCAGCAATTTCGACTTGAGAAACTACCGGGCGAGATGGAGACCCTGAACGCCGAGATCGAAAAGGATGAAACAAAGCTGGCGCGGCCTGACTTTTTCAGCCGCGATCCGGACGGTTTCAACGCGCTGGCGAAAAAGCTGGAAGATACCAAGCAAAAGCTCGCCGCCGCCGAGGAAGAATGGCTGGAACTGGAGATGCTCAAGGAAGAATTGGAGGGTTAGTCATCCATCCAGCTTCTTGGCAATGGCCTGCACACGCTCGGCGAGTCTGGAGATGTCTCCGGCGATAGCGCCGCCGGCGGCGTGCGCCTTCTTCTCGGCGCTGTCCCGTTCGTTCTTCAACGAGGCAATCTCGGCTTCGAGCTTGCCGAGACGCTCTTTGGTGTCGGAAAGTTCGTCCATCACCATGATACCCGCCATGACAGAGAGACGGTGGTCGCCGATCTCTCCGAAGCTGCCCTTCAAATGGCGGATATAACCGTCGAGCTGCTCGGCAAGTCCAAGCAGATGTTCTTCCTGCCCCTCGTCGCAGGCCATGCGGTACGTCTTGTCGTCGATCGTGACGGAAACCTGCGCCATGCTGCCGTCCCTAGCGATCGACCACGGCGCGAATGTTTTCCATTGCGGCGACCAGCCGGTTGGAAACCTCGCGATTGGCGTCTGCAAGCCGTTCGGCGCGCCCTTCGCTCTCGTCGAGCAGGTTGGCCAGGCGGGCGCGATCCGAATTCATGCGTTGCACTTCCTCTTCCGCGCCGGCGAAGTCCTGTTCGCGCTCGAGGCGGGCATCGACGGCGTTTTCCAATGTGCCGATGGCTTCCGCCAACCGCGTCATGGCTTGTCGAAAGTCACTCTCTTCCGCCATTATCCCCGCCGAACCAATAAGGCTTGCCGCGAATCGCCGCAGCATTTCCGTCTTTTAGAAACCACAGCTTATGGGCTGCTTTAAGGTTGGGTCAACGATCAGGAGATGCCCATCCACCTTATAATGGGGCTGCCTCGATTGACTCATTTTGCGGCCCTGCTATGTCTCGCCGGCATTTTCAAACGCATCCGCGTGGCGCAGACCCCGCCCCGGACGGTTGAGACCCAAGCACGCGCCGGACGAGAGACGCGCCGAAAAACAACAGCACAATCAGCGAGCGATCATGACCCAATCCGAGAAACACGAGCGGATGGCCAATACGATCCGTTTCCTTTCGATGGACGCGGTGGAACAAGCCAATTCCGGCCATCCCGGCCTGCCCATGGGCGCAGCCGACATCGCGACCGTCCTGTTTTCGCGGTATCTGAAGCATGATCCCAAGAATCCGAACTGGCCGGACCGCGACCGCTTCGTCCTGTCGGCCGGGCATGGTTCCATGCTGCTCTATTCGCTGCTCTATCTGACGGGATATGAGGATATCACCCTCGACGAGATCCGGAGTTTCCGGCAGCTCGGCAGCAAGACGGCGGGTCACCCGGAATATGGCCATGCCGCCGGCATCGAGACGACCACAGGCCCGCTGGGGCAGGGCATCACCAATGCGGTGGGCATGGCGCTGGCCGAGCGCCTGATGAATGCCCGCTATGGTGAAGATCTGGTCGACCACTACACCTACAGCATTGCCGGCGATGGCTGCCTGATGGAAGGCATCAGCCAGGAAGCGATTGCCTTTGCCGGGCACATGAAGCTCAACAAACTGATCGTGTTCTGGGACAATAACGGGATCACGATCGACGGTTCGGTCGATCTGTCCGACTCCACCGATCAGCGCGCCCGTTTCGAAGCCTCCGGCTGGAACACGCTTGCCATTGATGGCCACGACGCGGAAGCCATCGCCGATGCCATCGAGAAAGCTCAGGCAAGCGACAAGCCGACCATGATCGCCTGCACGACCGAAATCGGACGCGGCGCGCCGACCAAGGTCGGCACCAACAAGGTTCATGGCAGCCCGCTCGGCGCCGAAGAGATCAATGCGACGCGCAAGGCACTGTCGTGGCCGCATGAGAGCTTCGACATTCCGAGTGAAATTCTCGATGACTGGCGTCTCGCCGGCCTTCGCTCGACCAAGGCGCGTGCGGCGTGGGAAGAGCGCCTGCAGAACACCGAAGCGGAGCTTCGCGGGGCTTTTGATCGCGCCATCCGCGGCGATCTGCCGGGTGGGCTGGAAACGGCCATCGCCGATTACAAGAAGAAGCTGGCCGACGAGAAGCCGAAGGCGGCGACCCGTAAATCCTCGGAAATGGCCCTCGAGGTCATCAATGGCGTGGTGCCGGAGACGATTGGCGGCTCGGCCGACCTGACAGGCTCCAACAACACCAAGACCAGCCAGACGGATCCGGTTTCCGCCGAGAACTTCTCGGGCCGTTACGTTTATTACGGCATTCGCGAACACGGCATGGCCGCGATCATGAACGGCATGGCGTTGCATGGCGGCCTTATCCCTTACGGTGCGACCTTCCTGGTCTTTACCGATTACTGCCGGCCGGCCATGCGTCTTTCCTCGCTGATGGGCCTGCGCGTCGTCTATGTCATGACCCACGATTCCATCGGTCTCGGCGAAGATGGCCCCACCCACCAGCCGGTGGAGCATCTGGCGGCCCTGCGGGCCATTCCCAATCATTACGTTTTCCGCCCGGCCGATGCCTGCGAAACTGTAGAGTGCTGGCAGCTGGCTCTGGAGAGCCGCGACACGCCCTCGACCCTCGCCCTGACCCGCCAGGGATTGCCGACGGTCCGCGTCGACTTCGAAGACGAGAATATGTGCCGCTATGGCGCTTACGAGGTGGAGACGGCTTCGGCCGAGCCCGTCGTGACGATTTTCGCGACTGGTTCGGAGGTTTCGCTGGCGCTGAAGGCACGCGAAGCGCTTGAGGCGAAAGGGCAGCCGACCCGTGTGGTTTCGGTTCCCTGTTTCGAACTCTTCGAAAAGCAGAGCGATGCCTACAAGTCCGCCATTCGCGGTAATTCGAAGGTGCGCATCGGTGTTGAAGCCGCCATCCGCCAGGGCTGGGACCTCTTCCTCGATCGCGATGACCCCTTCATCGGCATGAACGGGTTCGGCGCATCCGGGCCGATCGATGACCTTTTCGAGCATTTCGGCATCACGGTCGATGCGATCGTTTCGGCGGCCGAGAAGCGTCTGGCCGCTCTCGACCGGGGTTGATCGTCGGTTCGGTGCTCCGCCGAACGCCAACCAATTTGTTTCAGCGATAAAGCGCAGGGTGGATTCTTCCGCCCTGCGGGACTATGAGCGTGGCGAGTCTTAATCCATGGGGCTGCGCCGCGGCTTGACGCGGAGGGTGCCCCGTCTTTTTGAAGGAGACACCGTCCATGACGCTTCGTATTGCTATTAACGGATTTGGCCGCATCGGCCGCAACGTTGTCCGCGCCATTTATGAGAGCGGTCGTACCGATGTAGACATCATTGCCATCAACGATCTCGGACCGGTCGAAACGAACGCGCACCTGATGCGCTACGACAGCGTTCACGGCGCGTTTCCGAAGGCTGTCGAAGTCGATGGCGACACCATCAAGATCGAGGGCGGCGACAGCTTCAAGGTGCTCTCCGAGCGCGACCCGAAGGCTCTGCCGTGGGGCGACCTCGGCATCGACGTGGTGATGGAGTGCACCGGCATCTTCACGGCGCGCGACAAGGCCGCCATGCACCTCGAAGCCGGCGCCAAGCGTGTTCTGGTCTCGGCACCGGCATCGGGCGCCGACAAGACGATCGTCTACGGTGTCAATCATGACACGCTGACCAAGGACGACGTTGTCGTCTCCAATGCCTCCTGCACGACTAACTGCCTCTCGCCGGTCGCCAAGGTCCTGAACGACACGATCGGCATCCAGAAGGGTATGATGACGACGATCCACTCCTACACGGGTGATCAGCCGACGCTCGACACGATGCATAAGGATCTTTACCGCGCCCGCGCGGCCGCCATGAGCATGATCCCGACTTCGACCGGCGCCGCCAAGGCCGTCGGCCTCGTTCTGCCCGAGCTGAACGGCAAGCTGGACGGTTTCGCCATGCGCGTGCCGACCCCCAATGTCTCGGTCGTCGATCTGAAGTTCATTGCCGACAAGTCGACCAGCGTCGAAGAGATCAACCATGCGATCCGCAAGGCAGCCGATGGCGACCTCAAGGGCGTTCTGGCCTATACGGACGAAAAGCTTGTTTCGGTCGACTTCAACCACAATCCGCATTCCTCGATCTTCCACATGGATCAGACCAAGGTGATGGATGGAACGTTCTGTTCGATCCTGTCCTGGTACGACAATGAATGGGGCTTCTCGAATCGTATGACCGATACGGCCATTGCGATGGGCAAGCTGATCTGAGGACACCCTTGGTAAAAGCGCTCCGCCGCGACAGCGGCGGGGCGAGTTCCGATCCGGTTCAGGGTGGTATGTTCGACATTTATCGGAGTTAATCCCCGCCTATGACCGGAATTGCCACTGTTTTCCTTCTTACACTCTTGGCGGCGATGCTGCCGGGGCCTGATTTCGCCGTCGTCTCGCGCAATGCGCTGATGAGCGGGCGGCGCGCCGGCATCATGACGGCGGCGGGGATCGGTCTGGCGCTTCTCATTCACGCCGGTTACGCCATTGCAGGTGTGGGCGTCGCCGTTAGCCAGTCCATCGTTCTGTTCAACGTTCTGAAGTGGATCGGCGCGGCCTATCTGGTTTTTATTGGTCTCTCGATGATCCGCCACGCAAAAGCCGCGCGCGGTACGCTGGTCGACGCCGATGCTGCGCTCGAGCCAATGGCGCCCATGAAGGCCCTGCGGTGGGGCTTCTTCACCAATGTTACGAATGTGAAGGCGACCTTCTTCACGCTGTCGATCTATACGCAGGTCGCCACGCCCGAAACGCCGTTGGCTCTTCAACTGGCGTTCGGTGCAACGACAGCCACGACCGCATTTCTCTGGTTCACCGTCGTGTCGCTTTTCTTTGCGCGTCCTTCCGTCCGGCGCGCTTTTCTGGCCCTTCGCGTCTGGATGGAGCGCATCTTCGGTGTCGTGATCGCCGGCTTCGGCATTACGCTCGCTTTTGCGCGTCAGCCGGGTTGAGGCGTTCACAATGTGGGACTCGATCGATTTCGCGAGCCTCTTTCGCGAGTTCATCACCATTGCCGTGGTTGTCGATCCCGTCGGCACGATTCCCGTCTTTCTGGCTGCAACCGTTGGTATGCGTGCCGTCACGCGGCGCCGGATCGCGATCCGCGCCGTCCTGACCGCTGGCGGCGTGCTGCTCTTCTTTCTGGTTCTCGGCCAGATCGTTCTGGAGACGCTGGGACTGGCGCTTGGAACGTTCCAGATTGCAGGAGGAATTGTCCTCTTCCTTTTCGCGCTGACCATGATCTTCGGCCAGTCGAAGGCCGAACTCGAACTGGAAAGCATGGAGGAAAGTTCGCGGATCGATCGGGCCCGCGACAAGGCCGTGTTTCCTCTGGCCATTCCGTCCATCGCGTCCCCTGGTGCCATGCTTGCGGTGGTGATCCTGACCGATAATCATCGTACATCGCTCGTCGAACAGACCGTGACGGCCGGTCTTCTGATGGGCGTCCTTCTCCTGACGCTTCTTCTCCTTCTGGCTGCGGGGCCGATCCAAAGATGGATCGGGACGGCGGGGGCCTCTCTGGTCAGCCGCGTCATGGGCATCATTCTATCCACCGTCGCCGTGGATGCCGTGCTGAAGGGGCTTGCCGTGATGGGGCTCGTCTCACTGGACGCCTAGCGCCAAGGAGTCTATGCGACGGGCACAAGGGTACGCCGAGTGGGAGCATAGAGAAATGAATTTCAAGACTTTGGACGATTTGAGCGACATCTCTGGCAAGCGCGCTCTCGTGCGCGTCGACCTCAATGTGCCGATGAAGGATGGGCGCGTGACCGACGCGACACGCATCGAGCGCGTTGCCCCGACGATCGAGGAATTGTCCGGCGAGGGTGCCAAGGTCATCCTGCTTGCCCATTTCGGACGTCCGAAGGGCAAGGTCGTGCCGGAGATGAGCCTCAAGCCTGTGGCCTCGGCCGTCGAGGAAGTTCTCGATTACCGGGTTCACTTCGCAACTCTGGACGAGGCGGAAGACGCCATTTCAAAGATGGCCAATGGCGATATTCTGCTGCTGGAAAACACCCGTTACGAGTCGGGTGAAGAAAAGAACGAGCCGGAACTGGCGGCGCGCTATGCCTCGCTCGGCGATCTTTACATCAACGATGCCTTTTCTGCTGCCCACCGGGCGCACGCCTCGACCGAGGGCCTCGCGCACAAGCTGCCATCCTATGCCGGCCGCACGATGCAGGCGGAGCTGGAAGCGCTGCAGAAAGGTCTCGGTAACCCGGAGCGGCCGGTGCTGGCGATCGTGGGCGGAGCCAAGGTCTCCACCAAGATCGATTTGCTGATGAACCTTGTGAAAAATGTGGACGCCATCGTTGTCGGTGGCGGCATGGCCAATACGTTTCTGGCGGCGCGGGGCGTCGATGTTCAGGCGTCACTCTGCGAAAAGGAGTTGGGCCAGACCGCTCGCGAGATCGAAATGGAAGCGGCCCAGTCGGGTTGCGCGATCGTCCTGCCGACCGATGCGGTGGTCGCAGCGGAATTCAAGGCCGGGGCGGAGAGCCAGACCGTAGCGGTCGACGCCGTGCCGGAAGGGCAAATGATCCTCGATGCGGGACCGCAAAGTGTCGACAAGGTGAAGGACTGGATTTCCCGTGCCAAGACGCTGATCTGGAACGGACCGCTCGGCGCGTTCGAGATCGAACCCTTCGATATTGCCACGGTGGAATCGGCACGCTTTGCCGCCCAGCGGACCGAGGCCGGTGAACTGGTGTCGGTCGCCGGTGGCGGCGATACGGTCGCCGCGCTCAACCAGGCCGGCGTTGCCGACGATTTCACCTATGTATCCACCGCTGGTGGCGCTTTCCTGGAATGGATGGAAGGTAAGGATCTTCCGGGCGTTCAGGCGTTGGCGGACAGCAAGGGCTGAGCGCTCGCCGTGCAAAGACGTGCCGACATCGTCAGCGGAGCGACGAGTCCAGACGGTATCGAGCCGCCGTCTCGCCCTGGGCCGGGGCGTTATGGGCCATGGGCCGGCCCGCTCTCCATTCTGAGCCTGCCCGTCTATGTCTGGCAGGGCGTCGGCATGCGCCGGCGCAGCGTGCGGCTTTCGCCACCGCCCGGACCGATCGAGGGGCGCTTTCCGGGCGATGCTCCGGAAATCTGCCTCCTTGTCCTGGGTGACAGCTCTGTCCAGGCGGTCGGTGCCAACCGGCAGGAAGAGGGGCTGGCCTATAACATGGCCGAAAGCCTTGCGCGATTGAGCGGGCGGGCTGTCCGATGGCGTGCCGCCGGCTTCAACTCGGCAACGGTCCCCCAACTGACGCGAGTGGTCCTGCCGCATCTGGAGCCGCGCGACTTTACGCACATTGTCCTGTCTGCCGGGGTGAACGATGCCAAGAACTGGCATGGCGCCAGACGCTTCAAGCGTGATTTCGGCGAGATGATCTACGCCTTGCGGGCGAGGTTTACCGGTGCGCAGCTCTTCTGGAATCCGATCTTCGACTTCCGTCTTGTGCCAGCCCTGCCGCAACCCTTGGCTACGGTTCTCGACATGAGGGCGGATCTTCTGACGCGTAAGGCGCGCCATCTCTGTCGCGAACGGGGCATGAGCGTCTTGCCGGAGATCACCAATGTTCAATCCTCCGGGTTCTCCCGAGACGGTTTCCACGCCGGACCGCTTGGCTATCAGCTTATGGGGACGCAGATGGCCAAGCACATATTGCGTGCCGAGAATGCAACGGATGATCCGGGTGCGGCAAATTAGACTTTCCTGACCTTTACGTCTTGGTCAATTTTCCTAAACTTATCCCGCAGGAAGCAAATCGATAGGACTATCGAGATGAAGGGCTGGGACGCGATGCGGCGAGGCCGCAACTATCAATATCGGATCGTCAGTGAAGCCGGGTTGCGCCCATCCGCCGAGCCCCGGGGCCGCCATGGCCGGTTGCCACGCCTTCTGTCCGATCTGACATTTCCCCTCTATGTCGTGCAGGGCATGTGGACCCGTCTGCGGACGCCGCGCCTTTCGCCGCCTCCGGGACGCACCGGTGGCCGCTTTGCTGGTCACGGCGCCGAAATCTCGCTCCTCGTCATCGGCGACAGCACCGTGCATGGGATAGGCACGGAGCGACAGGACGACACGCTGACCCCCTCGATCGCGCGGCGGTTGCGCGACATGACCGCTCGGCCCGTCCGATGGCGCGCCAACGGCTTCAACGGCTCGGTCATGCGGGAGATTACGGATTATGTGGTGCCGAATATTCCGCATGGCGGCTGGTCTCATGTGCTTCTGTCGGTCGGGCACAACGACGCCAAGAATTTTCACAGCCGCAGACGGTTCGAACGCGATCTGACCCGCCTGATCTTCGCGGTGAAAGCACGCTTTCCCGATGCGCGCATCTATTGGGGTTCGCTTCTGGATTTTCGCAAGATGCCGAACCTGCCGGAGCCGCTGGCTACCATCATGGATCTACGGGCCGATACCCTGTCACGTATCGGATGGAAGGTCTGTCGGGAGCAGGGCGTCACCGTCCTGCCGGCCATCGATCTGGTCTTGCCCGATCATTTCTCTTGCGACGGCTTTCATGCCGGTCCGGTCGGCTACAATGTATGGGCAAGGCATATTGCGGAATGCTTGGCGCGTTCAGAGTTTGCTCCGCCTCGTCCGCAGCCGGTAAGAGACGAGGAGATGGCAACAGACGATGCCGGCGAGCGCCCGGCCGTTCCGTCGCTGTAACGTCCAGGCCCTAGGGTCGGATAAAGATCGTCAGTGCAGTGACGAAAAGCGCAATCAGCGCCAACTTCCAGAAATCCCTCCGTCGCTTGAGTCCAGGCAGACCCAGTGGGTAGATGAGCTGGATGGCCATGATCAGCAGGATCAGAAGCGAAAAGGCTTTTCCGATCATTCTATGCGGCGTCCCGACACGATTTTCTTGACGGGCCGTGCTTCGCACGAAACGTATTGAAACGAAAGAGGAAAATATAAATACGTAAAATTGGAGATTGCTGAATGTATTAACTGTTTCTTTTCTACAATTTATATGTCCTTTGTAGGAATCGCATCCTTTTCTCTGACCTTCTGTTTCTTATGCAGTCAATCAGGAAGGAGATGGCAATGAATTTTCTCAAGGTTTCTCTCGTGACTTCGGGGTTTGTTCTGGCTTCCATGATGCCGGCCATCGCTCAGGTGGACGCCGGTGTCAGCGCTGATGTGGGCGGTGCCTCTGCCGATGTTGGCGCAAGCGTGGGCGGCAGCAGTACCGCGTCGGCCGGCGCATCGGCCGATACCGGTGGCGGCACATCTGCCGATGCCGACGCTTCTCTGGGCGGCTCGGACAGCGCTGCATCTGCCGATGCGGATGTCGATCTCGGAAACAGCAATGTCGCCGATGCCGACGTCGATATCGGAGGGGGCAACCTGGCTGATGCCGATGTTCAGATCCTCAGCGATAATGGTGACGGAACCGCAACCGTGCGGTTGGCCGACGGAAGCGTCGCGACTGTCGATATAGGCCTGCTTGATGATGCGACGACGGCTTCTGTCGGCGGCTCTCTTCTTCCGGGCAACGAGGCGGCAAGCTCGGCGGCCAATGTCGACGCCGAACTGAGTGCGATGAGCGAAGATGAACTCGAAGCCCTGCGGAGGCGCTGCGGTGAGGCCAGTGAGAATTCGCAGACACTGTCTGTCGAAATGGTGGCTCTCTGCCGCGCAGCTGACTAACCTCACCTCAATAGAGCAGATCGAAAACATGGAAACGACCCCGCGTAGCGGGGTCGTTTTTGTCTGAAGTGGCCACCGCGTATTCGCCAATAGTCAAATGGCCTGATTTCCTTCAGTTTGCCATGAGTATCGAAAGACTCACGGTCGGGGAGGAGACGATGAGCGACTACGAACGCGTCTATGCGCAATGGCAGGCCGATCCAGCGAAATTCTGGGCTGAGCAGGCGCAATCCATCGATTGGATCAAGCCGGCTGAGAAGGTTTTCGACGAAGATGCCGGCGTTTACGGACGGTGGTTTGTCGGCGGTGAATGCAACACCTGCGCCAACGCGGTCGACAGGCATGTGGCCGCGGGCCATGGCGACCGGGCCGCCATTCTCTATGACAGCCCCATCACGGACCAGAAGGCCAGGATTACCTACGCCGAACTTCTCGATCAGGTGAATGCACTCGCGGCCGTCCTTACCGATCAGGGTGTGGTGAAGGGCGACCGGGTCGTCCTCTACATGCCGATGATACCGGAAACGGCGGTCGCAATGCTGGCCTGTGCTCGTTTGGGCGCGATCCACTCCGTGGTTTTCGGAGGCTTCGCCGCCAAGGAACTGGCAACGCGCATCGATGACGCAAGGCCGAAGGTCGTCCTCGCGGCCTCTTGCGGGCTGGAGCCGTCCCGGATCGTCGAATACAAGCCGCTCCTCGACCGGGCTATCGAAATGGCCTCATCCAGACCCGAAAAGACCATCATCTTTCAACGCCCGCAGGCGAAGGCCGAGATGATGAGCGGTCGCGACATCGATTGGGCCGAGGCGGTCGCGGCTGCGAAGGGCAGGGTCATCGATCCCGTTCCCGTTCTTGCGACCGATCCGCTCTATATTCTCTACACGTCCGGCACGACCGGACAGCCCAAAGGCGTCGTGCGCGACAATGGCGGACACATGGTCGCGCTGGAATGGACGATGGGCAATTTCTACGGCATCGATCCCGGCGACGTCATGTTCACAGCATCCGATTTCGGATGGGTGGTCGGCCATTCCTACATCATTTATGGTCCGCTTCTGCGCGGCGCGACGACTATCATCTTCGAGGGAAAGCCGGTCGGTACGCCCGATCCCGGCGTCTTCTGGCGCATCGTTGAAGACTATGGCGTCAAAGCCATCTTTACCGCCCCGACCGCGTTCCGGGCGATCCGCCAGCAGGACCCGGAAGGCGAATTTATCGATAAATACGATATCTCTTCGCTCGAGACGCTCTTCCTCGCTGGCGAACGCGCCGACCCTGAAACGATTAAATGGGCGGAAAGACAGCTCAAGGTCCCGGTTGTCGACCATTGGTGGCAGACGGAAACGGGCTGGGTGATCTGCGGCAATCCCGTCGGGCTCGGGCTTTTGCCCGTCAAATATGGTTCGCCCGCCAAGCCCATGCCCGGCTACGATGTCCAGATTCTCGACGATGAGGGCGTGCCCGTGACGGAGCCGGATACGCTCGGTAATGTCGTGGTAAAGCTGCCCCTGCCGCCCGGCGCCCTACCGACGCTCTGGCACGCCGAGGAGAGATTTCGCGACGCTTATCTCAGCGAATATCCCGGCTATTACAAAACGGCCGATGCCGGTAAGCTCGACAGCGACGGCTATCTGTTCGTGATGGCGCGTACCGACGACATCATCAATGTCGCCGGTCACCGACTCTCGACGGGTGGCATGGAAGAGGTTCTCTCCGAGCATCCCGATGTGGCGGAAGCGGCGGTCATCGGCATTGCCGACCCGATGAAGGGTCAGGTGCCGCTCGGTTTCGTGGTGCTCTCCAACGGTTGCGAGCGCAGCGAAGACGAGATCCAGAACGAGATCGTTGCCATGGTTCGCGACAGAATCGGCGCAGTGGCCGCATTCCGGCAACTGGTCTGTATCAGGCGTCTGCCGAAAACCCGCTCGGGCAAGATCCTTCGTGCGACGATGCAGAAGATTGCCGATCGAGAAGACTGGGCGATACCCGCAACCATCGATGATCCGGTGATCCTTGAAGAGGTGACGGCGGTGCTCGAGCGCCGAGGTCTTTTGTCCCGAGCGCTTGAGGAGAAATGATCCGGCTCACCGGTTTACTGCGACATTCAAAGGAAAAGGGCGCGCCGTCATGGCGCGCCCTTTCTGGTTAGACCGTTCGAAACAAAGTCGAAAACATCATGTCTTCTTCTTGGTCTCGTCTTTCGCGGTCTGAGCTGCTGTGCGTGCGACGTCGGACACCTTTTCGGCCACCGTCTCACCTTGCGCCGAAGGCTTGAGGCCTTTTTCCTCGGCGCGTTCGGATGCCGCCGCATAGGTCTTTTCGGCGACGTCACGAGCGCCGGCAACGGCTTCGCGGCCGCGTTCATAGGCCTCATCGCGCAAATCGTCGCGGGTCTGGCCCATCCATTCATCTTCACGGCGCGTCGGCGGCAGGGCCGCACCGATCGCCGCGCCGACGGCGATCGCAATCGCGCCGAAGACCAAGGGCTCATCGCGGAACGCACTAATGATTTCCGACCTTGCGGTACGGTAACCATCCGCCGCCGACCGCCCGGCATAGGCTGCGCCGCGCCCAACGGCCCTGCCGCCTTCTGCAAAAGCATGGCCAGTTGCATAGGCCGCGTCTCCGGCGGCATGGCCGGCCGAGGATGCACCGGATGCGATGCCTGCCGCCGCGCCGCTTGCCGCATCGCCGACCGTCGATCCGGCAGAGCGCGCTGCCGAACCAGCCGACGAGGCCGCTCCGGAAATGGCAGAACCGGTGGATGATGCTGCGCCGCTGACGGCGGAACCTGCGCTCGATGCCGCTCCCTTTACGCTGGAACCGGCACTGGACGCCTTGTCCTTCAGGGAAGAGCCGGCCGAGCCGCTTTTCGCGGGACCATCAACATGAGTCTGATGGACAAAATCGCCGTCCTTGTCCGTACGCGGATCCGGGATATGGACGGCACGGCCGGTTCGTGGATCGACATCGGCCGATGACCGATAGGGATCGTTGTATTCGCCACTCGATGGGAACCTGCCCGGGTCCATATGGCGACCGCCGACCGGACGGAACCGCCCATATTCGTCGACGTCACCATTGCCGCCATCGGGGCCGTAGCGATCATAAAGGTCGCTACCCATGGAGCGGGCTCCATTGCCGAAGGCGAGCCAGGCAATTCCCGCGCCTATGAGGCCCAGCGCCAACGGGTTGTCGCGGACCTGTCGGCCGAAGTTCCGGCCGGCATCGGCAACCTGGCCTTCCTTGAAGAAGCCAAGCGCTTCGTCGACCATCTGGCCGGGGCTCACGCGATCCTTGAGGGCATCGATCGTGCTGTCGATATTGGAACGATGGCGTTCCGCTTCCGCTTCGAGGCGGTCGGTCTTGTCGCTCATCGGGCTTGCTCCTTCACGAGTTTCGCATCACGGGAGACCTGATCGGCGGTCCGCTCCGGTACGAGATTTTTGGCTTGCAGGTTCGAGCGTCCACGGTTGAGCAAAACGATACCCACGATCGCGAAGAAAACACCGACGATCAGCGCGGCCCATGCTGCCCAACCGCTACCGGCAGCAGCTTCAGCCGCGGGTGTTGCGTCGGATTCGAAGACCGCTGCAAGCAGTTTTGTCAGCGCGGCGACGAGGGCCTGGCTAAGGACGAAAAGCGACACGAGCAGACAGATAGCGCCAGCAGCGATTTCGCCGCCGCCGACCTGGACCTGACTGACCTTGTCGTTGATCTCGGAACGGATAAGCCGACCTTCCGTCTGGAAGAGCGCACGCACTTCGTCAACGAGCGCGCGGATCAGATCCGGTACTGACCGGCTGTCATTGGAATGTTCTGTAGGTTGGCTCATCTCAGTCCCCCTTCTTCGTCTGGCCGATCGGGCCATTGGTGCCGCCACTTATCGTGCCGCCGCTTGTCGGCGTGCGATTACTCGTAGACGTGGTTGAGGGACTGGGTCTCGCGCTTGGTGAAGTAGAGGTCGACGGGCCGGGCGTGGACGGTTTCACCGTACCAGTGCCGGTCGCAGACGATGCCGAACTCGTTGCTGCCGGCGAACCCAGCGTTGGCGTGTATGGCGCGGGAGGCGGCGGAGTTTCGCCATAGTCTCGCGCGGTGTGCGTATTCGAGGCTCGTGCAAAACGCCCGAGGGCGATGCCAGTGAGCGCAGCGCCGACCATAAAGGCTGTTGGCTGGCGGCGTGCGAAGCCGGAAACATTGTTGACGATCTCGCCGACCGAACGGCCGGAAATCGCACCGCTTACGTCTTCGAGGCCACGCGCAGCTTCACGCACGAGGTTGGCCGACATTGACTGGTCGCGTTCGCCGAGCTTATCGGCTGCGGCACGCACGGACGCGGCGAAATCGTTCACAGTCGATGCTGCGGTCTCTTTGCCGCGTTCGGCCTGATGGAGGCCTTCCTGCTTGGCCTTGTCGGCCAGGTGTGCTGCTTCGGCCTTGATGTCGGAGCTGGCTCTCGACGCTTCGCTAGAAGCGGCGTCGGCTTCGCGCTGAGCGGCCTGTCTTACGCCGGCGGCATCGGACTTGGCTTTGTCAGCGGCTCCCTGAGGGGAATGATCTTGGGGCATGGAAAGCCTCTTAGGTGATACCGAGGAGTGAAAGGATGAAAAGTACGACGACCACCAGGCCGACGAGATAGATAATGCTATTCATTGTATGCTTTATGCCTCCCGTTATTCAGGAACTTACTCTGATCAAAGCGATGATCGGATGGAAGGTTCCGGTCGAGGACGTAAATTAACTCAGATCAATTGGCTTTGACCGCAAGTCCGGCGCGGCGATTGACCCGCTCGCGGTTTGGTCCATCCTATGGGCCGGTCAAAAGGATTCTTCATATGAGCGTAGACGGCAGAGCGGCGATCGTGACGGGCGGTGCCAGCGGGATAGGTCTGGCTATCGCGCGGCAACTTGCGAAAGAGGGTGCCCGCGTCGTTATTGCCGATATGGACCACGATATGGGAGAGAGCGCAGCCGAAGAACTCCAACCTCTGGGCAATGTTCAATTCATTCGGACTGATGTTTCGAAACGCCTCGACGTTCATAATCTCATGGCGCTCGCGATCGATCACTTCGACGAGATCGATATTCTCGTGAACAATGCCGCGGTTATGGAGCGCTGCCCTTTCCTCGACATCCATGAAGAGGGCTTTCGAAGGGTTCTGGACGTCAATGTCATGGGCGCGTTTCTGACAACCCAGGCCGCCGCCAAGATCATGGTCGACCAGGCCGAGAACGGCCGATCGCCGGGCGCTATCGTCAATATCTCGTCGCTGAACGGGCGCGTCGCGATGGGCGGGCAGATGGCATACTGCGTTTCGAAGGGTGCGATGGATCAATTGACGCGCAGCGCCGCCGTCGAACTTGCGCCGTGGGGGATCCGGGTCAATGGCGTGGCGCCGGGCACCATCGCCACCGATATGGTTGCCAATCTCACCGACCGGCCGGGCATGCGCGACCAGATTCTCAGCCGTACGCCGCTTGGTCGCCTCGGCGACCCCAGTGAAGTCGCCGAGCTGGTTTCATTTCTGGTTTCCGGGCGTTCGGCTTACATGACCGGCGAGACGGTTCTGGTCGACGGGGGACGCAGAGCCCTGAACCTCACCTTGCCATCCGACAGCGAGTGATCAGGCCACGTCGCGGCGGGGCCGTCTGCGCTGGTTGCTCCCCAGAACGCGCTTCATGATCCAGCCGACCAGCAGGGTCTTGATGATCCGTTTGAACATTTGAGTTTCTCCATCGGGTTTTCCACCAAACGCGCGATCGACGAAAAGGTTGATGGCGTTCGTTCGTTCATTCCTGACACAAGGGTGTCAGGAGGGGTGTGAGATCATCGGTCATTGCTTACCAAGATGAAGGAATGAGAGCATGGCCAAGGAAAATGTCTGCGTATGGTTTGAACTGCCTGTTACCGATCTGAACGCCAGCAGGGCGTTTTACGAGAAGGCGACAGGGCATTCGTTCAAGGAGGAAAAAGCCGACGGCAAGCCGATGCTTGTCTTCGATTACAAGGATCGAGCAACGGTATCGGGCCATCTTTATGAAGGGAAACCGGCAGGAAACGGCCAGGGCCCGACGATCCATATCGCCGTCGAGGGTACTGTCGAAGACGCGATGCAAAGAGCCAAGGATGCCGGCGGCACGATCGTCTCTCCCGTCATCGAAATTCCGGCGGGACGGTTTGTCTACTGCACCGATCCGGACGGCAACTCGATCGGACTTTTCACAGCCTAGTCAAAAGGTGAAGGTGGTCGCTCGAACTGGAGAACGGAAATGCGCCGTGCCGACCGCCTTTTCATGATCGTGCAAGCCTTTCGCCGTGGGCGCATGCTCACGGCGAAAACGCTGTCTCTTGAGCTCGAAGTCTCGGAGCGGACGATTTATCGGGATATCGCGGATTTGCAGGGGGCAGGCGTGCCGATCGATGGCGCGGCGGGCGTAGGCTATGTAATGCGCCCCGGATTCGACCTGCCGCCATTGATGTTCACGCTCGATGAAGTGTCGGCTCTTGCGGCCGGTGTTCGCATGATCATGGCATTCGGTGGCGATGCGATGAGAGATGCCGCCCGCGGCGCCCTCGACAAGATCGAATCCGCCCTGCCGGACGATAAGGTGAAGGCATCAGACGGTTTGCGGCTGTTCGTGCCGCCCTTTCTGATCGATCCGCCTCACCGGGTCATGATCGACCGCATCAACCGCGCGGTTGAACGGAACGAAGTTCTGGAGATGGAATATGCGGACGAGGCCGGGGCGCGGACGACGCGCACCATCCGTCCTCTTGCGCTCATCTTCTGGGGCAAGGCCTGGACGCTGATCGGCTGGTGCGAACTTCGAAACGATTTTCGCATGTTCCGCGTCGACCGCATCCATTCTCTTGCCGAGACCGGCCGTATCAAACGGCCGCTCCCGAAACAGTCGCTGGCGGAATATTACCGCCTTCTCGAAAAGAAGGAGTGCGCGCCGCTGCCGGCCGAGATGAGAGGCGGCATCGGCGATCCGAGATAGGCCTCTCAGTCGTCCTGCTCTTCGTCCGCGTTTCTGTTGTTCTTGAGCGAGGACAGCTTGGCGAAAACCTTGTCGGCGTCGAGCTCGTCTTCTTCTCCCTCTTCCTGAGGGGCGCTGCGGGAGCCGAACACGGAGGTGTTTTCCGAAAGGTTTTCGGTTGCCGCCGCCGGCAACAGCGTCGTGTCATTCTCGGTCTCGGTCACCGGCTTGTCTTTCGACGCCTTGGAGACTTCGAAGTCGAGATCGATCTGCGAGCACATGCCCAGCGTGACCGGATCCATCGGCACCAGATTGGCCTGGTTCCAGTGCTCGCGGTTGCGGATCGTTTCGATCGTGCTCTTGGTCGTTCCGACAAGGCGGCAGATCTGTCCGTCCTTCAATTCCGGATGATTCTTGACCAGCCAGAGAATGGCGTTCGGGCGGTCCTGACGACGGGAAACCGGCGTATAGCGCGGGCCCTTACGCTTGGCTTCCGGGACGCGCACCTTCGGATCGGCCAGTTTCATGCGATAGTTCTTGTCGGCTTCCGCCTTCTCGATCTCGTCACGGGAAAGCTGACCGTTCGTGATCGGGTCGAGGCCCTTGATGCCCTGAGCCGATTCGCCGTCAGCGATCGCTTTAACCTCCAGCGGATGCAGCTTGCAGAAATGCGCAATCTGATCGAAGGACAAGGCCGTATTATCAACCAGCCAGACGGCGGTTGCTTTCGGCATGAGAAGCTGTTGAGCCATGTGAATCAATCCTTCCTTCGCCCGCGTCCCGAAGCGCGGGCGGTGGTCAGTACCACCGGTAAATGGGAATGGCGTTGCATATAACGCGGTGTGCGTGCCGATGCAACGCGACAGGTGGTTCATCAACGATCCTTGACAGGGTCGGCCCTTCCGTCTTATGGAGCCGCATCTTTTCCGGCGTGCCCGCGCGGCGCGCCGTTTCCTTGACAGCAGAGAGACAGGCGCAAGCCGCCGCTCCGCCAGACGAACCGGGATCGAACCCATGAAGATCAAAAATTCGCTGAAAAGCCTGAAGACCCGGCACCGCGAGAACCGTCTCGTGCGTCGCAAAGGCCGCGTCTACATCATCAACAAGCAGAACCCGCGCTTCAAAGCCCGTCAGGGTTGAAGACCGGGCGGTTTCCGCCCGTGCATTCTGCAGTAGCGATTGTCGAAGCCGCATGGGGGCTCTATTCTAGCCCTCATGCGGTTTTTGCTTTTTCTCACTCTATTGATACCCCTGCCTGCCAAGGCGGAGCCGTCCGCAGGTTTACGTCCGGCGCAATATGAGCGACCGGAGAGCGGTCTCGTCGATCCAAAAGGCGCGCCGCTGCCGCGCCTCGACCCTTTTGCGGAAGCGAACGAGGCAGCGCCGGAAGACCCCGAGGCCGGGGATGATCCCGATGTCTTCCTTTATGGGGAGGAGCGGCGTCAGAAGGAGTTGGACGATCTCTTCGAGACCCTTGCGAAGGCGCCCAATGCCGTGATCGGTAAAAGGGTAGCCGGTGCCATTCAGGAGAAGTGGAACGAGTCCGGCAGCGCAACGATCGACTATCTCCTAGAGAAAGCGCGTGGAGCGATGCGCAACAATCAGCACGATGCAGCCATGGATCTGATTGGGGAAGCGCTCGTTCTGAATTCGCAATATGCCGAGGCGTGGAATTTGCGGGCGACGCTCCATTTCCTGCGCGGCGATATGCAGAAATCCATGGCGGACATCCAGCATACGCTTGCCCTCGAGCCACGCCATTTCGGGGCTCTGACCGGCATGGCTGCCATTTTGCAAAGCGCCGGCCGGGACGCTGAGGCGCTCGCTGTCTACGACCGGGCACTGGAGGTGTTTCCCACCCTGGAGTCGGCGAAAGAGCAGGCGGAGCGTCTTCGCAAGGCCGTCGACAATCAGACACTGTAATTTCTCCTCGCCAGCGCAATGACACTTCTTTCGATCCTTGCTACCCTCGTGGTCGGCTTGCCTCTCCTTCTGGCTGCGATCAGCTGGCTGGCGGCGCGTCTCATCGAGCATCGCTATCCGCCTAACGGGGTCTTCGCCTCCGTCGATGGGATCGATCTGCATTATGTCTTCTGGCCGGGCGAGGGTGAGGGCGCGGAGCAACAGCCCGTACTTTTCATTCATGGGGCAAGCGGCAATCTGCGCGATCAGATGGGCGCGATGGAACCCTTTCGCGGACGAATGCCAATGATCTTTGTCGATCGGCCCGGCCATGGCTATAGCGGGCGAACCCGAAATCACCAGCGGCCCAATGGACAGGCGCGGGCCATTGCCGCCCTGATCGCAAAGATCGCGCCGGGCGGGGTTGTCCTCGTCGGACATTCCTTCGGCGGGGCGGTTGCACTCAACCTCGCCATGAACCATCCCGAATGCGTCACGGGGCTGGTTTTGCTTTCGCCGGCCAGCCATCCCTGGCCCGGTGCGCAGACCAGTTGGTACTATCGCCTTGCTGCGCGGCCTCTATTGGGGCGACTCTTTGTCTGGACGCTGGCCGTTCCGGGTGGATTTGCCCGACTCCGTGGCGGAATCGAATGCGTCTTCGCGCCCAATGCCGTGGCGGACGTCTATGCCTCCAGGGCGGCAATCGCGTTGGCATTCCGTCCCTGCCACTTCCGCGCGAATGCGATCGACGTGGAAGGGCTCTACGAACACGTGACGGACACCTGCGGCCGTTATCCTTCCATTCGCTGCCCGACTGTGATCATTACCGGCGATAGCGACACTGTGGTTTATGAGCATGTCCATTCGCTTGGCTGTGCCCGCGACCTGCCCAATACGGAACTCTTCGTTATCGACAATTGCGGGCACAAGACTGACTATGTCGCGCCCCGCGTGACGCTTGCCGCAATAGCGCAGGTGGCGGGCACTGCATTGCCCGGGGTCGAGGCGATTGCCGACGAAGCGGAGAGCGTTGAAACGGCAATCGCGTCCGACCGTTTCGGTGAACAATGTCGTCTCGAGAAACCCGAAGATGCCGGCGATATCCTTTCCGCCGCCGCAGCAGCAAAGCACTATCCGGTCAGGGACGCCGCGTTGCCAGAGCCATCGTGGCCGAACCGATCAGACTGACAGCACCGAAACGGTTCAAACCTCGGCGAAAAGCGGGACTGCGGACTTTTTCGTGCGCCCACCCCGCGAGAAGTCCGTAGAGCGCCGCATTGATGATTCCGAGCGTAACAAATGTCGCCACCAGCAATGCGGCCTGAGGCAGAAATGGACGGTCGGCTGCGATAAAGAGCGGCACGAAGGCCACGAAAAACAAAATGCCTTTCGGGTTCAGCAGGGTCACCAGAAATGTCTCGGTAAAGAGGCGGCGGGCCGATAGCCCCTTCGGGGACAGTTCTCCCTCGAGACTGGATGGATCCGTCCGCCAGAGACGGATTGCCAGGAAGACAAGCCAGGCCGCACCCGCATAGCGGACGATTTCGAAAAGAATAGCCGAGGTAGAGAGAAGGACACCCACACCGGCCAGGGACAGCGATGCGGCGAAGACGTCGCCAAGCGCCACACCGGCGACGGCGGGGGGAAGCGTGGAGCGGCCATGGCTGGCCGCTCTCGCTACCACGAGGGTGATGGTCGGTCCCGGAATGACAAGGATGAGCGTGCTTGCGAGGATAAAGGCGATATAGGTCGCAAGATCGATCATCGTGTGTCCGTCCTTCTAGCCGATGAAGAAGGAAAGACTTCGTTTCCCGAAGGTGTCAATCATCGGATGGCAGGTTGCGATAACGCTCGCCGCCAATTCGGGCGACACGCAGCATGTTCGTACTGCCGCGCGTCCGCAGCGGCACGCCCGCGACGATGATGATCCGGTCCCCTGGCTTTGCAAAGCCCTCTTCTTCGGCAATACGGCTGGCGCGGAGCACCATATCGTCGAGATCGGTCGCGTCTTCCGTCACGACGCAGTGACAACCCCAGACGAGGGAAAGACGCCGTGCGGTCTCCAGCCGCGGCGACAGGCTGATGATCGGGACGAGGGGGCGTTCGCGCGCTGTGCGGATGCCAGTCGTTCCGGAATCGGTATAGGTGACGATCGAAGCCACCTCGAGCGTTTCAGACATCTGTCGGGCGGCGGATGAAACGGCATCGGCCGTGGTGTTCTTCGGCTCGGCGCGCTGGCTTGTGATGATGTTCGCATAAGTCGGCTCACGCTCGACCGTCTCGGCGATGTCGTTCATCATCGAAACCGCTTCGACGGGGTAGTCGCCCGCCGCGCTTTCGGCCGACAGCATGACGGCGTCCGCACCTTCGAAGACGGCATGGGCCACGTCCGACACCTCGGCGCGGGTCGGCATGGGATCCGAAATCATGCTTTCCAGCATCTGGGTCGCGACGACCACCGGCTTGCCGGCAGCGCGGCAAAGGCGGGTCAGGCGCTTCTGAATGCCCGGCACGGACTGGATCGGCATTTCGACACCCAGATCGCCACGGGCCACCATGATGGCGTCGGAGAGTTCGATGATCTCGTCGATGCGATTGAGTGCCTGCGGCTTCTCGATCTTGGAAAGAATGTACGCCTTGCCTTCCGACAGCTCGCGGCATTCGATCAGATCTTCTGGCCTTTGGACGAAGGAAAGCGCAATCCAGTCGACTTCGGCGGCGATCACAGCCTTCAGATCCTCGCGGTCCTTATCCGTCATGGCGCCGACGGCAAGTTCGGTATCCGGAAGCGAAACACCCTTCTTGTCGGAAATCGATGTTCCCGCGACCACCTTGCAGGTAATCGAGCGCTTGTCGCTCGCTTCGGCGACCAGTTGGAGCTTGCCGTCATTGATCAGGAGCCGGTGGCCGGCCTGGACCGCTTCAAGGATCTCGGGATGAGGCAGATAGACGCGTGTATTGTCGCCCGGCGTCGGGTCGTCATCGAGTGTGAAGGTCTGCCCTTCCTCCAGTTCCACCTTGCCATTGGCAAAGGTTCCGACGCGCAGCTTCGGGCCCTGCAAATCCGCCAGAATGCCGATCGGTCGTCCAACCTTTGCCTCGACGGCGCGGATGCGCTGAACCTGCTGTCGCATGGTGTCGTGGCTGGCGTGGCTCATATTGACACGAAACACATCGGCCCCGGCATCGAAGAGCTTCATGATCGTTTCCTCGGTGTCCGAGGAAGGACCGAGAGTGGCGAGAATTTTCACCTTTCGGCTGCGTCGCATATCGAGAAGATCCCGTTTAAATCGGTTTACGGTTTCTTCCTGCGTAGGACGAAGTTTGTAACACTGCAAGCGTGAAGCCGAATTCAGTGCCGAAGAAACCTTATTGCGCCGATGAATCCTCGGCCGGTGCGCTGGTTTCCGTGGAATCTTCGGATTCCTGCTGTTCGCTTTGAGATGGTTCCTCGCCGCTTTCGTTCGGCTGAGAACCCTCGCTGTCGGGCTCCGCGGCCGGCGTTTCTTCAGGCGAGGCGCTCTGATCCGGTCTGGGCGTGACGGCTGAAGCAGGGTCGCTGCCTGGCTGCGGCTCGTCGGTCAACTGAACCATCCAGTTGATCTGCTCGCCCGTATCATGCTCCTGAAATCCGACCCGCTGGTAGCCGCGTGCGTAGCAATCATTGATGCCGACGATTTTGAATTCCTTGTCGGCGACGCACATGTTGATCGGGCCATCCCAACGACCGCCGCGCTGGGCATCTTCGGCATAAAGATAATAGAACCGCGAGCTGAGCGGACCTTCGAGCAGCGTTTTGCAATTGGCCGGTTCGATATGCCACCAGCCTTCCGTGATCCAGCCGGAGGAACCGCGCAGTCCGATCGAGACGCCAACGAGGCTCTGCGTCGCGTTGCAGACACGAAAATCCGCTCTGGCCGGCGCCGAGAAAAAGAAAAATGCGGCGAGCGCGAAAGGGATGGCGGTCAGAACCGAGCCTGCTATGCGCTTCAAACCAACCCCCAACAACACCACCATGATGCCGGTCGTATCGACCGATCCCGGCTGTTTTTCGGCAATCGCCGACCATCTGTCAACGCGGCGGAAGGCTTGCAAGCCAGCCTGTCCGCCGGGAAACGTCAAATTTTAAGATCACGCAGCTTTTCGATGATTTGCGCGCGGTGCTCCGGCTCATAGATATTTTGCAGAATGAAGCGCTCGACGCTGATGTCGAGGCCGAGGGCGGTGATGATTCGGTCCTGTATCTGCCGCTGATCGAGCGCCGGAAAAGGACTATCGAAGGCGGGTGTCGAAGAGAGCCGATAGGGAAAATGGCCGGCAAGACCCTGGTAGCCATGGACCGGCATGCCTTCTATCGGGCTGAAGCCGCTGCCCTCGATATGGCCCAGTTCGGTCAGACCGTAATGTGTGCCGAGGCCCTCGGTATGGTTGAGCCTTTCCAGCATGTGCGGATCGAGAATATTGACATAGAAGAGGGATGAAGCGCTTTCCTGCCGGACAATCATCGTCGGAATCGAGCCGTAAGGCGCCATCTGCCGCCCATAGCAGGCCACATGATTGGGGACGCGTACGCACAGGCATGGAATGACGATCGACCCGACATGGTCTTCGTGGATCGTGTATTTTCGTGTGAGTTGCAGGGGAGCGGCGTTCGAGCCGGCGGCGAGCACCGCGGTCGCGCTGGAAAAATCGAACCTGGCGAGCGCGTCGATGCCCCGTTTCACATGATCCGGCGCCCCTTCCGGAGAGGACCAGTCGGCCGGGTCTTCGGGCAAAGGTGCTGCTCCGAAATCGCCCAGATATACATAGCTGCGGTAGGGGTGCGCAAAGGGATAGGCCAGCGCGAAGGCGAGCCGCCGCATACGGATTTCATGGGCCTCTTCCTGTGCGGCGGCATCGGCATCGACCGCGATATCGGCAAAGGGGAGCGGAGCCATCGGGACCTTTTCCATTCAAAATTACCGCGGACTATTAGGACGATGGCTGACAAGTTGCCACCCATATCGCGGTCTGATGATGTTCTTGACGGATCGCAGGGCCGGGCCGATAGGTGTGGCCAAGACAATGGGCCAGGACGGCCCGCTATCACCCGCGACCGGCTGGAGGCATAGTCATGCAAAAAGAACTCAGCGAAGAGCAGCAACGTGATTTGGAAGCTGCCGCATTCCGTCGGCTCGTGACGCATTTGCGCGAGCGGACCGATGTCCAGAACATCGATCTGATGAACCTTGCCGGCTTCTGCCGCAATTGCCTTTCCAACTGGTATCGCGAGGCGGCCGAGGAGCGCGGACTCGATCTTTCGAAGGATGATAGTCGAGAGATCGTCTACGGCATGCCCTATGAGGAGTGGAAGGCCCGGCACCAGAGCGAAGCCAGCGACGAACAGAGAGCAGCCTTCGCCAAGAGCCACCCGCATCATCACTGATTTCGGTTATCCCCGCCGCTCACAGGTCGGCGACGATGGTGCGATTCGCGTATTGACCGCTCGTGCCAAGCTCTGGCACGAGCACAATGACCACAACCCTTTCGACGGAGACGAGATTCGTGGCTGATCACAGTGATTCGCCGACCAGTGAGACCGTTGCGACCGGACAGCTCCGGGCATTTATCGAGCGGATCGAGCGGTTGGAAGAAGAGAAGAAGACGATCGCCGACGACATAAAGGACGTTTATGCCGAGGCGAAGGGGAACGGATTCGATACCAAGGCGATGCGCACGATCGTTCGCCTGCGCAAGCAGGAAGAGGCGGAACGCCAGGAGGCCGAAGCCATGCTCGACCTCTACAAGGAAGCGCTCGGCATGCACTGACAGCAGCGCTGACCTGCTGAAAGAAAACATTTTTTAGATACAACTTATGTCAATCCACTGTTACGGAACTCCCGTAGCAGGGCCGCGTTTTCAAGCCGCAACGAGGAGGCTGAATTGAACGCGATCGATTTGACACTCAATCACAAGGCATGTGCGACGGCCTGCGCCCAATGCATGCTTGCCTGCGCTTATTGTCTCGACCAGTGCATCGGTAAAAAAGGTATGGAAGATTGCATCCGCGCGTGTCGCGATTGCATGTTGATCTGTGCCGACTGCGCCCGTGCCTGCGCGTCGGATTCGCGCAATGCCAGCGCTCTTTGCGCGTCGTGTGCTGCAATGTGTGAGGCGTGCATGGAAGAGTGCGGCCAGCACGATCACGACCATTGCCAGCAATGCGCCGAGGCTTGCGAGCTTTGCATGGAAGAATGCCGCCGCGTCGCTGCATGAGTCGGCGCATGTCGCAGACGGTTTCAAGATGGCGCGGCTTCGGGGCCGCGCCATTTTTCATTCAGTCTTCGGGATGGCGGCGCTCGTCAGGCTCTTTTGCGACACCCTTGAAAGGCTTGTCGTCCGCCTTCTTGTTCATGAACTCGCCCGATTCACGGTCGCGTTTGTTCCAGTGGCCGCTCTGGTCCTGAACCTGCGTCCGGTCCTTGATCGTGCCCTGTCGATAACCTTCGCCAGTATTGGTCGCCATCGTCGACACTCCTCGCTTTCCCGCCGCGTCAGGCGACGGCTTCTAAGAAAGAGGTGGAGTCGGCGGACTCCGCGTCAAGTCTACCATGACGCGGGTTCAGTGGCGCCGCGACAGTTCCTTCGTGCCTTCTTCGAGGCCTTTGAGCGTCAACGGATACATGCGCCCGTCGACAAGCTCGCTGAGCATGGCAGTCGATTGCGTCCATTTCCACTGCTTCGGCTCGACGGGATTGATCCAGATGAGATTCTTCCACTGGTTGGTGACCCGCTGCATCCAGACGGCCCCCGCTTCCGGGTTCCAGTGTTCAACCGAGCCGCCCGGATAGGCTATTTCGTAGGGGCTCATGGCGGCGTCCCCGACGAATATGACCTTATAGTCAGGGCCGTATTTGTGAATGACGTCCATGGTCGGGATCGGGCGGTCGTGGCGGCGATGGTTGTGCGTCCAGACCCGCTCGTAAAGGCAGTTGTGGAAGTAGAAATATTCCAGCTGGCGAAATTCGGACTTGGCGGCCGAGAAAAGCTCCTCGACCACGCGGATATGATCGTCCATCGAGCCGCCAACGTCGAAGAACATCAGGAGCTTGACCGCATTGCGGCGCTCGGGCCGCGTCCTGACGTCGAGATATCCGTGTTCGGCCGTGGAGCGGACGGTGCCGTCCAGATCGAACTCCTCCTCCGCGCCTTGCCGGACCCAGCGCCGCAAGCGCTTCAAGGCGACCTTGATGTTGCGGGTGCCAATCTCGACATCGCTGTCGAGATCGCGGAATTCACGCTTGTCCCAAACCTTGACCGCCCGGCGGTGTCGGCTCTGCTCCTGGCCAATGCGAATGCCTTCGGGATTATATCCATAGGCGCCGAAAGGCGATGTGCCGGCGGTGCCGATCCATTTGCTGCCGCCCTGATGCCGTCCTTTCTGCTCCTCCAGACGCTGTTTCAGCGTCTCCATGAGTTTCTCGAAACCGCCAAGGCTTTCGATCAGCTTCTTTTCGTCTTCGCTGAGATGCTTCTCGGCAAGGCGGCGGAGCCATTCCTCCGGCAGGTCGAGTGGGGCCGTGCCCTCCGGCGCCTGACCGGAGACAGCGTCCACGCCGCGAAAATAATGGCCGAACACCTGATCGAAACGATCGATGAAGCGCTCGTCCTTAACCAGCACTGCACGGGCCAGATAATAGAAGCCTTCGACGTCGTAGGTCACCAGATCGGCATCGAGGCTTTCCAGCAGCGCAAGGTACTCGCGAAGCGAGACCGGCACGGCGGCCGCCTTCAATTCGAGAAAGAAAGGAATAAACATTTTTCGCTATCCCGCTGGTGTTCGAGAAGGTATGAGAAAATCCTGTTTTATCAATTGGCTAATATGTTTCGGGTAAGCGATTCATAACGAAATTGCCCTAGCGTTATCTGTAGAGGGCGGGAATGATCATGTTTGAACTTTTTGACTGCGACGAGCAAGGCTCAGCAACCGCGGATATCACGCGAGCATCCCTGGTCGATACCGAAGACCGTTTGGGGATCATGCTCGACGCCATGCCCATCGGTGTCCTGATCCATTCCCAGCATGCGGTCCTGTACGCCAATGCTGGAGCGTGCAGCCTTCTCGGCGAAGAGCGAAACAGCCTTATCGGCAAGCATATTCTGGATTTTCAGCGATCCGATTCCGATCCGCTCGCCTTCGACAAGGCTTTTGATGCGCTCGGCACGACGATGGATCAGGAGATCGTGCTGGTAAATTCCCATACCGGTCAGGAACGGCTGATGAAGGTCATTATGGGCCGTCTGCCGTGGGACGGACTGGCCGTCGTGCAGGTCCTTCTTCAGGATATCACCGATCAGAAACGGGCTGAAAACTCGCTTCGAAAGCTCTCCATCACCGACGAGTTGACCGGCGCCTATAATCGCCGACATGCATTCTACGAAGCGGGCCTCTACATGGAACGAAGCGACAGGGAAGCGTCGCCTTTCTCGGTCGCTCTGCTCGATATCGATCACTTCAAATACGTGAACGATACCTATGGCCATGCGGTCGGAGACGAGGTCCTGAAAACCTTCACCCAGCGGGGTCACCGCTTCCTGGCGACATCGAACATGGATTCGGCGATCTTTGCGAGAATCGGCGGAGAGGAATTCCTGATCCTTGCGCCGGGCCACAATCTGGCAAGTGCGGCCAAGATGGCCGAGACTTTCCGGCAAAGACTCGCCGGAACTCCGGTGGAAACAGCAAAGGGACCGCTCTCGGTTACGGCATCGATCGGTGTCGCCGAACGGCGCTGGGACGATTCTTCCTTCGATACGATTCTCAATCGGGCTGATGACGCCCTTTACGAGGCCAAGGAAAGCGGGCGTAACAGGGTCGTCGCAGTCGCCGCCTAGGCCTTGACGGTCGATAGCTTTCAGGCCGCCCTGGTTCCCATCTGCCGGTCCATGCCGATTTCCGACAAGTCATAGGCCGTGGTCTGATACATCTGGTTGATCCAGTTGTTGAACAGCAGGAAGGCATGCGAACGCCACCGGTTGATCGGCTTTCTGGCCGGATCGTTATCGGGAAAGTAGTTGGCGGGGATCTGGATCGGCTTGCCCGAAGCATGGTCGCGGAAATATTCCGCTGCCAGCGAGCCGTGATCATATTCGATATGATTGAAGATATAGAGACGGTTGGCGAAGTCTTCGGCCAGGAGGCAGAGGCCCGTCTCGTCACTCTCCATGAGAATGTTGAGACCCGATTCCGGATCGATATCGTCTCGCCGCACTTCCGTCCACCGCGAAACCGAGATCGAGAAATCGTCGGAGAATCCCGCCAGATAGGGCGAGGCAGGCTGCAGGTTGCGGTGACGATAGACCCCGAACGCCTTCTGCGGCAATTCATGTTTCGGAACGCCATGAAAATGCTGGATTGCCGCCATGGCGCCCCAACAGATGAAGAAGGACGAGTGGACGTTGGTGGTCGTCCAGTCGAGGATATCCTGAAGTTCCGGCCAATAGGTCACGTCTTCGAAAGGCAGCGTCTCGATCGGCGCGCCGGTGATGATGAATCCATCGAACTTCCGATCCTTCACCTCTTCCCAGGTCGAATAGAAGGAGATCAGATGCTCCTCCGTTGTATTGCGTGCCTGATGGCTGCCGACACGAACGAGGCTGAGCTCGATCTGGAGCGGCGTGGAGCCGACGAGGCGGGCGATCTGCGTCTCGGTTTCGATCTTGTTCGGCATCAGGTTCAGAAGGCCGATCTGAAGCGGCCGGATATCCTGCCGGATCGCCACGCTCTCATCCATGACCTGGACGCCCTCCTTCACGAGGACTTCCCGGGCGGGCAGCGTATCTGGAATTCGGATCGGCACGGCACATACTCCACAACAGGGCCAGCCGGTTGCCGCACAACCCGACTGAACAATGGCCGTCTCATGGAATATTCCGGAGCGGCCCTTTTAGCGAGTTGTTTAACGTGGCTGCAAGCCGGCCGGCCAAATCACCACGGCCGGCAAGATAGTCTTGCCGGGTTCCGCGGTCAACGTATCGGACAGGCTAGGGCGACCGTCAACCCTCGCCTTGGACTGGCGGTTCTATGGTGAGAGAGAGGCGATAGCCAGCCGGTGTGACGGAGAGTTCGGAATCTCCGCCCAACTGCAAGCTCATGGCTTCGATGATGCGGGTGCCAAGGCCCTTGCCCGCGGCGGCCGGGGACCCGTTGCCGACGCCATCGTCGGACAGGATCAGCCGATAGCCGCTCTCGGAGGCTTTTCCGGAGAGAAACACCGTTCCGCTATCTTTGTCCTTGAACGCGTATTTGAAGGAATTGGTGATGAACTCATTGGCCACCACCGCAAAGGCCGCCGCGCGACGGGAGTCTAGGATGATCGGATCGAGTTCGCTTCTCAGTTCGACGTTGTTGGGCGCGTTTTCGCGCAGCAAAAGCATGATGCGATCGGACAGATGTGGCAGCGAGATTCGGCCCGTGACCGAAGCATCATAGAGTTCCTGATGAAGGAGACTGACGGCCGCCACACGGCGGCTGGCGGTCTCCAACTCGGCCTTGGTTTCTTCGCTTTTGGCTTGCCGCCTCTGCATGTTGAGAAAGGAGGAAACCATGGCCAGTGAATTCTTGACGCGATGGTCGATCTCCTTGGCGAGGAGCTCTTGCTCTGCAAGCGATTTTTGCAGCTCTGCTTCTCGCAGATGCACGCGCCGGCTCGTTTCTCTCTCTGCTGCGAGTTGCGCCCGCAGATTGAGTTGCGCAAGAACCTGGTCGCCCAGAACCCTCAACGCGAAACGCTGATCCTCGCTGAGTTTTCCTGGCTCGGTATCGAGGACGCACAGCATTCCGAGCGGCAGGCCCTCCGACGTTTTGAGGGGAACACCGGCATAGAAGCGGAAGCGACCGGTCGTACCGTCGACCATCGGCATGTCCGCCGTCCGCTCGTCAATGCTGAGATCTTCGATCTCGAAAAGTCCGTCCTGAAGAATGCCGTGAGCGCAGACGGAATTGTCGAGGTCGGTCTGCCGCGGCCCATCGCCCTTGCGGGCCTTGAACCACTGACGGTCTTCATCGACCAGCGAGACAAGCGAAACCGGTCTCCCCGTCAGGCGTGAGGCCAAGTCGACGATATCGTCGAAGTCCTGCTCATCCGCCGTATCGAGGATCTCGTATTCTCGTAGGCGCGCAAGACGTTCCTCATTGCGCGGATGAGCTTCGGCTTTCACTGCGATAAACTCTTAAAAAACAACCCTATACGAACGCCATCATAGAGGGGATGGGCGGGGCCGCAACAAACAAGTTTGCACAAAGCAGCGAAAATTCAGATTCTCAGTCTACTTCGTCCGTTGCCGGGCCAGAAACGCCATTCGCTCGAAAAGATGCACGTCCTGCTCGTTTTTCAGCAAAGCGCCATGGAGGCGGGGGAGGGCGTCCTTCGCATCCCCGCGCAGGTCTTCCGGCGAAACGTCGTCGGCGACCAGCAGGCGAATCCAGTCCAGTGCTTCCGATGTCGACGGCTTCTTCTTCAAGCCGGGTGTTTCGCGGATTTCGTAAAACTGGTTCAGCGCGGCCGAGACAAGCCGCTGCTTGATACCGGGATAATGGACGTCGACGATCCGCGTCAGTGTCTCGATGTCGGGAAAGCGGATGTAATGAAAGAAACACCGCCGCAGGAAAGCGTCGGGCAGTTCTTTTTCATTGTTGGAGGTGATGATGACGATAGGCCGATGTTTCGCGCGGATCGTCTCATCCAGTTCGTAGACATAGAACTCCATCCGATCGAGTTCCTGCAGAAGGTCGTTCGGAAACTCGATGTCGGCCTTGTCGATCTCGTCGATCAGCAAAACGACACGCTGTTCGGCCGTAAACGCCTGCCAGAGCTTGCCTTGTTTGATGTAGTTGCGAATATCCTCGAAACGCGGGTCGCCAAGCTGGCTGTCGCGCAGCCGTGAGACCGCATCATATTCGTAGAGGCCCTGCTGTGCCCGGGTCGTCGATTTGACGTTCCATTCAATCATCGGAACGCCGAGAGATTCGGCTACCTGCCGGGCCAGTTCCGTCTTGCCGGTCCCCGGTTCACCCTTCACGAGAAGGGGACGCTCCAGCGCGATTGCCGCGTTGACCGCTACCATCAGATCCTTGTCGGCGACGTAGCTGTCGGTACCTTCGAAACGCATATGCTGGTGTCCTTCGGCTCGGCTTTTGCGGCGCGGACATTAGGGGCCTTGGCCCCGGTCAACAAGGGCCGCATTCTTGATCGCGAACATATGGATCAAGACTTTTCGACTCGAGGCCAGCCCCCTATATGAAGGTGAGAGTGGACTGCGCTTCTCGGCAGGCCAATACATTTCCGGGGCCTTATTGATCTCAAAGGGAGCTGTCCCTGACCGGACCCGTGGGTTCGGATATACGGCGCCCACCTACGTTGTAGGTTCCCGGGATCAATGCGCCACCGGTCGCCGTGGTCCGCTCGCCTTTTCGCCCTTTCTCCTGATAGTGCGGTGAAAACGTAAGGCAGATGGAGCGGGCTATTTGAACTCTTCGGCAAAGTCACAGCTGCGGCTTGGCGCCCTGGCGCAAAGGGACGGCCTGGACCCGGTTCATCGTGTCGAATGGTCGATCGCTGTCGCGGCATTCGCCGATCAGATCGTGTTCGATCCTGGCACGGTTATCGCAGGCTACATGCCTATCCGCTCCGAACTGGACCCGCGACCGCTCATGCAGGCTCTTGCGCTTCGTGGCGCTCGCCTCTGCGCGCCTGCCCTTTTGGACCGTACGACGATCGCCTTTCGCGAACTGGTCAAGGGCGAAGCACTGACCAATACCGGGTTCGGCACGATCGGGCCTGGGCCGGACGCTGCCGAACTCAAGCCGGATATCATCCTGTTGCCGCTTGCCGGCTTCGATCGCATGGGCAATCGGCTGGGCTATGGCGCCGGCCATTATGACCGTGCCATCGCTCGTCTTCATGAAGAAGGGCGAACGCCCCGGCTGATCGGCATCGCCTTCGCGACCCAGCAGTTGCCCCATATTGATGCCGAACCGCATGACGTACCGCTCGAAGCGGTTCTTACCGAAAACGGCTTGCGCCGCTTCAATACGACCGCTTAAGAAGACGTCATGCGTTTTCTATTCCTTGGCGATATGGTTGGCCGCACGGGCCGGACGGCTGTTTACGAACGGTTGCCGGGCCTCATTTCGGACTATTCCCTCGATTTCGTGGTCGTGAACGGCGAAAATGCCGCCGGCGGCTTTGGCATCACTGAGGCGATCCTGCACGAGACGCTCGGAGCGGGTGCGGATGTCGTGACGACCGGCAACCACGTCTTCGATCAGCGCGAAGCGTTGAGTTTCGCACCGCGCGAGGACCGGTTTCTGCGTCCCGCCAACTATCCGAAGGGGACCGCAGGGCGTGGCAGCGGGCTTTACGAAGCCAGGAACGGAGCCCGTGTTCTGGTCGCGAACCTGATGGGGCGCGTCTTCATGCATCCGGAACTGGACGATCCCTTTCACGCAGCCGAGACCATTCTTGCCGATGCGCCTCTCCGGGACGTTTGCGACGCCGCCATTTTTGACTTTCACGCCGAAGCCACCAGCGAGAAGGTCTGTTTCGGCCATTTTCTCGATGGTAAGGCTTCTGTCGTGGTCGGCACGCATACGCATTGTCCGACGGCCGACCACATGATCCTCTCAGGCGGAACGGCCTACCAGACCGATGCCGGCATGTGCGGTGACTACGATTCCTCGCTCGGCATGGAAAAGGAAGAGCCGCTCAACCGGTTTCTTTCGAAGGTTCCGAAGCGGCGAATGGAAGCGGCAAGCGGACCGGCAACGATTGCGGGCCTGTGCGTGGAAATCTCCGATCGTACGGGACTGGCGGAAAAGGTCAGCCCGCTACGCCTTGGCTCTTGGCTGGAAGAAGTGCGGCCCGATTTCTGGTAGAGGCGCTTGAGCCCTGTCCAAGGTGGCTTAGATAGCCGTTCTGCCGACGGACACGCACAGGACCACCATGGACGCCATTATCGACTCTTTCTCCTATATCGCGACGCCGGAAGGTATCGCCGCGCTGGTCACCCTTGTGGTGCTCGAGATCGTGCTTGGCATCGACAATCTGATCTTCATCTCGATCCTGACCAACAAGCTGCCCGCCGACCAGCAGAGCCGTGCCCGCAAAATCGGCATCTCCATGGCCCTCATTCTGAGGCTTGCCCTGTTGGCAACGGTCTCCTTCATCGTCCAACTGACGCAGCCCATCTTCACGCTGTTCGGGCATGGCTTTTCTTGGCGCGACATTATTCTGATCGCCGGTGGCCTGTTTCTCGTGTGGAAGGCCACGAAAGAGATTCACCACAGCGTCGATCCCGACGATCCGAAAGAGAACATGGGCAAGGTCGGCACGCTCACCGTGGGCAGCGCAATCGCTCAGATCCTGGTTCTCGACCTCGTCTTTTCGATCGACTCCATCATCACTGCGGTCGGTATGACCGACGTGTTGGCGATCATGTTCATCGCAGTCATCGCCGCAGTGACGGTCATGCTCATCGCCGCCGACCCGCTGTCGCGCTTTATCGCCCACAATCCGACCGTCGTCATGCTGGCGCTCGGGTTCCTGCTGATGATCGGCATGACGCTGATTGCGGATGGCTTCGGCTATCACGTGCCAAAAGGCTATATCTACGCCGCCATGGGCTTTTCCGCTCTGGTCGAAGCGTTGAATATGCTCGCCCGCAAGAAGCGGCGCGGCGAAGCCGAAACGAATGCGGCCGATACCACTCTGCATTGACCCTGACCTTCGGGGAGGGTTTTTCAGACGCCCTCGAGGATGACGATGGTCGGCGTCCGGGGCAGTGTCCTGATCGAAACGTCGATCGTATCGGTTGGCTCGAAGCGGACGTCGAACTCGCCCCGCACCCGGGACAGGAAGTTCTCGATCGGCGAATAGCGCCGGTGCATCGGCAGAACGATCCGTGCCTGAAGGCGACCGACCAACGCGGCCATCGCGTCGGTCGAAAGGGTCAGTCCGCCGTCGATCGGCACCATGACGATATCAAGTCGGCCTATCGCGGCATGGTGCGCGTCCGTCAGCGGGTGATGAAGGTGGCCCAGATGGCCGATGCACAGATCGGCGACCTCGAAGATGAAGATCGAGTTGCCAGCTCTCTCCATGGCGATGCCGTCGCGAATATCGGTCGGCACATTGCGGATCAGGGCATCGCCCACGGCGAGCCAATGCTGCGCCGGTGTGCCGTCCGCATCGGCCCATCCTTTCAGAACGTGCTGGATTTCGGGATCGGGGATGGGTGTCCAGTGGGTGATATGAGCGTGGTTCATCGTGACCACATCCGGCAGGGGATCGGAACCGTAAGCGCCTGAAAAGTCGGTCGCGATGCGTACACCTTGCGGCGTCTCGATGATGAAGGTGGCGTGGCCGGCATAACGGATACGCACTTCGGGCGGTTCATATGCGCTGCGCTGGAGCCAAGGGTTTTCGGCTATTTGTGGCTTTGACCCCGTGGCCCTGACCATTCGGACCGGCAGGGCCTGCCTTTGAAGGTTCCTCGCGACGAGCATGCAGCGGCTTGCCGCCTGGCGCTGGGCCGAGGGATCAATAGGGTCGAGAAGAGGTGCTGCGCGTGCCGGGGTGGCGGCCCAAGCCAGCGAGACGCTGAGGATGAAGGCGACGAATGCGGCCGGCCCGGTCATGGCGGCGTCCTTCCATCTTTCCCTTATGTCAGGAAAGAGCACCACACTCCCGCAAAACGCGCAATGTCAGGCGGACAAACTGTCCAAATTGTCATGTTCGACGAGTGCACGCCGTTCACCCTTGCGCCAGCATCTGCCGCCACCGCTCCTTGAGGTGTTCGTAATCCGGTGGCTGGCGCGGATAGGTCAGTTCGTCCTCATCGAACCGGAATCCGCGCATCGCGCTCGAGGTCCAGATATGGCCTGCCGGCCGCAGCCAAGAGGTGTCGTCCAACGTCCCGGCCTTGATGGTGATCCGGTCGTCGGGGCCGCCTTCCAGACTGCCATGGAAAAGACGCACGCCGCATTCGGGGCAGAATTGGCCGGACTTTTGCGCGCCGCTCTCTGCGCTCCATCGCGCCGTCCGCGGCCGGCCCTCGACGCTGACCGCCTGAACCCGTGTCAGCATGGAAGCGCCGGCGATGGAAGAGGATTGGCGCTGACAATTGGTGCAATGGCATAGATAGAAGGCGAGGGGCGCTTCATCGATCGTGTAGCGGACGGCGCCGCACTGGCAGCCACCGCGCAGCGGCAGGGGCGGCAGAATAACCGTTTCAACGTTCATCTCTTGCGCTTTCCTAGGTTTCGTCGTTTACGCAAATGGATTATAAGCGCGCCCGATCCAGAGATTTTCGCAGGATGGCCCTCGGCAGCGAGACGCGCCGACGAAGTGTGGTGTCGGGCCAGATGCGAAGCATAGAGGGAGAGACCGATGGCAGGTCATTCACAATTCAAGAACATCATGCATCGCAAGGGCCGGCAGGATGCCGTTCGCTCCAAGATGTTTTCCAAGCTGGCGCGCGAAATCACCGTTGCCGCCAAGATGGGCGCGCCCGATCCCGACATGAATCCGCGCCTTCGCCTTGCCGTGAACAACGCCAAGTCGCAGTCCATGCCGAAGGACAATATCCAGCGCGCGATCAACAAGGCGTCCGGCGGTGACAGCGAGAACTATGAAGAGGTCCGTTATGAAGGCTACGGCCCCGGCGGCGTCGCCTTCATCGTTGAGGCGCTGACGGACAATCGCAACCGCACGGCATCGAACGTGCGCACGGCGTTCACGAAGAGCGGCGGGGCCATGGGTGAAACCGGTTCGGTCGCCTTCATGTTCGATAGGGCAGGCGAGATCGTCTATAAGGCCGAAGCTGGCGATGCCGAAACGGTGATGGAGGCCGCCATCGAGGCCGGCGCTGAAGATGTGCAGTCCGATGCCAATGGCCATACGATCTATTGCGCCTTCGAGGATATCGGTGACGTATCGACCGCGCTGGAAAGCAGCCTCGGAGAGCCGGAAAGCGTCAAGGCTATCTGGAAGCCGCAGACAACGACGCCCGTCGATGAGGAAAAGGCAGAGAGCGTGCTGAAGATGATCGATCGCCTCGACGAAGACGACGACGTTCAGAACGTCTATGCCAATTTCGAAGTCGATGACGAGGTGATGGCGAAGCTTTCCGCCTGATTGCCGCTAATACTGCGGGGCCGCTCCGGCTTGTTCGTTCGAGCTGGAGCGAAGCTCACTCGACCCTTTGGAGGGACTGCTCAATGACCGCCACTCCGAATGCTCCGGTCGGCCAAGATCTCGATGCGCCGGCCGCCACACAGGCGGGCCGCGGCCCGCGCGTATCGATCACCTATTGCACCCGTTGCAACTGGTTGCTGCGCGCCGGGTGGCTCGGCAGCGAGCTTCTTTCGACCTTTGCCAATGAAATTGGTGAAGTGTCGTTGATCCCGGATGCGACGGGCGGCGTTTTCACCGTCGACGTGGACAATCAGCGCGTATGGGATCGGGCTGCGGAAGAACAGTTCCCCGAAGCCAAGGAATTGAAGCAGCGAGTTCGCGATATCATCGATCCGGAGCGGGACCTCGGCCACGCCGACCGGTGATCCGCGCTTCATTGAAGTGATAAGCCGGACCTTTGCCTTGCGCCGCGGTTAACCCGGCTCCCAGTCTGGCTCAGCCAGCTCAAAACCGGAAAAGTCGAAGCCGGGCGAAACGGTGCAACTGCAAAGAACCCACCCATCCAGGGGCCTGGCGGACTGCCAGGCGTGAGCCGGAACCAGAGCGTGAGGCAAATCGCCCTCCAGTAATTCCGGGCCGAGCCGGTAGGAGACGGGCATGGCTTCGCTCTCATCCACAACCGACAGCTCCAACGGCCCGCCGGCATGCCAGAACCAGAGTTCGGCAGCATCGACACGGTGCCAGTGACTCCTCTGATGCGGCTCAAGAAGAAACAGGATGGCCGTGCCGACCGACCTGCCATCCGGGCCTGTGGGGCCTCGCCAGGTTTCCCTGTACCAGCCGCCTTCCGGGTGAGCTTCCAGACGAAATCGTTCGATGATGCGGCGTGCTTGGTCGGACATGGCGCTGGGGTAGGCGGAAGAATCTGTGCGACTGAATCGTAGCAGTAAAATCCGTGACTTCCCAGCGGTCCGAGGCTGTCGTCATATTTTCGGCTCGAAACAATGCAATGGTCCTCAGGAATACACCGATGACAACAATGATGAATTTGTGATGCGTTTTCATTCTTCTTTGTTCACTTGTGCCGCCGCACTCTTTGTTTCGCTCGCGCCCCCGGCCTTTGCGCTGGACGAAATCGGCGAGCAGATGATCGACCGGCCGCCGGACAATTACATCGCCGTCCGAGAGGCGGAAGAGAAGGAACGTGACCGGCTTGAACAGGCCGGCTTGCGTCCGGACGAGGACGTCGCTCTGAATGCCTACAGCGCGAAGGAAAAGCCGCGGAACGAAGCCGGTGCTCGCCTGAAGGCCATGGAAGCCGCCGGGTCGTCTTCTGATGCCAAACAGGCGGACGTGAACCTTTTCGACGGACTTGTCGGCAATTGGGCCGGGGAGGGCGATACCTATATCGACCGTATCGGCCGGGAACTTTCGGTGAGCTGCGATTTCTCCATCGGCGAGGCCAAGGCCGAGTTCGTCCTCGACGGTGAGTGCGGCGCCCTTTTTCTGGACCGCGCCATCGGCATCGAGCTGAAGCCGCAGGACGATGGCGAGGTGGACGGCAACTACATGGCGCTGAAGGAAGGCCCGACACGTCTCGAAGGCCGATTGACCGCCCCCGATACGCTTGTTCTGACCATGCACTGGCCTAAGGTCGTGATGGGAGATCGCGTTGCCAAGATGGAATTGAAGCGTCTTGGCGCCGATAGCTTCCGGCAGATCGTCCTCGACATGAAGGATGGCGAAGAGACGGTGACAAGCGATATCACCTTCCAGCGGAAGAGCTGATCAACGCAGGACGCCACAACAGAAAAGCCCCGGAGCGGATGGCCGCTCCGGGGCTTTGTCTTTGCAATACCGGTTTCAGATACCCAGATTGCCGAACTTGTTCTTGAAGCGCGAGACGCGGCCGCCACGGTCAACCAGGTTCTGCTGGCCGCCGGTCCAAGCCGGATGGGTGCGCGGATCGATATCAAGGTTCAGCGTGTCGCCTTCTTTGCCCCAGGTCGAGCGCGTCTGGTAGCTCGTGCCGTCGGTCAGGGTCACGTTGATCATATGATAGTCAGGATGGGTATCGGCCTTCATGGTGATGCTCTTCGTTTCTGGATTCTCGCAGTGGCAGACCGCTCTGGCGACCTTCCGGACCGGTCCTGCATAAGAAAATGTTGCGCTGTAGGCGGACCGGCCATTTGTTGCCCTTGGCCCGCGCGTTTCGGGTGCCTATACAGTAGCCGGGTTTAAGGGGCAAGACCGGCGCGTCATCCGCGTGGTCTGAAAGGATGTATCATGGCACGGCGAACGACGGCGGAGCGAAAGCAACGCCGCAATCTGGCACCTTTGCTGGCGCTCTGGCCGTACGTAAAGCGTTATCCGGGCAAGGTTGCCGGGGCTTTCTTTTTCCTCTTTCTGGCCGCCGCGACGACGCTGGCGCTGCCTGTCGCCGTCCGGCGCATGATCGATAATGGCTTCAACGAGGCCAGCAGTGGGCTGATCGGCGCCTATTTCGGCATGCTGATCGTGATGGCTGGTTTGCTGGCAGTCGCCTCGTCCGGTCGATATTATTTCGTCATCACGCTGGGCGAGCGAGTCGTGGCCGACCTGCGCGAAGCCGTCTTTTCCCATGTGACCCGCCTGTCACCGGCCTTTTTCGACATGAACCAGAGCGGCGAGATCGTCTCTCGTCTGACCGCCGATACCACGCAGATCAAGAGCGCGGTCGGGGCGACAACCTCGGTGGCGTTGCGGAACGGTCTTCTGGTCATCGGCGCCATCGCCATGATGGTTTTCACGAGCCCCAAACTTTCAGCGATGGTTCTCGCTGCCATTCCCGTCATCGTCCTGACGCTTGTTGGCTTCGGGCGAAGCGTGCGGCGGCGCAGCCGGGCCGCGCAGGATACGCTGGCCGATGCGTCTGCCTTCGCTGCCGAACAGATCGGCGCGATTCGAACCCTTCAGGCCTATAATGGCGAACCGGCGGTGCGACGCTATTTCGGCGGTGCGGTGGAGAGCGCTTTTCAGGCCGCGCGGTCCTCGATCAAGGCGCGGGCGCTGCTCACCTTCGTGGCGATCTTCGTCATTTTCACCTCGATCGTCGCCGTGCTGTGGTTCGGCGCCCGTGACGTCATCAATGGTGAAATGAGCCCCGGCACACTCAGCCAATTCCTTCTCTATTCGGTGTTCGCCGCCGGCGCCCTCGGTTCGCTCTCGGAAGTGTGGGGTGAACTTTCGCAGGCCGCCGGTGCGGCCGAACGTCTGATCGAATTGCTTGACGAGAAGCCCGGCATCGCCGCGCCCGGCGAGCCTGCGCGGCTGCCGTCTTCCATCCGGGGACGGATCGGCTTCAACGATGTCTCCTTCTCCTACCCTTCGCGTCCCGACCTGCCCGCGCTGCACGGTCTGACCTTTACCGTGGAACCCGGCGAGACAGTCGCGATCGTGGGGCCGAGCGGGGCGGGCAAGAGCACCATCCTCGGTCTTCTTCTGCGCTATTACGACCCGCAATCCGGACAGGTGACGCTGGACGGCGTCCCGGTCGAGACGCTCGATCCCACCGATCTGCGCAATGCGCTCGCTGTGGTGCAGCAGGATCCGACGATCTTTGCCACGACTGTGGCGGAAAATATCCGTTTCGGGCGACCACAAGCCGATGACCAGGCTGTCGCGGAAGCTGCCACCGCTGCCAATGCGCAGGGCTTCATCGAAGCAATGCCAGAAGGATTTCAGACCAAGCTGGGCGAGCGGGGTATCACCCTTTCGGGAGGCCAGAGACAGCGCCTGGCGATCGCGCGGGCCATCCTTCGCGATGCGCCGGTTCTGCTGCTTGACGAAGCGACCAGCGCACTTGACGCCGAAAGCGAAAATGCTGTGCAGTCTGCGCTGGAGATGCTGTTGAAAGGCCGGACGACGATCGTCATCGCGCATCGCCTCGCCACGATCTTGAAGGCCGACCGCATTCTTGTGATGGATGAGGGCCGCGTGGTGGAGCAGGGAACCCATAGCGCGCTGGTCGCAAAAGGCGGTCTCTATTCGCGGCTGGCAGCCCTGCAGTTCGACACGGAACAGGCCCCGTGACGCATCGCAAATGGCTGATCGGCTGCCGATATCCGACCTTCGCGCGGCAAATCCAAAGTGTCTCGTGGGCCTAACGCCATCCAAAACCCCCAAGGGACAGATCAGCGGGTCGTGAGCTTCAGCTCGATCCGGCGATTGCGGCGGCGCGCTTCGTCATCATCGCCTTCCACGAGAGGTTGATTGTCCGCAAAACCGGTCGCTGCCAGCCTGCTGGCGGGCACACCCTGATCGACAAGGAACTTGACGACGGCAATGGCGCGTTGGGCCGAGAGCTCCCAATTGTCGCGGATGCGGCCGGTGCCGGATAGCGGAACGCTGTCGGTGTGGCCGTCGACACGCAGGATCCAGTCGAGTTCGTCGGGAATTTCACGGCGAAGTTCGTTCACAGCCTGGGCGAGCTTGGCCATCTCGTCCCTCCCGGCCGTATTGATCTCATCCGAACCCGAAGAGAACAGGACCTCCGACTGGAAGACAAACCGGTCGCCCTCGACGGAAATCCCCTCACGGTTTTCCAGAATCTGGCGCAGGCGGCCGAAGAAATCCGAGCGATAGCGGTTGAGCTCCTGCACGCGCCGGGCGAGGGCCACGTTCAGCCGCTGGCCGAGATCGGCAATGCGGGCGCTCGACTCGCTCTCCTTGGCTTCAGAGACCTCAAGCGCGGCTTCAAGGGCACCGATCTGGCGGCGTAGCGCAAGAATTTGCTGATTCAGAATCTCGACCTGGCTGAGGGCGCGCTCGGAGATGGCTTCCTGCTCGCCAAGGTCGGAGGTCAGGTCGCTGATACGCGCCTGTGCCGCTTCGTCACTTCCCGCTCCTTCATTAAGGAGCGCCTGAAGGCGGCTGCGATCCGATTCGGCGGAAGCCAGGCTGGCACGCAGTGCGGCCAGTTCCTGGTCGGCATCGGAGCTGGTGGCGCGCTCAAGGGCGAGAAGGCGCGTCAATTCGCTGATCTGACTGTTGAGGCGGACAAGCACATCGTCCTGGCCCCGGATCTGCTGTGTCAGGATGAACTGAGCGACCGCGTAGATGGAAAGCAGGAAGGTGAAGACCAGCAGAAGTGTGGCCATGGCATCGACAAAGCCGGGCCAATAGTCAACGCTCGATCGTGAACGTCGGCGCAGCGCCATCGGTTCAGCCGTCCTGCCGCCGCTCGCGCTCTTCCAGCGCAGCGGTCAGCCGGTCCAGTGTCTCACGCATTTTCTGCTGTTCCTGCGCCTGGGCGTTCATCCATTCCCGCAGCATCTGCTGTTCGCCACGCATATTGCGGACCAGACCGGAAATGCCTTCGGCCAGAGACCCCATGGCGTTGGTCATGCGGGGGCTCGCGCCGCCCTCCTGCAAGTGTTTGAGACTTTCCGCCATGGCACGCATTTCGTCGGAGTTCGCCGTCTCGGGGACCAGATCGGAGTCGAGCGCAGTGACCGATGAAAGCCAGTTTTCCAGTTCGGTATAGAAGCGGGTCTGGGCGCGCCCGGCCTGCAATTCCATGAAGCCGAGAACGAGCGAGCCGGCGAGACCGAACAGCGAGGATGAAAAGGCCGTGCCCATGCCGGAAAGGGGTTCGGAGAGGCCGGACTTGAGGGAGTCGAGAATATCGGGTCCGGCCGTTGCGGCAGGGTTGAGGGACTGGATCGTGTCGCCGATCGAGCCGATGGTTCGCAACAAACCCCAGAAGGTGCCGAGAAGGCCGAGAAAGACCAGGAGGCCGACAAGATACCGTATGACGTCACGGCTCTCGTCGAGGCGCGTTGCGATCGAATCGAGGATCGAGCGCATGGCCGCCGGTGTCAGCGCAGTGGCCGTGGAGCGCATCAGAAGCGAGCGCATCGGCGCAAGCAGCACCGGGTCGCGCCGCGCTTCGAGGCCCTCGCGGAAGGAATTGACCCAACCCACTTCCCTGAATAGCCGAACCACCTGACCGAATGCCAGCAGAATGCCGACGATCAGAACGCCAAGGATGAGCCCGTTCAGGCCCGGATTGGTCATGAAGGCGGAGATGATCTGGCGCGATAGAATTGCGACGAGGAAGCCGAACAGGATCAGAAAGATCACCATCGACAGAAGGAAGACTCTCGGCGAGGAAAGGCGGCCCGGGTCAAACGTACGTGGCGGCCTCTGCGCTGTCAGATCATCTTCTGTCGCCGCCATCGCGGTTTCCTCCTTCCGCCTCTGTGGCGCTCGCCCATGGGAGCGAATCTTACACGCTTATATGGGCTTGCATAGCGGAAACGGAACCTCCGCTGTGGATGTGCAGCCTTACAAGCCCTTGTTCGCGGTGCGCTCCAGTTCTCCAATCAGGCGTTCGTTCGCCGCCAGAATCGTGCCCGTGCCGAAGATGTCGTCGCGGCCATGAATATCGGAGACGAAACCGCCTGCCTCGCGAACAAGAAGGAGGCCGGCTGCCGTATCCCAGGGCTGATTTTCGCGGCCAACAATGCCATCGAAACGGCCAGCGGCCACCCAGGCGAGATCGATCGCTGGCGCACCTGTCGAGCGAATGCCGCCCGTATTGGCCATGAGATTGCGGATCTGCCGCAGTGAATCGCCGTGATTGCCGCGTCCAAGGTGCGGCACGGGAACGCCGAACAGTCCGTCGGTCATGTGGCGGCGATTGGCGACGCGGATGCGACGGTCATTGAAGAAGGCTCCGCCGCCTTTTTCCGCGGTGAACAGCTCGTCCATGAGAGGATTGTAGATCACCGCAGCGACGATCTGACCTTCACGCTCCAATGCGATAGAGATCGCGAAAATCGGAATGGAATGCAGGAAGTTCGTGGTGCCATTCATCGGATCCACGATCCAGCGGCTCTCGGGATCCTTGCCCTCAACCTCGCCGCGTTCTTCCATGAGAAAGCCGAAATCGGGACGGGCCCGCGACAGTTCCTCGTAGATCGTCTTTTCGGCTTCCATGTCGGCCTTGGTGACGAAATCGCCTGGCCCCTTCACAGAGACCTGAAGATTCTCGACCTCACCGAAGTCTCTTGCCAAACGGCGGCCAGCCTTTGCGGCAGCGCCAACCATCACGTTCATCAATGCGGAGCGCGCCATGACGTCCTTTCAATCCGTAGCTGTATGCGGCAGTGGCAGGCGAGGGAGGTTCCTCGCCGCTGCGCCGCGTCATCCGGCGGCAATCAGTTCGCCCGGCTCACATAGGTGATGTCGCTGGTGTCGACGATGATCTTCTCGCCGGCCTCGATAAAGGGCGGCACCAGAATACGGATGCCGTTTTCCAAAACCGCAGGCTTGTAGGACGAGGACTGCGTCTGTCCCTTCACCACCGGGTCGGCCTCGGCGATTTCGAGGGTGACCTGATCGGGCAGAGAAATACCGATCGGCTTCTCTTCATAAAGTTCAACCGTCACCGTCATGCCATCCTTCAGGAAAGCGGAGCGGTCGCCGACGAAATCCTGCGACAGTTCAAGCTGGTCGTAGGTTTCGCTGTCCATGAAGACGAGCATGTCTTCCTGCGCGTAGAGGTAGGTGAAATCCTTCTGCTCCAGACGCACACGCTCGACCGTCTCGGATGCGCGGAAGCGTTCGTTGAGCTTTGTGCCGTCGATGGCGTTCTTCAATTCCACCTGATTGAAAGCGCCGCCCTTGCCGGGCTTGACGTGGTTCGTCTTCACCGCGACCCACAATCCGCCATTGTGTTCGATCACGTTACCGGGGCGGATTTCATTGCCATTGATCTTCATTGGGAAGCCGTCTGTTGAGAGATGTGTGTGATGTTGGGCCGTCCAATGGCCCAAATTCTTCGCCGAAACAAGACCGGCGGGCGATAGCGCGGTCGGTCACCGCCGGTTGGCGCGCTCCAGCGCCTGCTGTTTCTGGTCGTTGGACAAGCCGTCCATGAGATCGTCGAGTTCACGATCCTGCAAGCCGGCGCGGCGCGCCGTAATGTACCAGCTTGCCGCTTCAACGGTATCGGCCTCGGTGCCGTACCCATAGATATAGGCTTTGGCGAGCTGGCTTTGCGCCGCGACATTGCCGGTGCGCGCGGCCTGTTGGAGAAGGCGGAAGCCGCGCTCGAAATCACGGTCGCCCCCCTTGGCGGAGAACAGCCAGGTTGCCAGTTCGACCTTCGCCGCGTTCATGCCTCCATCGGCCGCCTTGCTCATCCATTGGCGGGCCTCCTCCATATTGCGGGTGACGCCGTCGATTTCCCCGGCCAGGTAGTTGGCATAGGCATATTGCGCATCGGGCACGCCCTTTTGCGCCGCCGCTTCATACCATTTGGCGGCCTCGGCCTGTTCGTTCACGCCGCCATGGTGCAGAAGCCGCTGCGCGTAATTGAACTGAGCATCCGCATTGCCGCCCTCCGCCGCCTGCTTCAGAAGCCGGTCGGCAAAGGCTTCATCCTTTTCGACGTAGCGACCGTCAAGAAGCATCAGCGCATATTGAAACTGCGCGGCCGGAACGCCGGATTCGGCGGCGCGAGCATACCAGTTCGCAGCCTTTTTCGGATCCTTGGGAACGCCAAGGCCCGCGGCATAAATTTCTCCGAGAAGGGTCTGGGCTGCCGGATTGCCATTTTCCGCAAGGGGCGTTGCAAGCCGGACCGCCGTCAGAAAGCGGCCGATCTGGAAGGCGGTGAAGGCCACGTCCTCCGGCTTCTCACCGAAACGGCTTTCGTCGATTTCCTGCGGCAGGTCGCCCTTCTGCTGCCCAGTCGGCAGTTTTCTGTTCTCGGCGCTCTGCTCATCCCGGGTGAAGCTGTCGACGGCGCGATCATTCGGCGCCGCGAGGGCGGCTCCGATCAGCGACAGGAAAATGAGCGTTCCGCCGGTCGGTCTGCGCATCACTCGACCTCTTCGGTGAAGCGAGGCGCCTTCTCGTCCAGCATGGTGTTGATGGTCGATACGCGTTCGCCGGGGCTCTCCGGTCCCGAAAACACAGCCGTCGACAAGGCGACGAAATCGGAGCCGGTTTCGGCTACGGCAACGGCGCTCTGGGGCATCGAGCCGCCCATCGTCACGCAGGGGATGGCGACCATGCTTGCCCACCAGTCGGCCATGGCGAGATTGCGCGGGTGGGGATCGGGCTTGTTGTCATAGCCGATACGGCCAAAAAAGACGTAGTCGGGCTGAGTTTCGCCCAGCTCAAGGGCTTCATGGCGCGTTTTCGCACCCCCGGCGCCGAACATGAGGCGACCGTCGAACCGCTCCATCGTCTCGGCCATCGTCGCTTTTGCATCTTCGAGATGAACGCCATCGGCGCCGACCCGGCCCGCGACGCGCGTATCATCGGCGATCATGACGGCAACGCCCTTTTCCTGAGCGATGGCGACGACCTTTTCCGCCAGAGTTTGAAACGCCTTTTCGTGGCGGGCCCCGGGCGAAAGAATAAGAGAGGCGACGTCGCCTCCGGACAGCGCAGAGCGCACCGAGTCCAGCAGGTGGTCGTCATCTTCCGTCTCGGGCGTGATCAGCACCAGGCGGCAGCGGTCGAAATGAGTGTCGGCCATAGTCTCCTCGTTCATTCAATGGCGTCCTCTCTTGGGCTAGGTTTCATGGCCTTATCAAGGCGAAAGATGGCTGTCAGGGGAGTATCGACCCCGGGTCACGATTCACGCGGCCGTGTCAAGATTGGCGGATCGTCTGGATTGCGAAGATTCGCCGCCCCCCTATTTTCGTTCGGACAGTCCATATTGGGGGAGGCGACCGATGACAAACATGTACGAGACGGGGCTCGACAAATGCGCGGCGAATTATCAGCCGATGAGCCCGCTTTCCTTTCTCAAGCGCGCCGCCGACGTATGGCCGGAACGCACCGCCATCATTCACGGCTCGCTGCGCCGTAGCTATGGCGAATTTTACGACCGTTCCCGCAAGCTGGCCAGTGCGCTGCAGAAGAGAGGTATCGGCAAGGGCGATACGGTGACGGTCATGCTCTCCAACACGCCGCCCATGCTGGAATGTCATCAGGGTATCCCGATGCTGAAAGCCGCCCTGCACAGCCTCAACACAAGGCTCGACGCGGCGATCATCGCGTTCCAGCTGGACCATGCCGAAAGCAAGCTCGTCATCGTCGACCGCGAATTCTCGGCCGTCATGAAGGAGGCCCTCGCCATCGCCAAGGTCGATCCGCTCGTGGTCGACTACGACGATCCGGACTATGGCGATGACGCACCCTATCCGAAGGGCGAGATGATCGGTTCGCTGGAATATGAGGCTCTTGTCGCAGAAGGGAGTGACGACTTTGCCTGGTCGCTGCCCGACGATGAGTGGGATGCCATCGCCCTGAATTACACGTCCGGCACGACGGGCAATCCCAAGGGTGTGGTCTACCATCACCGTGGCGCGGCGTTGATGGCCTACAACAATACGGTTCATGCGGCAGTCGGCGGCGGAGCCGTCTATCTTTGGACGCTGCCGATGTTTCACTGCAATGGCTGGTGTTTTCCCTGGACGCTTGCGCTAACGGGGTCGACGCATGTCTGCCTGCGCTGGGTGCGCGCCAAACCGATCTTCGATGCCATTGCCGATCACGGCGTCACCCATCTGTGCGGGGCGCCGATCGTCATGAGCATGCTGATCGGGGCCGCCGACGAGGAGCGGCGAGACTTTCCGCAGAACGTTATCTTCAATACTGCCGCCGCGCCGCCTCCAGGCAGCGTGCTCGCTGCGATGGCCGATGCCGGCTTTGAAGTGGTTCACCTATACGGCCTTACCGAGGTTTACGGCCCGTCGGTGGTTAATGAGTGGAAGAGCGAGTGGAACACGCTGGATCGTGAAGAGCGCGCGGCCAAGAAGGCCCGTCAGGGCGTTCGCTATGCCGGCCTTGAAGATCTTGGCGTGCTCGATCCCGACACGATGGAGCCGGTCGAGGCTGACGGTCAGGCCATTGGCGAAGTGATGTTTCGCGGCAATATCGTCATGAAGGGCTATCTGAAGAATGAAGAGGCGACCCAATCGGCCTTTGAGGGCGGGTGGTTCCACTCGGGCGATCTTGGTGTGATGCACGAGGATGGCTATATCGAACTGAAGGACCGCTCCAAGGACATCATTATCTCCGGCGGCGAAAACATCTCTTCGATCGAGGTCGAGGATGCGCTCTACAAGCATGAATCGGTGGCGTCCTGTGCGGTGGTCGCAAGGCCCGATGACAAATGGGGCGAAGCGCCGATTGCTTATATCGAACTGAAGTCCGGTCACCAGCCGGACGCCGAAGCGCTCAAGCAGCACTGCTACGAGCGCCTGGCGCGTTTCAAGGTGCCGAAAGATTTCATCTTCGAGGAAATCCCGAAGACCTCCACCGGAAAGATCCAGAAATTCAAACTTCGCGACCGATCGAAGGACGAGGCCTAGCGCCGGATTGCGTGAGCGGAACGCTGATAAGTTCCATAGTGCGACACAAGAAGGTTGATAAATCGACTCCTGTTAGGTCTTCGTTAACCTTTTCAGGTCATCTTGCACTCATCCGGTTCACGCCGGTTTCATCCGGATGGTCTTTTCCTTCCGTTTGACGCTCCCTGTAAGACTTTTCGGCCGTTCCCTTGGGACGGCCTTTTTTTTGCCCGCCAGCAAAAAGAGTGGGAACTCCCCGCTTTCCCCCGGCATTAACTCTTCTTTAAGGCTAAGCTTGCCGACGTGACGCACATCGGTCAATTTCCCTCGACCGCATGACCAAGGGACGGCATTGCGGGGGCATCGAGCGGCGGACAGGGCAGCAATGAACGAGAGCAAGACCACCACGGGCGAAACGATCCGGCTGGCCGAACGGCGGATCTTTTCCGATTCCTTTCGCGAGCTCTACGCGACTGGCATGTTGCTCGTCGAGGATGCCGCCAGCTATCTGGATGGCGAGGGACGACGTTCCGCAAAGGGCCTCGATCGAATTCCGGCGACCCTTTATGCCGCCGAATCGATGCGCCTGACGACGCGCCTCATGCAGATTGCGTCCTGGCTTCTTCTTCAGCGCGCCGCCAATGCCGGTGAGATGACCCGCGAACAGGTGGCCAAGGAGAAGCAGAAGGTTAATCTCGACGCGGCGGTCTCCGATCGTGAGGCGCCGGGCTGGGACAGTCTCAGCGAAGAGTTTCTTGATCTCGTCGACCGTTCGCTCTCGCTTCAACGCCTTGTCCAGCGCGTCGATGCCGAGCTCTATGGCGCAAAAGATGATGAGGCCGATTCGGATGCCGAGAATCCGGTCGGTGCGCAGATCGATCTCCTGCGGACGGCGTTCGGGCGCTGAAACCGCTCTCAAATGACGCCGTCGAAGAACGGCAGTGTCATCAGGCCGACGGTCAGAATCAGCAGGAATGCGACACGCCGGAAATGGCGTTCGTCAGCCAGATGGAAGATCTTCTGTCCGGCGAGTAGCCCGATCATATAAGCGGGCGCGACCAGTACGGCCGTCAGTAGCAATGACATCGAGACCAATCCGGCGGCTATCAGCCCAATGCCGGAGAAAACGGACGTGATCGCAAACAGAACGATGATGTTCGCTCGGACTTGGGCGGGAGCATCCGCGCTGCTCAGATAGTAGATCACGACCGGCGGGCCCGAAAGCTGGGTCGCCCCTCCAAAGAAACCCGACACCATGCCGACTGCCGCTGACAAAGTTGCGGGGCGCGGCCCGGAGTAACGCCAGCCGCTCCACAGAACGAGGACGGCGACGAGAATGAAGCCGCTTATGACAAGGCGCAGCTGGTCCGGATCCCCGACACTCAGATACCAGATGCCGAGATAGACGGTGGCCGCGAAGCCAGCCGCGATCGGCAGAACGGCCCGCCATGCAACCTGGCGGAGTGCCGGAAGCAGAATGACGAGCGACGGCAGGCTGTCGATCGCCCAGAACAACGGAATGGCGACGGCGGGGCCGCCGATGCGGCTGATCAATGGTATGGCGATCATGCCCGAGCCGAATCCCGCAAAGCCTCGGACGAGACCGGCAACAAGAAGGATAGCCCACAGGATCGGAAGGTCTGGCATGATCCGCTTTCCATCCTGTCAGCCGCATTGGTCAAGCATTATGGTGTCCCGAAGACATGTTTGACGCTGTTTTCGTGGATTTTGTTTCTTTTTTGTTCACATTGTCTGGCGATGCTGTTCGCCATGAAGCAGAGTTCCGCAATGGCGCAATTACCGATTCGAATCATTGGCATCGATCCCGGCCTCCGGCGGATGGGCTGGGGCGTGGTGGAAAGCCTCGGCTCGTCGCTACGCTTTGTCGCAGCGGGGACGATCACCTCCGATGGCAAGGCCGATCTGGCCAGCCGTCTCTGCCAGCTCCATGACGGGCTGACTGAAGTGATGCATACGCAGCGGCCGGATGAAGCCAGCGTCGAAGTGACCTTCGTCAACAAGGATGCGGGAGCCACGCTGAAACTCGGTCAGGCGCGTGGCATCGCCATGCTGGTGCCCGCTCGGGCCGGATTGCCGGTAGCCGAATATGCGCCGAACGCTGTGAAGAAAGCGGTGATCGGCGTCGGCCATGGCGACAAGAAGCAGATCCAGATGATGCTCCGCGTGCTGATGCCGAAGGCCCGATACGATAGCGATGATGCCGCCGACGCGCTCGCCATCGCCATTTGTCATGCCAATAATCGGGTGGGCGATGCGGCGCGCAGGGCCTTGCTGAAGGCAGGCGCGGCATGATCGGCAGGTTGAAAGGCACGGTCGATGAGATTGCTGATGATCACGTCATTCTGGATGTGCATGGCGTCGGCTACGTCGCTCATTGCGCGATGCGCACCCTTTCCGCTCTGCATGAGGGTGAAGCGGCGGTGTTGCAGATAGAGACGATCGTCCGCGAGGACATGATCCGGCTTTATGGCTTCTCTTCCGGTCTTGAGCGGGAATGGTTTCGTCTGTTGATGACGGTGCAGGGCGTCGGCGCGAAAGTGGCATTGGCGATCCTCTCCACCTTGGCAGCCTCCGACCTGGCAAACGCTGTCGCGCTTCAGGACAAGGCTATGGTGGCGCGCGCGCCGGGCGTCGGGCCGAAGGTCGCACAGCGTATCGTCAGCGAATTGAAGAATCGCGCACCGGCGCTTGCTGGCGATTTTGCGCCGAATATCGGCCTGTCGCAGGAGCTGGGCGAGGGGGTTGCGCCGGCGCAGGTGGCCGATGCCGTTTCGGCACTGACCAATCTCGGCTATGGGCGCGATCAGGCTGCCGCGGCGGTCTCGGCTGCTCTCAAGGAGGCCGGCGAGGGGGCGGACAGTGCCAAGCTCATCCGGCTTGGCCTGAAGGAACTGGCGTCTTGAGAAGGAATTCTATCGCCACCGATCAGTGCAGGCGCGGCCTCCCCCGGTTCAAGACTCCCTATTTCCATGTTTGCTGAGAATATTGGATGAGAGAGAGTGCGGGCTTCCCGCCCGGAATAGTGACGTTTCTATATTCCGTCCTGGGTCCCATTTTTGGTGTTCTGATCAGTTTTTTGATGGCGGCTCTGGATCAAATGACGAGCGGAAAGGGCCTGTCCTTCGATTATCTGAGTTTTGATCTGTTTTATTTTTGTTTTATGTTTGGGCTCTTGCCCGCTTTTTTGGTTGGCTTGGCCGTGGATATATTCAGGCGTACAATCTTGTATTCATTCATCGCTGCCGTGGCCGGTCCTGTCATTCTATTCGCTATCCCTTACGCATTTTTGCTGGGCGGGTATGACGGAGGATATGTTCTATTCGTTATTGTCCTGCCTCTCGGCTTGCCAGCGAGCATTTTGGTCTGGTCGGTCCTTTATCTGCCGGTCATATACCGGAATAGATCGAAGAGGAGCCTCTCATGAGCCAGCCTGACCGCCTGATCGATGCCGAGAAGCGCGGCGAGGACGTCGATACGGCGCTTCGACCGCAAACGCTCGACGATTTTGTCGGGCAGGCAGCGGCGCGCGCTAACCTCAAGGTGTTTATCGAGGCCGCAAAGAGCCGCGGCGAGGCCCTCGACCACGTGTTGTTCGTCGGTCCGCCCGGTCTCGGCAAGACGACCCTGGCGCAGATCATGGCGCGCGAACTCGGCGTGAATTTCCGTTCGACATCCGGCCCTGTCATTGCCAAGGCAGGTGATCTCGCTGCGTTGCTGACCAATCTGGAGGACCGGGACGTTCTATTCATCGACGAGATTCATCGTCTGAATCCGGCGGTCGAGGAAATCCTTTACCCGGCGATGGAGGATTTCCAGCTCGACCTCATCATCGGTGAAGGTCCGGCGGCGCGGAGCGTCAAGATCGATCTGGCGCGTTTTACGCTGGTCGCGGCCACGACGCGGCTTGGCCTTCTGACGACGCCGCTGCGTGACCGGTTCGGCATTCCCGTCCGGCTGGATTTCTACACGCCGGAGGAACTGGAGAAGATCGTCCGTCGTGGCGCACGATTGATGGGTCTGCCAATGACCGATGACGGCGCGCGGGAAGTTGCAACCCGTGCGCGCGGCACGCCGCGCATCGCCGGCCGGCTTTTGCGCCGGGTCCGGGATTTTGCAGAGGTCGCCAAAGCCGAGGCTGTCGACGCGAAGATCGCGGATGAGGCGCTTGGACGTCTCGAAGTCGACAGCCGCGGACTGGACGCTCTCGATCGGCGCTATCTCTTTCTCATCGCGAACCATTTCGGTGGCGGTCCTGTCGGTATCGAGACCATCGCGGCGGCGCTTTCCGAGCCGCGTGATGCAATCGAGGACATTATCGAGCCCTATCTGATCCAGCAGGGGTTCATCCAGCGGACCCCGCGCGGCCGTATCATGACGGCGGGCGCCTGGACCCATATCGGTCTGCCCGCGCCGAAGGCCGTGGCTGCTGCTCAGCCCGGTCTGTTCGAGGATGAGTGATGCCGGACAGGCGAGCAGCGATTAAAATTCTCGGGGGAGCGGCCCTTGTCGGGCTCGCCGCGACATCGGCGGTGGCCGCGGAAACATTCGTGCGGCTCAAGGTGCAGCGCTATGCAATCACGCCGCCCGGCTGGCCGCCCGAACTGCGTCTGCGAGCGGTTCTGATGAGCGATCTTCATGCCTGCCGGCCCTGGGTGGGCCCATCGCGCATTCGCAAGATCGTGAATGCGATGAATGCGCTCAAACCCGATATCCACCTTCTCCTCGGCGATTATCTTTCCGGCATGGATCTCTCTTTGGGACAGGTGCCGAGCGAAGCGTGGGGCGCGGAGCTTTCCAGGTTGCAGGCGCCGCTTGGAGTCCATGCGGTCCTCGGCAATCACGACTGGGGAGACGATCCGATCTCCGACTTTACGGAGGACAGCCCTTCGACGGCGCGGCAGGCGCTTCAGAGTGCGGGGATCAAGGTCTACGAAAACGACGTCGAGCGCCTCGATACCGACGGCGAAGCCTTCTGGCTGGCCGGGCTGGGCGACCAGATGGGACGCTATACCAAAATGGTCGACGGACGACCAAGGGCCTTCAGCCGCGCCGATCTGCCCGCGACGATGGCAAAGATCGCCGACGACGAGGCGCCGGTGCTTTTGATGGCGCATGAACCGGATATCTTTCCCGATGTGCCGGATCGTGTGAGCCTTACCCTTTCGGGTCATACGCATGGCGGACAGATCGCCCCCTTTGGCTGGGCGCCCGTCGTGCCGCGGATCAGGCATGAACTGGATTACCGCTATGGGCACTATCAGGAAGAGGGGCGCGATCTTCTCATCACCGGAGGGATCGGCATGTCGATCCTGCCGGTCCGGATCGGCGTAACACCTGAAATCGTCCTGCTAGAACTGGGTGGTGCCGGTTCATCGAACTGAGCGCCGGTGGCCGAAGGTCGGGCAGACTTGAGCCCTGCGGATCGAAATGGCATCTGGTGTATCTCCGACAGATCGTCTGGCGGGATCGGCGCAAAGGGACGAAAGAAGGAAAACGCGATGATCGATCATGATGGATCCCGGGCTCAGCCTTCAGCAGGCGAAGACCACGCTCTTGCCGGGCGGATCGAGAACGGCATCCATCGTCTGGAGGCCCGTGTCTATTATGCCGACACCGACTTTTCCGGGGTCGTCTATCATGCGCGCTATCTGGAGTTTCTGGAGCGCGGGCGCTCCGACTTTCTGCGCCTTCACGACATCCACCACAATGAATTGATGGCGCGATCGGATGATGAAGCGCTTGTCTGGATCGTTCGCCGGATGGAGATCGATTTTCGTTCGCCGGCGCGTATGGACGATGTGCTGACGGTGGAAACGACGATCGCCGAACAGTCCGGTGCGCGGGTTACGATGGATCAGCGCATCCTCCGGGCAGAGACGCCTCTGATCGAAGCGAAAGTGCATGCCGCGATTATCGGTCGGGACGGGCGGCCGCGCCGTTTGCCATCCGCATGGCGGGAGGCTTTTGCCCGGACGCAGCAGGACGTGTCCTGAGCGCGAGTCGCCACAATTCGGACATGAAATCCTAACGGGCCATTAACCACGGCCTGTTAACCTTGTTTTAGAAAGGCGAAGTGAGGCCAAACGCCTTCCATTCGCCAAATTTACACGAGAAAAGCCAGAAAACGGACATGTGGCCTTTCATATCCGGCGTTAACCCCGCCAGCCCGCTGTCCGAACTTCAGGGGAATTGAGACATGGAACAGGTGGCACTGGCCGCACCAGGTGGTGATGTATCACTGATCGACCTCTTCATGCAGGCCGGCTGGGTGGTCAAGCTCGTCATGATCGGCCTGATCCTTGCATCGATATGGACTTGGGCGATTATCGTGGAGAAGGTTCTGTCATATCGCCGCATGCGCAGCGAAATGGACCGTTTCGAGGATAATTTCTGGTCGGGCCAGTCGCTGGAAGAGCTTTACCGCACGCTGTCGGATCGCAAGACCTCCGGCATGGCGACGATCTTCGTTTCCGCCATGCGGGAGTGGAAGAAGAGTTTCGAACGGGGCGCACGCAGCCCCGCGCCGCTCCAGAGCCGCATCGACAAATCGATGGACCTTGCCCTGGCGCGCGAGATGGAGAGCCTCGAAGGGCGCCTCGGCTTCCTTGCGACAATCGGTTCAGCCGCGCCGTTTATTGGCCTGTTCGGCACGGTCGTCGGCATCATGACGTCGTTCCAGGCGATTGCCGCCTCGAAACAGACATCGCTGGCCGTGGTTGCGCCGGGCATCGCCGAAGCGCTTCTGGCGACGGCCATCGGTCTTGTCGCGGCTATCCCGGCCGTCATGGCCTACAACAAGCTTTCCGGCGACGCCAACAAGCTCGGCGGACGGATGGAAGGCTTTGCCGACGAATTCTCGGCCATTCTTTCACGGCAGATCGACGAACGCTCGGCCGCCAATCGCAGCACCGCGCAGGCGGCAGCCTAAAGGGAGGCAGCCATGGCAATGGGCGGACCCTCCGCAGCCGGATTTCAGGGACGCAACAGGCGCCGCCGTCGTTCGCGCACCGGTACGATTTCGGAAATCAACGTGACGCCGCTGGTCGACGTCATGCTCGTGCTGCTCATCATCTTCATGGTCGCCGCGCCGCTGATGACGGTCGGTGTACCGGTCGACCTGCCGAATACGGACGCCGCGCCGATGAACAGCGAGACCGAGCCACTGGTGGTCTCGGTCGACGGCGAAGGGCGCATCTACCTTCAGGAAACCGAGCTTCAGCTCGACGAAGTCGTGCCGAAGCTGCAGGCCATCAAGGACGCCAAGGGCGATGCACGCATCTTCGTGCGCGGCGACCGGGCCATTGATTACGGCAGCGTCATGCGTGTCATGGCGCGCATTCAGGCAGGCGGTTTCACCAATGTGGGTCTGGTGACCGTTCAGGAGGACGGCTGACGCCATCGCATGAAGACGGGTCTCGCCACATCGGTACTTCTCCATCTCTGCGTGCTGGGGTTTGCGCTCGTTTCGCTTTCCTCCCCGAAGCCGTTCGAGCTTGATGAAGCGATTTCGGTGACCGCGATTTCGGAGAACGATCTCAACCAGCTGGTCAAGGGCGAGCGAACGGCGGACAAGGAGCAGCCGCCTGCGCCGAAGAAAATGGAAACGCCTGAGCCGCGCCCCGACGCCGTCAATATCGGCCGTAACACGGCCGACCTCGACAACTCGCCCGACGCAGCTCCGTCGGAGCGGAAGGTGGAAAACTCCACACCGGCAGCGCCGCCGCCGCTGCCGATGAAACGGCCGGAACCGAAGCCTGCCGAAAAGCCGGTCGAGGTGGCCAAGGCCGAACCCGAGCCGGAGCCGGTGAAGGAGGTCAAGCCCGAACCGAAGCCCGAGCCTGAAGTCGATCCGGTGGCCGAGCTTCTGGAAAAGGCCGAACAGGAGCGTAAGCAGCAGGAAGAGCAGCGCCGCGCCGAAGAGGCCAAGAAGAAGGCCGAAGAGGAAAAACGCCAGGCTGCCGAGGAAGAAGAGCGCCGCCAGAAGGAGTTGGCGGAAGCGGAAGCCAAGCGAAAGGCGGAAGCCGAGGCCAAGAAGGTGGCTGAAGCCAAGGCGCTGGACGACCAGATCAAGGCTTTGATCAACAAGCAGGAAGAGAAGGGCGGTGGTGCGAAAGCGAGCGCCCAGACGGCGGGAGCGGGCGCCAGCCGCACCAATGCGCCGGAACTTTCCGCTTCTGAAATGGCGGCCCTGCGCGATCAGCTCGGCAATTGCTGGAGCATCGATGCCGGTATCGTGGATGCGGACAATCTGCGTGTCTCAGTCAAATTCGCGCTCAACCAGAATGGCAAGCTCGAAGGCGCTCCGCGTGTAACGACATCGTCCGGTAATGCGCAGTTCGACCGAAGCGCCGTGCGCGCCATTCAGAAATGTGACGTTCAGGGCCTACGGGTGCCTGAGGGCAAATACGAAACCTGGCGCGAAGTGATCGTGAATTTCGATCCTCGCGACATGTTCTTCTGATCCGCTAGAGGACTTCATACCCTTTATGAAACATCTATATCGTCTCATCTCCCGACTCGGCCTGATCGCGGCAGCCCTTTTGTGGCTGAGCATGCCGGCGCGGGCCGTCGTCGAAATCGACGTCAATCGCGGTACGGTGGAGCCGCTGCCAATCGCGATCACGGATTTCCTCAGCCAGGATGGTTTGGGCCAGCAGATCACCGACGTGATCGCTGCCGACCTTGCACGATCCGGTCTGTTTCGGCCGATCGACAAGGCGGCGTTCATCCAGCAGATCGACAATCCCGATCAGTCGCCCCGTTTTCAGGACTGGACGGCAATCGACGCGCAGGCGCTCGTCACGGGCCGTATTGTGCCGGATGGCGGGCGACTGCGTGCGGAATTCCGCCTTTGGGATACTTACGGGCAGTCTCAGATTATCGGCGAGCAGTTTTTCACGACGCCGGATAACTGGCGGCGCGTGGCGCATATCATCGCCGATACGATCTACAAGGCGCTGACCGGCGAAGACGGCTATTTCGATACGCGGGTGGTCTTCGTCGACGAAAGCGGCCCGAAGGACAATCGCAACAAGCGCCTTGCCATTATGGATCAGGACGGCGCGAACCTGCGCTATCTGACAAAGGGCGGCCAGATCGTACTGACGCCCCGCTTTTCGCCGAACCGTCAGGAAGTGACCTACATGTCCTATGCGGACGGTCAGCCGCGGGTCTATCTGCTGCAACTGGAGACGGGCCAGCGCGAACTCATTGGCAATATTCCAGGCATGAGCTTTGCGCCGCGCTTTTCACCTGATGGCGGCAAGGTCGTGATGAGTATCGGCCGGCAGGACGGTAATTCGGATATCTTCACCATGGACCTGTCGAGCCGCAACATGCAGCGGCTGACCGACACGAACGCGATCGATACCTCACCCTCCTATTCGCCGGATGGCGGTCAGATCGTCTTCACGTCCGACCGTGGCGGGCCTTCCCAAATCTACAGGATGAACGCTGATGGCTCGGGCCAGGCGCGCATCAGCTTCGGCAATGGCAGCTACTCCACGCCGGTCTGGAGTCCACGGGGAGATCTGATTGCCTTCACCAAGCAGAGTGGTGGCGAGTTTTCCATCGGCGTCATGAAGCCGGATGGTTCGGGCGAGCGTATCCTGACGACCGGCTATCTGGTCGAAGGCCCGACCTGGGCCCCGAACGGACGCGTCATCATGTTTTTCAGAGAAGACCAGGGCGCAGGTCCCAAGCTGCGCTCGGTCGATCTGACAGGTCGAAACGAGCAGGCAATTCCGACACCCAATTTTGCGTCGGACCCGGCCTGGTCGCCAAGACTGGACTGAGGAGGAACTGGGTGGTCAGAGGGCGAATGTCACTGGCTGCCGCCATTGTGCCGCAATCTCTACTAGCGTGCGGCGCCATGGATTAGGGGATCACTCGACAGGGGACAGTGGCAAGGCCACGCTGGCGGGCGATTCGATTTTAGAACCAGAGGGGCTGCGGCCACCGTATATCTAAGGGGTTAGCGACCATGCGTCGTTTCATCGAACTTTCTCGCAATCCGGCCATGATCGCGCTTGTCGGCGCGCTCGCGCTTGCCGGCTGTGCATCGAAAAAGAACGTGCCGAATTCTGCTGCCGATCTCGGCCTCAGCGCTGCCGGCAGCGCTCAGCCGGGCAGCACGCAGGACTTCACGGTCAATGTAGGCGACCGGGTGTTCTTCGATACCGATTCATCGGTCATCCGCGCCGATGCGCAGCAGACCCTGGCCAAGCAGGCCCAGTGGCTGAACCAGTATTCGAACTATCCGATCACGGTCGAAGGTCATGCCGACGAGCGCGGCACGCGCGAATACAATATCGCGCTCGGCGCTCGCCGTGCGGCCGCTGCCCGCGACTATCTGATCAGCCGCGGCATCGCTGCCAACCGGATCAATACCGTCTCTTACGGTAAGGAACGCCCGGTCGCCGTGTGTGACGATATCTCTTGCTGGTCGCAGAATCGCCGCGCGGTCACCGTGCTGAAGTAAGGCGCATCAGCGTCGAAAGAACGTGATAAATTGGTCACAGCGGAAGGCAATTGGCATGCCTTCCGCATTTTCGGCCAAGTGACCTGCTTAACGGTCATAATCGGCCAGCGTCTTTCAGGCCTGTCCGCTGTCCAGAGGAACACTATTCGAGGAATGCTCATCATGGCCCCGGCCAAAACCGCCCTTCTGCGCGCCACGCTCCTGACGGTTGCCCTTTCTCTACCGGCATTACCGGCCGCAGCCGGCCCGCTCTCGATCTTCAAGCGAGACGGCGGCGAGCAACAGACGACCATACAGCTGGCCCAGGCCTCAGACCCACGTGTCGCTCAGCTGGAAGAGCAGGTCCGCCGCCTCAACGGCACCGTGGAGGATTTGAACTTCCAGATCCTGCAATTGCAGGAGCAGATACGCAAACAGCTCGAGGACATGCAGTTCCGTCTCGATCAGATGGAAGGGAACGCGCCTGGCCAGGGTGAAGGACAGTCCGGCTCTCTGCCATCCGAAGAGCCGGAGCGGGCAGAGGCTGAGCCGACAACCCTGACGCCGGCCCAAGAGGCACGTGCCGAAATGTCTGAGGAAGTGCCGATGGATGCTGTCGAGCATTCGCCCTACGAGGAGGGTGCCGCTCCCGAACTCGGCTCACCGCCGCGCGATCTCGGAAACCTGACGCTCGACGATCTCGGCAATGTGAGCGCGACGGAAAATGACTTGCCTGCCACGGACGAAACGACCGTGGCTTCGCTTCCGCCGCAGCCCGCCGATCCGAACGCGATCTACAGCGAAGCCTATAATCGTGTCCTCGCTGGCGATTATGTCGGCGCGGAATCCGGCTTTCGGCAGTTTTCAGAGCGCTATCCGGAAGATCCCCGTGCGGCAGATGCCCAGTTCTGGCTGGGCGAGAGCCTTCGCGGACAGGAGCGTTATGCCGATGCCGTCGAAGTCTTTCTCGATGGCACGAAGACCCATGCGCAGAGCGACAAGGCTCCGGACATGATGCTCAAGCTGGGGGTTACTCTGGCGGCGATGGGCCAGAAGGACGTGGCTTGCGAGACGCTCAAGGCCATTCCCGATCGCTACCCCGATACGACCGACGCCTTTCGCTCCCGGCTGCATCAAGAAGAGGCCGCTGCTTCTTGCTGAGCGCACGGCAGGCAGTTTGTGAGACAGACGGCGCTCCGGATTTTCCCGGGGCGCCGTTTTCGCTTCCGCTGCCGAAAGAAGGGCCGATCGTCCTTGCCGTTTCGGGTGGCAGCGACAGTGTCTCCATGCTGCATCTGGTCTGGCGAAGCCTCGTCAGGAGAGGCGAGTGCGACCGTCTGCATGTCGCGACAGTCGATCATGCTCTACGCACCGGTAGTGCGGAAGAGGCGCGGTTGGTGGGACGGATCTGCGAGCGGCTCGATCTGCCGCATCAGGTCTTAATCTGGAGCGGCGAGAAACCGAAAAGTGGCATTCAGGCCGCAGCGCGGGAAGCGCGTTATCGACTGCTGAGCGCGTTTGCAGCTCCCATGAACGCGACGATCCTCGTGGCCCACACCGCAGATGACCAGGCCGAGACGTTAGCGATGCGGCAAAGCCGCAATCCCGCACCTACCTTGGGTTTGAGCGGAATGGCATCCGGCACATTCTGGCGAACGGGCCGGGGAGGGGCATGGGTGATGCGACCCATGCTGGCATTGCGCCGCGCGGCGTTACGCGAATGGCTCTCCAAGCAAGGCATCTCTTATGTGGATGACCCCTCCAATGAGGATCGCCGCTTTGAACGTGTTCGCCTTCGGCAGGATGGCAGCGCGTCGATCGACGGTGGGGGGGCGGGCAGTGCGTCGGAAACGTCGCGAGACGTTATCGCGCGGAGGGTCGCCGGGATACTTTCGAGCAATGCCCAGCGCGTCGACCCCTCGACCCTGCTGCTTCGTTGGGATGATCGTTTTTCAATGCCGAACTTAGAGAGGGTCGAGGCCCTTCGTGTGATGCTCGCCTTTGCTGGCGGTCTCGACCACCGCCCGGCGACCGCTGCGGTCTGCTCTCTCTTGAAGCGGCTTCCTCAAACGCGGCGCTCAAGCCTGGCGCGATGCGTCGTCGAACGACGTGGTGACGGTCTTTTTATCCGCCGCGAACATCGTCGCGGGCAAATCGGCAAAGACGACGGGTCCACACAAACAACGCCACTCGGGCAGATGCCTTATCCTTTCGCAAAAGCCGTCCCACTTCATGATCTGCCGGTCGCGCAGCAGGTCGAAACGCTCTGCGACTGGCCCCTTACTCCGCCGCCGGTGGAAACTTTCGTTCACGACATTGGCAAATGAGACGTCCCATCGCTTGGCATGGGCCTCTCGCATCCCTATCTTGGCCAAGATTGGCAGGCAGATATGCGTGCCTGGCTCACCAAACCTGGATCGAACATGAATCCAAACTATCGGAATTTCGTGCTGTGGGCGATTATCGCTGTTCTGCTCGTGGCGCTTTTCAATCTCTTTCAGTCGCCTCAGCAGCGCACCAATGGCTCGGAAATCGCCTATTCGGAATTTATCCAGGCGGTCGAAAGCGGCCGGGTGGAATCGGTCACGATCAGCGGCGACCGTATCACCGGCAACTATTCCGATAGCGCGACCGGTTTCCAGACCTATTCTCCCGGCGATGAGGGGCTTGTCGAGCGCCTTGAAAGTCAGAACGTCGAGATTCAGGCGCGGCCGGAAAGCGACGGGTCCAACTCGATCCTCGGCTATTTCCTCTCTTGGCTGCCAATGATCCTCATCCTTGGCGTCTGGATTTTCTTCATGCGCCAGATGCAATCCGGTTCGGGCCGGGCGATGGGCTTCGGCAAGTCAAAGGCCAAACTCCTCACCGAAGCCCATGGCCGTGTGACCTTCCAGGATGTTGCGGGTGTGGAGGAAGCGAAGGAAGATCTGGAAGAGATCGTCGAATTTCTTCGCGATCCGCAGAAGTTCCAGCGGCTTGGCGGCAAGATACCGAAGGGTGTTCTGCTGGTCGGCCCTCCCGGAACCGGTAAGACGCTGCTTGCTCGCGCTGTCGCGGGCGAGGCGGGCGTGCCGTTCTTCACCATCTCGGGATCGGACTTCGTGGAAATGTTCGTCGGCGTCGGCGCGAGCCGTGTGCGCGACATGTTCGAGCAGGCCAAGAAGAACAGCCCCTGCATCATCTTCATTGATGAGATCGATGCCGTCGGTCGCCATCGTGGCGCGGGGCTCGGCGGCGGCAACGATGAACGTGAACAGACGCTCAACCAGCTTCTCGTCGAGATGGACGGCTTCGAGGCCACTGAATCGATCATCCTGATCGCGGCGACCAACCGTCCGGACGTTCTGGACCCGGCCTTGCTGCGTCCGGGCCGTTTCGACCGTCAGGTCGTGGTGCCGAATCCGGATATCGCCGGTCGCGAGCGAATCCTGAAGGTGCATGTGCGCAACGTGCCGCTGGCGCCCAATGTCGATCTGAAAGTTCTGGCGCGAGGCACTCCCGGCTTCTCCGGTGCCGACCTTTCGAACCTCGTCAATGAGGCGGCGCTGATGGCGGCGCGGCGCAATAAGCGCCTCGTTACCATGGCGGAGTTCGAGGACGCCAAGGACAAGGTGATGATGGGGGCGGAACGCCGCTCCTCCGCCATGACGCAGGCCGAAAAGGAATTGACGGCTTATCACGAGGCCGGCCACGCCATCGTGGCGCTGCATGTTCCTTCGTCCGACCCGGTTCACAAGGCGACCATCATCCCCCGCGGACGTGCGCTCGGCATGGTCATGCAGTTGCCCGAAGGCGACCGCTATTCGATGAGCTATAAATATATGGTGAGCCGACTGGCCATCATGATGGGTGGCCGCGTCGCCGAGGAGATCAAGTTCGGCAAGGAGAATATCACCTCCGGCGCTGCCTCGGACATCGAACAGGCGACGAAGCTCGCACGGGCCATGGTCACGCAGTGGGGGTTCTCGGACAAGCTCGGGCAGGTCGCCTATGGCGAAAACGAGCAGGAGGTGTTCCTCGGTCACTCCGTGACGCAGAGCAAGAACATTTCCGAAGAGACGGCCCGCATCATCGACGCGGAAGTCCGCAAGCTGATCGACGATGCCTATGCGGAAGCGCGGCGCATCCTGACGGATGAGCATGATGGCTGGATCGCATTGGCCGAAGGGCTGCTGGAATACGAGACGCTGACTGGCGACGAGATCAAGCAGCTTCTGGCCGGCAACAAGCCCTCACGCGATTCCGGCGATGATACGCCGCCCTCGCGCGGCTCGTCGGTGCCGACCGCCGGTCGCCCGAAGCCAAACGAGCCCGATGGGGGCCTCGAGCCGCAGCCACAGGGCTGAACAGCAGTTTGGATTGGAAAGGCCCGCCGCGGACGTCGTGGCGGGCCTTTTCATTTTCGCCCGAACGGTAACGGGGTGACAATTATCGTGATGCTACAAGCGCAGGAAAATGCGGCATAAGGGCCCATCTGCGGGGAGAACCGGATGAACAGAAAATATTTCGGCACTGACGGCATTCGCGGCCGCGCCAATCGCGGCAAGATGACCGCGGAAGTCGCAATGAAGGTTGGGATGGCGGCCGGCGTCGCTTTCAAACGGGGCGGTCACAAGCATCGGGTCGTGATTGGCAAGGATACGCGCTTGTCTGGCTACATGCTGGAAAACGCGCTGGTCGCAGGCTTTTGCGCCGCCGGGGTCGATGTTTTCCTGCTCGGGCCAATTCCGACGCCTGCCGTCGCAATGCTGGTGCGCTCCATGCGGGCCGATATTGGTGTGATGCTGAGTGCCTCGCACAATCCGTATTTCGATAATGGCATCAAGCTGTTCGGCCCCGATGGCTTCAAGCTTTCGGACGAGATCGAGGCGAAGATCGAAGCGCTGATGGATGAAGATCTGTCGCGCCGACTGGCGGATTGCGATGCGATTGGCAAGGCGAAGCGCGTCGACGGCGTCCAGGATCGCTATATCGAACATGCCAAACGCTCGCTCCCGCGTTCGCTGGACCTGAACGGCCTGCGTGTGGCGATCGATTGCGCCAATGGTGCGGCCTATCGCGTCGCGCCCGCCGTTCTCTGGGAACTGGGGGCCGATGTGGTTTCCCTTGGCGTCGAGCCCGACGGCCGCAACATCAACGACGAATGCGGCTCGACGAGCCCGGGGTCGCTGGCCCGCAAGGTCCATGAGGTTCGGGCTGATATCGGGATTGCGCTGGATGGCGATGCCGACCGGATCGTCGTCGTGGACGAGAAGGGGCGTGAGATCGATGGCGACCAGATCATGGCGCTCATCGCGGAGAGCTGGCTGAAAGCGGACCGGCTCACCGGAGGCGGTGTCGTCGCCACGGTGATGAGCAATCTAGGCTTCGAACGGCATCTGAATGGTCTCGGTCTGACACTCGCACGCACCAAGGTCGGCGACCGATATGTTGTCGAACATATGAGGGCGCATGGTTTCAATGTCGGTGGTGAACAGTCGGGTCATGTGGTTCTGACGGATTACGGCACGACAGGTGACGGTCTGATCACCGCTTTGCAGGTTCTGGCCTGCGTCCAGCGAGCGCAGAAGCCCGCCAGCGAGGTTCTCGGCCGCTTCGAGCCGGTGCCTCAGCTGCTTCGCAATGTGCGTTACAGCTCGGGAACGCCGCTGGAAGAAGACGATGTGAAAGCGGCTATCGAATCCGCTCGCGCGCGGCTTGGTGAAAACGGGCGCATTGTCATCCGTCCTTCCGGCACCGAACCGCTGATCCGTGTCATGGCCGAAGGCGACGACACACATCTGGTCACGACCGTCGTCGACGAACTCGTCGAAATCATCGATCACGCAGCCTGATCGGTCGGTGACGGGACCCACCTCGTCACCCCTTCTTTCGCGGGTCGTCGCGGACCTAGAGCGATCTCCGATCGCCCGCTTACAAGATGATCGTCTCGAAAGTCTTCCGATGATCTCGGTGCGTTTGCGGTTCGTCTACGCAGGAATGTTTACCTTACTTTTTAGGCTTAAGCGGCAATTAATTATTTGCGCTCATAGTGTCCTTGAATGGAACAGGCCGCGGGGACTGGCGGCATTCTTGTGAGGTACAATTATGAGACGCTCTCTGATCGCCGTAGCGGGCGGGGCGCTGCTGGCTACGACCGCTGTCAGCACAGCCTTTGCTGCTGACATCTACGTTCCGGAACCCGAGGTGCTGGTCGAGCCAGCCCCGGTCTCCTACGAGCCTGTGCCGGTGGCCGACAATGCATTCGGTGGATGGTATATCCGTGGCGATGTGATCTATGGCGCGCACAACGAAATGGGCGACATCACCTATCGGACATCGGACGGCGAGAACGATTTCTCCTATACCGACCTGGACGAAAGCTGGGGCGTGGGTGGCGCGATCGGTGTCAATGTCCACAAGCATCTTCGCACCGAGTTCGGCGTCGACTGGTACAAAAAATACGACTTTCGCGGGTCGACGACCGGTTTCTGCGGCCCGACAGGGACCACACCATGTGAGTCCGACGACCGCACCGAAGTCAGCATTCTGACGCTCATGGCCAATGCCTATGTCGATCTTGGAACCTATTACGGTTTCACCGCCTATGTCGGCGGCGGTATCGGCGGCGCCCGGGTGGAATGGGAGACGCTTTTCAACGACGATGGCTTCGAAGTGACGCCTCATGACGGCTACAAGGAATGGCGCTTTGCCTGGCAGCTTATGGCCGGCGCATCCTACTGCCTGACCGAAGAACTTGAGGCCGATATCGGCTATCGCTATCGCGAGATCGAAGGCGGGCGCATGTTTGCCTTCAATACCTTCAACGGGCCGGGCTATGATGAAGGCATCAAGAGCCACGAGGTTCGCGCCGGCCTTCGGTATAATTTCGGGGGCGCCAATCCGCGTTGCGCGACCTATGTCCCGCCGGCACCGCCGCTGCCCCCGGCACCGCCTCCGGTCTACAAATAATTTGCGACATGATTTGACGAAACGCCGCCCCAACGGGCGGCGTTTTTCGTTTCAACCGACGAGCCGGCCTTCATACGCTTAACTGCGCCTTAACCGTGATGGTTAACTATGGCCGGCAAACGCGAAGCGGCGCTTGCAAGTGCCGTTTGATCCGGAGTCAGTTTCATGCGCCAGCTTCCCATTGTCATTCTTGCCGTCGCTCCGATGGTGTCGGCTCTGCCCGCCTTTGCCGCCGATTATGATTACAATCCCCCCCTCGTCGAAGAGACCGCTTTTCCCGTCATGGAAGAATACGTCCCGGTCGAAGCGGTGACGAATTGGTATATTCGCGGCGATCTCGGCGTTGATGTCGAGAACGTCCCGGAGATGTTCAACAATGGCGGCGCGTACAACTCGCTCGGCTCCGTCAGCGGCTCGGTTGCCGCCGGCTATAACTTCAGCGATCTGTTCCGCATGGAAGGTGAGCTTGGCTATACGGGCCTTGGCGATTTCGATTCCGATCCGGAGTTCGGCCGCTTCTGTGAAGGCTCGGATGCCGGTGATCCGACCGCAACGACCGTCCCCTGTTCCATCGAACGCGACGGCAATTCGCATGCCTGGACCTTTCTCGTGAACGGCTTCTTCGACTTTGGTACCTTTGCCCGGATCACGCCTTATGTCGGCGCTGGAGCCGGCATCGCCTATACCGATTACGGCGTTTACACCGAGCGAGAATGCACCAGCGCCGGCGATTTCACATGCGATATACCCGGTACGCTGTATAGCGACGTCCGCGAGCGCGAATTCCACTTCGCCTATCAACTCAGCGCTGGTGCATCGTACGATCTGACCGACAAGCTGAAACTTGATGTCGGATACCGCCTGTTCGGCATCCCGGGCGCGCAGCAGCTGGTGCGCGATGGCGACGGTGTCGATTTCGAGGAAGACACGCTTCAGCATCAGGTCCGGTTCGGCCTTCGGCTCGGTCTCTGACCCTTCTCGATCTTTGCGAACAAGAAAAACCGCCCGGTTCGAAAGGATCGGGCGGTTTTCCTTGACGGATGCCCTGACAGCTTCTAAGGCGGCTGCGGGCCATCCCTCCCCAACGAGGGACGCCCTATCTGTGAGGATAGGAGACATCGATGACAGATATGACCAAGCCGGCCACGCGCCCGGCTCGCCCCTATTTTTCTTCCGGCCCCTGCGCCAAGCGCCCCGGTTGGTCCGTTGAAGCCCTGACCGACGCCCTTCTTGGCCGGTCGCACCGATCCAAACCCGGCAAAAGCCGTCTGCAGCACGCGATCGACCTGACGCGTGACGTTTTGCAGGTGCCTGATACCCACCGCATCGGTATCGTTCCCGGTTCGGATACCGGCGCTGTCGAGATGGCTATGTGGACCATGCTCGGTGAGCGCGGCGTCGACGTGCTGGCGTGGGAGAGCTTCGGCTCCGGCTGGGTCACTGACGTTCTCAAGCAGCTCAAGGTGGAAGACGCCCGCAAGATCGAAGCGGGCTACGGCGAGTTGCCCGACCTTGGGCAGGTCGATTTCGACCGCGACGTGATCTTCACCTGGAATGGCACCACATCCGGTGTTCGCGTGCCGAATGGCGACTTCATCCCGGATGACCGCGGCGGCCTGACAATCTGCGACGCGACCTCGGCGGCTTTCGCCCAGGACCTTCCCTTCGACAAGCTCGATGTGGTGACGTTCTCCTGGCAGAAGGTGCTCGGGGGCGAAGCGGCGCACGGCGTCATCATTCTCGGCCCACGCGCTGTGGAGCGGCTTGAGAACTACACGCCGGACCGCGCGCTTCCCAAGATCTTTCGTCTGACGAAGGGCGGCAAGCTGATCGAAGGCGTCTTCAAGGGCGAAACGATCAACACCCCCTCCATGCTTTGCGTCGAGGACTATATCGATGCACTGGAATGGGCCAAATCGGCAGGCGGCCTCGACGGTCTGATGAAGCGGGCGGATGCCAACGCCAAGGTCATCTTCGATTTCGTCGATGAGAATGGCTGGATCGGCAATCTCGCCAAGGACCCGGCGACGCGCTCCAACACGTCGGTTTGCCTGACGATCACCGATCCGGACGTGCTGGCACTCGATGCCGATGCGCAGGCGGCTTTCGCCAAAGGCATCGTCAATCAGCTCGACACTGAAGGCGTTGCCTATGATATCGGCGCCTATCGCGATGCACCGGCAGGCCTTCGTATCTGGGCCGGCGCGACGGTCGAAACGTCCGACATGGAAGCGCTGATGCCCTGGCTGACCTATGCCTTCGAAACGCAGAAGATGTCGCTTCGCTAAGCCGGCATTGTCCGACAGAGCGGCGGCGCTGGTCGCCGCTCACTGAACCCGCACAATTATCAGGGCACGATGCCCATCCAAGCAGGAGGCCAACACAATGGCACCGCGCGTACTCATTTCAGACAAACTCTCCGACGCCGCTGTCCAGATCTTCAAGGACAAGGGCATCGATGTCGACTTCCAGCCGGATGTCGGCAAGGACAAGGAAAAGCTCGCCGAGATCATCGGCGATTATGACGGCCTGGCGATCCGTTCGGCGACAAAAGCCACCGAAAAGCTGATCGAAAAGGCGACCAATCTCAAGGTGATCGGTCGCGCAGGCATTGGCGTCGACAATGTCGATATCCCAGCCGCTTCGCGGAAGGGTATCATCGTGATGAATACGCCTTTCGGCAATTCGATTACGACAGCCGAACATGCCATTGCGATGATGTTCGCGGTCGCCCGCCAGATCCCGCAGGCCAATGAGAGCACTCATGCCGGCAAGTGGGAAAAGAGCAAGTTCATGGGCGTCGAGATCACCGGCAAGACGCTCGGCATCATCGGCGCGGGCAATATTGGATCGATCGTCGCTTCGCGTGCCATCGGGCTGAAGATGAACGTGGTTGCCTTCGATCCCTTCCTCACCGAGGAACGCGCCACGCAGATCGGCGTAAAGAAGGTCGAGCTGGATGAACTCTTCGCTCGTGCGGACTTCATTACGCTGCACACGCCGCTGACCGACAAGACGCGCAACATCATTGATGCCGAGGCCTTCACGAAGATGAAGGACGGCGTTCGCATCATCAATTGCGCCCGCGGTGGTCTGATCGTCGAAAGCGATCTGGTCGAGGCGCTGAAGAGCGGCAAGGTCGCCGGCGCGGCGCTCGACGTTTTCGAGGAAGAGCCCGCCAAGGAGAATGCCCTGTTCGGCATGGATAACGTCGTATGCACGCCGCATCTCGGTGCATCGACGAGCGAGGCGCAGGAGAATGTTGCGCTTCAGGTGGCAGAGCAGATGGCCGACTATCTGAATAGCGGCGCCGTGACCAATGCGATCAACATGCCGTCTATCTCTGCTGAAGAGGCCCCGGTGCTGAAGCCGTTCGTCAAACTGGCGGAAATGCTCGGTTCTTTTGTCGGCCAGGTCACCGATGCACCGATCCATGAAGTCGAGATCATCTTCGACGGGTCGACTGCCGGCATGAACACCCGCGCGCTCGTTTCTGCCGCCGTTTCCGGCCTGATGCGTCCGCAGATGCCGGAAGCGAACATGGTCTCCGCACCGCTTCTCGCCAAGGAGCGCGGCGTGATCATTTCGGAGGTCAGGCGCGACAAGACCGGTATCTTCGACGGCTATATCATGCTGCGCGTCAAGGCGAGCGACACCACCCGGACCGTGGCGGGGACGGTGTTCTCAGACGGCAAGCCGCGCTTCATTCAGATCAAGGGCATCAACATCGATGCCGAGATCGGCCAGAACATGGTCTACACGACCAATATCGACAAGCCGGGCTTCATCGGCGCACTCGGTACGACGCTCGGCGAGAACGGGGTCAACATCGCCAACTTCCAGCTCGGCCGTAAGGCTGCTGGAAGCGATGCCATCGCGCTTCTCTATGTGGACGAGCCTGTTTCGGATGCTGTGATCGAAAAGCTGACCGCTCATCCGCAGGTTATTCGCGCGCGGGCTCTGTCGTTCGACGTCGAGGCCTAAGTCCGCTCAAACAATCGAAGGCGCCGGATTTTCATGTCCGGCGCCTTCATTATGCTCCGCCCTGTGATCGCCTAGTTGGGACCAGATAAACCCTGAGAATCGCGGAGGGCGAAGACCTCCTTGGCCGCAGACAGGCCGTTCAAGGCCGCCGGAAACCCGGCATAGACCGACATCTGCATCAGAACTTCCGCAATTTCGGTTTTGGTGAGGCCGACATTCAGCCCCGCTTCGATGTGAACCTTCAATTGCGGTGTCGCATTTCCCATCGCAGCCAAAGCCGCGATCGTCGCAATTTCCCTGTCTCGCAGTGAAAGCTCCGGCCGGCTGTAGATATCGCCGAACGGAAATTCCAGCAGATAGGTGGCGAAATCGGGCGCGATATCCTTGAGCGCCTCGATAACCTTTTCGCCGGCCTCGCCGTCGATCGCCTTGAGAGCGCGTCGCCCCCGCTCCAGACGGCTTTCAGCGCTCGTTTGTTTGCTTTTCATCCTGGGTCTCTCTTTCCGCCTTTGCATAGGTCTCGATCTTGGTGTCGAGGACGAGGAGAGACGATTGCAGATCGGAGACCTGCCTGCGGACGCGATCGCGATGCGCTTCCAAAAGCGCTTTGCGCTGCGGATAGGTACTGTCGCCCTGTTCGCGAAGCTTCGCATAGAGCACCATCTGGCGGACCGGCATGCCTGTTTGCTTGAGCCGGGACAGAAACTCGATCCAGGTCAGGATCGAAACATCGTAGTCCCGTCTGCCCCCCTGATCGCGCTCTGCCGCAGGCAGTAAGCCGATGCGCTCATAATACCGGATCGTGTGGACGGATAATCCCGTCCGTTCCGCCAATTCGCCGATCTTCATGTCGCTCTTCTCATCATGACGGGAGGCAAGCTAGTGCTTTGAGTGCACTCTAGGTCAAGAGCGCCGGCGACGAATTTTGTCCCTGACGAAGCGCGCGAGTTCGTCCGCGCTCAGACCTTCGGCTTGAACTTTTCCGCCAGGGCGATGCCGCTGAAAATCAGACCGAGCGAAACCGCCTGCCAGAGCTCGAAGGTCTCACCCAGCACGACCACGGCAAGCAGCGTGCCCCAGATCGGCACCAGATTGATGAAAAGGCCGGCCCGATTCCCGCCAATCAGTTCATTGCCCTTGATGAATAGGCTCTGGCTGAAGATGGAGGGAAAGATCGCGGCGAACAGAACGACGCCCCATCCGGTCGCATCGGGCATGATGAGGCTGCCGCTGTAAGCTTCCCAGATGGCATAGGGTATGGAGGCGATGAGCGCGCCGGCCGACATGCCCGTCATTGTCGACTGCCAATGGAGCGCAGCGGGTTTGGAGCGCAGGGCGACCGTATAGGAGGCATAAACCACCACAGCGAGCAGAAGCAGAGCATCGCCGCGATTGATCTTCAATGCTGCCAGATTGGCGAGGTCGCCCTGCGCCGCGACCATCGCGACACCGCAAAGGCCCAGAAGCAGTCCGACGATCTGGAGAAAGCCCGGTTTGAGGCGAAAGAACAGAAAGTTCAGGATAAAGATGGCGACCGGCATGCCGCTTTGCGCGATGGCGGCATTGATGGCGGTCGTGAAATTGAGGGCCGAATAGAGCAGTATATTGAACAGCGCGAAGCCGAGCGCACCAAGAAGCATGAGGTGGGGCAGGGCGCGGCGCAGTTTCGGCCAGTCCATTCGCAGACGGGGCCAACTGATCATCAGCAGGACCACAAGAGCGACGAGCCATCGCAGCATTGTCAGCATACCGGGCGAAATATGGCCGCTCGCCATGCGCCCAGCGACCGCATTGGCGCCCCAGAACAGCGTTGTCAGGGTCAGGATCGCATAGGCGGTGATCGCTGTATTGGCGGATGCGGTGGTTGTGCCGGATGAACGCATAGGTTGGCCTACTTCGCGCCGCTACGCCGATGCAAGCTCATATATGTCCCCGAAACAGTCCGTTCTTTGCCCGGCCCGTGGAAATTTGTCGGCTGGGTAGTCGGCAAGTGCGCATTCACCCGCTATAAGGCGCGCGTTTGCCGACAGTCCGATCGTCGTCCGGGGCGTTCGACGGGCCGTCAGAAGTCTCAACCGTTAGCCGGAGCAGAAAATGGCCAATGTGGTGGTGGTAGGGTCCCAATGGGGCGATGAGGGCAAGGGCAAGATTGTCGACTGGCTCTCCGACCGAGCCAATGTGGTCGTTCGCTTTCAGGGCGGACACAATGCCGGCCATACACTTGTCATCGACGGCACGTCCTACAAGCTCTCGCTATTGCCCTCGGGTGTGGTGCGCGGCAAGCTTTCTGTTATCGGCAATGGCGTCGTCTTCGATCCCAGGGCTTTTGTCGCCGAACTGGAGCGGTTGAAAGAGCAGGGCGTCTCGATCACCCCCGACATCCTCAAGATTGCGGAGAATGTGCCTCTCATCTTGTCTCTCCATGGCGAACTGGACCGGTTGCGCGAGGAGCGTGCCTCCAAGGGATCGCGGATCGGAACGACGGGCCGCGGGATCGGTCCTGCTTATGAGGACAAGGTCGGACGTCGGTCCATCAAGGCTCTCGACCTGCTGAACCCCGATGTGCTTCCAGACAAGGTCGAGCGTGTTCTGGCTCACCACAATCCGCTGCGGCGCGGCCTCGGCGTTGCCGAAATCGAGCCTCAGACGCTGCTTGATGAACTGGCCGGGGTGACGCCCAAGATCGCGCCCTTCATCGATCGGGTATGGAGCGTGCTGGATGAGAAGCGCCGCGCCGGAGAGCGCATTCTCTTTGAAGGGGCTCAGGGCAGTCTGCTGGATGTTGATCACGGCACATATCCGTTCGTGACTTCGTCCAATGTCGTGGCCGGCCAGGCCGCTGCGGGTTCGGGCCTTGGTCCCAACGCGATCGATTACGTTCTCGGCATCACCAAGGCCTATACGACGCGCGTGGGCGAAGGGCCCTTCCCGACCGAGCAGCAAAACGAGGTCGGCCAGACACTCGGCGAACGCGGCCATGAGTTCGGAACGGTCACCGGCCGTCAGCGTCGCTGTGGCTGGTTCGACGCCGTCCTGGTGCGCCAGAGTGTCGCCATCAATGGTATATCGGGAATCGCGCTCACCAAGCTCGATGTTCTGGACGGCATGGACGAGATCGCGATCTGCACTGGCTATCGGCTCGATGGCGAGGAGATCGACTACCTGCCCGCGAGCGCTCACCTGCAGAGCCGGGTGGAGCCGATCTACGAGACGTTCGAGGGGTGGAGCGATTCAACGGTGGGCGCGCGGCGCTGGGCCGACCTTCCGGCGCAGGCCATCAAATATGTGCGCCGGATCGAAGAATTGATCGGGGCGCCGGTCGCGTTGCTCTCCACGTCACCGGAGCGAGACGACACGATTTTGGTCACTGATCCCTTCCAGGATTGAGATAGTGTTGACGGGGCTGTCTGGGCACGATTTGAAAGATTATTGAAAATCTCTACGTTTCGGCTGTCCCGCCTGATCCTCTGAGGCGGAAGGCAGGTAATTAGCGGAGGCAGAAGGCAGCAGACGAATGGCGGATATCGCGGCGGTTCTCAAAAAGACGATTGACGGTCTTCCACGTCACGATTCGTCCATTCGTGCCAAAGTCTATGACAAGGCCCGCGCACAAATCCGCGCTAAGCTTCTGGCCGCAAAGCCCGATGCCGATGAGGCAACCATCGACCGCAACATGGCGGTGGTCGAGCGTGCGATCCGTGCCGTCGAAGATGATTACCGGTTTCAGGATGAACTCGGTGATGTTCTCGGCGCATCCGATGAGTCCTATGAGGATCCGGCGTTGCCGCCAGATCCCGAACCGGCCGCTGATCGCGATCCTCCTCGAGAAGAATATGTCGAATCGCCGCCCGTCGCTCCCGTAACGAGAGAAATGGCGACGTCACACGAGCCGCCGGTAGAGGATGCGGTCTTTACCGAAACCGTGCGCGACGACCGGCAGGCACATGACGATTACAGCGCTCCTCCAGCAGACCCGCACTTGGCTGACGAGGCGCCGGAGCTGCGGCCGGACCCTTATGAGGCCGAAGCGCCGCGAGCAGATGAGCCGACGAGCCCTCTCGACGAAGTGACCGCCGATACATCGGAGAGCGTTTCCGTGGCACCCGTCCATGACGGGGCCGATGTCGATTCGCACCTGACTGAGTCTACGGGCGAAGAAGATATTTCCCGGCCGGAAGCCGCTGCCGCTTCTGGTTATTCGCGTTCTGTTGAGCGTAAGCCGCGGCGCTGGGGCGCCATCATAGCCGCTCTGTTGATCCTGATCCTTGCCGGCGGCGCCGGCGCGGTCGCCTATTTCATGCCAGATGCGGTGGAGGAGCAGCTCGCCTCCATCGAGAGCGGCCTCAATGATTTTCTCGGCGAGGAAGAAGCCACGCCGACGCAGAATGAGGCTGAGGCGCCATCAGCTACCGGTGAGAGTGACGCTGGTGACGCCGAAGAGGCGCAAAGGCCGGAGAAGTTCACCCAGCGGCTTGCCGCCGATGGAACCGAGACCGATCCGGGGCCCGCGGGTGAGCCTGTCGATCAATTTGGCGAAGGAACGTCTGTTGCCCCGCTCACCGTTGCGCAGAACGATGCGGCGCAAACACCGGGCGATAGCGGCTCGGATGCCCAGAGCCCCGGCGCGGAGAATGGTGCCGAAGCCGGTGGCGATGACGCTCAGCCTGCCGTTCAGGTGGGACAAAGAGCGATCTACTCGGAAGAGCGGACGTCCAATGAGCAGTTGAGGCGTTTGCAGGGCAGCGTTGTCTGGAGCAAGGTGGAGGAACAGCCTGGCCCTCAGATGGACGAGGAGCCGGCCCTGCGCGCCGATGTCTATATTCCCGATACGGGCACATCGATGCGCATGACACTGCGGCGGAATGGCGATCCGTCGCTGCCCGCCAGTCATGTTCTGGAACTGATCTTCGAGCCGACCACCAAGGAGCCGGGTCGCAGCATTCGAGAGATACTGCGTATGATGCTCAAGGAGAACGAAGCCTCGCCGGGCGAGCAGCTACGCGCCTTTCCGGCGGAGATCGGCGACAATTTCTTCCTGATGATGCTTGATGAGGGACAGCAGGCGCGGCAGGCCAACCTGAATCTCATTCGTGATCGCGACTGGTTCGATCTGCTGGTGATTTTGGAAGCGGGACGTCGTGCCCTCTTCACGCTGGAGAAGGGCTTGCCCGGCGCCAAGGTTGTCGACGAGGTTCTGGACTACTGGCAGGAAAACCCGTTACAGGGCCAGTAGGGATACGAAAAACCCGCCGGCTCGAAAGCGGGCGGGTCATATCCATTTCATCACTGCTTTTCAGGGATCAGCCAGCTTCGAGCTCTGCGGTTCGTTCAGGCTGTTCCAGCTTCTTGGCGGCTTCCTGCATCTGTTCCTGGACCTTCTCGAAGGCCCGGACTTCGATCTGTCGGACACGCTCACGGCTGACGCCGAATTCGCCTGACAGTTCTTCGAGTGTGATCGGATCCTCCGACAGGCGACGCGCCTGGAAAATGCGCTTCTCACGGTCGTTGAGGATATCCATCGCATCGGAGAGCATGGCACGGCGCGTTTCGAGCTGGTCCTGCTCCAGAAGCAGGTCTTCCTGATTCTCCGTCTCGTCAACCAGCCAGTCCTGCCACTGACCGCTCTCGCCTTCCGTCGCGCGGATCGGTGCGTTCAGCGAAGCATCACCGCCAAGCCGACGGTTCATCGATACCACGTCTTCCTCAGTGACCTTCAGACGCTCCGCGATTTCCTTGACCTGATCGGGATGCAGATCGCCGTCGTCGAGCGCCTGAATCTTGCTCTTGGTCTTGCGCAGATTGAAGAACAGCCGTTTCTGATTGGCGGTCGTCCCCATCTTCACGAGCGACCATGAGCGAAGAATATATTCCTGTATCGAAGCGCGTATCCACCACATGGCGTATGTTGCCAGGCGGAAGCCCCGCTCGGGCTCGAACTTCTTGACGGCCTGCATGAGGCCGACATTGCCCTCCGAAATCACTTCGCCGATCGGCAAGCCGTAGCCGCGGTAGCCCATCGCAATCTTTGCGACGAGGCGCAAATGGCTGGTTACCAGCCTGTGGGCGGCTTTGGTGTCTTCATGCTCGGCATAACGTTTGGCGAGCATATACTCCTCATCCGGCTGGAGCATCGGAAAGCGCCGGATTTCTTCGAGGTAACGCGTCAGGCCACCTTCACCGGTTGCGACGCTTGGTAGTGTCTGGGCCATAAAGCACCCTCCTTATCCCTTTGAATTCCCTTTAGAAGGCGAATTCAGCCGTTTCGTCCCTTTTTCGCGAAAAAACGGCAAGCTTTTTCATATATGTATAGGAACGAGGGGCTGCGAGGGTTTGTTGCAAATGCGAGGCGCGATTTGCCTTAAAAAGCCGTAAGGTTAGGCCGGGTCGATCGTCTCGAAGGCCGCGATCAATTCAGCCATATCGGAGGGCGGTGGCGTCGTGAAAGACAGCCGCTCGCCACTTGCCGGATGGTTGAACGCCAGATGATGAGCATGGAGAGCCTGGCGCGAAAAAGCCTGCGCGACGTCTCTGGCTGGCGACGGCAGTCTGTTCGCCTTCGTCGCGAACGCTGCGCCATAGACGGCGTCACCGATCAGAGGGTGGCCGATATGGTTCATATGAACGCGGATCTGGTGAGTGCGGCCTGTCTCCAGCTCACATTCGATGAGAGCGGCCACGGCGTCGCGCTGCGGAAAACGTTTTTCCACGGCGAAATGGGTAACGGCATGGCGCGCATCGGGTCGAGATGCCGGAACGACCGAGCGGCGCGTTCGATCGTTCGAGGCGCGGCCAAGATGAGCGTCGATGGTTCCCTTCATGCGCGAAGGCGCGCCCCAGCAAAGAGCGAGGTAGCGGCGGGCAAGGGCGCCATCGCGGCCGTGCGAGGCGAAAGCCGCGGACAGGAGGCGGTGGGCGTGATCGGTCTTTGCAACGACCATGACGCCGGAGGTCTCCTTGTCGAGGCGGTGAACGATCCCTGGCCGCTTGACGCCGCCAATGCCCGACAGGCTATCGCGACAATGGTGGATCAGCGCATTGACGAGTGTGCCATCGGGAACGCCGGCGCCGGGATGAACGACAAGGCCCGCCGGTTTGTCAATCACGATCAGTTCGTCGTCTTCGAACATGATATCGAGAGCAATATCTTGTGGGCGCGGCAGTGGATCGTCCGGGGCAGGCATCTCGATCCGCACGATTCCGCTGGCGGGAACCTTCGATTTCGGCTCGGTAACAGCTCGCCCGTCAATGCTTACGGCACCCATGCGCAGAAGGGTCTGGATGCGGCCGCGAGACAGATCGGGCGCAAGCCGGGCGGCGAGCGCCTGGTCGATGCGCTGCCCCGCATCCGTTCCGTCGAGAATGATCTCTTTCATCGGGCTGTCCACTCGTCTATCAGGTCGCGGCAATAGCGGCACCGCAGGAGTTCGACAATGGCAGCAGACAAGTTCACCGAGGCAGGAGAGGGCGACGAACCGGCTCTCGACCCGGCCGCCGAGCGGCTGCGCGGCAAGCTCGTCCGTTTCATGATCGTCAATCTCCTCATCGTGTTCGGACTGGTCATTCTGGTCGTCGGCGTTCTGATCTACCGGAACGGCGGTTCGGACGGCCAGAGAGAAATAGCCGACGGCTCGAACGCGGTTCCGCTTGGCGACCTGACAGCCGATCGCCGCCTGACGCTTCGACAGGGCGAAACGATAGAGAGCCTTTCAGCGGAGGGTCATCGCGTCACATTGCACCTCTCGGGCGATGGTGGCGGTCGCATCCTTCAGGTCGACCTTCGTGACGGCCGTGTGCTGGGCGCGATTGAGATCGAGCGCGCCCGGCCGTGACCGAAAATCAGCCATTGCAAAGATGATGGCGGCAGACTATATGCCGCGCACCGGCACGGATGCTCCCATCGTCTAGCGGTCAGGACGCCGCCCTCTCACGGCGGAAACAGGGGTTCGATTCCCCTTGGGAGTACCATTTCTCTCTACATCGTTTGTCTTCAATGGCCTGCGTTCATCTGTTTGCCAATCCATCGGGCTGGCAGTGAATTGGACGTCTGAAGTTTGGCCCGAATTTTTCTGTCCATTCAGGGTCGAGCAACGATTTCGGTCTACTTCCTGCGTGATCGGCCACTCATCGAGCCGATTGAAGCGCTACGATCACGCTGCCATTTGCTTGGGCGATCTCCGCGCCGTCAATCCTGAACAGCGCCCTCTTCATCACGCGCCATGCGCATCCGTCCCCGAAGCAGTCCGCCGAGAAGGATCGGCAGGACAAAGCCGGCGATGGCGATGGCCCAGAGGCAGATTGCCAGCGGTGAGCCGATGAGGGTGGTGTAATCGCCATTGGCGATATTCACCGCGCGGCGGAAATTCACCTCCATCTCGTTGCCGAGAAGCGTGCCGAGAATGACCGGGACGAGAGGGACGTCCAGCTTGCGCAGCACCCAGCCGAGAATGCCGAAGCCGACCATGACGAGGAGGTCGAAGCTCGATCCCGATATGCCGTAGATGCCGACGAAGGAGATCATGGCGACGATGGGCATGAGGATGCGCGGCGGCACCAGCAGGACACGCGTGAACAGCCCCACCATCGGGATGTTCATGGCGAGCAGCATGATGTTGCCGATGAAGAGCGCCGCGATCAGGCCCCAGACAACGTCCGGGTTCTGTGAGAATAACAATGGGCCGGGCGTGATATTGAGCGCCAGCAGCACCGCAAGCAGCACTGCCGTTGTGCCGGAGCCGGGAACGCCGAGCGCCAGCATCGGCACCAGGGCACCGCCTGCGGCTGCGTTATTGCCGGCTTCCGGCGCGGCAACGCCGCGTGGATCGCCCTTGCCGAATGTGTCCTCGCGGTCGACCAGCCGCTTTTCCATCGAATAGGAGATGAACGAGCCGAGCGATGCGCCGGCACCCGGCAGCACGCCTGCGATGAAGCCAAGCCCGGTCGTCCGCAACATGGTCGGAGTGCAGTGACGGATGAGTTTCCAGGACGGAATGATGCGACCGATCTCCATTTTCGGCTTGGTGGAGATGTCCTGCTCGGTGCCCCGATGTTCCAGAAAGATGAAGACCTCCGACAGAGCGAAGAGGCCGACAATGGCGACCAGGAAGTCAATTCCGTCGTAAAGATGGACTTCGCCGAAGGTGAAGCGCGGGACGCCGGTCTGCGTGTCGACGCCGATCATCGCCAGGGCCAGACCCAGACCGGCAGCAAAGGCCGACTTGGCCTGATTGGTCGAGGAAATTCCGCCGAGCGTCGCAAAGGCGAGCGTGAAGAGCGCAAAATATTCGGCCGGTCCAAACAGCAGCGCGACTTTCACCAGCTGCGGCGCAAGGAGGACGAGGCCCCAAGTGGCGAAAAACGCGCCGACGAACGATGCCACGCCCGACAGGGCCAGCGCTTCGCCGGCCCGGCCCTGCTGGGCCATCGGGTATCCGTCGAGGCATGTCATCATTGCCGGCTCGTCGCCCGGAATGTTGAGGAGGATCGACGAGATGCGCCCACCATACATGGCGCCGTAATAGACGGATGTCAGCAGGATCAATGAAGGGGTCGCGCCCAGCCCGAGCGTGAAGGCGAGCGGGATGAGGATCGCGACGCCGTTCGACGGACCAAGGCCGGGTAGGGCGCCCATAATCGTGCCGAGGAAGCAGCCGAGCAGGGCAAGCCCGATATTTTGCCAGGTGAGTGCAACGGCGAAACCGTCTGCAAGCGAAGACAGCAATTCCATCGGTTCCTCCTTTAGAAACCAAGCGGGCCGCGGGCCAGGGACAGGCCGAGAACCAGGCGGAAAATCACATAGATCCCCACCGACGTGGCAACGCCGATGATGACGCTCTCAATGGGGCGCGAGCCGAGACGCCAGGTGAGGTAGGCGGCCGCGATGGCGGTCGAAATGACGAAGCCGACCACGGGAAGAAGTTCCGCGTAGGCGATCAGCACAAGTGCCGCGAAACCGATTTCGGCGAGCCTTCCGGCGCTCGGCCAGTGTGGATCGATATCTGGCTTCAGCAGGAAATATAACGATGAGAGGCCCGTGACGGCGGCGATGATGTAGGGGAACATCTTCGGACCGACGGCGTCGGTCAAAAAGCTCTCCTGAATGATCGACGCCTGCCAGGCGAAGAAAATGGAGAGGGCAAGGCCGATGCCGCCCAATATCCGATCGCTCATTCGATCCTCCCAATCAAATGCTGGCGGGTCCGGGCCTTGGCCCCATTGGCAAAGGTCCGGACCATTATTGCTGGATATTACTGTAGAATACCGATTTCCTTGGAGAGATCGGTAATGTTCTGGACCGATTCCGAAACGAATTGCTGGAATTCCTCGCCCTGCAGATCGAGCGGCGCGAGGCCGTTGGCCTCCATCACGGCCTTCCACTCCTCGGTGTCGTAGAGCTTGTCGACGGCACCGACCCAGTAGTCATACGCTTCGTCGCTCATATTGCCCGGCGCGTAGAAACCGCGCCAGTTTGCACCGATCGCGTCGATGCCCTGTTCCTTGGCGGTCGGAAACTTGGAAAACTCGCCCTCAAGGCGTTCGGGCGCCAGCAGCGCGATCACCTTGATATCACCGGAATCGACGAAGCCCTTGGCCTCCGAGAGATCGCCGGTAAACGCCTGCAACGATCCCGCCAAGAGCTGTGTTACGGCCTCGCCGCCACCGGCGAACGCGATGTATTTGACCTGGCGCACATCTTCCACGCCGGCCTTCTGCGCCGCGATGAGAACCTTCAGATGGTCCCATCCGCCGACGGCCGAACCGCCACCGATCGAAATGGATGTCGGGTCTTCCTTCATCCGATCCATCAGTTGCGGAAGCGTCTCGATATCGCTGTCGGCGGCGACGGCGATAACGCCGTAATCGGCGCCGACGGAGCCGATCCAGCGCACCTGGTCCATCGTGTTACCCGGGAAGGCATTCTGCGCAAGGCGCGTGGCCGTCGCCGATGAGGCCGCGACGATCAGATCATTGTCGTCATTGCGCTTGTTGACGACTTCGGCAAAAGCGACCCCGCCGCCGCCGCCGGAAAGGTTCACGACCTGCATGGTCGAGGGGATGATATCCAGATCCTGCATGGACTTGCCCACCTGCCGGCAGGTGAAGTCCCATCCGCCGCCCGGATTGGCCGGTGCGATGCATTCGGGATTTTCCGGTGTGAAGTCTTGGGCCGAAGCGGCGACCGGGCAAAGTGCAAGGGCGGCGGCAGCCAGAAGGCTGCGCCCTGTAATCGAAAAGCTCATTGTATCTCCTCCAACTCCAATTCGAGCGTCGTTTCCGACAAACCCGAAGGCTGCAGCATAGCGCGAGAAGCTGTCATCAACCTGTCATGGTTCCGCAACCACCCTTTCACGCCCCGACCCGAGGGAATAAGCTCGATTTTGGGAGGAGGTATCAAGCGCATGCGTGTGCTCATCGTGGAAGATGCGGCTGATGTGGCCGACGCCATCGCGGCAAGCCTTGCCCGCGCTGGGTTCGCCTGTGATATCGCGCGCGCTCTTGCAGGAGCGGAGACCTTTCTTCAGGCGCAGGCCTTCGACGTCATCGTACTGGACATCAACCTTCCCGATGGCGACGGGCGCGATTTTCTGCGTGCGATGCGGCGGAATGGCGACCGCACGCCCGTCCTGATGCTGACAGCGAAGTTCGACGTATCGACACGGGTCGACGCACTTGATGACGGCGCCGACGATTACCTCGTCAAACCGTTCGACCTGCGGGAACTGGAAGCGCGAATCCGCGTATTGGCGCGTCGCGCCATAGGCATGGCTGATAGTCAGATCGCTCTCGGCCGGCTGGTGCTCGACATGGCAGGCCAGACGGTGCGATGCGACGGGAAGCTGGTGGCAATGACGCGCCGGGAGACGGCTCTGCTGAACCTGCTCGCAGCCCACCAGGGAAAGATCATGTCGAAAGAACGGCTCTTCGAGGGGCTGTTCTCGTTCGATAGCGCCGAAGTCGGCATTAACACTGTCGAACTCTACGTGGGGCGGCTGCGCAAAAGGCTCGCCGGAGCCGGGGTGACGATTGAAACGCATAGAGGCCTCGGCTACCGGCTGGATGTCGTCGATGAGTAGCGAACGGCGGTTCCCCGGTACCATTTCGCTGAAGAGCCGAGTTGCGCTGGCTATGGCTGCCGTGCTCGTCGCCGGTGGCGTGATCGTTCTCGTCGCCGCGCTTGCCTATGGCCGGCAGGCGGCGCGCGAGGCCTATGACCGCCTTCTTGTCGGTGCTGCAAGCGACATTGCGGAATCCATTACGGTGCGCGATGGCGAGGCGCTGGTTGATATGCCGATTTCTGCGTTCGAGCTGCTGGCGCTCGCTCCAGACGATCGCATCAGCTATCGCGTCGTCGGCCCTGACGGGCAGACGCTCACCGGCTATGATGACGCGCCGCTGCCCACGGAAAAGGGAGATGTCGTCTTCTATGACGGCGTCTTTGGAGCCGAGCCAGCCCGCTATGTCGGTGTCGTACGGCGCTTTGCCGAACGCAATTTCTCGGGCACTGTCGAGATCATCGTCGGCCAGACGCTGCGGGCGCGACGTGAACTGGCGCGCGATATTGCGCAGAATGCGCTGATCGCGCTTGGTGCCGCCGGCGCCATCATGGCGCTCTTTGCCTGGTTGGTGATGCGCTCCGCGCTCATCCCCCTGCCGCGCATCGGTTCGGCCTTGCGCCAGCGTGATCCGACGGATCTGACGCCGATCGACCTCTCGGCTCCCTCTGAGGTCGCGGCGCTTGTTCAATCCCTGAATGGCTTCATGGCGCGGCTCGACCGTCAAATGACGTCGAACCGCAATCTGATCGGCGACGCGGCGCATCAGCTTCGCACGCCCGTTGCGGCAATTCGCGCGCAAGCGCAACTGGCAGCCGAAGAGCCCGACGGCGAGCAGCGCGCGCAGATGGTCGCCCGCATCCACGACCGCGCCGTGAGCCTGAGCCATCTGCTGGACCAGATGCTGAACCATGCCATGATTATTCACCGTGCCGACACCGCGCCGCGCGACCTCGTCGACCTCAGGGATATTGCGGTTGAAGCCTTCGAGGCTTTCGAGGAGAGCGCGCAAGGCCGATCGAACGAAGTCGCACTCGATATCCCGGATGGTCCGGTGATGGTGCGCGGCGACATCATGTCCCTCACTGAAGCGGCCAAGAACCTGCTTGGCAATGCTCTGCATCACGGTCAGCCACCGGTGCGGATCGGTGTCCGCAATGGAGCCCGTGCCATTCTGTGGGTCCATGATGAAGGCGCCGGTCCTCCATCCGAGATCATGGCCGATCCTGGCGCGCGCTTTGCGGGCGATCGCAGCAAGGGCAGTGGCGGCCTCGGTCTGGCGATTGCACATGCGGTGGCCGCGAGCCATGCGGGATGGATGTCGTTCAGCGCCACGGCTGACGGGTTCGAAGCCGCGCTCGATCTGCCCAGGGATGGGTGACGAAATGCTGCGGTTTGTTGCCCTCCTCCTTCTCATCTTCTGGTCCTCGGCCGCCTCTGCACAGGAGCTCACGGAGGTTCTCGGCCCGGCCGGTGCCACCGAGCGGCTCGTCATTCGCTCGACAACGGATCTTGCAGTGATGAGGCCGGTGGTCGAAGATTATCTTGTCGCCCGGCCCAATCTTCGAATCGACTACGAACAGTGGGGGTCGAACGACCTCTACGAGCTTACGGCCGATGAATGCGCCCAAAGGACACCAGGCGCGGATATCGTGATCAGCTCGGCTGTTCACCAGATGGTACGATTGGTAAATGATGGCTGCGCCGCGACCTACCGATCCGATCTGACCGCGTCGCTATCGGCGGAATTGCGCTGGAGGGATCAGCTATGGGGCATTTCCCGAGAGCCAGCGGTCATGGTTTACAATCGCGACCTCGTGCCGGCGGAGGAGGCGCCGCGGTCGCGTTTCGATCTGCTTGACCTTCTGCGGCCCGATGCAAGCCGCTACAGGGGTCGCGTCGCCACATACGATATCGAGACCTCCGGTCTTGGTTACCTTCTCGCCTTCGCGGATTCGCTCGAAGCCTCGACCTTCGGCGGCCTGATGGAATCCTTCGGCCGCTCCGGCGCTGTCGCGACATGCTGCTCGGCCGAGATCATCGACGCCGTGATCCGGGGCGAATACCTCGTCGCCTACAATGTGCTCGGCTCTTATGCGATGGCGCGCGCACAGGAGGATGAGCGGCTAGGGATCGTCGCGCCAGGCGATTACACACTCATACTGTCACGCGGGGCGATGATCCCGCGCGATGCGCCGTCCGAGGCGCTCGCTTCCGATTTTCTCGATTATCTTCTTTCACCGAGCGGCCGCGAAGCGCTCGAAGAGGCTCTGTTGCTGGTGCGATTGGATGAAGATGAGGGTTCGCCGCTTGAACTGCCGGAAAATGTCCAATCCATTCAACGCCCGATTTCGCTGTCTCCGGCGCTTCTGATCGCTCTCGACACGCACAAGCGCGGCATTTTTCGTGAGCGCTGGCGCGCCGCATTTCCGTCGGAGTGGTGACGCCTACTGAATGTCTTCTAGAATGTATCATTCAAGAATAGTGATAAGAATTGGAACGACGACCATAAGCCGAAGGCCAGTCTTGTCGTCTCATCTCATCCGGAAAAATTGCGTTTCCCCGGATGATGGTCGTTAACGTTAACGAACACTCAATGTGTCGTGCCTAGTCTCTGCATACTTCTGCTGAAGGAGCCGGAACAGGATCAAGGCGGTATGTCGCCCCATAACAAAAAGAATTCGCAACACCGGAAGACAGTCGCGGAGCTGAGACATTCAGAGCTCGTCGACCTTCTTGGACTGAATGCCGACTGGGTCTGGCAAACGGACGAGGCTGGAGAGGCGCGCTCGGTGCTGGCTGTCAGCGGCGATCGGCCGAGCCGGCGCCTGGTGGAGCGATTTGCCAGCCTCCTGAATTCCAATGCGGAACTATCCGAAGCTCTTTCACGCAAACTCGCTTTCTCATCCCTGCGTGTTCCTGCGCTGGATGGAGATGGCGAAGTCGAGATATCCGGCAAGCCGGTGATGGGCGAGGATGGAGAGTTCCTCGGTTTTCGCGGTGTCACCCGCCTTATTTCGCGAAAGGTGTGTGCCAGCCAGCTCGCAACCTCCACGGCGCCCGAAGATACTGTTCGCCCGTTCTCTTCGATCGCCGGCAACTTTCAAGAGGCGCTCGAACATGTGCTCAGCATTATGCCGGCACAGGTCATCCTCTATGACAAGAATGACCGGTTTCTTTTTGCCAATGCCGAGGTGAGGCGGGTCAACCCCGATATGGCGCCGGTTCACGAGGTGGGTGTGCCTTTGCGCGCCGCCCTCGAAGCGGCTGTTCAAAAGGGGATGTTCTATCGTACCGACGATGAGGAACTGGATGCGCTTCTGAGGGCGGATCCCCAGGCATGGATCGATGAGATTCTCCGCCTATGGGCGCAGCCGGGATTGCATGTCAGCTTGCGCTGCCAGCAAAATGGCCGCTGGATCAGAAGCCTTACCTGCCGCCATACCGATGGCACGCTCGTCATCATCCGTATCGACATGACGGAACAGAGAGAGGCGGAGCTGGAATCGGATGATGCTCGCCAAAAGCTCGAGGCGATCGTTGAAGCGCTGCCAGCCGCGCTTGTTGTCTACGACAAGGATAATCGCCTTGTTACGACGAATGAGAAGCTCCACCAGGCCATGCCGGCGATGCGCGAGCATCACAGTAAACCGAATGTCTGTCTCCGTGACTCCCTCATTGAGGGCCGAAAGGCGGGCTATTTCCGTGACAGCGGCCTGCCAGAGATCGATGCACTCTACGACAAGGACGAGAACGCATGGCTCGACGCCATGGAGCGGCTCTTTGACGAGCCGGAGCGGGTTTGCGAACGGCAGAGTCCGGATGGCCGCTGGTATAAATCATTCAACCACAGGCTCGAAAACGGTCTCTTTGTCGGCGTCAGTGTCGACATCACTGACCAGAAGGAAGCCGAAATCCGCTCAGAAGCGATGAGCCGTCGTCTGGCGAACGTCATCGACAGCCTGCATCTGGATGTTCTCATCTATGACGAGAACAACAATCTGCTGATGGTGAACAAGCAGATGCGGCAGAAGATCGCCAAAGGTCTTCACGAGCCCGGCCAGACGCTGCGGGATTCGTTGCGGATCGGCTATCGAAAGGGCCTTTATCGCTACGTCCTCGATCCTGAAGTCAACGCGCTTTACGACCAGGGCGAAGATGCCTGGATCGATGCGATGGAGCAGTATTACGACCAGCCCTATCGCACCTATGAGCGGCGCCGGCGCGACGGAAGCTGGTACCGGGCCATCGACGTTCGTACCAATGACGGGCTCTTGGTCATGATCCGCGTCGATCTCACCAAAGAAAAGAAAATCCAGGACGATCTCAAACAGTCCCTCAGCGAGATCGAATTGTTCCGCGAGATCGTCGATAATGTGCCCGTGGCGATCTATACCAAGGATCAGACCGGCCGGCTCACCTATGCCAACAAGAGCTGGGGGCGGATGAGCCGTTGCAACAGGCACGAAGCGATCGGCAAGACGGATATCGAACTGTTCGGGGATTCCGGCAGGCAGTTCGCCAAGAACGATGCCTTTGTCATGGCGGAATTCGAGGCCGGACGCGCCATCGAAGGCGGAATCGAAATCGACGAGACCCGCTGGATGGCCGATGGAACCGTTCAGTACCAGCATTCGAGCAAGAGCCGCCTTGAGCTGAACGGCAAGCCCGTCCTGCTTGGCTCGACCATCGACGTGACCGAAGCTCGCCAACGCGAGGCCGAACTTGCGACGGCAAGACAGCAGGCTGAAACCGCCGACCGTGCGAAGAGCGAATTTCTGGCCAATATGAGCCATGAGATTCGCACCCCGATGAACGGGGTGCTCGGCATGGCTGAGTTGCTGGTCAATACGGAGCTGACCGGCAAGCAACGGACCTTCACTGACGTCATCCTCAAAAGTGGCAACGCCCTTCTGACGATCATCAATGACATTCTCGATTTCTCCAAGATCGATGCGGGCCATATTGTTCTTGAGCCGGCACCGTTTGATCTGGAGGAAACGGTGCAGGATATCGCGACGCTGATGAGCGTCCGGGCGAAAAAGAAAGATCTCGAACTCATCGTGCGCTATGCGCCGAACCTGCCCAGCCACGTGGTCGGAGACGCAGGGCGCGTTCGCCAAGTCGTCACCAATCTTGTGGGCAACGCTGTCAAATTCACAGAGGAAGGTCACGTCCTCGTTGATGTGAGTGGCTCGACGACGCCCGGCGGGGTGGAACTGGCCATACGGGTGGCGGATACCGGGATCGGAATTCCGGCCGAAAACATCCAGAGCGTTTTCGACAAGTTCAGCCAGGTCGATACGTCATCGACGCGGCGCCACGAAGGCACGGGTCTGGGCCTTGCGATCACCTCGCGCCTTGTCGAGTTGATGAACGGCACCATTGAGGTCGAAAGTGTTCACGGCAAGGGGTCTTCCTTCACGCTGAATGTCACTTTGCCGATCGCGGAAAGTCAGCAGCCGCCCAAGGTCGTTCATCACGATATGTCGGGTGCCCGCGTTCTCGTGATCGACGACAATTCGGTGAACCGGTCGATCCTTCTCGAGCAACTGGCATCCTGGAATTTCGATGCGTGTGCAGCGGCGTCCGGTAATGAAGGTCTTGCCATACTGGCCGCCGCGCGAGATGCAGAAATGCCGGTCGACTGTGTCGTGCTCGACTATCAGATGCCCCTGATGAATGGGGAAGAAGTGGCTCGCGCGATCAACGCGGATCCCGATAAACGCGATCTGGCCGTTATCATGCTGACCTCGGTCGATTACGCCATCAACCAGTCGAACTGTCGCGAGATGGGTGTCGACGCCTATCTGGTGAAACCGGCCCGTTCCTCGACATTGCTGGATGCGATCGTGACCGTTCTTCATGAGCGGAAAGAACAGGGAAGCGAAGACAAGGCGCCGCGCGTGTTCCGCGCGCCTGTCAGCGAAACGAATTTCGGCGATAGCCCGGGACCGGGCTTGCGGACCATGGCGGATGGTGAGCCCATGGGGGTTTCTCAGCCGGATCGTTCTGGAGACGATGAAGAGATCAGCGCTTTCGAAGAGGACGTTACCTCGTCGGGCTTCGGCGAACTCGCAGAAAGAGATGGCGGGCTGGACCTGCTGATTGCCGAGGATAATGAAGTCAATCAGATGGTGGTCGAGCAGATTCTCAATGATCTGCCCTATTCCTACCGGATCGTCGAAAACGGTGAACTGGCCGTTGAGGCTTTTCTTGAGCAGCGCCCCCGCCTGATCCTCATGGATGTCTCCATGCCCCGCATGAACGGGCTGGAAGCCACCGCCAGCATTCGCAATCTTGAAGAGAAACACAATCTCGACCCGACGCCGATCGTCGCGGTAACGGCGCATGCCCTAAAGGGTGATCGCGAGCGGTGCCTGGAAAGCGGTATGGACGACTATCTTTCCAAACCGATCAATCATGCTGCTTTGCATGAGACGCTGGAACGGCATTTCAATGTCGGTGGGCAGTTGCGCAACAGCGCATAAAAAAGAAGGCCGCCGGAAGCCGGCAGCCTTCTGAAACACTTCGATTTCCTGACGGATCAATATCCGTTCGGGCACTTCGCTTCATAGCGCTGGCCGCGGGAATCTTCATAAACGCAGTAATTGTTGCGTTCCGTCGACTTGCCGACAATGAAGCCAGCCGCGCCGCCTGCCAGTGCGCCAAGTGCCGCGCCTTCGACATTGCCGCCGATGGCGGTGCCGAGAGCTGCGCCACCGACAGCGCCTGCCGTGGTGGTCTGTTCAGTCGTGGTGCAGCCAGATGCCAGGCCAAGAGCGCCAACGGATGCGAGAACAATCGCGGTTTTTTTAAACATGGAATTTCCTTTCCCTCTGCCGGCACAAATACCAGCCGATACCATAGCATCCGTAGCGAAACTAATGGGCTCAATACCGCACCCGCAACGAACGTCTATGGACATTTGAATGTCCCTGTCGCCAGAAGGTTCCAGAAATTCGTGTCGAAAGGAAGATTGGTTAACGCGATAGTGCTTTTTCGCGCCGCGCCGTCGTCATTTCAGCCAGCACTTCACGCGCGAAAGCTGCGGCAAAGGCCGCCGTCATGACAAGGACGATGCAGGCGGCGGGACTGGCGGAAAGCCAATAGCTCGCCCAGATACCTCCCAGCGTTGCGAACGTCGCCATAGCAGCGCTCAGGATCATCATCGTCGAAAAGCTGCGGACCAGAAGAAAGGCTGTCGCTCCGGGTGTAATTAAAAAAGCGACGGCCAATATGATGCCGACCGCCTGGAGTGCGGCGACGACCAGGATGGAGATGGCGGCGAGGAGTGCGGTATCCATCAGACGTGTCGGCACGCCGATCGCTCGGGCATGCTGCTCGTCAAAGGTGATAAGCTCCAGATCCCGGCGAAAGAGCAGCAGAAACGCTGTCGCGAGAACGCCGATGACGACCGCCTGCCAAAGGTCCGCGGCGCGGATGCCGAGCATGTCCCCGAAGAGGATATGGGTGAGGTGAAGCCCGGACGGAAAGGCGACGAACAGGACCACGCCCAGCCCGAACATGCCGGCGAAGATCACGCCCAACGCGGTATCCGGTTTGATGCGGGAATTGGCCTGCAGATAGCCTGCTGACAGCGCCGTGACCATTGCCGCACAGAATGCGCCGAATGCGAGCGGAAGGCCCGCCAGCCAAGCCAGCACGACGCCAGGCAGAACCGCGTGGCTGATAGCATCGCCCATGAGCGACCAGCCGCGCAGAACCAGTATACAGGACAGGAGGGCCATCGGAACCGCGACCACAAGCGTCGTCAAAATCGCCTTCTGCATGAAGGCATAAGAAAACGGTTCCGTCAGGCCGGTCAGAAACATATCGATCATGGCCGCGCCTCCACAGCCTGTTCGGGCTTGGCGTCGGTCTCGGAGGTGACGGGCAGGTTCGGCCGCCTTCTGCTACGACCCCTGCGCCTCGCCGCGATGAGGCCGTGCCTCGGAGCGAAGATGAAGGCGGCGAGGAAGGTCAGCGTTTGCAGAACGACGATCACGCCACCTGTCGCGCCATTCAGAAACCAGCTCGCCCACGCACCGAAAAAGCACGTCGCGGTGCCGATGAGAACGGCCAGCGCGATGAGGCGGCCGAAACGATCCGTCAGAAGATAGGCGGTCGCGCCCGGTGTCACGATCATTGCGATGACCAGGAAGGCGCCCACCGTCTGCAGCGCCGCGACGGTGGAGGCTGCCAGAAGCGTAAAAAACAGAACACGCATCCGATCCGGATTGATGCCCACATTGCGGGCGTGGTCCGGATCGAAGAAAGCAGCGGCGAGATCTTTCCACTTCAAGAGCAGAATCGCCATCGTGACGACGGAAATGATCAGAAGCTGGAGCGCGTCGGCAGGCGCGATTGCGAGGATGTTGCCCAGAACGATGGCCTCCAGATCGACGGCCACCGGATTGCGCGAGACCATGAAAAGGCCGGCTCCGAAAAAGGCGGTGAAGATGATGCCCATAATGGCATCTTCCTTCAGGCGGCTGCGCCTGCTGACCGCCAGAATGGTGGCTGCGGCCAGTCCGCCGGAGAGAAAAGCTCCGGCAGCGAAGGGAAGGCCTAGCATGTAGGCGCCTGCCACACCGGGGACGATAGAATGGGAGAGCGCGTCTCCGATCAGCGACCAGCCTTTCAGCATAACGAAAGCGGAAAGAAAGGCGCAGACCGCGCCCGTCAGCGCCGCCAAAAGGATGGCGTTGCGCATGTATTCGTAAGCGAAGGGATCGAAAATACTCATTGCGGAGGACGTTCCTTGTCCTCGGCCGTGATCCCATCCTCGCTGGCTTTGTGGGGCTGACGCTCGTCCCCGTAGAGAACGAAGGGCCGCTCTTCATCCGTGATGACGGTGAGGTGGCGCTCGTCTTCGTCCTCATGCAGGTCGGTGCCAGCCAGGACGAAATGGCGAAGCGATCCGCCGAAGGCCTCCTTCAGATTGGTCGGGTTGAAGACCTCCGACGTCGGCCCGCTCGCAAGGACGGTGCCGCGAATGAGGACGGTCCGGTCGCAATATTCGGGCACGGACCCCAGATCGTGCGTCGAAACCAGAACCACGCAGCCTTCTTCGCGCAATTCGCGGAGCAGGCCTATAATGCGTTCTTCCGTGCCGATATCGACGCCTGTGAAAGGTTCGTCGAGAAGAACGAGATCCGCTTCCTGCGCCAGAGCCCGCGCAAGAAAGACCCGTTTCTTCTGGCCCCCGGACAGTTCACCGATTTGCCTGTCCGCATAATCCTGCATGTCGACCCGCGCGAGGGCGTCGGCAACTTTCTGCCGATCGTCGCGTCCGGGACGGCGGAGCCAGCCCATATAACCGTAGCGACCCATCATCACGACATCGCGCACGAGAATGGGGAAGGTCCAGTCGACCTCTTCGGCCTGGGGGACATAGGAAATACGGTTCTGACGCCGGGCCTCCTTGACCGTTCCATCGAAGACGCTGACCGACCCTTTCGCCAGAGGTACGAACCCCATAATGGCCTTGAAGAGGGTCGATTTGCCCGCGCCATTAATGCCGACAAGAGCCGAGATCGTGCCTCGCGGCATGACGCAGCTTGCATCGCGCAAGGCCGTATGACCGTTTCGATAGGTGACGGTGATATCGTCGATGACCAAGCCGTCGTCGCTCTTGTGCAGCGTTGCGCTCTTGCCGTTCTCACTCATTGCGGTGCTTCGCTGTGGGGTCATTGGGTGAGTGCCTTTTCGATCGTGCCGGTCGTCACCTTCATCAGATCGAGATAGGTCGGCACCGGGCCATCGGGTTCCGAGAGGCTGTCGACGTAAAGAATGCCGCCATAGGCGGCGCCCGTCTCGCGCGCGACCTGCCTTGCCGGCTTGTCGGAGACGGTGCTCTCCGAGAACACTGCCGGGGCGCCGCTTCGGCGCATGTCGGCAATCATTTTCCGCATCTGCCCGGGCGTGCCCTGCGCATCGGCATTCATCGGCCAGATATAAAATTCTCGCAACCCGAAGTCGCGGGCGAGATAGGAGAAGGCGCCTTCCGACGTCGCGAGTATGCGTCGTTTTTCGGGGAGGGTGGCGAACCGCTCGCGTAGGGGCGCATCAAGCTCTTCGATCTCCTGAAGATAGGATTGAGCATTACTGCGATAAACGGCTTCGCTGTCCGGATCGATGACGATCAGCGCGTCGCGGATGTTTCGAATGTAAATCCGGGCATTCGACAAGCTCATCCACGCGTGAGGATTGGGAACGTCAGCGCCTTCCACGGCGATCGAAATGGGCTCGATTCCTTCAGTGACCAGAGCGGATGGCGCATCCAGCCCTTCGAGAAAACGCTCGAACCAGATTTCCAGATTGAGGCCATTCCACAGAACCAGATCGGCCGACTGGATCGACGCGATCGCCGGCGGCGTGGGCTGAAAGGTATGCACGTCGGCTCCTATGGGGACGATGGAGATGATCTCCGCCTCCTCGCCCGCGACATTGCGCGCCAGATCGGCAACGATGCTGAAGGTCGTCACGACCGTTGGTCTCGTCTCACCCTCCGATGCGAGAGCATCCGATCTGTCCTCCCGACCGCTATCGGAGCAGGCAGACAGAAAAAGAAGAGCCGCTGCCAATGCAGAAGCTCTGAGGGGCAGGGCCATGATCACTCCGGTCGATGCATCATCTGCAAATGAATATGAAAATAATTCGCAACTAGTCAACCTTTCTGCGAGTGATTTGCATTTAAAATTGAAACGGTCCTGGTGGCGTGCTAGCAGCGAAGCATGACGACCGCCGAAGCAGAAATCCTCGACGAACTTGAAAGCGAACTGCGCGCCGAAGGGGTTCGCATCACGCGGCAGCGCATGGCGATCCTGGCTGCTCTCGCCGGTTCGACGGATCATCCAACCGCGGAAGAGCTGCTGGCGCGTTCGCGCGAGCGCGACCCATCCGTTTCGCTTGCGACCGTCTATCGCACACTTTCCGTCTTGGTGGAGAGCGGGACAGTCCTGCGCAATGACTTCGAAGGGGCCGGTGCGCGTTTCGAACTGGCCAACAAGCCGCATCACGATCACCTGATCGATCTCGATACCGGTGATGTCATCGAGTTCACGTCGAGGCGGATCGAGAAATTGCAGGAAGAGATCGCCGAGGAACTCGGCTACGATATCGTCTTCCATCGCCTCGAACTGTATGGCCGAGCCAAGAAAAAGGTGTAGGCGGGAGCCGGTGCCTCAAGCTCCCGCCAGACCTTCGCCTGTCATCGTCTCAGGCCGTATGATGCGATCATATTCGTCTTCCGTCACCTTGCCACTGCGTAGCGCTGCCTCGCGCAGCGTATCGCCCGTTTTGGCCGCGTCCTTGGCGATCTCGGCGGCGGCATTGTAACCGATCTCCGGCGCCAGGGCCGTCACGAGCATCAGGGAACGTTCAACGTCGCCGTCGATGCGCTTGCGGTTCAGTTCGGTGCCTTCGATGCAGAATTTGCAGAAATTGGTCGCTCCATCCGCCAGAATGCGGGTCGACCGCAACACATTGTCGATCACGACCGGGCGCATCACGTTCAGCTGGAGATTGCCGCGCGATCCGCCCATCGCAACAGCCTGATCGTTCGCCATAACCTGAATGGCGATCATCATCAGCGCTTCGCTCTGGGTGGGGTTGACCTTGCCCGGCATGATGGAAGAGCCGGGCTCGTTTGGCGGGATCTGCAATTCGCCAAGGCCGAGACGCGGGCCGGACGCCAGCCACCGGACATCGTCGGCCAGCTTCATCAGGACCACGGCAACCGCCCGCAATCCGCCGCTTGCCTTGACCATCGCGTCGAGGCCGCCCTGGGCAGCGAATTTGTTTGGCGCGGTGATAAAGGGCTTTCCGGTCAGTTCGGCGATCTGCGCAGCGGTCTCCTTCGAAAAGCCTTCCGGTGCATTGAGCCCGGTGCCGACTGCCGTGCCACCGAGCGCCAGCTCGAGCAGTTTCTCGCTGCTGTCAGAGAGCGTTTCGATCGCATCGCGCAATTGGCCGGCCCAGCCATGCCACTCCTGTCCCACCGTCACGGGCACCGCATCCTGCAAATGCGTCCGGCCCGTCTTGACGACGTCCATCCAGCTATCCGCCTTCGTCTCTATGGCGGAAGTGAGTTCCCGCAATGCCGGGAGGAGATCATCGTCGATGGCGATCTTGGCTGCGATGTGCATGGCTGTCGGAAAGGTGTCGTTGGAGGACTGACCCATATTCACGTCGTCATTCGGGCCAACGGGGCTTTGACTTCCGAGCTCGCCGCCAAGCAGTTGGATGGCACGGTTCGCGATCACCTCGTTGACGTTCATATTGGTCTGGGTGCCCGATCCGGTCTGCCAGACGAAGAGCGGGAAATGATCGTCCAGCTTGCCCTCGGTGACTTCACCAGCCGCCCGAATGATCGCTTCGGCCTTCCAGTCTTCCAGACGGCCGGCTTCGCGGTTGACGATGGCGCAGGCCTTTTTGACAATGCCATAGGCGTGATGGATTTCCGGCGCCATGTGATCGCGGCCGATCGAGAAATGATGCAGCGAGCGCTGTGTCTGAGCGCCCCAGTATCGGTCGGCCGGCACTTCAACCTTGCCGAGACTGTCGAATTCCTCGCGTATGCCGTCGGCCTCGATACCGATGGCTATGTCTTGCATCTGCGGGTGTTCGCTCATCTCGCTCTCCTTGTTGTTTCCGCGCCATCTAAGGCGTCGGAGCATCGTGAGAAGCGGGGAGAAGGCGATCAGGCGGTTCGGGCGAGGGGCGCCAGAGCCTGATAGAGGCGGCGATAAGTCTGTAGACGCTGGGCATGGCGGCCGGTTTCCGCCTCATCGGGTTCGAATACGGTCTCGACGGGCGGCTTTTCGGTGAGGTCGTCGAGCGACAAAGCGCCCTCCATCACCGCCGCCAGTCTGGCTGCGCCGTAGGCCGGGCCGGTATGGGCACCGATATTGCGGGTCAATGTCATGCCGAGCGCATCGGACAGGGTCTGGACGACGAGGTCGCTGCGCATCCCGCCTCCGATTGCCATGGCGCGATCGGCGGTTCCGCCGGCTGCAGCTACAATGTCTCGCGCATCGCAGAAACTGTACGCGATCGCGTCGATGACAGCGCGCGCCATCTCGCCACGTGTGGTCGTCGTCTCGAGCCCCATGAACCCGCCCCGGATATAGGGGTCGTTATGGGGGCTTCGTTCCCCGGCAAGATAAGGGAGAAAAAGGGGGACACGATCGAGACGCGCCGCCATCGCTTCGGCGATCAGCGCCGGTATGTCGGCACCCGAGACGGACGCGAACCAGGCGAGTGGCGAGGCACCATTCAGCATGGCACCCATTCTGCACCACCGACCCGGAACGGCATGGGCGAAGGCGTGGACGTAGCTTTTGGGCGACGGGCGATAGGTCTCGTCACTAATGTAAAACTGGCCCGATGTGCCGAGCGACAGAAACGTATCGCCGTCGGAAACGGCGCCGATGCCGACCGCACCGGCTGAGGTATCGCCGCCACCGGCAGCGACCGGAATACCCGTTCGCAGACCGAGCGCCTCGGCGGCCTGGCGGCTGAGCTGACCGGTCTGTTCCGACCCTTCATGCAAGCCAGGCAGCCAGCCGCTATCAGTGGCACTCGCGGCGCAGATCGCTTCCGACCACTGACGTTTTCCCTCGTCGAGCCAGAGCGTGCCGGCGGCGTCTGCCATATCCGTCGCAAATTCCCCCGTCATCTGGAGCCGTACGAAGTCTTTCGGAAGAAGGATGCGAGCGATGGCGGCGTATAGTGACGGTTCCTCCCTCTTCAGCCAGAGGATTTTTGGAGCCGTCAGGCCAGGGAGAGCGCGAACGCCTGCGATTTGTGCGAGGTTTGCAACCTCTTCCTCGATGATCCGGCACTCTTTGGTCGCCCGGCCGTCATTCCACAGAATAGCGGGACGAAGCGGCCTATAATCCTGACCCAGGACGACCGCGCCGTGCATCTGCCCCGACAATCCTATGGCCCGGATGGATGACCATTCCTGCGGGGCGCGTGCCTTCAAACGCGCGCAGGCTTTCTGTGTGGCCGTCCACCAATCTTCGGGGTTCTGCTCGCGCCAGAGTGCGTACGGACTATCGATCGAAAGTGGCGCGTCGGCGCTTGCGATGACCTTACCCCGGGCAGGGGCGATGACCGCCTTGACCGCCGACGTTCCTATGTCGATGCCGAGAAACACGGATCCTCCCTGATCAGCTGTTTCATATCATAGAGAGGCCCCGAGAAAAGCACGCCTTTGCGACAGCGCGCTGCAAACGTCATCGCTCTAGATCTTTCTGCGGCGTGTCGGTGCATGGAACCCAGGCGGCTTGTCGGCAAGCCATCTGAGAAAACCCGAAAGCGCGGGGTGCGCCCGCAGCGCCTCGGTATCATCTCCGAAACGCTCCAGTTCCGTATTGGAAAAGGACTTGTGCAGCATGGCGTGGCAGATGGGATGGACCGGAACGGTCTCGCGGCCGCCGCGGCTTTTTGGAACGGGATGGTGCCATTGAACGCGCGGACCCAACGTCCGGCGGCAGAGCCAGCAGGTTTTCGCAACCGGTTTTTGCCGGGTGGGCCAAACCTGTTCGCCAGGATTGCTGGTCGATCTCCTCTGTCGTCTTCCCTGCCTTGTTGCCATCGCTCCCTTCGCTGGCTTGTCCCTTTATCGCTGCTGACCACAATTTCCGCGATTTTGACGGGGAACAGTTGCATCTGCAACATTCTTGTCGAATGATGCATCAAGCCATGCCCCGTCGGCATGGAGAGGAGGAGAAAATCATGAAATATACGCGTCGCATGCTTCTGGCTGGCGCTGCAGGGCTCGGTGCCGTTCTTGCGAGCGGCAGCGCGTCGTGGGCTCAGGACATCACCCTGCGCCTGCACCAGTTCCTGCCGCCACAGGCCAATGTCCCGCAATTCGTCATCGATCCATGGATCAAGAAGGTTGAGGAGGCCGCTGGCGGCAAACTCAAGATTGAGCATTTCCCGGCCATGCAATTGGGAGGCAAGCCGCCGGAACTGATCGATCAGGTCATCGACGGCGCGGTCGATATTGCATGGACGGTCAACGGGTTCACGCCCGGTCGCTTTCCGCGTCCGGAGGTCTTCGAACTGCCCTTCATGATGACGAATGCCGAAGCCACGTCCCGTGCCTATTGGGAACTCTTCGATAAAGAGATGAAGGATACGGATTACGAGAACCTTCATGTTCTCGGCGCGTGGGTTCACGGCCCCGGCGTTCTTCATTCCAACAGACCCATCGAGACGATGGACGACATGGCCAATGTGAAGTTCCGCACGCCAAGCCGGATGATCGGCTTTTTGCTGGAGGAACTCAATGCGGCACCGATCGGCATGCCGATCACGGCCATTCCGGAGGCCTTGTCCAAGGGCGTGATCGACGGCGCGGTTGTGCCATGGGAAGTGACGACGGCGCTTAAAATCCCGGAGCTGGTGAAGAACCACACCGAGTTTGCCGAGGGCAATGCGTTCTATACCGTCACCTTTACGCTGGCGATGAACAAGGCCAAGTATGAAAGCCTGCCCGACGATGTGAAGAAGGCGATTGACGATAATTCCGGCATGGAGTTCTCGGCGATGGCGGGGCGGATCCAGGCCTCTTACGACGCACCAGCGCGCGAGAAGGCTATCGAGATGGGCAACAATATCATCACGATCAGCCCGGAAGAAACGCAGAAATGGCGCGAGGCAGCGCAGCCCGTCTATGATCGCTGGGCGGCCGATATGGAAGCCAAGGGCATTGACGGGCAGGCCCTCATCGATGAAGCGGAAGCCTTGATCGCCAAATATACCGAGGAGCAGAAGGCGCAATCCAATGATGCCGCGGATGAGCAGGAAGGGGCCGAGGCCGCCCCGACCGAGGAGAGTGGCATGAGCGAAACGCCTTCGGACGGCGAGGCGACCGAGGCCGCGCAGTAAAGCGCAAGAGAAAAGGTGGGGGGCGGCCACGCCCTTCACCTTCGCTTGGTCTTATCGGTCACGTGTTGAATGCTGCGAGAAGGACGAGATGGCAGTGTGCCTAGCTCCCAATCGCGGAATTGAGGGATGCGATAACGTTTTGGGTCGTAATCAAAAGCTTCCTCGGACTAACCTTTGTCTCTACAAATCCAAACCGTTTGTAGAAAGCTGCCGCTTCGTCGTCGATAGCATCCACCACGATAGCGCGGAACGCTACTGCTTGGGACGCTGACGCTGCCGTTCTTAGAGCGTTTGAGAGCAGCGCCTTTCCAACACCTTGGCGCTGTAGATCTTCTGCGATAGCGAATCTGGCGAGCAGAGCGATTGGGATCTCAGTCGGAGAGCCATGAGGGGCAATTTTTTTAGGGGCTTCCTTTCGAAGGATCATGCCTGAGCACAATGCGTAGAACCCTCGCACCTTCATATTCTTGTCGCGGATCACAAAGGTGCGACTGAAATTTTCGGATTGATTATGAAAGGCCAGTTCATGAAGCCAAGAGTCCATTGCGGGCTTCCCGCTTGAGAAGCCCGTATGGTCGTGTTGTTCGGTTAAAGGCTCTGGAGCAAATAGACCTAGGTTTCGGAAGTCGCCCATTGGCTTTCTTCCTTAAAGAGGGCGGCAAGCTCCTTATGCACTTTCGGAGGCTGAGAAACGGTCTCTAGAACAGAATCAAAAAGCTTTGCGTCCAAATGCATGAACCTTTGATCCATCAGGGATTTCTGAGCGCTGAACATCGCGGCCTCAATCACAAAATTGGACAGGCTTTTACCGCATGCTTCAGCAGCGCGTTTGATCAGATCGAGATCGGCGGGCGCAATACGAGCAGTGAACGTTTCGTTTTTTCTTGCAGCGGTCATAGCGTGATCCTTCCATGGCATCGGTAGCCATTCGTCGGCGGGCCTTAGCATGGCATCGACGTACTGACAATGTATGAACATATAACGCTCATAAAAAGGGTTTGTTGCTAAGCCATCCAACTTTGTTGGGTGTCAGGAATTATACGTTGCGTGGAGCAGCCGAGCATAGCTGCATCTCGTCGTATCTCAACGGATGTCACTGCAGCATGGTGCCGCACGAAAGTTGGCGTATTACAAATAAAGTATTCGAAACGATTGGTGATCCCGACAGGATTCGAACCTGTGACCCTCAGATTAGGAATCTGATGCTCTATCCTGCTGAGCTACGGGACCACGCGCATTCCGCTTAGCAGAATCGCCAGGGGTTTTCCAAGCCTGCAATCGCGGGCGCGTATCGGATGGACTGGACCGGCGAAGGGCAATGGCAATATTTGCCCGTTAGGCTGCCCATGTCGTATTGACGCCGCAACTCTCCGACAAGCGTCATGTCGGGATTTCTCCGCCCCCGAAGCCGTTCAGGATTACTGATGCGCCAACGTTCTTATATCGCCGGTCTGCTCTTACTTTGCCTTTCCGCCACCAGTGCCGATGCCAACCCCTCCATCGTCGTCGATGTGGAGACCGGCAAGGTGCTGGCCCATGAGGAGGCCTTTCAGCGCTGGTATCCCGCGTCCATCACAAAGATCATGACAGCCTATATGGCCTTCGAGGCCGTGCGATCGGGCGAACTTTCCATGCGTTCTCCCGTGCGGATCACCAAGCGCGCTGCGGCGGAACCACCGAGCAAGATGGGCTATCCCGTCGGTACGGAACTGACCCTTGAAAATGCGCTGAAGATCATGCTGGTCAAAAGCGCCAACGACATCGCCATGGCGATCGGTGAGGCGGTCGGTGGCACCCGCGACAAATTCATGGCGATGATGAATGAGCGCGCCGCCGAACTCGGGATGACCGATACGCACTTCGTCAATCCGCACGGCTTGCCGGAGAAAGGCCAGTACACGACGGCCCGTGACTTCGGTCTGCTCGCGGCTCATGTCCGGCGGGAATTTCCGCAATATGCCGGAATCTTCTCCATCGAGGCACTGAAACTGCCGGGCAGGGGCGCGCCGGTTCGCAATACCAACATCCTGATCGGGCGGATGGCCGGAGCCGACGGCATGAAAACAGGCTATATCTGCGCCTCCGGCTTCAACCTTGTGGCATCGGCAACGCGGGAAGGCCGGACGATTGTCGCCGTGGTGCTTGGCGCTCTCGATCAGCAGGTCCGGGCCGAGAAGGCTGCCGATCTTCTGGCCGCGGGTTTTCAGACAGATCCGGCCACCGTCCAGGATACGGTTCAGACCCTTCCGCGGGGCGGCGATGACGGGACGGACGTTGCCGATATTAGCAACGATATCTGTACCGGCCGGGCGCAGCTTGATCGCTATGACGGCCGCGACGTCGACGGCAAGTTCATCTACCGATCTTCCAATATCGAGCCGATGCGGCGCGATCCGGTGACTGTTGCCGTCTCACTCGGCGGAGCCGATGGACCGCCCGCGCGAAATACGGGGCTGGTCGATATACCCGTTGCGCAGCCGCGCCCTACCGCTCTTCGTGACCTGGCGCTGGAAACGGCCGCAAGCGAGAAAGACGATAGCGAAAACACCGCGGACGATCCGGAGGACACCGCTCTCTCTTCGCCTGAAACGTCTGCGGCGAGTGCGGCGATGAATGATGGGCCGGAAGCCGATGAAGCGGCCGAAACCGAAGGTGACGAGGACCCTGCGCTCCCGACACCGCCTGCGGGGATGCCGCTGCCGCAAAGCCGACCGGACGCGGTGCAGTGAAGGAAGAGGCCCCCGAAAAGCTGCCGGTTATTCTCCTGACGGGTTTTCTCGGCGCAGGCAAAACCACGTTTCTCAATCGGCTTCTGGCCGACCCGGCGTTCAGTGGATCAGGTGTGATCGTCAATGAATTCGGCGATGTTTCTCTGGATGGATCGCTTGTCGAGACGGCAGCCGGCGGCGCCGTTCTCGAAATGGCGGGTGGCTGCCTGTGCTGTGCGGGTGGCGGCGCTCTGGAGCAGACGCTGGCTGATCTGATCGAGGCTGCAAAGGTGCGGGGCCGACCGCTCACGCGCGTGGTAGTCGAGACATCCGGCATGGCTGACCCTTTGCCTATCCTCGGTGAAATAGGCCTTTCGTCGCTGGGGCGGCTGGAGGCTGTGCTGACGGTCGTCGACCTGGCGCATGGCGAACGGACTCTCGCCGAATTTGAGGAAGCGCGGCGGCAGGTTGCCGTTGCCGACTGCCTTCTGCTCTCGAAAAGTGAACTGGCCGGCGGCATGATTGGCAACGATCTGGAGGCCGTGCTGAAGCACCTCGCTCCGCAGGCCGCTCGTCAGTCTGCCGACGCGGATGTCCTGTCGAGTGTCATGGCCGTCGCGCATCATTCGGAGCATCTTCGCCTGGATGTGGTGGCATCGGTCTCGGGTGAAGCAGGCCACGATCATCATCACCATGTGAACTGTCATTCGCTTCATCGTCATCGAGACACCTATGCCACGACGGTGCTTCAGACGGAGAGGCCGCTGGCACCCATGGCCCTGCAAGGCTTTCTGGAGGTGCTCGTCGGCACACTGGGAGACCGCCTGCTTCGCGTGAAGGGATTGGCGCACCTGACCAATGAAGACCGGCCTCTCATCGTTCAGGCCGTTCAGGGCATGGTTCATTCTGGCGAATATCTTGCCAAATGGCCTGCGGGGATCGGCCCGCAAACGGCGCTCGTCGTTATCACACAGGGCCATCGGGCCGGTGAAATCGAGAACCTGTTCGGCGCTTTTACCGGAGAGATCGCGGCCGATCGGCCCGACGCGGCCGCCTTGACCGACAACCCGTTGGCCGTTCCCGGATTCTCATCCTTCTGAGGCTTCACGTCCGCGTTCGACAATAAATCGGTGGCCGCTATCGACTGGTTCGGCTGCGATCAGCTCATGGCCGTCTTCGCGGCAAAAAGCCGGGATGTCGATGACGGCCAGTGGATCGGACGTCAGTATGGTCAGGCGATGGCCGCGTGGCACGTCACGCAGCCGCCGCCGTGTCTTCAGAACCGGCATCGGACACGACAGGCCACGCAAATCGTAGACCAGCTCCGTCTCGCGCGTCACGCGTGCGGCGGTTTCAGTGACCAAACCGCTGCTCAATGGGCTCGCGGCCGGCTGCCGGAACCGATGCGGTGGATAGATCGGCCTCTGCATCGGCGGTCGAGCGCTGCGATGCGCCGGCTTTCGCCGCAGCGATCAGGGCCGCCGCACGGGAGCGGGCGGCCTCGGCCCGCCGCTTCTCTTCCGCGGCTTTTTCCGGGGTCAGTGCACGACTCGAATCGTCCAGAGAGGGCGGCAGACGCGAGACCTTCTCGCCGCGAACACGCTTCTTCATCCATTCGGAGACGAGGCGAGCTTCCTCGATGCCGTTGACCGAAGGTTTCGGCGGCGCGGTCTTTCCGCTTGCGGCATGATCGAGCGCCTTGGTGAAGGCGCCCATATTGTCGACCGTCTGCTTGGCAAAAGCGAGCGAGAGGGTCGCGGGCTGATCCATCGTGGGGCAGCCTCCACCTTGCGAAGAAATACCGTCGCGCTGGCGACCAAAGACGTAACGACCGTCACAGACCCCTATGGCAGGCGGCTGGCCGGTCAGTTCGAAGAAGTCCGAACCCTCCTTCAACTGGCGCCAGAAATCCAGATTCGGGTCGCCGGCATAGCGCGCCATGTTGGCTTCGGTCATCTTGAAGGGGAAAGCCTGAATCTGAAATTCGCGCTGACCGCCACGGAAGGCATCGCGTGCAAAGGCATAGATTTCGCCGACATATTCATCGGTCATGGCGTAGCAGCCCGACGAGGAGCAGTCGCCATGCACCATAAGGTGCTGGCCCGTGCGGCCGTGAGCGCGGTCGAACTCGTTAGGATAGCCGATATTGAAAGCAAGATAATATTGGCTGTTCGGGTTCATCTGGTGCGGGCGGACCGTATAGAAGCCCTCGGGGGCCTGGCGGTCGCCTTCGACAAATTTCGGGCCGAGCTTGCCGGAATATTTGCAGATCGGGTAGCTTTTGACGAAGGCGAAGCGGCCGTTGGTCTTCTGCTTCCAGATCTCCAGCGTACTCTCTTCCTTGTAGAGCCGAACGAGGATGGGCGAGGTCTCGCTCATACCCATCGCCTTTATCTTGCGGACGAGTTTGGGCGGAAGCGGTTTTTCCGCCTTCGCAACCTTGTCGAGCGTGTCGGTGCAGGCGGTCAGTCCAAGGGACGCGGCAACCAAAAGCAGAATGGCGAACGCGCGAAACACGGCTTTCGAAAGCATTGGTGCGATACCCCATAATCCCCAAAATGCGGCATTGCCGCAGCTTCTGAAGGAAAGGTTATCATCGCTGCCTTGCGGCAGGGTTAAGACCGGATTTAACGAATGCCTTCCGAAGCGTCGCCATCCCTGCCCGAAAGGTTCGGCGTTTTTGTGACCTTCCCTTGGGGTGGGAGCGCGCCTCAGATGTTCCGACCTATGGCAAGGAACTTCTCGCGCCGCTCCTGCCGCAGATCGCGTCCTTTACCCGAAAGATCCCGCAAGGCGGCATCGATCTGGTCACCGGCCCGGGCGATCGTCTGATCTGGATTGCGGTGGGCCCCGCCCACCGGCTCAGGAACGATGCCGTCGATGACTTTCAGTTCAACGAGGTCCTGCGCCGTGATCTTCATGCCAGTAGCCGCATCCTTGGCGCGTGCACTGTCATGCCAGAGGATCGAGGCCGCGCCTTCCGGCGAGATGACGGAATAGATGGCGTGTTCTAGCATATAGACACGATTGGCTGTCGCCAGCGCGATCGCGCCGCCCGAGCCGCCTTCTCCGATCACGACGGAGACGAGCGGTGTCGGCAGGTTGAGACAGGCTTGGGTGGAACGGGCGATGGCTTCGGCCTGTCCGCGTTCTTCCGCGCCGCGGCCCGGATAGGCACCGGTCGTATCAACGAAGGTGATCACCGGAATCTCGAACCGTTCGGCCAGTTCCATCAGGCGGACCGCCTTGCGATAGCCTTCCGGCCGCGCCATGCCGAAATTCCGCTTCAGGCGGCTTTCGGTATCGTTGCCCTTTTCCTGTCCAAGCACACAGACACTCTGGCCGCGGAACCGTCCGAAGCCGGAAATGACGGCTTCGTCCTCGGCGAACTTCCGGTCGCCGGAAAGCGGCGTGAAATCGTCGATCAGTTTCTTGACGAAGTCGACGCAGTGGGGACGGTCCGGATGGCGGGCAACCTGCGCCTTCTGCCATGGGGTCAGCGACTTGTAGAGATCACGCAATGCGTCGCGGGCACGGCTCTCCAGCCCGGCGATCTCTTCCTTGACGTCGACGGAGTTGCTCTCCTCCATCGTCGTTTTGAGTTCCATGATCCGGGTTTCGAGTTCGGCGACCGGTTTCTCGAAATCGAGATAATTGTACATGCGCGTCCTTCGGATCACGCGACAGACCGTGTCTCACGATCACTGCCGCTCGATAAATGTCGTTACCGGCGGAAACTGCCGATCACGGAAAATCCGCAATTCCTTACCGGCTTGGCTTTGGCCTCGCAAGCGGGTGATGCTCCTGCACCAGTTCGACCAGCCTTTCTTCCAGAACATGGGTATAAATCTGCGTTGTGGAAATATCCGCATGGCCGAGCAATTGCTGAACGGATCGCAAATCGGCCCCATTTTGCAAAAGATGAGAGGCAAAAGCATGGCGCAGGATATGGGGTGAGACCGCCTTCGGGTCGAGTCCGGCACGCGCCGCCAGCGCCTTCAGATCGCGAGCGAAGACCTGGCGCGGAAGATAGCCGGCGGCAGCTTCGCGGGAGGGGAAGAGATAGGGGCTCTGCGCATAGACCGGTGCCCGGTCGCGCCGTTTCAGCCAACGGTCCATGGCCGCACGGGCTGGCGGGGAGAGGGGAACGAGCCGTTCCTTATCTCCCTTTCCGGTCACGACGAAATAGCGGGCATCGCGGCGCGCCACCGAAACAGGCAGCGAGACCAATTCGGATACGCGCAGGCCGGTCGCGTAAAGGACTTCCAGCAGTGCCGCCATGCGAATGGGGGCGAGTTTTTCGCCTGCCATCGCTGCTTCGTCTTCGGCGAGATCAAGCAGCCGGGTGACATTCTCTTCACTCAACACCTTGGGGAGAGGGGCCGGTTTTCGTGGATTTTCGAGTGTTGCGGACGGATCGTCCTGCCGCAGCCCTTCGGCATAAAGAAACTGAAAGAATTGTCGCAGCGCCGCAAGGCGTCGCGCCTGAGAGGAGGCGGCATATCCTCGCGAGGGAAGGCGGCCGATATAGCGCCGCAGAGCCTCTTCATCAGCATTGGCGAGAGGTCCGTCACACTGTTCGGACACATCGCGCAAATCGCGTTCGTAAGCGGCGAGTGTGTTGGCTGCGGCCCCCCGTTCCGCCGACAGCATCTCCAGAAAGCTTTCGATCAGATAGCCGTCGGACCTCATTGTGTCTCGTCTTGTTCGGCGGCGTCTGGCTCCGCGTTCCTCTCCGGCAGGGGTGTGCGGGGACGATTGGCCAGTTGGCGCTGTTCAGCGCGCTCCATAAGGTCCTGAATCGGCAGTTCGATCCGCTTCTCCACCTGGGTCGGCCGAACGAAGTTCGCCAGAGCGAAGGCCCCCGCATAGATCGCGGCCGCAACGATCAGGATGATTGTAATGAAGCGGGTGAGGGTGGGCATGACCCCATCTTTCCGTGTCATACCGAAGGATCGGCCCCTTATGCGCGTCCGCTGCCGGCTGTGCAAGCCGGAGCGCTTGACGCCCTGCAGCTTTTCATGTGCAAGGCAGACATGACGATGGAACACCAATCCGACGAGATGTCGCCTGCGGCGCAGGCGGAATCCACGCGCCAGCTCATCCTGCAAGGGCTTGATGGGCGCCATGTCGTATTGGTGGGATTGATGGGCGCCGGCAAGACCGCGATGGGCAGGGTCATCGCAAGCCGGCTCGGCCTTCCGTTTATCGACAGCGACGACGAGATCGAAGCGGCCAGCACGATGACGATCCCCGAACTGTTCGAGAACTATGGCGAGGGCGAATTCAGGGATCTGGAGCGACGTGTCATCGCCCGCTTGCTGGGCGAACGCCAAAGAGTGATTTCACTGGGCGGCGGTGCGTTCATGAGCGCAGAAACCCGCGAGGCAATCGCGGCGCATGGGTTCTCGCTCTGGATCGACGCAGATCTCGATCTTCTCTTTTCGCGTGTGAGCCGCAAACCGGGCCGTCCGCTTCTGCAAAATCGCGATCCGAAGGGAACGCTGGCGCGTTTGATGGAGCAGCGTTACCCCGTTTACGGCAAGGCCGATCTTCGCGTGAAGAGCGAGGAGCTTTCACGAGACGCCATGGCCGGCAAGATGATCGAGGCGATGGCCGACCATTTCGTTGCAGCGGAGAAACAGAACGCATGATCGTGGCCGAGGATGGGTTGAGACGGGTTGAGGTCTCTCTGGGCGCTAAATCGTACGAGATCCTGATCGGGTCCGGTCTCCTCCAGGATGCAGGCCCACGCATCGCAGAGCGTTTACCGGGCGCGCGTTGCGCGATCCTCACCGACGAGACGGTTGCCTCACTCCATCTGGAGACGCTCACCGCCAGTCTTGAGCAATCCGGTATTGCGTTCGAAATTAAGCGTCTGCCCGCCGGCGAAAAAACCAAGAGCGCCGAATACCTGCTCGAGGCGGTCGATTTCGTACTCGGAACCCGCATGGAGCGTGGCGATGCGGTCATTGCTCTTGGCGGCGGGGTGATCGGAGATCTGTCCGGTTTCGTGGCGGGTATCGTCCGGCGGGGCATGAGGTTCATTCAGATCCCGACAACGCTGCTTGCGCAGGTAGACAGTTCCGTCGGCGGCAAGACCGGCATCAATTCCCGGCACGGCAAAAACCTGATCGGCGTTTTCCATCAACCGGAACTGGTGCTTTCGGACACGGCGGTGCTGGATACGCTTTCAGATCGTGAGTTCCGTGCCGGTTATGCCGAGGTCGCCAAATATGGTCTGATCGACCGGCCCGATTTCTTTTTCTGGCTGGAGAAGAACTGGCGGAGTATTTTCGAGGGCGGCCCCGAGCGCGGCGAGGCCATTGCCATTTCATGTCGATGCAAGGCCGACGTTGTCGGTCGCGACGAGCAGGAAGAGGGTGATCGGGCGCTTCTCAATCTTGGCCATACATTCGGCCATGCACTCGAAGGCGCGACAGGCTATGACAGCTCCCGGCTGGTCCACGGTGAGGGCGTAGCGATCGGGGTCGCTCTGGCACACTATTTTTCGGTGCGTCTCAATCGATGCTCCGTCAACGATGCGGAGCGGGCCGAAGCCCACCTCAGGACCGTCGGGCTCCCCACACGTCTCGCGGAGGTTCCCGGAGGGCTCCCTCCTGCCGAAGTTTTGCTGGACTATATTGCACAGGACAAGAAGGTGAGCCGCGGAGCGCTGACCTTCATCCTCACCGAAGGGATCGGTCGTTCCTTTATCGCAAAGGACGTGCCGGCCTCTGAAGTTCTTGGGTTTCTGCGGGAGTGCCTTGCGGCATAACATAAGCCAATGTGGGTTGTTATCGGCGTTATCGTCGGACTGATCGTTCTATCCGCCGTTTTTTCCGGTTCGGAAACGGCGCTGACCGCAGCCAGCCGTGCGCGCATGCACAGTCTGGAGCAGGGCGGCGATCCGCGCGCCGGTATCGTGACGCGGCTCATCGAAAGACGGGACCGCCTGATCGGGGCGCTGCTGATCGGCAATAATCTGGTCAACATCCTTGCATCGTCGCTCGCCACATCGATGTTCCTGCGTCTGTTCGGGGAGGCCGGCGTGGTCTGGGCCACGCTGGTCATGACCGTTCTGCTGGTCATCTTTGCCGAAGTGCTGCCGAAAAGCTGGGCCATCTCTTCGCCCGATACCTTCTCGCTGGCCGTCAGTCGGCTGATGGCGATCTATGTGACCGTGCTGGGCCCGGTCTCATCGCTTGTAAATGCCCTCGTCCGGCAGGTTTTGCGCCTGTTCGGCATCAAACTGGGCGAGGGCCAGTCCATGCTGACCGGACATGAAGAATTGCGTGGCACGATGGAGGTGCTCCACCGCGAAGGCGCCTTCGTGAAGGCCGATCGCGACCGGCTGGGCGGATTGCTGGATCTGGCCGAGCTGGAAGTGTCGGACGTGATGATTCACCGAACCAGCATGCAGACGCTGAATACCGACGAGTCGTCGGAGGATGCCGTGCGGCAGATCCTCCACTCGCCCTATACGCGTATGCCGCTATGGGAGGGCACGCCGGACAATATCGTCGGCGTGATCCACGCCAAGGATCTGCTGCGCGCCCTGCATGATGTCAATAATGATCCTTCGCGGATCGACATCAGGGCGATCGCCGCGCCGGCCTGGTTCGTCCCCGATACGACCACCCTTCAGGATCAGCTCAACGCATTTTTGCGGCGTCAGAGCCATTTTGCCATCGTGGTCGATGAATATGGCGAACTGGAAGGTCTGATCACGCTGGAGGACATCATCGAGGAGATCGTCGGTGATATCGCCGACGAGCATGATGTCGAGATGAAAGGGCTGGCCATCGAAGCCGATGGCTCGGTGGTGGTCGATGGCTCGGTGCCGATCCGCGATCTCAACCGTGCGCTCGACTGGGAACTGCCCGATGACTGGGCGACGACCGTTGCCGGTCTTGTCATCCACGAGACGCAGTCCATTCCCGACGAACGGCAGGCTTTCACTTTTCACGGCAAGCGTTTCGTCGTTCTTCGGCGAGAGAAGAACCGCATTGTCAGCCTGCGAATTCGTCCGATCGTGGGGCCGGGCGAAGAGCTGGCCAGCTAAGCCGAGGGATTTCGCCTACCAGCGCGTCGGTTCACCGGGTGCAGCCGGCTCGATGGCGAGCGCGTGAACTTTTTCGGGGGTCAACTCGTCTGCCAGCGTTTCGTTGACGGCGCGATGGCGGTTCACCCGACTCATGCCATCGAATTCCGCCGCGACAATCCGGACGCGGAAATGCGTTTCGCCCGTGCCGTCGAACGTGTCGTGATGGTCGGAATCGTGATTATGATGGCCGGCATGGAGATGGCTTTCATTCACGATTTCAAGCCGCTCGGGCGAGAACCGTCGCACCAGCTTGTCACGCATCGCGGTTTCGATCGGTCCGGCAGAGGCCATGATTTGTTCCCGTTTTGAGAGGTGGACATATGTTTCGCACCTTTCGGACAAATAATGTTCGCTTGTCAATTCTTGTTATCGCAGCCGAAGCACCCCAGAATCTGCCCCATGAAGTCGCGTTCAAATCTTTTCGATTCCATCCGCATCAAGTCGCAGAAAAAAGCGCAGCCGAAAGCGGAGACGGAGGCAATCTGCCAGTGGGACGGGTGCCACGAGCCTGGTGAGTTTCGCGCACCTGTCGGTCGCAGTGCGGAAGGCGAGTATTTTCGCTTCTGCATGGAGCATGTCAGGCGCTACAACAAAGGCTACAACTATTTTTCCGGCCTCTCGGACGGCGAGATCGCCCGCTATCAGAAAGAGGCGGCGACCGGCCACCGGCCGACCTGGAAGATCGGTTCGCTTGGCAGTGAAACCGCTGCCGCGCCGGAAATCAGCTCGATGCGAAGCGGCCGTGCGGGCTATTATTCGTATACGGGACGCCGGCAGCCTGGGAGCAATTCCAACGGGCCGGTGGTTCAGGAGCGGGCGCTTCGGCCCTTGGAAAAGAAGGCGATCCGCACGCTGGGGCTTGAGCGGCGCGCAACGCCCGAAGAAATTAGGGTGCGCTACAAGCTGTTGGTCAAGCAGTACCATCCCGATGCCAATCATGGGGACAGGGGCAGCGAAGAGCGGTTTCGCGAAGTCCTGGACGCCTATCGATTGCTCAAGCGTTCCGGTTTCTGCTAGGGAAACCAAAGCCCCAAGACGACCCTTTCAATCTGCATCTGCAAGAAGGACAAGGCGGGCCGTGCGGCCAAAGAGCCAGTGCGCAATCCGCCGCGACGAGACCTGATGGATACCCAGACAAACGAACAGCCCGGCCTGCCCGATACATCCGTTTCGGTTCGGGAGACCTTCGGTATCGACTCCGATATGATCGTTCCGGCCTATAGCCAAGCCGACTCCCATGTGCCGGAGCTCGATACGGACTATCTGTTCGATCGGCAGACGACTCTCGCGATCCTGGCCGGCTTTGCCTATAACCGCCGGGTACTGGTTTCCGGCTTTCACGGCACCGGCAAATCGACCCATATCGAGCAGGTTGCGGCGCGGCTGAAATGGCCCGCTGTGCGCGTCAACCTCGACAGCCATGTCAGCCGTATCGACTTGGTCGGCAAAGATGCCATCGTCCTGCAGGACGGCCAGCAGATCACCGAATTCAAGGACGGCATTCTGCCCTGGGCGTACCAGAACAATGTGGCGCTCGTCTTTGACGAATATGATGCGGGCCGACCGGATGTGATGTTCGTAATCCAGCGCGTTCTGGAAAGCTCTGGACGCCTCACTCTTCTCGATCAGAGCCGCGTCATTCGGCCCCATCCCGCCTTCCGCCTGTTCGCTACCGCGAACACGGTCGGCCTCGGCGATACGACCGGCCTTTATCATGGCACGCAGCAGATCAACCAGGCGCAGATGGACCGCTGGTCGATCGTGACGACCCTGAACTATCTGCCCCATGACAAGGAGGTGGAGATCGTACAGGCCAAGGCGCGGCATTATCAGAACGAGCAGGGCCGCGAGACCGTCAACAAGATGGTGCGCGTTGCGGACATGACGCGGGCCGCGTTCATGAATGGCGATCTTTCGACGGTGATGAGCCCGCGTACGGTGATCACCTGGGCCGAGAATGCTGACATCTTCAAGGATGTCGGCATGAGCTTCCGGCTAACCTTCCTCAACAAATGCGACGAGATGGAGCGGACGATCGTTTCGGAGTTCTATCAGCGTGCTTTCGGCGAGGAACTGCCGGAAAGCGCGGCAAATGTTGTGCTGGGGTGAGATATGGCAAGGATTAGCAAATTCGTCCGTGGAGAGATGGAACGGATCTCGCTTCATGATCCTATAGAAGCGATCTACTATCTACACGAAAAAGACGGCCGAAAGCTCTTCCAGCTCAACACGATGGGCCGCGATAGCAGGGAAATCCCAGGCAAAGTGAGCCAATCTATTCAGCTCGATCAGGAGTCGGCAGAACAGTTGGTTCTCATTCTTCAACGCCATTTCAATATGAAGTGATCGAAGCCCCGCGCTCCACTCTGGAACGCGGGGCTTTTTGTTGAACGTGCGGGTCGATCAGTCGTTCTTTTTGTAAAGGCCACGCGGCTCGACCCGCGTGCCGTCACGATCATCGTCTGTAGCGATCGCGCTGTTCTCATTGGCGCGGTCGCCAGCCTTTCCGTTCACCGAACGCTTGGCACCGGCTTCCGAAAAGTTGACCTTGCCATTGGTGACATAGCCGCTCTTGTTCTCGAAGGCGCCGTTCTTGTCAGCGTTTTTGCTGATGGCTTCGTAAGGCGTCTTGCCGCCTTTTTCCGCCATGGCGACGCCAGTTGTTGCCAAAAGAACGGCGGCGGCAGAAGCGGTCATTGCACGAATACGCATATTGAAAATCTCCTCGATTTCAAAATCCTTCGCGCAACCAATGGTCGAGATATTGCAATGTTCCATTACGGAAAAGTTGAAGTCGGCGGCGATTCATTTCCCCGGACGCGCGACGGCGTCAGGACGTTTCGGTCTGCCCATTTCGCGCGGCCATGGTAGCCTTGGCCCACCATTCGAGTTCGTCGAGCATGGCCTGCGCCGCGGGTGCAATGGCATTTTCGATGGTCTCCATCGGTCCATTTTCGCCGAGTGGATGGACGGCCATGAAGCTGCCGGCGGCGATGTGAACGGCGTTGCGGAGCGGGACCATCTGCAGCTCGATGCCGATGCCGCGCAGATGTTCGATCGCACGCGCCGCTCCGACGCCGCCATAGCCGATATAGGCCATCGGCTTCCTGTTCCATTCGACATAGGCCTGATCGAGCGCGTTCTTCAGCGAGCCGGTGATGGAGTGGTTGTACTCGGCGACAACGAAGATGTAGCCGTCGAATTCTGCGATCTTCTCCTGCCATTGAAGGGCTTTCGGATTGTCGCTGGCCATCCAGAGATTGGATGCTTTTTCATCGAAAAAGGGCAGGTCCATCTCGCGGAGGTCAACCAGCTCGACGTCGAATGCGCCGTGTGCTTTTGCTTTTTCGAGCATCCATGCGGCGGGCTTGTCGGCAAAACGGGTCGGGCGTGTCGATCCGATGATGATCGCGATGCGGGGTTTGGTCTGGGACATGATGGGTCTCCTGAGTGAATTTCCACATCATTTGCGCATCAGCTGCGATCGTTCAATTGAACAAATTTCGACAGATCGTTTCGTCTGAATGAACAATCGGTTCTTGTCAGGTGAATTGGCTCTTGCCCCGGTTTAGGTTCACGCCTTATCTGCAGTCCATGAGCAGTTCAGGGCATAATTCGCGCAAGGCGGCGAAATCTGTGACGGAAGCGCAGGACGGGTTCAAGCGTTCCGTATCGGCCACCGTACGTGCGATGAGCGGCGAGCGCGAATTGGAGGTTTCCTTTTCGCGCGACAAGCCCGCGCTGGTCGGCAACCGCGCCCGCCTTCCAGATCTTCCGAAGAAGGCGAGTGGTATCGATCTGTCGATCACCCGTGGCGTCGGCGACTCCATGGCGCTGCGCAAGGCCTGCCACGACGAACGGCTGCATGTACGCCTTGCACCGGAGGGCCGGCAGGCCCGTGCCGTCTATGATGCGGTCGAGGCGGCGCGGTGCGATTCGATCGGCGCCAACCGTATGCCCGGCGTGGCCGACAATATCGGCGCGATGGTCGAGGACCGTTGCCAGAAATCCAATTTCTCCGCAGCCTCCAGCCGCGACGACGTTCCCGTGGAAGAGGCCGTCGCACTGATGGTTCGCGAGCGGCTGACCGGCCGGCCCCTGCCGCAGGCGGCTGAGAGTGCCGTTTCCCTATGGCGTGACTGGGTGGAGGAGAAGTCCGAGGGGCGGCTGGATACCCTTCTCGATTCGATCGAAAGCCAGGATGATTTCGCGCGGTCGATCCGCGAACTTCTCGTCTCGATGGAGATGGCTGAAGAGCTCTCTGACGAAATGGATGATGAGAGCGATCAGTCCGAGGACGAGGAAAGCGAGCCCGAACCGCAGGACAGCGAGGATGAAGGCGGCGAGCAATCCGAAGGCGAGCAGGATGCGGAGGCTGACGCCTCCGAGGAGGAAGGCGATCCGCAGGATAGCGAACAGACTGAAATGGCCGAGGCTTCGGACGCCGAGTTCGACGAGGACGAGGAAGGCGAAGACGAGGCCGATACGCCCGGCGAGACCCGGCGCGAGAACGATGTGTTCTCCGACATCGCCTCGGAATTCGACTACAAGGCCTTCACGACGGCTTTCGATGAGGAAGTCGCGGCCGACGAGCTCTGCGATCAGGAAGAACTGGAGCGTCTGCGCGCTTTCCTGGACAAGCAGATCGGCAATATGCAGCGCGTCGTCAGCCGCCTGGCAAACCGATTGCAACGCCGCTTGATGGCACAGCAGAACCGGTCATGGGATTTTGATCTGGAAGAGGGCTATCTCGACCCGGCCAGACTGTCGCGGATCATCATGGATCCGATGCAGCCGCTCTCCTTCAAGCAGGAGCGCGATACCAATTTCCGCGATACCGTCGTGACGCTGCTGATCGACAATTCCGGCTCCATGCGGGGCCGGCCCATCACCGTCGCGGCCACCTGTGCCGATATTCTGGCGCGCACGCTCGAGCGCTGTGGTGTTTCGGTCGAGGTGCTTGGATTTACCACACGGGCCTGGAAGGGCGGCAGCAGCCGAGAAGAGTGGTTGAAATCCGGCAAGCCGCCATCGCCCGGCAGGCTCAACGATCTGCGGCATATCATCTACAAGAGTGCGGACATGCCCTGGAGGCGCGCCAAGACGAATCTCGGCCTGATGATGCGCGAGGGACTTCTAAAGGAGAATATCGACGGCGAAGCGTTGATATGGGCGCATCAGCGTTTGCTGCAGCGGCATGAGCAGCGGAAGATCATGATGATGATATCCGACGGTGCTCCGGTCGACGACTCGACCCTCTCGGTCAATTCGGGCAACTATCTGGAAAAGCATCTGCGGGCGGTGATCGAACGGGTCGAGACCCGCTCTCCGGTCGAACTTCTTGCCATCGGCATCGGTCATGATGTGACGCGATATTATCGCCGTGCGGTGACCATCGTCGATGTGGAGGAGCTGGCGGGAGCCATGACGGAACAGCTCGCCGCGCTTTTCGAGGACGAGTTGGCGCAGCCAATGCCGAGACAGAGCGCCGGGCGCCGCTGACAATGCGTCACATCGGTTTTGCTGCAATGATCGGCGGCGTGTTGTTCGCGACCTTGTCCGTCAGTCCGTCGCCGGCGAGCGAACCGTTCGAGGTCAGTCTGGAGCGGATCGACGCGTTTCATATCGGTTCGGACGAGACGCATTTCGGTCCGTTGCGTTTTATCGGCGGACTCAATCTTATTGGCGGCCACCGCCATCTCGGTGCCTTTTCGGGATTTCGTTTTCGCGACGATGACGGCGGCCGGTTCGTCGCCGTCTCCGATACGGGCTTTTTCTTTTTCGGCCGGCTCGAACGGGACGGGGAGGGGCGCCCCACCGGGGTCGCGGACGCCGCCATTACCGAAATGACCGATGAAACCGGACGTGCCCAACGGGCAAAATACCTTTCCGATGCGGAGGGCCTTTCCGTCGATGGCGATCGGGCCTCTGTTTCATTCGAGCGGATTGACCGGATCATCGAATTTCAGCTCGATGGTCAGAGCGCAACGCCGGTGGGCCGGGTTCCCATTCTCATCCCCGAGCATGAATTGCGGGGCAATGGCGGCATCGAAACACTGGTGCGGACGCCGGATGACAGCCCTTTTGAGGGCGCAAGAATTGCGATTGCCGAAACCAGCATCGATAGGGACGGTAATATTCTGGCCGCAGTCCTCGAAGGGCCGCGCAAAGGGCTTTTCGCGGTCAAACCAAGCGACCGTTTCTCGCCGACCGATGGCGCGATCTTGCCGGGCGGCCGGCTTCTGCTTCTCGAGCGATCATTCTCGCTGGCGCGCGGGGTGGGCATGCAGTTGAGGGTCATCGATCTGAACGAGATCAAACCTGGTGCCGTCGTTGATGGCGAGGTGATCCTGACCACCGATATGCGTTACCAGATCGACAATATGGAAGGCATTGACGTCTTTCGTACCGAGGATGGAGCGACTCGGATCGGGATCATTTCCGACGACAATAAGAGCCTTCTCCAGCGTACTCTTTATCTGGAATTTGAATTCGACGCGCAGTGATCGGCGAAATCGGACAGAAAGCCTGTGATCGCAGCACTGTTTTCAGGTTGCCGAAGGATATCGTCGATTTCCGCTGGCGATTTCGCCATCAGCGCGAAACTGACGAAGACATCACTCGTGAACGCTGCCGAAATGGTCGAGAGCACGGTCCGCAGCGAAGCCAGCATATCCTCCCCCCGATGAGACGCGTGGGCGATCGCAATCGGTTTGTTGATGATCGCATCGCGTGAGACGAGCCAGTCGATCAGGTTCTTCAGGCCGCCGGGAATGGCACGAACATATTCCGGGCTGGCAAAAATCAGACCGTCCGCAGTTTCGATGGCTGCCAAAAGCCTCTCAATTTCGGGCGGCGTGTTCTCTCCTTCCAGATCCGGTGAGAAGACCGGCAGTGAATTGACCGGGGACAGGAGGTCGATCACGACTTCCGCTGGCGACATTTGCTGAATAGTCCGGAGCATAGCAGTATTGGTCGATGCACGGCGCGCACTGCCTGAAATGGCCAGAAAGGTCAGTCGGTCATGCGCCATAGCAATCATCCCAATAAAAAAAACGGGCCGTTGCCGGCCCGCTTCAAAAGTCTTCCGAAAACCGTTGGCGCTTACGCGGCCGGCAGGTTTTCCTTGTCGAGGGCCTTCTGAACCTGACGCTTGATCAGGCGGGCCCGCTGCGAAAGGATTTCGTTGCGGGACTTCATCAGGAAGTTGTCGAGGCCACCGCGATGTTCGACGGTGCGGAGCGCCGCGGCCGAAACACGCAGGCGGTAGCTCTGGCCGGTCGCGTCGGACATCAGAGAGACGTTGACGAGGTTCGGCAGGAAGCGACGCTTGGTCTTGTTGTTGGCATGGGAGACGTTGTTGCCAACCAATACGCCCTTGCCGGTCAATTCGCAGATGCGGGACATTGTCAGTGTTCCTTCGTTCTTGATGCGTGGCCGGGCGGTCAGCGCCTTCGAGCCGCTTAGCCGAGACGCGAAAAAAGCCGCGCGTGCGCGGCTCTGTTCGGCAGGTCGGCCGGAAAAGTTGATGTTCCATAGTGGTAACGGATCGCGCCGTCAAGTCGGGAACGCCGAGATATGCGAGGCTGGGCTCCGCCGTCATGGCGCCGTATTTGGCCGTTGTTAGTGGGCCAAGAGGGACGGTCCACGAACAGGATCGGAATATTGGATGGCTATAAGCGCAAAAGGGCGGCTTTTCACGCTCATTCTTTCGGTGGCGCCCCTGATGGCCCAACCGGCCGGCGCCGTCAGTCTCGGTGCCGACTATGTGTTTTCGGTTTTCGGCCTGCCCGCGATGAAGATCGAGATCGACTGGAAGGGCAATGACCAGCGCTACACGGTCGACGGCAAACTTCGGCCGGCGGGTGTCGGCCGCATATTCGGCGCTATCCGGGGCAAGCTGTCGGTCGATGGCCGCGTGACGCCGGAGGGCTGGAAGCCCGATGACTTCGCCATGAAATATGAGGGCAAGGATCCCTGGCGCGGGACGGCGAAATGGTCAGGCGACACGCTGACCGAACTGAAGACCAAGCCGGAGAATAAGCGGAAAGATGGAGATGCCTGGGTTCCGCTCGATGGCGCTGCGCGCGCCGGTTTTGTCGATATGTTCACCGGGCTCGTCATCGAGGCCGATACGGCCCGCGCCGTCTGCGACCGAACGCTGGACCTCTTCGATGGCGAAATGCGCCTGACCCTGGCACTGAGTGCGCCGAAGCCGGTCCCGGTTGCCATCAAGGGCGCACCCGAGCGCGGCATCGAATGCAAGGCGCGTTTCACACCCATTGCGGGTTACAGCACCAACAGTTCGTCGCGCAGACATCTGGCGCGCCAGACCATTGAGATCGTCTGGGCCAATCCCGTGGGGCTATATTGGGTGCCCGTATCGGCGGTCATTCCGCACAAGGATGCGACGCTGCGCATTCGGGCATCCGAAATATACGGCCGCCCCTGAACTTTATCGCTTGTCCGGTCGCTGGCTGTCGCCTAAGGCCGCGGCATGATCCGTTCGACCGCCATCGGTTTTCTGGCTGTGCTGCTCTGGGCCTCGCTGGCTCTGTTCACGACTCTTTCCGGCGAGGTGCCACCGCTTCTGCTGAACGGGATGGCCTTCGCCGTCGCGACCATGGTTGGGCTCTCCTTCGGCCTTGCGACGGCGAAAGGGCGAGCGATCTTTTGGCAAACCTTGCGGTTGCCACCCTTCGTTATCGGTTTCGGTACTGCGGGCCTGTTCTTCTTCCACGCACTTTATTTTGCCAGTCTCAGGCTGGCGCCTCCGGTCGAGGCCAATCTGCTCAACTATCTGTGGCCGTTATTCATCGTTCTGGGATCGGGGCTCGTGGCGGGCAACACGCCGGGTTGGCGGCAATGGACGGGCGCGCTGCTCGGTCTGATCGGCACGGTCCTCATCGTGATGAAGGACGGCGCGTTCCGCTTCGAGGCGGAGTACCTGCCGGGATATGCGCTTGCGCTTGGCGCAGCATTCTTCTGGACGATGTATTCGCTCGCTGCACGCCGGTTTCACGAGGTGCCGACCTTGGCCGTAACGTGGTACTGCCTCGGTACCAGCGCTCTGAGCTTCGTCATGCACGCGATGGTCGAGGCGACGGTTCTGCCCGAGAACAGCGTGGAATGGATGGCCGTCCTATGCCTCGGCCTTGGGCCCGTGGGGATCGCCTTTTTCTTCTGGGATGAGGGGATGAAACGCGGCGATGTTGCCGTGCTCGGGGCGGCAGCCTATGCGGCTCCCCTTCTATCGACGCTTCTGCTGATCGCTTTCGGCCAGGCAGAACTCACCTGGCGGATCGGGCTGGCATGTCTACTGATCACGTCAGGCGCAGGCCTCGCCGCCTCATCATTGCTTGCGCGGCGAAAGCTGGCAAAGTCGGCCGGCCCTTCCCCGACCTAGAAATTGTCTTTTCTCGAGCGGATTTCAGCAAATACCTCCGCTGCCGAGGCGGCTTCCATATTCAGCGCCTTCTTCAGCACGTCGTCGCGGGTGCGAAAATAAGGGTTGGTCTCTTTTTCCAGCCCGATCGTGGTCGGCAACGTCGCTTCGCCCGCCTCGCGTTGGGCGGCAACCTTCTCCAGCTGCTCCCTCAGCTTCTCATTTTCCGGATCGACGGTCACGGCAAATTTCGCGTTAGCCAGCGTGTATTCGTGGCCGCAATAGACCTTTGTGTCGTCCGGCAGCTCGGCCAGCTTGTCGAAGCTTCGCTGCATATCCTCGGGGCTGCGCTCGAACAGGCGTCCGCATCCCATCGCAAATAGTGTGTCGGCGGCAAATAGCAGCTTGTTTTTGGGGAAGAAGTAGCAGACATGGCCGGCGGTGTGGCCCGGCGTCTCGATCACCTGGATATCCTCGCCGCAAATCGAAACGGTGTCGGCATCGCCGACCAGTTCATCGAGGCCGTCGATCTTGTCTGCTTCCGCCTTCGGTCCGATGACCTTGGGCGTGAAACGGTGTTTCAATGGCTTGATCGCTTCGACATGATCGCCGTGGTGATGCGTGATCAGGATGTGAGTGAGGTTCCAGCCCGTCCTTTCGAGGGCGTCGAGAATCGGCCCTTCTTTCGGCGCGTCGATGGATATGGTGCTGTGGCTATCAGGATCATGCACCAGCACGCAGAAATTGTCGTCGCGCGCCATGAACTGTTCGATCTGCAGCGCCATGCTGGGCCTCCATCGCTTTTCCATTCTCCCCGAAGGTGCAGCGCTGGCGATGACGGTCAAGGTTTTCCTGACGAAAGAGGTGCCTTATCTTGCTGCCATGCATTGTGAAATTCGCGCCCTACGAGACTTTTATTCAAGCCCGCTAGGCCAACTGGCGGAGCAATCGATCGCGCGCGCTCTTTCATCGGTATGGGAACCGAGTGCCTCGGAGCGGTTTGTCGGGGTCGGCTATCCGGTTCCCTGGCTTGATCGCTTCGCTTCCGAAGCCGAACGAACGCTATGCTTCATGCCCGCGGGGCAGGGTGCCGTGGCCTGGCCGACGGACGCAAAAAGCGCCACCGCGCTCATTTTCGACGAGGAACTGCCGCTTGCCGACAGTTCGGTCGACCGACTTTTATACGTCCATGCGCTGGAGCATTCGGAAAATCCTCGCGAAACGCTGACCGAAGCCTGGCGGGTTCTTTCTCCCGGCGGGCGCGTGGTTGCCGTCGTGCCGAGCCGTAGAGGGCTGTGGGCCCGGTTCGAGCATACGCCTTTCGGTACCGGCCGCCCTTTTTCGGAAGGCCAGCTTTCACGGCTGCTCGAAGAGAGCAATCTAACGGTGACGCACCGCGTCGAAGCTCTGCACTTCCCGCCGCTGCGTCGCCGCTTCGCTCTCCGATTTGCCGGCGCGATGGAGCGGTTGGGCCGGCGATTCTGGCCTTTATTTGCCGGAGTCCGCATCGTTGTGGCCGAGAAGCGTCTTTATCAAGGATTGCCCGTCGCCGAGCGCGCCAGCCGACGGGTCTTTCAGCCTGTTTTGCAGCCTGCCGGCGCACTTGGCCGTCACCGTGCTGCACTCGACAGACGAGACTGGGGCAGATAATCACCCCTCGACGATTTTCATTGCCATGAGCGCAGACATGACCGAGTTCAAGATAATCGACGCCCCACTCGCGCGCGACACGATCGCCTCCATAAGCCCTTATGTGCCTGGCCGCAGCAAGGGGGAGGGCCAGGCGCGTCTTCACAAGCTTTCGTCCAACGAAACCCCGCTTGGAGCATCGCCTGTCGCGATCGAAGCCTTTCGTGACAGTGGCGAGACGCTGGAGCGCTATCCTGACGGCTCGGCTGCCGATCTGCGCGAGGCGATCGGCGCAGCGCATGGCCTTGATCCGGAGCGGATCATTTGCGGCGCGGGTTCGGACGAGCTTCTTTCCCTTCTGGCCTACACCTACCTCAATCCGGGTGATGAAGGCATTTATTGCCAGCACGGTTTCCTCGTCTACCGCATCGCCATTCTGGCTGCGGGTGGTGTTCCCGTCATCGCGCCCGAGACCGATGAAACCGCTGACGTCGACGCCATTTTGGCGGCGGTGACCGAGCGCACGAAGATTGTGTTCCTTGCCAATCCGAACAATCCGACAGGGACGTATCTGCCCGCCAGCGAAGTAAAGCGGCTCCACGAGGGTTTGCCGAAACACGTGGTGCTGGTCCTCGACGCGGCTTATGCGGAATACGTCGAGAAGGACGACTACGAGGCAGGTATCGAACTGGTTCGGAGCGCAGGCAACGTTGTCATGACGCGGACCTTTTCGAAGATCTACGGCTTGGCATCGCTGCGGCTTGGCTGGATCTACGGTCCCGAGGCCGTGATCGATGCGTTGAACCGGATTCGCGGCCCCTTCAATGTCACCGGACCGGCCATTGCTGCCGGGGTCGCGGCTATGGGTGATCAAACCCACATCGCCAAAGCGGTCGCCCATAATACGGAATGGCTCAAGAAGGTGACCGAGGGTCTTGAAGCCCTTGGGCTTCGCGTCACGCCGTCGGTCGGTAATTTCGTCCTGATCCATTTTCCCGAAGGAGACGAGACCAAGAGCGCTTCCGAAGCGGACACGTTCCTTTCAGAGCGCGGTTTCATCCTGCGGCAGGTTGGCGGCTACGGCTTTCCGAACGCGCTGCGGATGACGATCGGCGCCGCCGAGGCCAATGAAGGCGTGCTGGCGGCTCTCGCGGAATTTCTGGACCGCGCATGACACAACCGATGTTCGACCGCATCGCGCTGATCGGTATCGGCCTGATCGGCTCCTCCCTCGCGAGAGTGATTGTGCGGGAGAAGCTGGCCGGTGAAGTCGTGATCTCCACGCGCCGTGAAGAGACGCTCGAAGAAGCGCGTTCGCTTGAACTGGGCGACCGGTATGAGCTGGATGCGGCCGAGGCGGTCAAGGATGCCGACCTTGTGATCGTGTCCGTGCCGGTCGGCGCGTCGGGCGCGGTGGCGCGGCAGATCGCGCCCGCTCTGAAAAAAGGCGCCATCGTGACGGATGTCGGATCGACGAAACGCTCCGTCATCGCGCAAATGGCGCCGGAATTGCCCGATCATGTGCATTTCATCGCGGGTCACCCGATCGCGGGCACCGAGAAGAGCGGTCCTTCGGCAGGCTTTGCCTCGCTCTTCGAGGACCGCTGGTGCATTCTGATCCCGACGAAGGATGAGACGGGTTCACCGGCGATGGAGGCGCTTACGGCATTCTGGGAAGCATGTGGCAGCCGCGTCGAGGTGATGGAAGCGGGGCACCATGACCAGGTGCTCGCCCTGGTAAGCCATGTACCGCATCTGATCGCCTACAATATTGTCGGCACCGCCGATGAACTGGAGAGCGTCACCGAGCGTGAAGTCATCAAGTACTCGGCTTCGGGCTTTCGCGACTTCACGCGGCTGGCCTCTTCCGATCCGACCATGTGGCGCGACGTCTGCCTGCACAATCGCGACGCGATCCTCGAAATGCTCTCGCGTTTTTCGGAAGATTTGACGGCCCTTCGGAAGGCCGTGCGTCGTGGCGACGGTGAGGCGCTTTTCGATCTGTTCACGCGCACCCGCGCCATTCGCAGCGGAATTATCGAGGCTGGTCAGGATGTGGATGTCGCAGACTTCGGACGTTCCGTCGTCCGCGGAAAGAGCGAGAACGCAAAGTCCTGATCGCTATTGGCGACCGCTCCCGCGCTTTGCTTTCTCAAGGCAGCGGCGGGATTGCCGGCAGCTTGATGAAGAGAATCGACGGGACGCCGTTTTCGACCTTCACCGGGATCGAAGGTGTTCGACCGTCATTGACGGCAAAATTGTCCAAGGCATCAAATGCCCCTCGGATCGCATCGGCTTCGGCCGGAACGAGTTCAGCAAGAAGGTCTCCGATCTCTTCCGGCGATTGCAGCTTGATCTTGATATCGCCGTCGATCAATCCATCCGAATCGACTTCATAGTCACCCGATATCCAGAGTTGTGCGTCTCCCGATCCGGCCCGCAGATGAACCTGATCGAGGCGGCCGGATAGTCCCCGCATTGAAGCAAGGCCGTTTTGTGCGAGTATCGGCACACCATCGGTAAGGCTTACATCGGCTTCGAGCGACAGAGGCGGTAAGCCTTCGCCACCGGTCATCGGGGACGTCATATCGGCGAGGCGCAGGGTGATGTCGAGGTCGCTTTGATCGACTTTCGTCTTCACAAGAAGGCGCCCCACTTCGGCGAGGAGGGAGCCGTTTTCCTGCAAGACGAACGTCACGTTTCGGCCATCGATCGATAGAGTTTCGGGCAGCGGCTCGGCGTAGCGGGTCGAAAGGCTCATATGGTCCCAGCCGACACTGAGCGGCGGAAAGCGCGAGCTTTCGAGCTGAAGCGGTGCCTCGACCTCTCCGGCAATGCGATTCGGATCGTTGAGCTGAACCGACGAGTGAAACGCCTTCGCCTTGCCGGCATACTGACGATCATCGGTCAGAAAGGTGACGGGCTCGCAGGAGACGCCGAGCTGGAAGGGATAGCCCCAGACGTCCATCTGAGCACAGGAGGCCTCACCGCTGCCTTCGCTGAACTGCGCGATCGCCTGCCGCATTTGCGATTCGAGGCGGCTCGCCATATAGAACCAGCCCGCCGTCCACGCCACGAAGACGATCAACAGCGCGATACCAAGCGCAAGGACCATCCGTCCGCTTCTCGGGCGGGATTTCTGATCGTCTGGATGCGGTGCGAGTCGCCGGGTCATCGTGAGAAAAGGTTGGATGGAAAAGGCCAGGGCATGAGGGCGATATGACTGATTTCTGGGTGTTTGGCTATGGATCTTTGATGTGGCGGCCCGAATTTGAGCCTCTGGAAACGGTCCGGGCGCGCCTGCACGGTTATCGCCGGTCTCTGTGCATCTCGTCGCATGTCATGCGCGGCACACCGGAACGTCCCGGCCTCGTGCTCGGGCTGGATCGGGGCGGCTCATGCGTCGGCCTCGCCTTTCGCGTAGATGGGCGTCAGCACGACAAGGTGATGGCCGATCTGCGCGCCCGAGAACTGGTGACGAACGTCTATCTGGAATGCCGCCGCAACGTGCAACTGGCAGACGGCCGACGCATCGAAGCGGTTTGTTATGTCGTCGACCGCTACCATGATCAGTATCTCGGCTCGCTGAGCGTCTCCGATGCGGCGCAGCGTGTTGCGGGGGCGACAGGCAAGTTCGGCCCCAATGCCGACTACGTTCTCAACACGGTCGATCATCTCCTCGAACTCAACATCCGGGATGGCTGGCTTGAGGCCGTGGCGAAGGAATTGAAGGCTGGCGCGCGTTAGTTCCGGCGAGGCAGCCCTTCCGTTTCAACGCCAAGTTCTTCCAGCCTGACGATGGCCGTGGGCGGAAAGGGCGGCGGGTCTTCACTGCGCGCCACTTCGACCAGCAGCTCGTCGCAGGCGCCTTCGATCTTTTCGCAGAGGAGCCGGCGAAATTCCTGGCGGGGCAGGCCGGGTGGAATCGGTTCGAGAATACGCGCGACCATCAGGCCGGGGTAGCGGCGGAACTGGCGGCGCGGCCAATAGAGCCCGGCAAGGTGCGCAATCGGCACGACCGGAATGTTGAGCCGGGCATAGAGTTCCACGATACCGTATTTGTAGTCCGGCGGTGCGCCGACGGCCTTGCGTGTGCCCTCCGGGTAGATGATGAGCTGGCGGTCCTGCCGTGCCATGCGCATGGCGGCCTTGTTGGCGATCTGCTCCATCACGGCGCGGCCCCTGCCGCGGTTGATGGCGATGAAGCGGAAGCGCAACAGATACCAGCCGAAGATCGGTATCCAGGTCAGCTCCCGTTTCAGAACGATCATGCCGGCCTTGATGTGCGGCACGAACGCAAACGTATCCAGAAAACTCTGATGCTTGATCGCCACGATGCAGTTCGTGTCGACCATGTTTTCGGTACCTTCGACCTGCACGCGAATGCCGACGATATGGCGGGCCAGCCAGAGACTGCTGGACGACCAGACTTTTCCAACTCCCCACACGTACCAGAACGGCCCCAGAAAGGTGAAAATGGCAAAGACCAGCATCTGAAGCAGAAGATTCAGATAGAAAATCGCGTTGAAGAGGAGCGATCGGAAAGCCAGCATATCCGTCCCAAACCCGTGTCACGGTCGTTTCGCCCGCCACATACACGAACGAGGGTGGAGGGCAAAGTTCCCGCCGGCAAACGAGGCAGATTCAGAATGACCAGCTTCGGGCTGCAGCGAATTTGCGGACGGAGTCGGGAGCGGCGTTTCGAACGATCGCCAGAAGATATTTGGCGTATTCCTGGACCAGCAGGCGCACTGTCCCGCTGTTGGAAAGCCACAGGCCTTCCTGAATCACATCGGTTCGAACCGGCACGCCGATCAAGCGCCGTTCGTTATCTGTCTGCCTCAGCTCCAGGAGGGAACGCGGCAGGTGCCAATCACTCGTCACGATGATGAGCGCGTCGAAATCGTGCTCTCTGGCCCAATTCAGCGTTTCGCGGGCATTGCCTGCCGTGTCCAGCGCTTCGGTGTCGAGATCGATGCAGCAGGCGAAAAGATCGCCATTGCCGCGATGCTCGGCAGCAATATCCTCGATCGTGTTGTCGGGATGGACACCAGAGATCAGCAGCCGCTCCGCCCGGCCTTCGGCCAGTAGTTCAAGGCCCTTCTCGATGCGGCCCGAGGCCCCGGTGAAGGCCACGATGCCGGCATTGGCCGGAAAGGTGGCCGGGCTTTCCAATTGTCCGATCGAGTAGACGAAGAAAACGAAGCCGCCGATGAGCGCGCCCACAGCGCCCAGCAGCAGCCAGGTGAACAGTCGCGCCAATGCGTGAACCGCGCCGCCCCCACTGCCGTGCCTACGCCGCATGGAGACCGCCGTGCTCTCGTCGGGATAGACCGCATCGCGCATCCCTGTCTCCCTTAAACAACGCCTTGCACCGCTGCATTCCGGTCGGCTGGCACATCATCTTTGCTCCAGCGCACGCCGATCCATCTCGCCGAGATAGTTCAGAACGGTGACGTGGGATGTGATGGCCGTCAACGCGGCGATCATGATGATGAGGCCACCGACGCCCAGCCAGCCGGTGAGGCCGATCGCAAAATTGCCGAAAAGGGCACTCGTCTGATCGCCTTCGGGCGTTGCCATGGCATTTAAGGACCAGACATGGAACAAGCCGAAGATCAACAGCGCGACGCCTCCGCCCGTCACGGCCCCTCTGAGGCCTATGAGAAGAAAGTGTCGCCGGAATTCGCGCGCGATGAAGCGGGCTTCGGCCCCCACGAAATGAAGTACCTCGATGATCGGATCATTGCCGGCCATCGCCCCTCGCGTGGCGAACACGACCGTGAGGATCGTTGCGATGATCATCATCACCAGCACGGTGATGCCGATGACGATCGTGGTGCCGGCCATCTTCACCAGACGATCGACCCAGCTGCGATGATCATCGAGTGAAAGATTTTCGATTTCAGCGGTTAGGGCGGCGCGCAAGGCCGGGAAATCGGGTGGCGACGTCTCATCAATGGTGAGAAGAATCAGCCGTGGCACGGGCAGTTCGGAAAGATCCAGCCCGGTTCCGAGCCATGGCTCCAGTAGCCGGCTGGTTTCCTCGTCATCGATGATCTGCGTGTCGATCACCCCCGGAAACTCTGCGGCTATCGTCCGGGCACGCTGCAACGCCTCAGCCATGTCGAAATCTTCGCCGGGGCGGATCTGGATCGTCGCCTCGCGAGCGATCTGGCTTTGCCACCGGGTGGCCGCGTCGGCGACAAGGCTCACGGCGCCTGTAGTCAGGCAGCACAGGAACGTCATGATAGCGATCACGAGCGTCAATGCGCGGCCCGCCACATTCTGCCGGGGGATGATGGGTGTCGGTTTCGGCCCGCCGGGCCGTACGGCCCGTCCGAGGCTGGCCCGCATATTGGGAAGGCGGGGGAGGCGCGGGGCCATGCCGACGCGGTTGGCGGTGCGCGACATGCGGGAGGGCAATTCACCTTCGGCGGAGAAATCCCGCTTGCTTGGCACCTCTTCAGTCATGAATCACCAAATGGCCGTTCTCAAGCACCATACGCCGCGCTTCGACCTGATCCATCAAGCCCAGATCGTGCGTCGCGATAAGGACGGCCGTGCCCGACCGGTTAAGTTCTATGAAGAGGCGCAGAAGGCGGTGGGCCATGGGCGGATCGACATTGCCCGTCGGTTCGTCCGCCAGAAGAATATCGGGCTGCTCGATCAGCGCCCTTGCAATGGCGACCCGCTGCTTTTCGCCGCCGGAGAGAACCTGCGGCATGACGTGCATGCGGTCCCCGAGCCCGACCCATTTAAGGAGCTCCGTCACGTCACCCGCATAGCTGGCCTCCTCGCGACCACGGACACGAAGCGGCAGGGCGACATTTTCCCAGGTGGTCATGTGTTCCAGCAGGCGGAAATCCTGGAAGACGATTCCGATACGCCGGCGGATATCGGGCAGGTCATGACGGGTGATCTGCGTCCGATCCTTTCCGAAGACCGTAATCAGCCCGCGCGTCGGGCGAAGCGACATGAAGAGAAGGCGCAGCAAGGTCGTCTTGCCGGCGCCCGAAGGGCCGGTCAGAAACTGAAAAGAACGCTCCGGAATGTCGAAACTGACATCACGAAGGATTTCGGGGCCCATGCCATAGCGCAGACCCACATTTTCGAAGCTGATCAACGCCGCACCGCTTGTCTTTCCCGCGCGCTATACGAACGCGCTCCAGACTGATTCATCTGTGCCAACATGGTTAAAGGAGCTTTAAGAAAGTCGTCAACAGCTTCTGAAATTAAGGTTCCATTAACCATATTCCGCTTAGCTCGGTGTCCTGAAACTGATGTGAAACGGACCAATATGGCGGAAGGACAAAAGACGAACACGCCGCTGTTCCGCCCTATTGGGGTTAACGAGCAGGCTGTCGTAGACGCCGATTTCGAGATTATTTCGCCCACAGGAGAATGCGGTCCGGCACTTCCGGTCCGCACAGCGAAAAACGAAACTGGATTCGCTGTCCTCCTCATCCTGATAATAGTCGGGGCGTTTCTGTTTTCGGGCGGCTGGTCTGTCTTTCGTATCTGAAAGGAATGAGTCATGGCTCGCATTCTAATCGTTGAAGATGATGATGCCGTTCGCCAGTTTACCGCGAGGGCGTTGGCCCGCGACGGCCATGAAATCCTGATGGCTGAAGATGGTGATCTCGGGCTCGAACTTATCGAAGACGAGCAGGGCCGATTCGATCTCGTGCTCTCCGATATTCGGATGCCTGCCATGGATGGTATCGCGATGTCGCTCGCCATTGCCCGGCAGTTTCCTCATATTCCGATTCTACTGATGACCGGCTACGCCGAACAGCGCGAGCAGGCCAGTGAAGTGCAAAGCATCGTCATCGATGTGCTGCCGAAGCCATTCGAACTTGCCGATCTGCGAAACTTCGTCGGTCAGGCCCTATCGGAGCGTAAGGCCGCCTGATCCATTTTCTGACAGGTGGCTGCGAAACCTTGTCAGCGCGCCTCCAGTAGCCGTTCCAGATATTGCCGCTCCAGTTCCGGCGAGAGACGATCGCCCAAGCGACGGCGGATCTCCTCCAGAATGCGCCGCGCCCTTTCGGCCTCGATCTCCTCGGGCACCTTGGTGGTATCGCCGAAATCCGGGCCACGGGTGGCGCGGGGACGGCCAAGCGGGTCGCGATCGTCCGTGCCCCGCGCCTGACCGTTTTCGCCGGGGCCGCCCTGATCGCCGGGCTGGCCTTCCTGCATGGCCTGCATCTGGTTCATCATGTCCTGGGCGCCCCGACGCATGGCCTCCAGCGCATCGCCCTGATTGCCGACAGCACCGCGACCATCCTCTTCGGCAAGGTCGTCGCCGGCCCGCCCCATGGCGTCTCCAGCATCGTCGAAGCCTTCGCCGGGCTCGATCCCGGAGCCCTGCAGATCTTCCATCAGCCGTCCCAGATCCTGTTGCAACTGGCGTTGGCGCTCCTGCAGATCCTGCATGCTCTGGCCGGCCAGTCCGTTGCCGCCTTGCTGACCGGGCTGCTCGCCCTGTCCCGACTGCGGCGGCCCGGACGGCGATTGCTGTCCCTGACCGGATTGCCCTTGTCCCGGCTGCCCGTCCTGGCCGGGCGACGGCTGCTCGCCCGGTTGCCCCTGTTGTCCCTGCTGGCGACGAAAGGTCTCGTCCATCAATTCCTGCTGCTCGCGCATCATTTCGCCCATGCGGTCCATCTGCTGACGCATCTGGCCCTGCGCGCTCTGTTGGCCGGACCGGCCCTGCATCGCCTGCATGTTCTGCATCATCTGCTCCATCATCGAGAGCAGTTGCTGGGCGGCCTCCTTGTCGCCGCTCTTTGCCAGCTCTTCCAGACGGTCGAGCATGTCCTGAAGGTCTTCACCGGTCATCATCTGGCTGGGGTCCGGCTGCGGCTGGTTGGCAAGGTTCGGATCGCGAGCCGCATTTTCCGCCAGTTCGCGCATGTAGTCGGCCATGGCGGTTCGCAGTTCGTCCATCAGCCTGTCGATCTCGTCCGGCGAAGCACCCCGATCGATGGCTTCGCGCAGAGCCTGCTGCGCATCGCGCAGGCGCTTTTCCGCTGCGGTGAGGTTGCCATCCTCGATACCGATGGCGACTTCCCACATATAATCGACCACGGCACGCAGTTCGTCGTCAGTCTGCGCGTATCGCAGACGCGATGCGACGGTGGTCAGCGCCAGATAGTCGGCCAGGCGCGTAAAGGTTTCATCCGGGCGTAGCATCGTCGCCGAGAGCAGCCTCTGGACATAGGGTTTGTCATCGGCATCCATGGCGAGCAATTGGCGCTGTTCCAGAACGGCAAGTGCAAGGGGATTGGTGAAGCGCCGCTGCGGCAGGAAAAGTTTGGCCGTTTCGCTGCGGGCCGTCTGCCCCGCGCCGTCTTCCACGACGATCTGGACGCCAACCGCCATGCCGGCAAATGGGCTTTCGACCAGATCCTGTACCGTTTCACCCTTGCCATTGCCGCGCTTGGGCGGCACGCGGAGATCGATCACCGGCGGTTCATAGAGCGGACGGGCTTCGGGGTCGGCGGGGTCGAGCGTCTCGATGAGAGCCTGCGCTTCGGTCACGCCGTAATCGTCACTCATCTCGTATCGGAGCGCGAGCGCGCCGCTGGCTTCCTCCGAGGGCGTTTCGCTGAAACGGGCCTGCGGCGGTTGATCGGGTGTCACCGAAAAGGCAAACGGGCCCGGCTGGCGATCGCCGATCGAGAGTGTACCGTCGGCCTCCAACACGTAATCATACTGGGCGGTATCCGGCTGGTTCTCTTCGTCGCTCGGAGGCAAGATTTCGGCGTCGCCGGCAATGGGCTTCCAGCGAACCTCGGCATCGCCTTCCGTGATGCGAACTGTCACCGTTGAAAATCGCGGCACTGTGAAGAGGGTTTCGTTTCGGTTCTGCTCGGCTGTCAGGAAGACAGGCGCACGGCCGGTATAATCGGGAGGGGTCACCCAAGCGTCGATTCGCGCTGGTGCTGCACCGAGCCTTTCGCTTTTGGCCGCAAAGGCGTCTGTCAGGCGACCGCCTGCTTCGGAAAAGGAGAAGGCGAAAGCGACCACGAGCAGGAGCGGAATGACCACGCGAATGCCATAGGGATCGCGCCTCGCAATATCGCTCGCCGGCAGGCCCGTGCCCAGCACGCCGATGCGTTCCGCCATCCGCTTTCTGTGTTCCTGCCAGAGGAGTGCCGCGAAAGGATCGTTCGCCGAGCTTTCGGAAAGCCGGTCCTCCTGCGTGGCGATCGGCTGGTGACGCAACTGATTGTGCCGCTCGAGACGCTGGTCGATCTCAGCGGATCGCGGAGCACGGAAATGCCGCAAGCGGCTCAGCGCAGCGAGCGCTGCCAGTCCCAGAATGGCGAGGACGCCGAACCGCACTTCATCGCCCATCGCCCGGAAAAGGCCGAACCAGGCAAAAATCAGCAGCATGGCGATCAGGAGGAGCGGGGGAAGGATGAGCGGCCAGAGCCTCTCCGCCACCATGGTCGCAGCCATGCCGATCCGTGTTCGGCGCAATCGCGCCGACTGCAGTCCGAATGAACCATGACTGGAGGAGGTGGAGTGCGGTGTCTCTGGCATCGCGCTTCCTTGAACCGTCGACGCGACCCATTCACGCCTATCGTCAGACTAGCAAGAAATGCGGGTTTTGCGAGGCCATGACCGATTTGTAATGTCGGTGACGGTCAGAGCCAGTCCGGGACACTGTCCAGGGCAATCAATGCCTCATAATCCTGACGGGGGCGGATCACATGCCAGCGATCGCCATCGACCAGAACTTCAGGGACAAGAAGGCGAGAATTATAGGTGCTCGCCTGAACGGCAGCGTAGGCGCCCGCAGAGGAAACAGCCAGAAGGTCGCCCGAGACCGCGCGGCTCATCTCCCTGTCCTTCGCCAGATAGTCGCCCGTTTCACACACCGGACCGACCACATCGGCCGTGATCCAGGGTGTCGTCGATGCCTTGATCTCGACCGGCCGGATGGAGTGGTGCGCCTCGTAGAGCGTCGGGCGGATCAGGTCGTTCATACCCGCATCGACGATAATGAAATTCTTCGCGTCGCCCTCTTTAAGGTAAATCACCTCGGTCACCAGAATGCCGGCATTTCCGGCAATCAGACGTCCGGGCTCAAAGACGGCCTTCACGCCCAGATCACTCGCATGTCTGGCAACGACCGCGGCGTAGTCGGCGGGAAGGGGCGGCGGATTATTGTCGTCCAGATAAGGGATGCCCAGCCCCCCACCGAAATCCACATGCTCAATCGTGTGGCCATCTTCCCGCAGGTCGCGCACCAGATTACTCAGCACCGTCGCTGCAGCGTCGAAAGGTGCAAGCTCGGTGATCTGGCTACCGATATGCATGTCGATCCCGATGACGCGGATACCTGGCATGGCTGCGGCGCGGCGATAGACCTCGCGAGCCCGTGCATAGGGTATGCCGAACTTGTTCTCGGCCTTTCCCGTTGAAATCTTCGCATGGGTCTTGGCGTCGACGTCAGGATTGATGCGAAGCGAGATCGACGCTGTCGTGCCACTCGCGGCGGCGCGCGACGACAGCAATTCGAGCTCGGGCTCGCTTTCGACATTGAAGCAGTGAATGCCCGTGGCAAGAGCGAAGTCCATCTCCCGCGCGGTTTTCGCGACACCGGAAAAGACGATGCGCTCCGGCGGAATGCCGGCAGCCAGGGCGCGGCGCAATTCGCCTTCCGAAACCACATCGGCGCCAGCGCCTTCCTCGGCCAGAAGTTTGAGGACGGCCTGATTGGAATTGGCCTTCATCGCATAGCAGATGAGGCTGTCTATATCGGAAAAGGCTTCCGCGAAGACGCGATAGTGGCGGCGTAACGTGGCCGCGGCATAAATATAGACGGGTGTGCCGACCTGCTCGGCGATCAGGGGAACAGGCACGTTCTCGGCGTGGAGAACGCCGTCGATATATTCAAAATGATTCACGATTATTCCACGAGTCTATCGAGAAAGAAGGGTCTGCTGGGCTTCTCGGAATCGTCGCGGCTGGTGTCGAGACTTTCCTGGGTTTCCAGTGTGCCGTCCTCGAGTTGGGCTGCCGCGGTTCGCGCGGCTGTCGCGTCTTCGCGGCCAAGAGGCACGGCCAGCGGGCCGGCAATGCGCTGATCTTCCTCCACGGCCGGGGCCGACGCCGTTGGCTTTTCAAGATCAGCGCGGCGACCACATGCGGAAACGGCCAACGCGCCCGCGATCAGGGTCAGAAGGGTCAGAGAAGGCAGGCGCATCATGAACGGGTTCCCCTGGATCACGCTTTTCTAGCCGGAAACGCCCATTGGTTGAAGGCCCGGCATGAACGGTTATGGCTCATTCTTAAGGCGGTCCCGCCAGAAGGCGATCTGCTGGCGAACATTGTCCGGTGCGGTGCCGCCGTAAGAGGTGCGCGCCTTCGCGCAGCTTTCCACCGTCAGCACCTTGTAAACGTCCTCGGTGATTGCCGGATCGATGGCCTGAAGGTCGGCGAGCGGCAGGTCCGCGAGGTCGACGCCGCGCTCCTCGGCCAGCGCGACAGCACGTCCCGTCACATGATGGGCCTGCCGAAAGGGCAGATTGACCTGGCGGACGAGCCAGTCGGCGAGGTCCGTCGCGGTGGCAAAGCCCGATCCCGCGGCGGCGGCCATGTTCTCGACGCGCACCTCCATATCGGAGACCATGCCCGTCATCGCCGCGATCATCAGGTCCAGCGTTTCGGCGGCATCGAAGACCGCTTCCTTGTCTTCCTGCATGTCCTTCGAATAGGCGAGCGGCAGGCCCTTCATGACCGTCAGAAGCGTGATCAGCGCGCCATTGAGGCGTCCGGTCTTCGCCCGAATCAGTTCGGCGGCGTCCGGATTCTTCTTCTGCGGCATGATGGAGGAGCCGGTGGAGAAGGAGTCCGAAAGTCGGATAAAGCCGAATTGCGGGGTCGACCAGATGACGATCTCTTCGGCAAGGCGTGACAGGTGCATGCCGCAAATGGCGGACAGCGACAGGAATTCGAGCGCGAAATCGCGGTCGGATACGGTATCGAGACTGTTGCGTGTGGGTTCACGAAAACCCAGTCGCTGCGCTGTACTGTGGCGATCGATCGGCAGTGAGGTGCCGGCGAGAGCGGCCGCGCCGAGCGGGCTTTCATCCAGTCGCTCGATGCAGTCGGTCACCCGCGAACGATCGCGGCCGAACATTTCGACATAGGCCATGCAATGATGGCCGAATGTCACCGGCTGGGCGGTTTGCAGATGGGTGAAACCGGGGAGATAGGTTTCTGCGTGCTCCTCGGCCCTCGCGAGGAAAGTTTCGATGAGCTTGGCCAACGCGCCGTCGATCCGCTTCAATTCGCGCTTGACCCACAAACGGAAATCGAGCGCCACCTGATCGTTGCGCGAGCGCCCGGTATGCAAACGACCGGCAGCCGGACCGATCAGCGCCGATAGCCGCGCTTCGATATTCATGTGAATGTCTTCGAGTTGGCGGGAGAACTGAAAGGTCCCTTCCTCGATCTCCTTTTCGATCTTCGCCAGCCCGTCTCTGATCGCCGCGTGATCCTCGTCGGAAATGATGCCTTGCGCAGCGAGCATCTCGGCATGGGCCAGCGAACCCTCTATATCCTCACGGTACAGAGCCCGGTCGAAATCGATGGAGGCGTTGATCGCGTCCATCACTGCATCCGGCCCGGAGGCGAAACGGCCGCCCCACATCTGATTGCTATTTTTCTCGCCGCTCATATCTGCCCGTTTCCTTAAGAGGAGTATTTGAACTCATGGACGAAGAACCCCGCCCGCGCCGCCCGATGGGACGTTATGTCTTTATCGGCTTTCTCATTCTGCTGATCTTCACGGCGGTGCTATACGTGTTTGGTGCCTTTCCTGGCAATGGCAGCGTGTCGGCGGGCTCCGACCGCGCTGCCGTAAGCTGCAATGAAAACGAGGCTCTTGCGCAAGCGATCGAAAACGCCCGCGCCGGAGAGGTGGCGGGCGTTCTGGCAAGCGAGCCACAGAACCTTTCCGACCTTGTCTTCAATGGTCCGAACGGAGAGGCGATGACGCTCGCCGATTTTTCCGGAAAAACGGTGCTGCTCAATCTCTGGGCGACCTGGTGCGTGCCGTGCCGCGAAGAAATGCCGGCCCTCGACCGTTTGCAGACAGCCAGGGCCGGTGAAGATTTCGAGGTGGTCGCGGTGAATATCGATACCGGGTCTCTCGAAAAGCCGCGTGAGTTTCTGGAGGAGACCGCAGTCAAGGCGCTGCCGCTCTATCATGACAGTTCGACCGACATCTTCAATGCAATGAGGGCCCGAGGCCTCGCACTCGGCCTCCCTGTCACAGTCCTCGTTGACGGTGACGGTTGTCTTCGTGCGCAGATTAACGGTCCGGCGGACTGGTCGAGCGACGAAGCGATACGAATGGTCGACGTGGTGACAGAGGCGAGCTGATCAAACCTCTGCGGGTCGCCTCGTTTTCCGGTTGCAGTCTGTTCGTATCAGCTGATCGGTAAAATTGCGTCGTATTCGTTTAACTGCATTTAACGCGAGGGGGGGCATACCTGACGATGGAGCCGTGGGTGCGGCATCCTGGACATGACGTCCTCTCCCGAAACTGCGAGGCAGCTCTTTCCATGACGGCATGGGCTCACGCACTCGGCTACCTGCCGACTGTCAGTTTGGAAAGACGCGATGAACGCCGAACTCAAAAGACGTGCATGGCAAGACGCGGTTGCCCTTGTGATGGCAGGGCTCGCCATTTGGCTCGTCAGCTTTCATTTCGACCTGTTCGACCGCATTCTCATGTATCTGGCGCGTCATGAGCACTGGGAGCTCGATGAAATTATCTTTGCTGTTCTGATGGCTGGGCTGATGGGCTTCATTTATGCCGCCCGTCGTCTGATCGATCTAGGAGGCGAATCCCGTCGGCGGTACGCGGCGGAGAGCCAGGCACGATGGAGCGCCGATCGCGACGCGCTGACCGGTGTCTATAATCGCCGGTATCTGGAGGCCTATCTCAAGGACTTTCCGTTCGATCGTCCGCTCGCGGCGATGATGGTGGATCTCAATAACTTCAAGTCGATCAACGATCTTCGCGGCCACCAGAAGGGTGACGCTATTCTCCAGGAGGTCGCCCGGCGGATCGGAGACGTCAGGCCGAAAACCATTGTGACACGATATGGCGGCGATGAATTTACGGTGCTCTATGCCGACGGAACGGCTGAAGAAGCCAGCAGGATTGCCGGAGACATTCTCAAAGCCTTGAAGAAGCCGATTCGCGTCGAGGGCGATGAATTTTTCATCGGTGCATCGATCGGACTGGCGTCAATGCCGCAGCATGCCGAGTGTGCCAAAGACCTTCTCTACATGGCAGACCTTGCGATGTATCAGGCGAAGAAGCGCTCCGACACCTGCTTCGAAGTCTATCATCCATGGTTCCTGAGCGACCTTCAGGAAGCGGCCGCTGCGGAGCGGGCTTTGCGCGAAGCGGTGCGCAATGAAGAGATCGAGCCTTATTATCAGCCGCTGGTTGAACTCGAAAACGGCCGAATTGCCGGCTGTGAGGCCTTGGCGCGATGGTTCAAGGCGGACGGCACGCAAATTCCGCCGAGCACATTCATTCCCCAGGCCGAGAAGCTTGGCCTGATCGACGAACTGTTTGAAAGCCTTTTGCGGCGTGCATGCCGTGACGCAAAAAACTGGGATGACAGAGTAACTCTGTCCTTCAACCTTTCGGCAACGCAGCTTGATAATCCCGCATTGGCCTACCGCGTGGCGTCGATCCTGGATGAGACGGGACTTCGGCCAAGCCGGCTCGAACTGGAAATCACGGAAAGCACTTTCGTTCAGAACACCGAGGTCGCGCTCGATGCGATCGCGGAACTCAAGGCGCTCGGCGTTCGCATCGCGCTGGACGATTTCGGGACCGGCTATTCCAGTCTCTCGCAATTGGCGAGCCTGAAGATCGACCGCGTCAAGATCGATCGCAGCTTCGTCATGCAGTGCATGGCGGACGAACGGAGCATGAGCGTCGTTCAGGCCATCGTTTCGCTCAGCCGCACGCTGAAACTGGCGACAACGGCTGAAGGGATCGAGCAGAACGATCAATATCTGGAAATGCACAAGGTCGGCTGCGATATCGGCCAGGGCTTTCTGTTCAGCAAGGCGCTATCGTCCGATGCATTTGAGGAATGGCTTCAGCAGGTCGGGGAGCCCGATGAAGATGGCAATATGCTGAGGATCGCGAGCTAGGACCGCCAGCCGAGCCGCTCTGCAAACATATCCCAAGAGAAGTCTGCAACCGGTTCCAAGCTGCCCGATCCACTGTCCCACAGGACGATGGAGGGTAGAGGCGTGCCGTTGAAGGTCGTGCTCTTGACGGTCGTATAGTATCCCAGATCCGCGAAGACGAGCCGGTCGCCGATGGAGGGAAGCGCGTCGAACCGATAGGTGCCGATCGTATCGCCGGCGAGGCAGGTCGGACCGCCGACCCGCGCAATGTTCGGATCATTGACCTCGCTCGGTCTCAGCGTGCGTGGCAGGCTTTCTGCGCCGAGGCAATCGGGTGTGAACGGCGCTTCCAGCGCGTCCGGCAAATGGCAGGTCGCCGACAGATCGGTGATGATGACCGGAGCGCCGACGCCCTGTTGCGCCGTCATGAAGTCCAGCACTTCTGCGACCATGGCGCCGGCATGGAGCGCGACGGCCGTGCCCGGCTCAAGGGTTACGTGAAGGCCGGTTCGTCTCTGAAAATCCTTCAAAAAAGCAATGGCATCGTCGAGCGGAAAACTGTCATCCGTCCACAGAACGCCGCCGCCCAGATTGATCTCTTCAATGGCCGGAAAGAGATGGCCGAGACGTTTCTCGACAGCGGCGACCATGCGCGCAAAGGCATCGAAGCCATGGTCGCAGAGCGCGTGAATATGCAGGAAGGAAAACGGTTCGAGATCGTCTGGCGAAAGGGCTCTGCCGTCAATGCCGAGGCGGCTCCATGGTCCGGCGGGATCGTAGAGCGCGTTCTCCACCTCCTGATGGCGCGGATTGATGCGCAGCCCAAGATGCAGATTCCCCGCCCCTTCCGTCTCGGCGAGCAGCGGTGCGAAGCGCTCATACTGGCTGAGACTGTTGAAGATCAGCGCGTCGGTGTTGGCGACCATATCCGGCAGATCTGCCGGCTTGAGACCGGGCGCGTAGGTGTGAACTTCGCCGCCGAACGCCTCGCGTCCGAGCTTCGCCTCCCAGAGGCCCGAGGCGGCGGTGCCGTCGAGATAGCGATCGAGGATCGGCGCGCAGGCCGGGATGGCGAAGGCTTTTAGGGCCAGCAGAACCTTGCAGTCCGCCTCGTCGCGCAGCCTGGCGAGACGCCGGCCATTCTCTTCCAGCCGCGCCGTGTCCAGCACGAGGCACGGGGAGGGGACGGCGACCGGATCGAAGCGGTGAAAATTGCCCTGCGGCAAGGCGCGCATCTGCGCCTCGCCCTCGGAGCCGCGCGGGGTGGTCATCTCAGGTTGCGCCGCGATCGGTCGCGGCTTTCTGAGCCGAAAGCGGAGCGGAGGCCGAAGCGCTCTGCCCCTCTGCATAGGGCCACGTATCATCCGTCGGCAGTTCGTCCGCCTGCCATGGGCAGCCGACGTCCGGCATCAGCGCGAGGAAGGGATCGGGATCCATCTCCTCGACATTGACCATGGTTTTTGGATCCCACGTGCCGTCCGCCATCAGGAGGGCCGCCGTCATGACCGGCACACCCGTCGAATAGCTGATCGATTGGGCGCCGACTTCCTCGTAGTTTTCCTTGTGATCCAGCGTCGACCAGATAAAGAGACGCTTGTCCTCACCGTCCTTCCTGCCGCGCACATCGACGCCGATCACGATCTTGCCCATGTAATTTTCCGCGAGTGAAGCCGGATCGGGCAGGAGCGCCTTTACCAAACGGTTCGGCGCGACCATCGCGCCATCCACCTCGACGGGCACGGAAGAGGTCAGGCCGAGCGTGTCGAGCACCTCCAGAACCTTCATGTAATGCTCGCCGAAGCCCATCCAGAAACTGATGCGCGGCGTATCCGGGAAATTGACGGCAAGGCTCTGCAATTCGTCATGGCCCATGGAGTAGACGCGCTGCTCGCCGACGATCGGCAGAGTCACGTCCTGCCAGACGCTGTGGTGGGGAATGAACTTCCACTCACCTTCGTCCCAGGTGATGACCTCTTCGGTCACTTCCCGCAAATTGACGTCGGGGTCGAAATTGGTCGCGAAATATTTGCCGTGATTGCCCGCATTCACGTCGATGATATCGATCGAGTCGATCTGGTCGAGATGGTGCTTTCGCGCCCATGCGCAGAAGATGTTCACGACACCCGGGTCGAAACCCATGCCCAGCAGGGCGGTAACGCCCTTCGCCTTGAATTCGGGCCGCAGCGGCCATTCGATGCGCTCGTACCAGTTCGGCGGAATGTCGATCGTGAATTCGTGCTCGGCGAGAGCCGTGTCGAGATATTTTGCGCCTGTTTCGAGACAGGCGTGAAGGATAGCCTCGTTGCAGTAGGGCGAAGCGACGTTGAGGACGATTGAAGCCCCCGTGCTTTCGATGAGCTTTTTAACGGCAGCGCTATCACGCGCGTCGACCGCTTCGGTCGTGATGAATGGCTTGCCTTCGGTTGCGCCATACCGGGCATTCACCTTGGCTGCTTTCGCGGCCAGCTTCTCTGCCGTACGCGCCGACCATGTGATTGTTCCGAAGCGATCGCGGAACTGAACGGCCTTGTTCGCCACCACGTCGCCGACGCCACCGGCGCCGATAATCAAGAGATTGGGTCCCGTCATCTGGCCCTTCTTCCCTGTTTTTTGCCGTTGAACTATCCACCTAGCCGGCGGCGCTCGTCCTTCCGGCGGCGTATATGTAACGTCTTGTCGATCTTTGCCACCGTCACTCCCTCGGCATCCTCCACCAAAATGCTCCAGGTGGGCCGAAAAACGTCACTCTCATTCGGTGTCGCCGCTCGGACCTCCTCAAGCATTTCGTCCGTGACACGGATTTTCGTCCGCAGCGTTCCCTTGCCCGGTTTCAGAAAATCGATCCGGGCCGATTTGTCCCAGATCGTGTAATCGCGCGGCAGAATGTTCATCAGCATCAACATGAGAAACGGATCGGTCATGGAAAAGATCGATCCGCCAAAGTGAACGCCGACATAGTTCATGTTCAGGCGTCGCTGGCGCAGTTCAACGTCAACGGTCCGCCAGTCCTCAGCAATATGCGTGACGCGAATGCCTGCAAAAAAGAAGGGCGGCCAGAAATTCATGCCGCGCCGGAGCATTGCTGGTTTCATGATGTGCGGTCCGCCCGGCTCAGCGGGTCGGGACCGGCTTTTCTCCGGAATAATCGTAGAAGCCGCGACCGGTCTTGCGACCGAGCCAGCCTGCCTCGACATATTTCACCAGAAGCGGGCAGGGGCGATATTTGCTGTCTGCCAGGCCTTCGTAAAGAACCTGCATGATCGAGAGGCAGGTATCGAGCCCAATGAAATCGGCCAGTTCGAGCGGGCCCATAGGATGGTTCGCGCCCAGGCGCATCGCCGTATCGATCGCCTCGACCGATCCGACACCCTCATAGAGCGTGAATATGGCCTCGTTGATCATCGGCAGCAGAATGCGGTTGACGATGAAGGCTGGATAATCCTCCGCGACCGTTACGGTCTTGCCGAGGCTCTGCGCAAAATCCTTTGCCGCCGAAAACGTCTCGTCAGCCGTCGCGATGCCACGAATCACCTCGACTAGCTTCATGACCGGCACGGGGTTCATGAAGTGGATGCCGACAAACTTCTCGGGGCGGTCGGAGCGGCTCGCAAGGCGAGTGATGGAGATGGAGGAGGTGTTGGAGGCCAGAAGCGCTTCCGGCTTCAGGTCGGCACAAAGCTCCTTGAAGATCGCCTGCTTGATCTCTTCATTTTCCGTCGCGGCCTCGATTACGAGATCGCAGTCGCGAAGCGCCTTGAGGCCGGCGACGGGCGTGACACGCGACACGGCCTGATCGCGTGCCTTCTGCTCGATCTTGCCGTTGTCCACCAGTCGATCAAGCCTCTTGCCAATACCGGACAGGCCCGCATCGGCGTTGCTTTGCTCCACATCCGACAAAGTCACGTCATAACCGACGAGAGCGGCGACCTGGGCGATTCCCGCGCCCATCTGGCCCGCGCCGATCACTCCGATCTTCTTCAAATCTGGCATGGTGTCCCCGAATGCTGGTCTTTTTTAGCGAGTGGCTGCCATCTCTGGCTTGCTGGTTCGCGCTCCCGGCGGTCGGCCCCGAAAAATATGGCGGGGCCGACGCTGTGTTACCGGCCTGGTCTACGATCACTTATGGCCCAGGCCGGGTGAAGATGGTCAGATCTTCTGCTGGAGTTCCGGCAGGATTTCGAACAGATCGCCGACCAGTCCGTAATCGGCCACCTGGAAGATCGGCGCATCCTCGTCCTTATTGATGGCGACGATGATGCGACTGTCCTTCATGCCCGCCAGGTGCTGGATCGCGCCGGAAATACCAGCAGCGATGTAAAGCTCCGGCGCGACGACCTTACCGGTCTGCCCGACCTGCCAGTCGTTCGGCGCGTAGCCGGCATCCACCGCCGCGCGCGAAGCGCCGACGGCTGCGCCGAGCTTGTCGGCGAGCGGCAGGATGATCTCATCGAACTTTTCCTTGCTACCGAGGGCGCGTCCGCCAGACAGAATAATCTTGGCGGAGGTCAGTTCCGGCCGATCGCTTTCGGCAATCTTTTCCGAAACGAAGGACGAGACAGCAGGGCCGTCGACCGCGTCGATCGATTCGACAGAGGCGGAGCCGCCTTCGCCAGTTGCCTGGAAGGATGCGCCACGAACGGTCAGCACCTTCTTGGCATCCGAGGACTGAACGGTCTGGATCGCGTTGCCCGCATAAATCGGGCGCTTGAAGGTATCATCCCCCTCGACGCTCATCACGTCGGAAATCTGCATCACGTCGAGCAGGGCTGCGACACGCGGCATGACGTTCTTGCCCGTGGTCGTCGACGGGGCAATCAGATAGTCGTAATCGCCAGCCAGGCTCTCGATCAGCGCGGCAAGAGGCTCGGCCAGACGATGTTCAAGCTGGTCGCTTTCCGCGAGGAGCACCTTGCGGACGCCATCCAGTTTCGCGGCCGCATCGGCCACAGGCTGCGCGCCCTTGCCGGCAACCAGAATATCGATGTCACCACCGATTTCCTTGGCCGCAGTAAGCGCCTTGGCCGTCTGATCGGACAGGGCGGCGTTGTCGTGATCGGCAATAAGTAGAAGTGCCATTTCAATAATCTCCCGTTCTGTCCGCGCTCAAAGCACGCCGGCGTCGTTTTTCAGCTTGTCGACAAGCTGATCGACATTCTCGAGAATATCGCCGGCCGAACGTTCCGGCGGTTCTTCGGTCTTGAGAACCTTGAGGCGCGCAGCGATATCGACGCCGTAATCGTCGGGCGACTTGGTATCGAGAGGCTTCTTCTTGGCCTTCATGATATTCGGCAGCGACGCGTAGCGCGGTTCGTTCAGCCGAAGATCGGTCGTGATGATGGCCGGCAGGTCTAGGCTCACCGTCTGCAGGCCGCCGTCGACCTCACGGGTGATTTCGGCTTTCTCGCCTTCGATCTTCACTTCGTTTGCGAAGGTGCCTTGGCCCCATCCGAGAAGCGCGGCGAGCATCTGGCCGGTCTGGTTGGAATCGTCATCGATCGCCTGCTTGCCCAGAATGACCATCTTCGGGCTTTCCTCGTCGACGACACCCTTCAGGAGTTTCGCGACGCCCAGCGGCTCGACGGTTTCATCGGTCTTGACAAGAATGGCCCGGTCGGCGCCCATGGCGAGAGCGGTGCGCAGCGTTTCCTGGGCCTTGTCCGGCCCGATGGAGACCACCACCACCTCTTCGGCGGTGCCGGCCTCTTTCAGCCGGATGGCCTCTTCGACGGCGATCTCGTCAAACGGGTTCATGCTCATCTTGACGTTGGCGGTCTCGACGCCCGAACCGTCAGACTTCACGCGGACCTTCACATTGTAGTCGATCACCCGTTTTACGGGCACCAGGATCTTCATAAGCTTCTCCCAATTCGTCCAGTATCTTTAAGGCTTGGCCCGTCTATCTGGGCCAACGGTCCTAGAAATCCAATCCTCCGGCGATCACAATCGCCAAGACTGCCATACCCCGCGGTATGTCCATGAGTCACTAAGCAGATTTTGACGTAAACGTCAAAGTTTGTCTTTTCGCACGGACGACGCGGCTTCCGATGCTTCATCGCTGCGGAAGTAATGAAAAACCTGCGTCTTTCAGACGAACCGATGATGACAGGCCACACCGTGGATCGCGCTCTAGGTCCAGGGACCCTTGCGACCGCCGACCGGCTGGTTTTTCAGGACCGCGGCGTGTGGCGGCTCGATACGGCGATCGAGGATCGGCTGGTCCTTTCGTTTGAACGGCAGGACGAGGAGGGCGCCGGTCATGATGCCGCCAAGATGAGCGGCCCACGAGACGGCATCGTCAGGCAAGAGAATAAACATGACAACTTGCAGCACGATCCATGCGCCGAGGAGCCATTGGGCGCGGAGCCGTATCGGTATGCGGGCGAAAACGAGAGCCCAGATCTTTACCCTTGGATGTAGAATGACATAGGCGGCGACAACTCCGGCGATCGCGCCCGACGCACCAATCAACGGGATCGATGATGCCGGTAGCACGACGCCATGGAAGAGCGCCGCGCCAATGGCGCAGAGGAGGTAGAAGACGAGAAAGCGGAAATGGCCCATCGCGTCTTCGACATTGTCGCCGAACACCCAGAGAAACAGCATGTTGCCGCCGAGATGGAAGATGTCGCCATGCAGGAAGGCATAGCTGAGGTATGTGATCGTCCCACCGAGTGGTCCGAGGCCGCTTGCGTCCGGCAAAACGTCCTGTCCGAGAGCCGGGGTGAAGCCCAGCATTGTCGAATAGGCCATCAGCACATCATTGCCCATCGTGCCTGTCACAAGCCAGATCGCCGTATTGGCGGCAATCAGGCACAACGTCACATATTGGCGCTTGATGTAGATGAGATCATTGGCGTCGTGGAGAGGTATGAACATCGAGGTTTCCGCCGCCTTTCAGATCGTCAGCGGCTGGCACCCGGAACCCACAGCACGTCTCTCTGGCCATCATCGTTACAGATGCGCGCAGCGACGAAAAGAAAATCCGACAGCCGGTTGAGATAGCGGATCGCTTCCTCGCTGATGGTTTCGCCGGCTTCGTCCCGGGCCTGAACCGTCAGCCGCTCGGCTCGCCGTACGATCGTCCGCGCCAGATGCAGCGTGGTGGCCGCCGGCGAACCGGCCGGAAGAATGAAACTTTTCAACGGCGAGAGGCGCGCATTGAAGGCGTCGATATCATTTTCGAGCCGCTCGACCTGACTCGGGACGATGCGCAAAGGCTCGTAACCCAGTTCCTTATCCGATGGCGGAGTGGAGAGATCCGCTCCGAGGTCGAAGAGGTCATTCTGAATGCGCGCGAGAACCTGGTCGATGTCACCATGGTTCAGGCCCGTGTAGAGCCGCGCCATACCGATCGTGGCATTGGCTTCGTCCACGGTGCCGTAGGCCTCGACCCGCGCATCGTATTTCTTGCGGCGCTCGCCGGAGCCGAGACCGGTGGTGCCGTCATCGCCGGTCTTCGTATAGATCTTGTTCAGTCGAACCATTTTGCTTTCAACCTGTCAGAAACGCCAATCAGGCGGGGCGGGCGAAATAGAGTGCGCCGACGATCAGCACGATTGCGATGAACTGTATGAATACCCGCATCTGCATCAGTTTCTGACTGGTGTTGCTGTCGCCGGCCCGCATCATGTTCCACAGGCCGCGAAGCAAGACAATCGCGACAGCGAGCATGGCGATAAGAGCTGCAATCTGGAAAACTGTGGCCATCGGTCTTTCCTGTTCTGTCCGGCTTGCATGTGGGAAGCCGCAGGGAGATTTCATCCCCGTATCGGCAGTCCGACGCCGCTTTTGCGCGCGCCGATGACGCCGCTTTTCATGTTCGTGCTGATTTTACGCAATAGTCTTCCATATAGACGAGGCATGAAAAGCAAGAGGTTCATTCCATGTGGCAAACCGTTCGGGTCATAGCCTGGGACGCGATCAGCCACTTCAACAATGATGATGGCTGGGCGTTCGCAAGTCATGTGGCCCTGTCGACGATCATGGCGATTTTTCCCTTCCTGATTTTCGCGGCCTCATTGGCCGGCTTTCTGGGAGCGGACTATTTTGCGCAATACGCCGTGCCGCTTCTCTTCGAGACCTGGCCGCACAGTATTGCCGAGCCGGTGACGAAGGAAGTGCAGGCGGTTCTGTCAGGCGAGCGCGGCGATCTGCTGACGATCGGTGTCTTGCTTGCCCTCTTCTTCGCGTCAAACGGGGTGGAGGCGCTTCGTACATCGCTCAACCGGGCCTACCGGCAGGTGGAAAGCCGCTCTCTCATTTCATTGCGGCTGCAGAGTTTCGGCTTTGTCCTTCTGGCCACGCTGTGCCTGACGATCGTCAGCCTGCTGCTTGTCGCGGCGCCTATCGTTCACTCCGTTCTGCTGCGCCGTGCGCCCGATATCGTGCCCGAAGTTTTCGCGTTCGATGCCTTGCGCATCATGATCGCCATTTTCGTGCTGATCGTCGGTCTTGCGATCTGCCACGTCTACCTTCCCGAAGGAAAAAGGCGGCTCGTCGACATTATGCCCGGCATGGTGCTGACGATCCTGTTCTGGGTGGTCGGATCGTGGGTCTTTGCAACCTATCTCGAAAATTTTGGCCGTTACTCGACGACCTATGCGGGGCTGGCCTCGATCATCGTCGCTCTTGTGTTTCTCTATATGGTCTCGGCGATCTTCATCATCGGGGCCGAACTGAATGCGGCGATCATGCGGTTCAGGGCATTGCGGGCCGCCGGCGGCCTACCTTTCCAGCTGCCATCGCGACGGCGAGAGCGGTAACGGCCATTCCGACGATCTGGATCGGCGAGAGCGGCTCGCCAAACAGGATGAATGCGATCAGCGCCGTACAGGCGGGCACCAGGTAAAACAGCGCCGCGACGCGGCTGACCGCTCCGTGCTCGATCATCCACATCAGGAGCATGATGGTACCTACGGAAAGCACCAGGACGAGCCAGATCATGGAGAGAACCAGCGGGGTCGTGATCGTGACCTCGTGTTCTTCAACGAAGAGCGCGAAAGGTAGGGTCAAGAGGGCAGCACCGACGAACTGCCATATCGTCGCGGTGATCGGGCTTGCGCCCTTCAGCCGGCCTTTCTGCCAAACCGTGCCGGCGCTCATCCCCGTGACGGCGATGACGCAGGCGCCGACAGTCCAGCCATTTACGCCCGAACCGAGTACGCCGACGCGCGGCCCGAGAACCATGGCTATACCGATCATGCCGATCACAAGGCCCAGCCAATGGCGCGGCGTAATGTCTTCGCCGATCGTTCCCGCTGCCATGAAGGCCGTGAAAATGGGCTGAAGTCCGACGATAAGCGCCGAGAGGCCGGCCGGCATGCCGTGATCGATCGCCCAGAAGAGCATGCCCAGATAGACGGCATGCAGCAGCATTCCGGCGATCATCGAATCACGGCGGTGGCGCCAGGACAGGGCGGGAGCGCCGATGATGAGCGCCAGGCCCAGCAAGGCTGCTGCGGACAGGATATAGCGAACAGTGAGGAAGCCGAAGGGCTCCGAATAGGGCATGGCATAACGGGCACTGACGAAACCCGTCGACCAGAGGACCACGAAGGCGATCGGCGCCAATGCCGCGTTAAAACGCATGTTCGTCCTTTAATCGTATTGCAACTGTATTTTTAAGCGTGACGAAAAGTCATTCGGGATAGATTTCGCGTTTCAGGGGTCAACATCCGGAAGGGACCCGCCATGCCGCTCATCGATACGCCAACACTGATCATCGGTTCGACCCTCATCGCCTGCATCCTTCTGGTCGCTGGCTTTGCTCTTCATAGCATGCTGGACGAGGACGCATTCGGGCCCTTCGGCAACACGGCCATCCTCATGTTTGGTTTCTTTGGCGCGATCAAGGGGCTGCCGGAACTGGGCTTTCGCATCTACACCCTGCCATCCGTGATTTTTATTGGCTTGGCGGGTGCTTTCGGCCTTATCATGTTCATGGTCATCCTCAAGGCGGCCCTCAGCCGTATGTTTTCGGAAGGGTGACCGGCTTTACCGCTTCTTTGGCGCCAAGAGCCAGCGCTATCGTTTCCTGAGGTTCATAACCACCCAGGCGCTGCGCCGATAGAGCTGCGCTTCCGATGCTCTTGGAAAGCTTGCGGCCATCTTCGTCGAGCACCAGCGCATGATGGTGATAGATAGGCTCGGGGAGGGCTAGAAGCGCCTGCAACACCCGATGAATGGCCGTCGCCGGATAGAGATCGCGTCCGCGGATGATGTGAGACACGCCCTGCTGTGCATCGTCCAGAACAACCGCGAGATGATAGCTCGTTGGAATATCCTTGCGCGCCAGAACGACATCGCCCCAGAGTCTTGCATCAAAACGTGCCGTCTGCGGTTTTTCGAGCGGCGTAGCGCTTTCGCGCCATGAGACCTCCTTCCATCCCAAACGCTGCAAGGCCGCTTTCATATCGAGACGCCATGCATAGGGATGGCCGGTTTCGATCAGCTTATGCCGCTCTGCTGTGGTCCGCGTCTTTTCAGAAAGTGGCGGATGGGGTGTTCCGTCGGGGTCGCGTGGCCAATCGCCGCCAGCCGCCTCGACATCTGCCACAAGCCGCCGTAATTCGCCTCGCGTTGTAAAAGACGGGTAGACGAGGCCGAGGTTGGAGAGTTGTTCCAGCCTTTCCTTGTAGCTTGCGAAATGATCGGACTGGCGGCGGATCCCTTCTTCGAAGTCGATCCCCAGCCAGACCAGATCGTCCAGGATGGCCTGCTCCAGTTCCGGCGAACAGCGTGTCCGGTCAATATCCTCCATCCTGAGCAGCAGGCGGCCCCCGGCCACGCGGGCCGCCTGGTTATTCAGAATCGCTGACCGCGCATGGCCAAGATGCAACGCGCCGTTAGGGGAGGGGGCGAAGCGGAAAATCGGCTGGTTCGCGGGCGCGTTCGTCATAGGCTTGGCCAGGTTAAGGAAGACAGGTGTTAGAGCTTTGCATAGAACAGGAGTGTCATGACGGTCATCCTGAATTCCGAAAAAGCCATCGCCCGTTCGCTGGAGGCCCTTTTGCAGGCCGATCCTACCTTGGCGTCGTTGGCGGCAATTGCCGGCCCACTGCCTCAACGCAAAACCCCCGGCGGTTATGCGGGACTGGCGGGTGTGGTTATCGCACAGCAGGTTTCGAAGGCTGCGGCCGACACGATTTTCGGGCGGTTGCAGGCGGCGGTGACGCCGCTTACCGGCGCCGTTCTTCTCGATACGCCTGATGAAATTCTCCGGGCTGCGGGTCTCTCCCGACCGAAAATCAGAACCCTGCGGGCCGTTGCGGAAGCCGAGTGTGACGGTCTGCGGCTGGATGCGGTCCTTAGACTCGACGCAGAGGACGCTGTTGACGCGCTGACGCCGATCCCGGGGATCGGCCGCTGGACGGCGGAATGCTGGCTTTTATTCGCGGCGGGGCATCCCGACATCTTCCCTGCGCGCGATCTGGCGCTTCAGGCGGCGGCGCATGAGGCGCTCGGTCTGCCCGAACGGCCCGATGAAAAGACGCTTTCCGCGCTGGCTGGCAAGTGGTCCCCGAACCGCAGCGTAGCTGCACGTCTTCTTTGGGCGTGGTACGGTGCGACAAGAACCGGTGGAGGCGCGCCGGTTTGAGGTCCGGCTGTTACAAAGGTGTTGCCTGAACTGTGTATGGCCGGTGGAGAAAGCGGTGGATAAACGGGGTTCGGGCCGTGCTGAACTGTCTTCACAATCACGAAATTAGGCGCTTAACTGTCCTTCGACATCAAAGATGTTCGCCTTTCGGTCCGTTCTTGCAATGGGACTCGAAAATGAAAGGAGCCGCCTGCCGTGACGGTGCATGTGCGTCCTGAAGCGCTTCCAGCGCTCGTTCTCAATGCCGATTACCGGCCTTTGAGCTATTACCCCTTGTCGATCTGGTCCTGGCAAGACGCCATCAAGGCGGTGTTCCTCGACCGTGTCACGATCGTCGCGGAATATGAGCAGAGCGTTTCATCACCCTCGCTCTCCATGAAGCTGCCCAGTGTTGTCTGCCTGAAAAGCTATGTGAAACCGGCGACCTGGCCGGCCTTCACACGGTTCAATCTTTTCCTGCGAGACCGGTTCGAATGTCAGTATTGCGGCAACCCGCACGAACTGACCTTCGACCATGTCGTGCCGCGCCGGTGCGGCGGACAGACGACGTGGGAGAACGTCGTGGCGGCCTGTTCGCCCTGCAATCTGAGGAAGGGTGGGCTGATGCCCGATCATGCGCGGATGTGGCCGCGGCAGACGCCGTTCAAGCCGACCACGCACCAACTGCACGAAAGAGGGCGGTCTTTCCCGCCCAACTATCTTCATGAAAGCTGGCTCGATTATCTCTATTGGGATACCGAACTGGAGCCCTGACCAGCCTCAGGCCCTCGGAGCCGGCTGACGACGGAAGGCGCCGTAAAGGCAGGCCAGCGTCAGCAGTGCGGCGGCGACCACGTTCCAGCCGGCAAAGGAAATGCCGAGAAAGCGGCCGGCCGCCTGATCGCAGGACGGTGGCCGCTGGCCGAGCGATTCCAGAAGATTGCCCGCCTGGCTGACGGTGCTCGACGCGCCGGAGCAGTCTGTGGGACCGGCCCAAAGGCCCCATTCGACGCCGGAATGATAAATGCCGAGGCCCATGGTCCAGATCATCAGCAATGCACCGATGCCGAACATCGCCTGAACAAGCCGTGGCCGTCTGATGTGAGGGGCGGCGATGGCGGTGCCGATCATGAAAGGCACGCCGGTATAATAGGCGGTCCGCTGTTCCAGACAGAGTGCGCAGGGAATGTACCCGCCAAGATGTTCGAAGGCGAGGGCGGTGCCGACGGTCAGCGCCATGCCGACTCCGATCAGGACTGCGAGATTACGATTGGAAAGCATGCGACTCCCCTAGAACAGGAACTTGATCGACAGGAAACCACCGATCAGCAGGAGCATGAAGGCGAGGAAAAGCCAATTCAGCCAGCGCTCGATGAATTGTTGTAAGGGTTCGCCGTAGCGGCCCAGAAGCCAGGCGACAAGGAAAAAGCGCGCGGAGCGCCCGATGATGGAGACGACGGTGAAGACCGCGATATTCAGCCCTGTCGCGCCGGAGAAAATCGTCAGCACCTTGTAGGGGAAGGGGGTGACCGCGGCGAACAGCACGCCCCAGCCGCCCCATTCATTATAAAGTTCCTGAATGCGCTCGAAACTGTCGGCCTTGCCGTAGAACCGGAGGATCGGATCGCCGACGATCTCCATGAAAAAGGCGCCGATCGCGTAGCCGAGAAAAGCGCCGAGGACCGAGGCAATGGTGCAGATCGCCGCAAGATAGATCCAGCGGTCGCGCCGGCCCAAAACCATTGGGATGAGCAATGCGTCGGGCGGAATCGGAAAGATCGAACTTTCGGCAAAACTGACGGCAGCCAGAGCCTTGTCGGCATGGCGTGTCCGGGCCAATCCCATCGTCCAGTCATAGAGGCGTCGCAGCATCGATCTATCCGTCGAGACGTGTCGGGTCTCTGCCCTATTGTCTGCAAGGCCGCGTGTCCAGCATCAAGCCGGTTGACGAAGGACCCCCGGCCCATATAGTTGCCGGCGCGTTGCCCCTGTGGCGGAATTGGTAGACGCGATCGACTCAAAATCGATTGCCGCAAGGCGTGCTGGTTCGAGTCCGGCCAGGGGCACCATTTCCGCATCCATTGAACATTTCCTGCGTAAGCCGTGCACGGTTTGTAGGGTGTGCGCTCGCACGATGCCTATCGCATCTTGATTCTACCGCTGACTGCCGCCCGGTGCTTCCGTCGGCAGGTTCTTTCGCCTCCTTGTCCCTGCGATCGCTGTGAAGGTTGCGGTAGCGCAAACTCGTCTTCCTGAGCTCTGACTAGAAAGCCGGCAGTCGCAACCGGAAAAGGAGGCCAGCGATGGCCGAGGTGCTCACCAAATCGCGGGCACGGAACATATTCTACGGAGGCTCGCTCTTCTTCGTCGCCGTGTTCATCGCCCTGGCTGTTCATAGCCACTACTACATCGTCAACACATCAACAGCCGGCGCACCCCTGACCGAGGCCGTAGCGCACGGCAAAGCGGTCTGGGAGCGCAATAGCTGCATCAACTGCCACACATTGCACGGCGAGGGGGCCTACTTCGCGCCCGAGCTCGGCAATGTGATGACCCGCTGGGGTGTGCAGGACGACCCCGAAGCCGCCTACGAAATTCTGGATGCCTGGATCGAGGCGCAGCCCAGCGGAATCGAGGGGCGCCGACAGATGCCGCATTTCGAACTGACCGAAGAAGACAAGCGCGGCCTGGCGGAATTTCTGCGCTGGGCAGATCAGACGAATCTTCAGGGCTGGCCGCCCAACGATGCCGGTTGAGGATCAGAGAAATGAAATATCAGACTCAAAAAATCGCCTACCCGTACATATTGTGCGCGCTCGCCCTGTTTGCCGTTCAGGTTCTGATGGGGCTCACCGCAGGATGGGTCTATGTCTCGCCTCATTTCCTGTCGGACATCCTGCCGTTCCACATTCTGCGCATGGTCCATACGAACGCATTGATCGTCTGGCTTCTGCTCGGCTTTTTCGGTGCGGCTTATTTCCTTATCCCGGAGGAAAGCGAACGCGAAATCTGGTCGCCGAAACTGGCCTATATCCAGCTGGTCATCCTGGTGGTGGGCACGCTCGGCGCCGTGATCAGCTATGGCTTCAAGGTCCATGGCGGGCGTGAATTTCTGGAGCAGCCGCTCTGGGTTCGGATCGGCATTCTCGTTGCGGCGGTCATGTTCCTCGTCAACGTCACGATGACCGTTCTGCAGGGCCGCAAGACCGCCATCACGAACGTTCTTCTGATGGGGCTCTGGCTTTTGTCGCTGCTGTGGATCTTCGCCTTCGTCAATCCGGAGAATCTGAGCCTGGACAAGATGTACTGGTGGTTCGTGGTTCATCTGTGGGTCGAAGCGACCTGGGAACTGGTGATGGCCTCGATTCTCGCCTTCATCCTGCTGAAGCTGACGGGCGTCGACCGGGAGGTAGTTGAGAAGTGGCTTTACGTCATCGTGGCAACCGCGCTGTTCTCCGGCATTCTGGGAACGGGCCACCATTATTACTGGATCGGCACGCCGGGTTACTGGCAGTGGCTTGGCTCCATCTTCTCCACTTTCGAAGTCGCACCCTTCTTCCTGATGATGTCCTTCGCCTTCGTCATGGTCTGGAAAGGCCGGCGCAATCACCCGAACAAGGCGGCCCTCCTCTGGTCGCTGGGTGCCAGCACCGTCGCTTTCTTCGGCGCCGGCGTCTGGGGCTTTCTTCACACGCTGCACGGGGTGAATTTCTACAGCCATGGCACGCAGATTACCGCGGCTCACGGACACCTCGCCTTCTATGGTGCCTACGTCGCTCTCAACCTGGCCATGTTCTCCTACGCCATGCCGCTGTTGAGAGAGCGCCAGCCCTATAACCAGGTGCTGAACATGGCCGCATTCTGGCTGATGACCGGCGGCATGGCGTTCATGACGTTCACGCTGACCTTCGCGGGGACGATCCAGACCCATATGCAACGCGTGCTTGGCGAGAGCTACATGGAGGTGCAGGACAGTCTGACGATCTTCTACGTGATGCGCTGGGGCTCCGGCCTCGCCGTGGTGATTGGAGCCTGCCTCTTCATCTACGCGCTTCTCGTGGTCCGGCGTAAAGAGGTCATCAAGCCTGGCTCGTCGAATCCCGCGCCGTCGCGCTCCGATCCTCTGCCGGCGGAGTGACCTCATGAGCCTTGCAATGCAGAAAGACAGCATTCCCTATTACCGGCCGACCGGCAATGAATGCACCATTTTCGAAATGGCTCACACAAACGGTTTGCCCCTTCTTTTGAAGGGGCCGACCGGCTGCGGGAAAACCCGGTTCGTCGAACATATGGCCGCCCGGCTGCAGCGCCCGCTCTACACGGTGGCCTGTCACGACGATCTTTCGGCTGCCGATCTGATCGGCCGGTATCTCCTGCGCGGCGGCGAGACCGAATGGGTGGATGGCCCGCTCACCCGTGCCGTTCGTGAAGGGGCGATCTGCTATCTCGACGAGATCGTGGAGGCGAGAAAGGACGTTACGGTCGTTCTTCACCCGCTGACCGACAATCGGCGCACGCTGATGATCGACAGGACGGGTGAGGAGTTGCGGGCGCCTGCCGGTTTCATGCTCGTGGCGAGCTACAATCCCGGCTATCAGAACGTTCTGAAGCGAATGAAACCCTCCACACGGCAGCGCTTTCTCTCGTGCACGTTCGACTTTCCCGCTCCGGAGGACGAGATCGCCGTCGTTGCGCAGGAGAGTGGTCTCGACACAGCCAGAGTCGCTCCGCTGGTCCGGCTGGGCGGCCATATCCGCAACCTCTCCGGCATGGATCTCGAGGAGGGTGTCTCGACGCGCCTTCTGATCTATGCCGCCACGCTGATGGCTTCCGGTATGGCCGTGGAACGTTCATTGGACGTGGCGGTGATCGAGCCCTTGACCGATGACGAGGACGTCAAGACCGCGCTCCGCGAACTCGTCGCCACCATCTACGGTTAGCGGCCATGATCATCAGCCCATTCGACTTGATGGAGCCGGAAGAGACTGTCGGAAATCTCTGGCATGATTATGCGAGCCGCCTCGGCTTGTCGCCCGTCTTTCCGGATGCTGTGGTGGCACTTTCATCGTTGCAGCCTGGCCTTGCCATCTTCTTCCGGGCTCTTGGCGGAGCAAAGGGAACCGAACTGCGCGAAGCGGCTCCGTTGCCGGTGCGCCATCGCCGCTCTCTTCGGCGTCGCATCGGCACAGGCCGCGAAACATTCTATCAGGCGGGGTTCGATGGCGAGTGCCTGAGACTGCCCCCCCAACTCGACTGTTTCGACGACCCTTCGCAGAACCGCGCCGCCTATTTTTGGCTGACCGCCATGGCGGCCGTCTGCCGGTTCGAGGATCTGCCGCAGTCTGACTGCGACGAGTTGCAGATTGCGATTAATACGGCGCTCACCGAACGTGTCCGCGACCTATGCCCGGGTCTTTTTGGCCGTTACACCGAGATGGTCGCGAAGGTTCTGGCCAATCGCCCGCGGTTTTCGCTGCCGCCGAAAGAAGCTGTGGTCGAAGCGGTTATCCGCAGCCGCCTCGCCGGTGAAACGGTAAATCCCATGACCCGCATGGATGACGGGGGAGGCGGAGGGCGGATGTCGTTCGTGCCCGTTCCGCTCTGGCTGCATCTCTCATCGCCTTGTAGCGGTGCGCCTTCGCAGGAGACCACGGACGAGGCGGGAAGTCCGCCTCCGAACGCGCCGACCGCATCGCGTAAAATGGCCTTCCGCCGCGATCTCGATCAGGCGAATCGCAAGGACAACCTGATCGTTCACCGCTTCGAATCGATTCTCAGTTGGGTGGAATCGATGAACCTCAACCGAAGTGTCGATGATGATGATGACGAGAACGCACAGAAAGCGGCCGACGATCAGGACAACATCACGCTTACACGGAACGACAAGCGGGCCGCGACACGGCTTCGTCTGCATCTGGACCTTTCGCCAGCCGATGCCGACCATGAGCGCTTGTCTGCTCAATACACCTATCCCGAATGGAATTATCGCTCACGCAGCTACATGGATGACCATTGCCGCGTGCTGGAAGCCGAGGTCGCCCCGGCGACGGATCTGACCTTTCAACCGGATGCGAAACGTCTGCGCGCTGTTCGCCGGCAGTTTGAGGTCTTGCGACCGCGCCGCATCATGCAGCCTTGCCAGATCGATGGCACCGAACTTGATATCGACGCACTGATTGCAGCTCGCGCCGATCTCGCCGCGACAGGACAGGGCAGCGATCGCATCTGGCAATCGTCGCGACAGGTGGAACGCGATCTTTCGGTCGCCTTCCTGATCGATACGTCCCGTTCAACGGAGGCAACAGTCGGCGATATATCCGTCATTGAAGTCGCCCGCGAAGCATTGGCCGTTCTGGCCGGCGGGATCGATGCAGCAGGCGACAGGCTTGGCATTTGGGGGTTTTCCTCGCTGCGCCGTAATCGGGTGTTTGTGACGAGGATCAAAGGGTTCGACCAGCCCATGAACCAGGCGGCAACCGACCGTATCGGCGCTTTGAAGCCCGGCTATTACACGCGTCTGGGCGCGGCCATCCGCCATGCCAGCCACCATCTTTCCGAAGAAAAGTCGGCCCGTCGGCTCCTGATCGTCCTTACCGATGGCAAGCCCAATGATCTGGATCATTATGAGGGGCAGCACGGCATTGAGGATAGCCGCGTAGCCGTGGCCGAAGCACGCCGCAACGGGCAGATCGTGCATGGCATCGTGGTGGATGAGGACGGGCAGGACTGGTTCGCTCGGATTTTCGGGCGAGGCGGGTTTCACCTTCTGCCTCATCCGCAGCGGCTGACCATGGCTTTGCCGGAGATTTATCGAAGACTGACCGTGGAGAACTGATATGCTTCGCTATCTGACGACAGCATTCATACTGCTACCCGCAAATGTGCTGGCCGCCGAATTCGACCGGCCGATCCCCCAGGCGCAATCGGCAACGGCTGAATTCTGGTTCGCGCTGGCGGCGGCGGCTCTGGTCGCCGGTCTCGCGCTTGTTCATTACACCGTGCGTCGCCGGCCATGAGCAGAACGGCGCACCTTGCCATGATCCTCTGGCCTTTCGGGGCGGGCGCTGTGGGTGTCAACCTCTTCTTCGCTTCACTGATCGGCTCCTGGGCCGGTTTGCCCGTCATCTCGCCGGTCTGGGCCGCCATTGGGGGTATCGTGCTTGGCCTGCCCTCCAGCTGGATCTTTGCCCGTTATATTGTCGGTCTGATGGAACATGCGGAACAGGATCGCCCAATCTGATACTCGTGGACCATCCTTTTGCCAGCCAAGCCGGTGATCGGCGTGCCCTCTTACTTCCTATTCTGCCTTGAAGGACGGATATCTGCTGCCCGGTGGTCGCTTCTCCAATCCCGCCCATATGGGTGCACAAAGAAAGGGAGTTGGCAGCGATGGACGAAACCGAACGGCTGGAGCGGACGCGGCGATTGCGCAGGGTGGCCCGCGCGGCCCGTCTCATGGACACAGCCATCCGCCTGCCCGGTGGCTTCCGGTTGGGAGCCGACTCCATCGTCGGCCTGGTGCCGGGTGTCGGTGACACAGCGGCGGTCGTGGTTTCGCTCTGGATCGTCAACGAAGCACGCAAGCTCGGTATTCCAGGGCACAAGCTGACCCGCATGCTGGGCAATGTCGGACTTGATTACGTGATCGGCGCCGTTCCGATCGTGGGCGACGTGTTCGATGCCGTCTACAAGGCCAACAGGCGCAATCTCAACATGATCCTCGACCATTTCGGCCATGAAGAGCTGACGCATCTCGATAATATTGACGAACGTCTGATGAAGGACGTCACCCCCGACAAATAGTTCGGTTTCAGCGACGGACCCTTCGAATGCGGTCACGCAGATCGCGGGCGATGTTTCTCGTACCGCGATAGAGATGCAATTGGCGCGACGTCTGGTTGACGGCGCGATCGGAGCCCGGCGTCAATCCCACGACGAAGGTGCCGTAGGTCCTCTTTTCATTCCAAAGGCGGCTCATAACGGAGTGGTTCTCCGTGGCGCAGCTATCAGCCTGAACGATGTTTGGATCGTCGATCAGATATTCGGTCGTGTCGATCATCAGAAGGACACCGGGTGAAAAGTCCTTGAGTGTTTCGTCGAAGGCCGTTTTCCACGTATAGGCCGTGCCGCCCGCCAGCAGCACGATGAGCGAGGCGATGGTTTCACCATCCAGCTTCAGCGTCGCGATACGGACCATGTCGCGTTCCGCGAGCCTGTAGATCGCTTCCCGGGCAAAGGCGGCCTGATAGCGATCCGAAGCCATTGCGGAACGGACTTTTCCCTTCCAGCTCATCAGTTCGAGCGTGAGAAAGGTTTCCGTCGCCTGCCGGATTTCGTCCGGCTGACGTATAATGTCGAAACTCACCGTGCCGCGTTCCTGAAGACGGCGGCGCAGCCTGTTGTAATTTCGGCGATGGTGGCCGCTGATTGCCTTGGCGAAATACTCGTCGGGATCGCCTGTCGCCTGGAGGACGGGTCGTGCTTCGCCTTCCATGATGCTGATCGGCAGATCGGAAGAGATCGCTGCGGTGCGTATTGCCGCGGCAGCGGGTCCGTCCAAAGGCATGTCCGGCAGTACCATGACGTTTGGCAGTTTGAGATTCTTCTGCGCCAGAAGAGAAAAGGCGGCGTTCATGATCTGGACCGGCTCGTCGCTATCGATAAGCGGTGCGCCTGCCGGGCCGAACGGCGTCGTCCACCCGCGAATGACGCTAGGCCCGATCCCGAGGCCGGGCCGCTCGATCGAATAGGGCAGCAGGAAACGTAGACGTGAGCGCGTCTTGTCTTCGTCGCGAAGGACGGCGAGAAACACCTCCCGATCATCCAGGCGTGGCATGGCCGGCGCAAGGTAGCGCGGCTCGAAGAACACGTTCCGCTCGATCGACCGTGAGGCCAGATAATCGAGTTCATCCAGCAGTTCGAAACCGGCTGAAGCCGGATAGATCGAGAGGCGGCGATCGACCTCCGGCAGTTCGGAGGCGAGCATGGCATGATGCTTCGGCTTCCAGCCCGGAAGGGCCATGAGCGTATCGAGAACCTGATCGCTCAATTTCGCCCGCTCGCTTGCCTCGAGTACCGGATGGGTCGTGACGGTCATGGCTGAGTTCCCGGCGGCATGACCGTGCGGAAATTCGGCAAACCTTGGACCACCATCCAGAAACCGAAGCGATCACGAACCACATAGGCCAGCATACAGGCCTCGAAAGCGATCGCGATGGCCGTCGCGATCGCTGCGCCCCAAAGGCCGATAATCGGCAGAAGAATGATGTTTAGCGCTATGTTGACGGCCAGGACCGCTGCATAAAGCGTGGCACAGATATTCTGATGGCCGGTCATCGACAAAAGGCTTTCGGCCGGACCCACAGCGGCGCGGCAGCAGACGCCAGCCAACAGGACGAACAAAAGCGGATAGCCCTGGATAAAGTTTTCGCCAAAGAGGGCGAGCAGGAAAGGTCCCATCGCCAGAACAATGGCGCTCATCAGGAGTGAAGGCCAGAACGTCCAGACGACTGTTTCGCGCGCAAATGCGGCCAGCTCTTCCGCGCTGTCGGCGCGGCTGGCCAGACGAACATAACGCTGGGCGACGGCTGCCTTGACGGCGAAATAGACGAAGTGGACGAGGACGATCGTCTTGACCGTGGCAAAGTAGACCGCGACGTCTTGTGGCTGGAGCACCAGACCGACCATCAGAACGTCGGCATTGGTGAGCAGCGCAAAGAAGCCTTCCACCAGAAATATGGGCAAAGCCACGCCAAACCACAGACGCGGCTCGTAGCGTGGTACCGAGGTCTGGATCCCCCCGAGCAGGCGACGGGGGACGATGGCCTGTTGGATGGCGGTGGCAAGAAAGGTTGCAATCACCGCAGCACCGACAGCCGTCAGTGCCACGGGTTCCATGCCCAGCCAAAGCGCCAGCGCTGTGCCCGCAACAATGAAAAAGGGACGGATCAGGAAGGTGGGCACCATCGACAAAAGGCCCCAGCCCTGAGAACGCGCCAGGCCTTGGTGAAAGTCACTCAGCCCCAGAAACGGCACGGATGCGAAGGCCACGATAAAGGGCAGCACCCAGTAGCCATCCATCAGGCCGCGTGATGCCCAGACGATCGCCATGCCAGCAAGGCCAACGAAGAGAGGCAGCAGAAAAGACATCCACTGTCCGAAACGGAGAATGCCCTTCAGTCGTGAATTGTCCTGCTCTTCCTGATATTGCGGCGCAAAGCGGATGATCGCGGTGTGAAAACCGAGACAGGCGAGATTGCCGAGGATGATCATCGTCACCCATACGAAGGTGAAGACACCGTATTCGAAGCTTCCCATCCAGCGGGCCAGCAGAACCTGACTGAAATAGGCCAGCACCGCAGCTGCGAGGCGCACGGCAAAGGTCGTAAGCGCAACGCGGCCGGCGCGCGCTTTTTCGCCTTCTCCATAGAGAATGTGGTCGAGTTTTTGCGCAAAGGGCCGTGCGGCCGCGCCGAGGCGCGCCGGAAGAATACGCTCCGCTGTCAGTTCGGCGGATAGTCGCAAGTTCGTTACCCAGATTTTCAATCACTGCCCCAATATGTAGGCGATAAGACTTAATAGGCTGTTGAAGGGCCGGCAGCTGCTCAACGTCTGGCTGCTTCGGTCAAGGTGAATACCCCCGGATCATTGAACGATCCGTTTGCCGAAGCATGTCTCGCGCGCACGCGCCATTCGGTTTAGCCAGCCCCGCATTCCCATACCGGCACCGGCCGGCCAATGAAGCGAAAGGAAAATCAATGGCTAAAGTGCTCGTGCTTTATTATTCGAGCTATGGACATGTGGAAACGATGGCGCAGGCCATCGCGGATGGCGCGCGTGAAGCCGGAGCCGATGTCACAATCAAGCATGTCGCCGAAACCGCACCCCAGCACGTTGTCGAAAGCGCCGGTTTTAAAACGGACCTCGTTGGCGAACTGGCGGAGCCGGGTGATCTTGCCGATTACGATGCGGTGATTTTCGGCACACCCACGCGTTACGGCAATATGTGCGCGCAGATGCGCCAGTTTCTCGATCAGACCGGCGGACTTTGGGCGGAAGGCAAGCTGGTCGGCAAGGTCGGTTCGGTCTTCACGTCCACCGCATCGCAGCATGGTGGCCAGGAAACGACACTGACCTCCTTCCACACCTCGCTGCTCCACCTTGGCATGGTGGTCGTCGGGCTGCCCTATTCCTTCCCGGGCCAGTTGACGCTGGACGAAGTTGCCGGTGGAAGCCCCTATGGCGCGACCACCATTGCCGGCGGACAGGGACAGCGTCAGCCAAGCGAAACCGAATTGGCCGGTGCCCGTTTTCAGGGCAAGCACGTTGCCGAGATCGCGGCCAAGCTCGTATCCTGAGCCAACGCGTCAAACCGATAAAGAAAAACCCCGCTCAGAGGCGGGGTTTTTTGTTTGCGGAAAGCGCTTTCAGACGAACGCCCCGTGGCAATGCTTGAATTTCTTGCCTGAACCGCAAGGGCAGGGCTCATTGCGGCCCACCTTGCCCCATCCGTCCGGATCAGCGGTTTCATCGTCGCTGGCAGAGACCGCGTGAGCGTCCGACCACCGCATGGAACCCCCTTCGTCGCCCGCATCGTCTTCACCGGTCATCATGTCCAGATGGTGAGGCTCGGCTCCTTCGGGAACCCCGTCGCCCTCGAGCTGCTCTTCCTGCTCGCTGGTCGCGCGGATCTGGATACGCATGAGCTGCTGCGTCGTCATGCGGCGCAGATTACCAAGCATGCCCTGGAAGAGTTCGAAGGCTTCTCCCTTGTATTCCTGAAGCGGGTCGCGCTGGGCATAACCGCGAAACCCGATTACCGAGCGAAGATGGTCGAGATTAACCAGATGCTCCCGCCACAGATGATCGAGGGTCTGCAGGAGAATGCTCTTCTCCACATAGGTGCGGACATCCGGCCCGAAACGGTCTGACCGCTCATCCGCCGCGGCCTTGGCCGCTGCAAGAATGCGTTCGCGAATATCATCTTCGGCGATGCCGTCTTCCTCGACCCATTCCTGAATGGGCAGATCCAGGTTCAGCGCTTCCTCGACTTCCTGCTTCAGACCCGTAATGTCCCAGCTCTCCGCATAGGCGTTCTCGGGAATGTGCCGCTGGACCATATCCTCGACGACTTCTTCACGCATCTCATTGATCGTCTCGGTCAGGTCCTCGCCATCCATCAGGTCGAGGCGCTGCTCGAAAACGACCTTGCGCTGGTCGTTCATCACATCGTCGTATTTGAGAAGGTTCTTGCGAATATCGAAGTTGCGGGCTTCGACCTTCTTCTGCGCCTTCTCCAGGGCCTTGTTGATCCACGGATGGATAATTGCTTCGCCTTCCTGAAGCCCGAGCTTCTGAAGCATGCCATCCATGCGTTCGGAGCCGAAGATGCGCATCAGATCGTCCTGAAGGGACAGATAGAATTTCGAGCGGCCCGGATCGCCCTGACGGCCGGAGCGGCCGCGCAGCTGATTGTCGATGCGCCGGCTTTCATGGCGTTCGGTGGCCAGCACATAGAGACCACCGGCCTCAAGCGCCTTCTTCTTCAATTCGGCGACTTCGTTGCGGATGCGCTCTTCGGCGGCTTTCCGCTCTTCGCCCTCCGGCATCTCTTTGAGCTCTTCGGCGAGACGCATTTCAAGATTGCCGCCAAGCTGAATATCGGTACCGCGGCCCGCCATGTTCGTCGCGATGGTGATCGATCCCGGAACACCGGCCTGCGCGACGATGAACGCTTCGCGTTCGTGCTGGCGCGCATTCAGAACTTCAAACTCTTTCAAGCCGGCTTCTCTCAGCCGCTGGGCCAAATATTCGCTCTTTTCGATCGAGGTCGTGCCGACGAGGGTCGGCTGCCCCTTTTCCTTGGCCGCCTTGATCTCTTCGACGATCGCGGCGAATTTTTCCTCTGCCGTACGGTAGACCTCATCATCCTCGTCGGCGCGAATGATCGGCAGGTTGGTCGGCACTTCGGCGACGTCCAGACCGTAAATATTGCCGAACTCCTCCGCCTCGGTCACGGCTGTGCCGGTCATGCCTGCCAGCTTGTCATACATGCGGAAATAATTCTGGAAGGTAACCGAGGCCAGCGTCTGGTTTTCCGGCTGGATATCGACCTGCTCCTTGGCTTCCAGCGCCTGGTGGAGGCCCTCGGAGAACCGGCGCCCCGGCATCTGGCGGCCGGTAAACTCGTCGACGATGACGATCTCGCCGCGATTGACCATGTAGTCCTTGTCGCGGGTGAAGAGCTTGTGGGCGCGCAGCGCGTTGTTGGCGTGGTGGACGAGCGCCACATTCTCCACATCGTAAAGCCCATTACCCTGCATCAGGCCGGCGTCGCGGAGCAGGTTCTCCATCTTCTCCGTGCCTTCCTCCGTAAAGGTCGCGGTGCGTTGCTTCTCGTCGACCTCGAAATCCTCCTCGGTCAGGTTCGGAATGAGGGCGTTCACTTTGACGTAGAGGTCCGACTTGTCATCGAGCGGGCCGGAAATGATGAGCGGCGTCCGGGCTTCATCGATCAGGATGGAGTCTACCTCGTCGACGATGGCGTAGCGATGGCCGCGTTGAACCATCTGCCCACGCTCATATTTCATGTTGTCGCGCAGATAGTCGAAGCCGAGTTCGTTGTTGGTGCCATAGGTGATGTCGCAGGTGTAAGCCTCGCGGCGCTGATCGTCGTTCATTCCATGAACGATGACGCCCGTACTCATGCCGAGGAAGCCGTAAAGGCGCCCCATCTGCTCGGCGTCACGGCTGGCCAGATAATCGTTCACGGTGACGACGTGAACGCCTTTGCCTTCCAGCGCGTTCAGATAGACGGCAAGGGTCGCGACCAGCGTCTTGCCTTCGCCTGTTCTCATCTCCGCGATCGAACCTTCGTGCAGAATCTTGGCGCCGATGATCTGAACATCGAATGGCCGCATGCCCAGAACACGCTTGGATGCTTCCCGGGCGACGGCGAATGCTTCCGGCAAGAGATCGTCGAGCGATTCTCCATCCTCCAGCCGCTTACGGAATTCATCCGTCTTTGCCTTGAGTTCGTCGTCGGAGAGAACAGCAATCTCGTCTTCGAGACCGTTTACTTTGTCGACGAGAGGATGAAGCTTCTTGATGCGACGATCATTGGATGATCCAAAGAGTTTTGTCGCGAAACCGCCGAGACTGACCATCTTGGTCCTTTCCGCCCCGCGCCTCTTCCTGTTGCGTCCGGCCTTTTGCCGCCGCCGTGTAAGGGCGGGCGTGGCCTGCCGCGCGGGGCCGCGGTGACGCTGAAAACCTTTCCAAATCGCAATCCAAAAGGCCCGTAGGCCGGGTGGACGCGCTGGTGGCGGAGAGATAAGAGTGGCCCTATGTGATGTCAACGCTCGCACAAGGCGGGCGATGGTCCGGGAATGGTCCCGTTCGGGATGCTCTCGACAGGGCCATTCAATCAATCCGGAGCCTTTCATGTTTTTATTCCGTCCCGCCCGAACCTTTCTCGCCGGCGCCGTTCTGGCCGCTGGTCTGTCCTCGCCAGTTCTGGCCCAGGACGAAGCCGAGACGGTTGCGACGATCAACGGATCGCCCATCACCCGTCAGCAGCTTGAAATGGCGATGGGCGAACTCGGCCCGCAATTCGCACGTATCCCGGAAGACAAGCGCGACGCGGCGGCCCTCGCCGCCCTGATCGAGATCAGGCTGATGGCGGACAAGGCGCGCGAAGCGGACCTCGACAAGGACGAAGAGTTCCAGAGCAGCATCGCCTTCATGACCGAGCGTGCGCTGCACGGCTTCTACATGCAGAAGGAACTGGCCGAGGAGATCACGGACGAAGACCTCAAGGCGCTTTACGATGAGCGTGTCTCGGACATGCCGGAACAGCAGGAAGTCCATGCGCGTCATATTCTCGTGAAAACCGAAGACGAAGCCCGCCAGGTCATCCAAGAGATTGAAGGCGGCGCCGATTTCGAAACGGTGGCCAAGGAAAAGAGCACCGGCCCATCGGGCCCGAGCGGCGGCGATCTCGGCTACTTCCGTGCCGGCCAGATGGTGCCTGAGTTCGAAGAGGCTGCCTTCGCGCTTGAACCGGGCTCCATTACCGAGGAGCCGGTAAAGACGCAGTTCGGCTATCACGTCATCAAGGTCGAGGATAAGCGTAACGCCGAGCCGCCGGCCTTCGAGCAGATCAAGGATCAGCTTCGCAGCGAATTGCTGGTCAAGCGTTACACCGAGACGGTGAAGGACGCGCGTGCGGCGGCCAAAATCGAGGTCGGTGATCCGGCTCTCGAGGAGGAGCTGAACGCGCTGGAAGAGAGCAAGAGCACGGAAGAGCAGTAAGCCTTCGGCCTGTTCTATCTTATTGGAAATGAAGAAGCCGGCATCAAACTGTGCCGGCTTTTTCTTTGGCCGCTTTCGGCCGCTTCGGCTTGCATGTTGTTTCCCGCTCGGGCAAGTCTTGCCGCCATATTGGCCATGACCGGCCTTCATTGAAAGTTCATATATGAGCCACCCAGTTTCTCCGCTCGCGCCGAAAACGACACCTGCCATGCCTCCCATAGAAGGCGTGACCATCGCCACCGAGGAGGCCGGGATCAAATATCGCGGCCGAACGGATCTGATGATCATGGCTTTTGCGGAAGGCACGCAGGTTGCGGGCACCTTTACAAAGTCGCGCTGCCCGTCTGCGCCGGTCGATTTCTGCCGGGCCAATCTGAAGCACGGCACGGCTCGGATTCTCGTTGTCAATTCCGGCAATGCAAACGCCTTTACCGGCCGCAAAGGCCGCGAAGCGACGGAAGTGACTGCCTTTGCGGCCGCGAAGGCGATCGGCTGTTCGCCAACAGAAGTCTTTCTCGCTTCGACCGGGGTGATTGGCGAGCCTCTGGCAGCGGACCGGTTCTCCGGTCTTCTCGACGGCATGGTGGAGAGTGCGCAAACCGATCGCTGGCTGGAAGCCGGCGAAGCCATCATGACAACCGATACCTATCCCAAATACGCTACCGCGACGGTCGCGCTCGGCGACCATATCGTGACGTTGAACGGAATTGCCAAAGGCGCCGGCATGATCGCGCCGGATATGGCGACCATGCTGTCCTTCGTGGCAACGGATGCGCCGATCGACGCTCCGGTTCTCCAGGTTCTTATTGCCGAAAGCGTAGGAGGCAGCTTTAACTCGGTCACCGTGGACAGTGACACTTCGACGTCCGACACCCTCCTTCTCTTTGCGACCGGCGCCGCGGCAGAGAACGGCGCGCCGCGCATCACCGAAGCCGATGATGAGCGCCTGGGCCCGTTCCGTCAGGCGCTCGACGCCATGCTGAAAGATCTGGCCCGCCAGATCGTCCGCGACGGTGAAGGCGCGCGCAAGGAGATTGAGGTCCGGGTAAAGGGGGCGCAGAGTGCGGATTCCGCTCGCAAGGTCGCCCTTTCGATTGCCAATTCGCCTCTCGTGAAGACCGCCGTGGCGGGCGAGGATGCGAATTGGGGCCGGGTGGTCATGGCTGTCGGAAAGGCCGGTGAACCGGCCGATCGAGACCGGCTGGCCGTCTATTTCGGCGATATTCGCGTGGCTTTTGAAGGGGAGCGTGATCCGTCCTACTCCGAAGCGGAAACATCCGATTACATGAAGAACGACACGATCGTCATTACGGCCGATCTCAATATCGGCAACGGGTCTGCTACGATCTGGACCTGTGACCTGACGAAGGAATATGTCGCGATCAACGGCGATTATAGAAGCTGACAGGCGCTTTTCATGGCACGATATACGGTCCCCACGGCTCCTCTGACCGTTGCGCGCCGTTTCACGGCGGCCGGTGCGCAGGCGTGGCCTGCTGAAACCCTGCATTATGATGGCGCTTGGGCGCTGCGGCTATCGAGCGACTGCGCGGCGAAACGGCAGAACTGCGTCACGCCGCTCGATCCAAGCGACGATGCGGACATCGCATCGCGGATCGATAGGGCGGTCGAACGTTTTGGACGCGCTGGCAAGACGCCGCGCTTTCTGATCGCACCCCTTGCATCGCAGCGCATCGTCGATGCGCTGTCCGAGCGGGACTGGACGCCGGAGAGTCGGGTTTCGATCTACTCACGCGACGTCGGGGATTGGGACGATCTCGATGCGCCGGGATTGCGCCGCGTGAAGGCAGACGAATTTGTCGCCGCGCATGAGGTGATCGGCGCACAATCCATCCGGCGCGGTGACAACCTCCGGGCTGTCCTGTCGAGGATCGAGCCGCCAAACTTCCTTTTTCTTCTGGAGAAGGATGCCGGGCCGGTGGCCAGCGTCATCTGTGTGCGCCAGGGCGACATGATCGGCTGTTTCGAGTTGAATGTCAGCGAGGACCTTAGGGGCGAGGGGCTCGGCGGAGAGCTGATGCGTGGCGTTCTTTCCTGGGCGAAGAAACGCAAGGCCGCCGGTGTCTGGGAACAGGTGGAAGTCGAAAACAAGGCTTCGGTGGCGCTGTCGCGCTCGCTCGGCTTCGAGCCCGTCTATGATTATTTCTATATGCGCGCACCGGAGGACGGTGCGTGAGTGACCCGCGTCTTCTTCTCGTCGTCGCCTGTGCATTGGTCGATGCAGACGGTCGCGTGCTCCTGACGCAGCGGCCGGAAGGCAAGGCGCTGGCGGGTCTCTGGGAGTTTCCCGGTGGCAAGGTGGAGCAGGGTGAACGGCCGGAGGAGGCTCTCATCCGGGAGCTTGATGAGGAACTCGGCGTCGTGACGCAGACAGCGTGCCTTGCCCCGCTGACCTTTGCCTCTCACGCTTATGACGATTTCCATCTTCTGATGCCGCTTTACGTCTGTCGGCGCTTTTCGGGAACGCCGCGGGGCCGGGAAGGCCAAGCCATCAAATGGGTTCGGCCGAAGGCGCTGCGTGATTATGCAATGCCTCCGGCCGATGAACCGCTTATCCCGATCCTGCAGGATCTTCTCTGAGGCGGCGGATGTCTGGCACGGCGACCCGCGGTGCCATGGTCCTACAGGCCAACGAAATGAGCGATCTTTTCGGCGATCTGCCGATGAACCTTCTCACGATCGGTCCCGGCAGGGTCGTCGCAGACAGGGTCGTCATCGTCCGCCGCGAGTAGTTCAGCGCCGGCATCCTTGCATGGGGCCAGAAACGTGAAATGCACTGCTGGCGCAAGGACTGAGTATGTCGCATCAGGCAGACGATGGACGAGATCGCTGCCATTTTCGCTGACGTCCACCGGAGCGAGGCGATGCTCGTCTCCTAGGTTGATGAGAGCGATGGGAAGCTGCATTTCATCTACGCTGCGCCGATCGGCGATTTCCGTAAAGGCGGGGTCGATGGCGACGGCCCCAGTCACTCTCTCATCGCGCATATCGGCGCTGAAGCCATCAGGCAGATCCGTGAAGTCGATGCCGCCATTGGCGAAGAAAATGCAGTCATCCCGATTTGCCGTACCTTCGCAGTAGGGATGCTCCGGTGCTTTCTGATAGCGCAGACCTGCCAGATTGAGTGCCGTCGCGCCTCCCAGCGAAAAGCCGACCGCGACGATGCGGCTGCGATCGATATGAGGCGCAAAGGCCGGGTCGGCGAGGAGGGCATCCAGCGCGCCGGAAAGGTCGGAGGCCCTTTCGTCCAGATGGACCGATCGACGCGGTGAAGAGTCGCCCGAAGTGCTGCCGGGATGATTGACGGCGAGGACCATCGCGCCCTTTGCGGCGAGGGCGGAAGAGAGCCATGCGGCGTTATCCATGTTGCCGCCCGAGCCATGGGAAAAGAGGATGAGAGGGAAGCGGCCCTCAGCGACTGCTGCGCCCACATAGGCGGGTGTGCCCTTGAATATGGGGTTGTCACCGATTTTGATCACGTAGGTTTCGCGGCCGGCCGGATACCAGACGGACGCTCCGACGGGATAAGCGCGGTGTGAGACGCGAACGTCCAGCCGGTCGTAACCGGCGACGGGGTCGGCTGAGGCTGCATTTGTCATGATGAGAGCTAGTGTGGCGGCGATAAAAGTTCGCATCGGCAGTTTCCTTTTCGTGATGTGGATAGCCGACATTGCGCAATTGGCAGAAATACGCGTCCTGAAACGGGTTTCAGGTCGTCACGAACCGGTTAAAGAACGAAGAAGTGGAGACTTCTGCGTTTCAGGCTTTTCATGATTACCCTACCCATCCCCCTCATCGTCTCGCTTATCGTCGCCTATCTGCTTCTTCGTCTGATGATCAAAGGCTCACGGCTTTACGTGTACTGGGCCCTGCTCGCCGCCTGCGCTTTGCAGGGACTGGTGATATCGCTGGTCCATTATTACGGGGTCGCCATCAGACCGATCGCGCCGGTGACAGCGACATTCATCCCGCCGCTCGCCTGGGTCGCCTTTCGGACCTCGCTCTTTCGAACCCTTCGTCCGAAGCAGGATGCAGCGCACTTCCTCGCGCCCGCCTTCACCGCCTTTTGCGTCGCTTTCGCGCCGATGACTGTCGATGCAGTCGTGATTGCAATTTTTGTTGGCTACGGCGTTGCCATTCTGCTCGTGTTGAAGCGCCAGTCGGGCGACCTGCCGCTCGCTCGGATAGAGAGCGGGGGTGTGCCGGTCCATGTCTGGCAGGCATTGGCTGCGGCCTTGATTCTTTCGGCCCTCAGTGACGGTCTGGTTGCCGTCGCGATGGCAAATGATCGCCCTGATCTGCGCGCTTTGATCGTCAGTTCGTTTTCCTCGCTGGCCCTCCTTGCAATTGCCGCGCTGGGCCTGACGAGCGACGGCTTGGGAGAGGCGAGTGAGACATTCGACGACGAGCCTGCGTCTTCGCTTCCCGAAACCGATGCCGAAGACAGGCAGATGATGGAGCGTCTCGATCACCTGTTGAGAGACGAGGAGCTTTACCTGGATGCCGATCTGACGCTGACGCGTCTGGCGCATCGCATCCACGTTCCGATCAAGGCACTATCCGCGACGATCAATCGCCATACGGGTGAGAACGTCTCCCGATACGTCAATGACTATCGAATTCGCCATGCCTGCGTGCTGTTGCGTCAGGGCACGCCTGTCACCGAAACCATTTATGCGAGCGGGTTTGCCACCAAGTCCAACTTCAACCGTGAATTTCGACGCATTACCGGCCTGTCGCCCAGCGAGTGGCAGGGGGCACATGCTGCTCCCTGACGTTTGCCAGTGATTAACGGCCTATTCATGTAACGGTGCGATCTTCTGCAAGAGTATTGCGAGCCCGTCTGTTCGCGTGAAATTCTGGAGTTGCGTGATGAACAGGGGTGTCGATCTTACGCCGCTGAATGATCGGACCGAGTCGACGGTCATGCGGATGAGTTTCGGCATTCTGCGCGCTGCACTGCTTTTCGGCACGGCCGGTGTCATGCTTGCGCTGTTCCTCGCACCGGTCGCCGAGAAAAAGGCGATGCAATATGCACAGCGGCCTCAGTCTCCCGCTTTTCAAAATCTCGACAGGATATCGACGGGTTCCGTGACATCCTCGCCCCGCAGCGGGACGACATTCATTCTGCGTCGAAGTGTTCTTTCGCCCTTGCCGGAAATTCTCTGTCTGCCTTCCGCCGGCGGGACACCAAGTGAATGTTAATCGCCCTCTCCGACTGCTACCCGGCAAGGCGGGAAGGACCAAGATGATCGAATTGCTACGCAATTTCCTCGGTAACAGCCAAGGCGCTACGATCATCGAATATGGTCTGCTCTGCGCTTTGCTTGCGGTGGCCCTCTTTCTGACACTTCAGACCAGCGGCGGGCGGGCGCTCTCCATCATGATGTCGGTGTCTTCCTCCATCAGTGGTATGTGATCACTCACCGTCCAGTTCGCCCAGCGCGCTCGCAAGGCTGACCTTTGCCGAACCCGGCTTCAGAGGTTTCTGCTGGCTGCTGTCGGGCGCCCAGCCACTCAGCCAGATGATCTCGAACACGGCACGGACCCGTCCGTCCTCATCGCCATTGCGCTGCTGATAGATTTCGGCTGCCCGGCCGAGAAGCGTGCGCGTCACCCCCTGTCTACTGCGCTTGGCCAGCGCATTGGTGGCACCCATCGCGCGTAAATCGAGCATCAGATTGAAAAGGCTATCATAGCGAACCGTGGTGGTTTCCCTGTCGATGACAGGCAAGGCGAAGCCGGTGTGTTGGAGGAGGGCGCCCGCATCGCGTAGCGCGATGGCCGGATGCACCCGAGGGCTGGCGCCTCCCTTCTGTTCCGTTTCTGCAATGAGAAGCGCTTCGCGTAGTCCGCCCAGGCTCTCACCGCCGACAAAGGCCCCTAGAAAAAGACCGTCGGGCCGAAGGGCGCGCCTGCAACTGGCGAGATAGGCTGCCGGATCGGAGACGTCCTGAAGATCAAGGAAGGACACGATAAGGTCCGTCGTTTGTTCGCCTAGACGTGCGGGATCGTCGCCGGTGAACTCGATGGCTTCGATCGATTTCGATCCGTGGCCATGTTGCTTCAGGACCGCTGCCAGATCGACGGATGCTCTATCTCCAAGCAGTTTCACCTCGTCGAAGGTTCGTATGACGGTCGCGAGGCGTTCATCGAGATCGTCCAACACAAGCCTGGCAAGAAAGTCGGCGCCCTCTACTGCCATCGCGTCGGCGCGTTTCCGTCGGGCGCGGACCTGATGGCTGTCGAACATGCTTGGAGTCTCCGATGATTGCCGCGCATCGACGATGATGCGAAACTCTGTCGGCTCTAGCTAGAGGCGCGAAGGCTCGGTCGCAAGACGGCCCTGCCTTTCGGCCCGGAGGAGACGATGAAAGATCATCCCGATGTGTGGCTGCCGGTCGATGGGACCGCCGACCTCCCCTGCGGCGAACCGATGGAGCGGAAACCATCGGCGGCGAAGCAGCTAAGTCGCGTTGTCATCCGGGTGGGTGATGGGCTTACCCGCATGCTCTTCCCTCCGGCCTGTCTGGAGTGCGGAAGGGAGGTCAGCGCGCCGGGCACCTTCTGTGCGGGGTGCTGGCCACAGCTGCGCGCCATCGAGACCCCGCTTTGTCCTGTGCTCGGTACGCCCTTTTCGGTCGAGATGGGAGGCGGGATCGTGTCCGCCGAAGCCCTGGCGGCTCCGCCGGTCTTTGAGCGGGCGCGCGCTGCGGTGGTGCATGACGGGCCGGCGCGAGGCCTGGTATCGGCCCTGAAATATCGGGATCGGACCGATCTGGCACGATGGATGGCTGCATGGATGGTGCGTGCGGGAGATGAACTGCTCGCGGACTGTCAGTTGATCGTGGCCGTGCCCCTGCATCGCCGGCGGCTTCTTGGCCGGCGTTTCAATCAGAGTGCGGAACTGGCGCGCGCCATTGCGAATCAGAGCGGCAATCCCTTCCATCCCGAACTCCTCGTTCGCAGACGCGCGACGCCAAGGCAGGTCGGGCTTACCCGCGGCCAACGTCGTGAGAATGTGCGGGGTGCATTCATTGTGCCGGACGCAGCTCTCCCTCTACTGTCGGGGCGGAAGGTGCTGCTGATCGACGATGTCTACACCACCGGCGCAACTGTGACGGCGGCCAGCCGGGCGGTTCTGAGGGGCGGGGCGGGCAGTGTGGACGTTCTCACCTTCTCGCGGGTCCTGCCGGAGGGGCGGGTGGCTTGAATGCTACCCTTTGGCGTGAAGGCAAGGCGACCTATATGCGGTGCGAAAATAATTCGACCATTCCCAGGAGTTCGCAATGCCGCAGATCGATATCTACACCCGTCAGTTTTGCGGCTATTCCACCCGCGCCGTACGCCTTTTGAAAAGCAAGGGCGTCGCCTTCGAAGAGATCGACGTGACGGAGCATCCAGAACGTCGATCGGAAATGATCCAGCGCGCCGGCGGCGCATCGACCTATCCGCAGGTGTTTGTCGGTGATCGCCATCTCGGAGGAAGCGACGACATTCATGCCCTGGATCGTCAGGGCAAGCTCGATCCCATCCTGAAAGGCGAAGACGCTTCGTCATGACCGTATTGACTGCCGCCTGCGTGCAGATGCGATCGGGCCGGGATCCGCAGGACAATTTGCGGGATTTTGACCAAATGGTGCGCCAAGCGGCCGGGCAGGGGGCTCATTATGTTCAGACGCCCGAAATGACGGGCATGCTGGAACGGAGCCGTGACAGCCTTTTGCAAAAGGTTCGTGCCGAGCAGAGCGATCCGCTTGTCGCGCAAGCTGCGGGCCTGGCCGCTGAACTGTCGATCCATCTGCATATCGGTTCGACGGCTATTTTGCTCGATGACGGGAAGGTCGCCAATCGAGCTTTTCTCTTCGGGCCGGACGGGTCGCTTCTGGCTCGCTATGACAAAATCCACATGTTCGACGTCGATCTGGCCGATGGCGAGAGCTGGCGGGAATCACGGACCTATAGCCCCGGCGAGGCAGCGGTGGTGGCGAAAACAGCGCTCGGTACGATCGGGCTTTCGGTTTGCTACGATCTGCGCTTTCCGCATCTCTTTAAAACGCAGGCGCAGGCCGGCGCCGATATTCTCACCGTGCCCGCAGCCTTCACCAGGCAGACGGGTGAGAAGCACTGGCATACGTTGCTGCGCGCCCGCGCCATCGAAAACGGCGCGTTCGTCATTGCTGCAGCCCAGGGCGGACAGCACGAGGATGGGCGAGAAACCTATGGCCACTCGCTCATTGTCGCGCCCGATGGAGCTATCATTGCCGATGCGGGACACGATGAGCCTTGCGTCCTCATGGCAGATATCGATATGAGCGCCGTTGCCGCGCAGCGAGCGGCCATTCCCAATCTTAGCAATGGCAGGGATTTCACCCTCCAGGTGACCGGCTGAACATCGATGATTCATTACGCTCTGCGCTGTATCGACGGACATGATTTCGACGGATGGTTTCGCTCTTCGGACGATTTCGACTCGCAAAACAGCAAGGGCTTTGTCAGTTGCCCGTTCTGTCATTCGACATCGGTAACGAAGTCCCTGATGGCACCGGCAGTGAAGGCGACTAAGAAGAGTCAGGCCTTGGCGGCCGCTTCGCCTGAACCGCAGTCGGTCGGCCTCGTCCCGGACAGTCCCCAAGCCGAGATGATGCGCAAGATGGCGGAGATGGTCCGCGAGATGAAATCCGGCGCCACCAATGTGGGCGAAAACTTCGCCGAGGAGGCGCGGCGCATCCACTTTGGCGAAGCGGAAGAACGGAAGATCTACGGTTCTGCCAAGTCCGAAGACGTCAAATCGCTCCTGGAGGACGGCGTGCCCGTCCTTCCGATACCGGATATTCCTGAAGACCAGAATTGACTACTTTTATTCCGGCCGTTCGTAGAGAACCATATAATTGACGTCTGTGTCGCGACTCGGCTCCCAGCGGTCGGCGAGAGGACTGTAGACGACGCCGGTGATCTCCCGGCGCAGCAATCCCCGATCGGAAAGCGGGCCGTGGATTTCCATGGGCCGCACAAGTTTCTCATAGGAGTGGGTGCCCTTGGGCAGCCAGCGAAGGACGTATTCCGCGCCGACGATTGCCAGCGCATAGGCCTTCATCGTTCGGTTGATCGTGGCAACGAACATCAGGCCGCCCGGCTTCACCATCTCCGCGCAGCGCCTCAGATAGAGGTCGACATTGGCGACGTGTTCGACCACTTCCATGTTGAGAATGACGTCGAACTGCTCTCCCGCATCGGCCAGCGCTTCGGCGGTCGTCGCCCGATAGTCGATGTCGAGGCCCGTTTGTTCGGCGTGGATGCTTGCCACCTTGATATTGGTTTCCGAGGCGTCCGCCCCGACAACTTCGGCACCAAGCCGCCGCATCGGCTCGCTCAGGAGGCCGCCGCCACAACCAATATCCAGAAAGCGCAAGCCTTCGAATGGCTTTTCCGCATTCAGGTCGCGGCCGAACTGGCGGCCTACCTCGTCGCGGATATAGCGCAAGCGGACCGGGTTGAACTTGTGAAGCGGACGAAACTTGCCCGTCGGGTTCCACCATTCCGCCGCTAGCGAAGAGAAGTGGTCGATTTCGGCCGAGTCGATGGTCGTGGCGCTTGTCGCATTCATTCTACGCATCCTGTGCTTGTCAGCAGTGACATCGGGAAGTCGTGGCTGCAAGTCAAGCCGTCGACCTTGCTTCGAAGGCCCCTTTTGGCTATGGAACCGCGGATCGCGCCGGCCTGCCCACCGGCGCGCTTTCACGTGGGGCGGCGTCTGAAGGGGGATATGGCCCGACGCTGCCTGCCGGCACCCTGATACAAAGGGAGAGTACCGCTCGCCATGGCGCGCATTGTAATGAAATTTGGAGGCACGTCGGTTGCCGATCTCGATCGTATTCATGTGGTTGCACGCCATGTGAAACGGGAGGTCGATGCTGGCCATGAGGTGGCTGTCGTGGTCTCGGCAATGGCCGGCAAGACCAACGAACTTGTCGGCTGGGTCGAGAAGATGCCGAAAGTCGCCGGTGCAGACGCTTCCTTTTACGATGCGCGCGAATATGACGCCGTTGTCGCCTCGGGCGAACAGGTGACAAGCGGTCTGCTCGCCATTGCTCTTCAGTCGATGGGTGTCGATGCACGATCCTGGCAAGGCTGGCAGATCGCTCTGAAGACCGATAATGCCCATGGCGCCGCGCGTATCGACTCGATCGAAGGCGCGCGGCTGATGGAACGCATGAGCCAGGGTCAGGTTGCTGTTGTCGCCGGATTTCAGGGCATCGGTCCCGATGGCCGAATCGCCACGCTTGGACGCGGCGGTTCGGACACGTCGGCGGTCGCGATTGCCGCGGCGGTCAAGGCCGATCGCTGCGATATCTACACTGACGTAGACGGTGTCTATACGACCGATCCGAGGATCGAGCCGCGGGCCCGCCGTCTGCCGAAAGTGACTTTCGAAGAAATGCTGGAAATGGCCAGCCTCGGCGCCAAGGTACTACAGGTGCGGTCGGTCGAACTCGCGATGACACAGGGCGTGCGGACCTTCGTGCGTTCGTCCTTCGAAGACCCCGATGCGCCCGGAATGGGCGATTTCGATAACCCGCCAGGAACGCTGATTTGCGACGAGGATGAGATCGTGGAACAGGAAACGGTAACCGGTATTGCCTACGCCAAGGACGAGGCCCAGATCTCTCTGCGGCGCGTCGCCGACCGGCCAGGCGTCTCGGCTGGCATTTTCGGCCCCCTGGCCGAAGCCAATATCAATGTCGACATGATCGTGCAGAATATCTCGGAAGATGGCGCGACCACCGATATCACCTTCACCGTGCCGTCAGGCGATCTGGAACGCGCCGTCAAAATCCTGTCCGACGCGAAGGAAACGGTGGGCTTCGACGCCATTCAAAGCGAGGGCGGCCTGACCAAGGTTTCCGTGATCGGTATCGGTATGCGCAGTCATACCGGTGTCGCGGCAACATCTTTCAAGGCGATGGCCGGACGTAATATCAATATTCGAGCGATCACCACGTCCGAGATCAAGATTTCGATCCTGATTGACGGGGCCTACACGGAGCTTGCGGTGCGTACGCTGCATGCGGCCTACGGTCTGGACGGTAAGTAAACATCGATCTCGGCTCGCCAAGTCGAGCCGGATCATCGACGGCTGACAAGGCGCTAGCAGGAGGGGAGAAAAGTCATGACAGACTTTGCGGTCGGCCCCAGGGTCCTGCTTCGCCGTCTGCGCGAACTGATGGCCGAGCCTCTGGACGCGCAGACGCGGCTCGACCGGATTGTGGCGGAAATCGCCCGCAACATGGTGGCCGAAGTCTGCTCGCTTTACGTGCTGCGCGCCGACGAAGTGCTCGAGCTCTATGCGACCGAGGGCCTTAATCCGTCGGCGGTCCACTTGGCGTCGCTTCGCGTCGGTCACGGCTTGGTCGGCACCATCGCAGCGACAGCCCGTACACTGAACCTGCCGGAAGCCGAAAAACACCCCGCCTTCCGCTACCTGCCGGAAACCGGCGAGGAGGCATTTTCATCCTTCTTGGGCGTGCCAGTGCTGCGCGCCGGACGTACGCTTGGCGTTCTGACCGTCCAGAACAAGACGAAGCGTGTCTATCGCGAGGAAGAACTGGAAGCGCTGCAGACGGTTTCGATGGTGCTTGCCGAGATGATGGCGAGTGGCGATCTGGCCAATCTGTCCCGGGCCGGTATCGAACTGGACATGCGTCGTCCTGCGACCTTCGAAGGCGTGGGGATCTCGGACGGGGTCGGTCTCGGCTATGTGGTGCTGCACGAGCCACGCATCGTTGTCACCAATCTCTTTGCTGAAGATGTCGATATCGAATCGGGCCGGCTGCACGATGCGCTGGGCCATTTGCGCGTTTCCATCGATGACATGCTGAACCGCGAGGAAATCGCGGCTGACGGCGAACACAGGGCCGTGCTGGAAGCCTATCGCATGTTCGCCCACGATACGGGCTGGGTCAGGCGACTCGAAGAAGCGGTTCAGAACGGGCTGACGGCAGAGGGCGCCGTCGAGAAGGTTCAGAACGATACGCGTGCGCGAATGATCCATGTCACGGATCCCTATATCCGCGAGCGCATGAACGATTTCGACGATCTGGCGAACCGCCTGCTGCGCCAGCTTGTCGGCGGGGGACGTGAAGAACTTCTGGCGGCTGACGACAACGTCATTGTCGCGCGCACCATGGGCGCCGCCGAGTTGCTGGATTATCCGCGCGATCGCATTCGTGGTCTCGTCCTGGAGGATGGCGCGATCACCAGCCATATCTCGATCGTGGCGCGGGCCATGGGAATCCCCGTGACCGGTCAGACGCGCGGCGTCGTGTCGATGAGTGAGAACGGGGATGCGATCATCGTCGATGGCGATGAGGGCCGCGTGCATCTGCGTCCGCCGGCGGACCTGGAAAGCCTTTATGCGGAGAAGGTTCGCTTCCGCGCCAAGCGACAGGAATTGTATCAGGCGCTGCTCGACAAGCCGGCCCGCACCGTCGACGGCGTCGACATTCGACTCATGATGAATGCTGGCCTCGTGGTCGACATGTCGCAGCTTGAAGCATGCGGCGCCGATGGAATTGGCCTGTTCCGTACGGAACTCCAGTTCATGGTCGCTTCGACCTTTCCCCGGGCCGACCGCCAGGAAGAGCTTTATCGCGAGGTGATCGACAAGGCTGATGGCAAGTCGATTCTCTTCCGCACACTCGATATTGGTGGCGACAAGGTGCTGCCTTACTTCCGCAACGCTCCGAATGAAGAAAACCCCGCCATGGGCTGGCGCGCCATTCGTCTGACGCTGGACCGGGCCGGGCTTTTCCGGACGCAGATCCGTGCGCTGCTGCGGGCGGCCCGAGGGCAGAAGCTTTCACTCATGCTTCCCATGGTGACCGAGGCGTCCGAAATCGAACAGGCACGGGACCTTATCGAGCGGGAGAAGAGCCATCTGGAGCGTCATGGCTATGGGCTGCCTTCGGAAATTTCCGTCGGAATCATGCTGGAAGTGCCTTCGCTGATCTGGCAGCTCGACCGCTTGAAGGGTCTGGTCGACTTCATTTCCGTTGGTTCGAACGATTTGTTCCAGTTCATCATGGCGACCGATCGCGGCAACCCGGTCGTGGGTGATCGCTTCGACGTGCTGTCATGCACCTTTCTGAGGGCTTTGCGCCATATTGTCCGCGATTGTGAACGCCTGTCCATTCCGCTTTCCCTGTGCGGGGAGATGGCGTCCCGGCCGTTGACCGCCCTCGCGCTTGTCGGCATCGGTTTTCGTACGCTTTCGATGAGTGCCGCCTCGATCGGTCCGGTGAAGGCCTGTCTGCGGGATGTCCGTCTCGACGATCTGACGGAGCGGTTGAACACGGCGATCGATCACGCGGAAAGGCAGGATATCCGGGCGTTTCTGAAGGATTACGCCAATGAGAGCGGGTTGACGCTGTAGGATCATGACGGAGAGCCTTCCCACCGCCCGCCTCGATGCTGTCGAGAAACGTTTCCAGATGCTGGAGGCGGAACTGGCCGCCGGCCCCGCGCCCGAGCGATATGGCAAGGCGGCGGCGGATTACGCCGAGCTGGAGCCGGTCGTCGCGGCGATCCGCCAGCTTCGCGAGGTGGAGCAGGAGCGCAAGGGGATCGATGAATTGCTGGCCGACGCGGGCAGCGATGGCGAGATGCGCCGCATGGCCGACGCCGAGGCGAATACACTCGACAACAAAATCGAGGCGCTGACGAATGACCTCCGGCTGCAGATGTTGCCGAAGGACGAAGCGGATGCGCGCAATGTCATCCTTGAAATCCGCGCGGGAACGGGTGGGGACGAGGCCGCGCTCTTCGCCGGCGATCTCTTTCGCATGTATGAGCGTTACGCAGCCGAGCAGGGGTGGAAGGTTGCGATCGACTCCGTGTCGGAAGGCGAGGCCGGCGGATACAAGGAGATTATCGCCGAGGTATCCGGCCGTGGCGTCTTTGCAAAGATGAAATTCGAATCCGGCGTTCATCGCGTGCAGCGTGTGCCCGCCACCGAGGCCGGCGGACGCATCCACACCTCCGCCGCAACCGTTGCCGTCCTGCCGCAGGCCGAAGAGGTGGATGTCGAGATCAACGACAATGATATCCGTATCGATACGATGCGCTCCTCCGGGGCCGGCGGCCAGCACGTCAACACAACGGACAGCGCCGTTCGAATTACGCACTTGCCGACCGGGATCGTGGTCACGCAGTCGGAGAAGAGCCAGCACCAGAACCGTGCCCGCGCCATGCAGATCCTACGCGCGCGTCTTTATGACGCCAAACGCAGCCAGGCGGATGCGGAGCGGAGCGAATCGCGGCGGGCGCAGGTCGGCTCGGGCGACCGTTCGGAGCGGATTCGTACCTATAACTTTCCGCAGGGCAGAGTGACGGATCACCGCATCAATCTGACCCTCTACAAGCTTGATCGGGTGATCCAGGGCGAACTGGATGAACTGATCGACGCGCTGATCGCCGATCACCAGGCGGCGCTGCTGGCAGAAATGACATGAAGCTGCAGGCGCTGCTGACGGCGGTGCGCGGTATCATCAGTGATGCGGATATCGTGAATGCCGCCGACGAGGCGAGAAAGCTCGTTCTCGGGACCTTGCAGCTCGACACGGCCGAATGGATCTCTGATCCCAATCGCGATGTGAAAGAGACGGCGTGCCAGGAGGTGATGGACCGCGCCCATGCACGGGCTTCCGGCGTGCCGATCCATCGGATTCTCGGCTGGCGGGAATTTCACGGCCTCCATCTTGCGCTTTCGCCGGATACGCTCGAACCCCGGAATGACACCGAGGCACTGGTTGAACTCGCACTATCGGCTTTGGATAGCATCGATGATCACGATCAGGCGCCGACGGTCCTTGATCTCGGCACGGGCACGGGGGCCATTGCCTTGGCACTGCTCGCAGAACGCGAAGATCTGAGAGCCTTGGGTGTCGATCTCAGCGCGGGCGCGCTTGAGACGGCAATGCGCAATGCCGGGACGAATGGGCTGGAGGAGCGCTTTTCGACAGTTCAGTCCAACTGGTTTTCGAATGTCCGCGGCCATTTTTCCCTGATCGTTTCCAATCCGCCCTATATCGAGAGCCGAATCATCGGCGAGCTTGACGAAGAGGTGCGTCGGCACGATCCGCACCTTGCGCTCGACGGCGGCGGTGACGGGCTCGATGCGTATCGCGCGATCGCAAAGGACGCCGCCGGATATCTTGATCCGGAGGGTGCCGTCGTGGTCGAGATCGGCATCGGTCAGCAGGCCGATGTCGCTGCGATCTTTGCGGCGCGCGGGTTCGATTGCCTCGAAACCCGTCCTGATCTGAATGGCGTGCTGCGCGCTATGCTGTTCAAAACAACGCGAAAAGAGGGCTAAATGCCCTTGGGGCTTGGCAAAGTCCGAAAAAGTGATTAAGTTCGAGGCACCGGATGAATGAAGCACGTCGCTTCTGCCGTCTCCGGCTTTCAAAGCGCAAGCAGGAATGAAGACGGCGGTTTCGTCGGCAATCGCGACTTATACGCGTTGCAAGGCTGGGGGCTTCCGGCGAGAGACCCGAGAGTAACGGATCAACAGACTGTCGGATGCGCTGTGTCGGACAGTTGCCATGGCTTGACGCGCGGCTTCGCCGTTGCGGCAGCGAAGGCCGGCAAAGGCCGGTTCCCATCCCGATGTAGGATGAATTCAAAGAAGAGTTATCGATGAGGCCAAACCAGCAAAACCGCCGCAATCGTGGGCGGAATAATAGTGGTGGCAATAATCGCAAGGGTCCCAATCCCCTTTCGCGTAGTTATGAGAGTAACGGCCCTGACGTGAAGATTCGCGGTTCTGCCCAGCAGATCGCGGATAAATACGCAGCCCTGGCGCGGGACGCTACGTCCTCGGGCGATCGGGTGATGGCCGAAAACTATTTCCAGCATGCGGAACATTATAACCGCATCATCGCCGGAGCGATGGCCGCCAATGCGGAAGCGCAACGCCAGCGCGATGCGCAGCGCGAGTCCGAATCGGCCAATAGCGATGATGAGGATAATGAGGACGATCGTCCCGAGATCCGCAACGAATCGTCCGATGACAAGCCGAGACGCGGACGCGGCGAAAACCGTCGCAACCGCCGCGATGATCGTGCGGACAATGACGATGGGTCGGATAGCTCCGATGATGACGATAATTCGGACGCCGATGACAATGCGCCTGCGCAGCCAGCGGCCGCACAATCACCGGCCGAGATAGCCGCCGAGGCCGATCGCCGTGGCGCCAAAAAGTCGGACTCTGAGGAAGAGGCGCCCAAGCCGCGCCGGACCCGCCGCAAGAAGGCGGAGACGGAAGCCGAAGCCGAGCCGGATGGCGAGACGAAGGTCCGCCGGACCCGTCGCCCGCGCCGTTCGGCTCAGAGCGACGAAAGCGCGTCTCCGGAAGGCAAGGATGAGGGCGGAGATCTGCCGCTTGCGGCCAATAGCTGATCGCTCCTGTCCGACCGGCAGATGATTTGATAAGCCGTGGCGTCCGCGCCGCGGCTTTTTCTATTCGAGTCGTCTTAAGCTGCTTTCGTAACCGGTTTGGCGCTCTGCCGCGTTTCGCTGACGGGGCACTCGGTGAGGGGATATAAAAGCGCTGAGCGACGCTTGGAATTGGCTTTCTCCACACCCATATCAGTCTTGAAACCGGAAGCGCCTTCAAGGGCTTCCAGTCATTCATCTGCCGAGCCGGCGCCATAAGGGCCGGGGAGGGGAAGGAGACCGAAAAATGAATATGGAAAAATACACCGAGCGTGTGCGGGGTTTCGTGCAGGCTGCGCAGACGGCTGCGATTACACGTAATAATCAGCAGCTTCTGCCCGAACATCTCCTGAAAGTGCTGGTCGATGACGAGGAAGGCTTTGCCACCTCGCTGATCGATCGCGCCGGGGGCGATTCCAAAGCCGTGCGCATGGCTGTCGACGCCGCTTTGAACGCTCTGCCGCAGGTCGAGGGCTCGGGCGCTTCGCTCTATATGAGCCAGCCGCTCGCCAAGGTTCTGGCGACGGCGGAAGAACTTGCGAAGAAGGGCGGTGACAGCTTCGTCACGGTCGAGCGGCTTCTCACTGCGCTTGCGGTCGAGAAGAGTGCGAAGACGGCCGATATGCTCAAAAAGGCCGGCGTCACTCCGATTGCCTTGAACAAGGCGATCGAGGAAGTACGTCAGGGCCGCACCGCTGACAGCGCATCCGCCGAACAGGCTTATGACGCTCTGAAGAAATATGCGCGCGATCTGACGGAAGACGCCAAGGCGGGCCGGCTCGATCCGGTCATCGGCCGTGACGACGAGATTCGCCGTACCATTCAGGTGCTGAGCCGCCGCACGAAGAACAATCCCGTTCTCATCGGCGAGCCGGGTGTCGGTAAGACAGCCATTGCCGAAGGGCTTGCACTGCGCATCGTTAGTGGCGACGTGCCGGAGAGTCTCCGCGACAAGCGGCTGCTCGCACTCGACATGGGCGCCTTGATTGCCGGCGCGAAATATCGCGGCGAGTTCGAGGAGCGGCTGAAGGCCGTTCTTTCGGAAGTGCAGGCCGCTCATGGTCAGATCGTGCTGTTTATCGACGAGATGCATACGCTTGTCGGAGCCGGTAAGGCTGACGGCGCGATGGATGCGTCGAATCTTTTGAAGCCGGCTCTGGCGCGCGGCGAACTTCACTGTGTCGGCGCCACGACGCTCGATGAGTATCGCAAGCATGTCGAGAAGGACGCAGCTCTGGCGCGCCGCTTCCAGCCCGTTTTCGTCAACGAGCCCACGGTGGAAGATACAGTCTCGATCCTGCGTGGCTTGAAGGAAAAATACGAACAGCACCATAAGGTGCGTGTCTCGGATTCGGCTCTGGTTGCCGCAGCTACGCTCTCGAACCGCTACATCACGGACCGGTTCCTGCCGGACAAGGCCATTGACCTCGTCGATGAGGGGGCTTCGCGCCTTCGCATGCAGGTCGACAGCAAGCCGGAAGCCCTGGACGAGATCGACCGGCGCATCATGCAGTTGAAGATCGAGCGTGAAGCGTTGAAGAAGGAAACGGACGCGGCGTCCAAGGATCGCCTCTCCAAGCTGGAGAAGGAACTCTCCGATCTGGAAGAGGAGAGCGATTCCCTGACGAGCGCCTGGATGGCCGAGAAGGAGAAGCTGGGTCTTGCCGCCGATCTGAAGCGCCAACTCGACGAAGCTCGGAACGATCTTGCGATCGCCCAGCGCTCCGGCGAATTCCAGAAGGCGGGCGAACTGGCTTATGGTCGTATCCCGGACCTGGAGCGTAAGCTCGCCGAAGCCGAAGCGCGCGAAGGCGACACCAGTTCGATGGTCGAGGAGACGGTGACGCCGGATCATGTCGCCGCCGTCGTCTCCCGCTGGACCGGTATTCCGGTCGACCGGATGCTGGAAGGCGAGCGTGACAAGCTGCTGCGCATGGAAGACGAGATCGCCAAGCGCGTCGTCGGCCAGGGCGAGGCGGTGCAGGCGGTCTCCAAAGCCGTGCGGCGTGCTCGCGCGGGATTGCAGGATATCAACCGGCCGATCGGCAGCTTCATGTTCCTCGGCCCGACGGGTGTCGGCAAGACGGAACTGACCAAGGCGCTGGCGAACTTCCTGTTCGATGATGAAAGCGCGATGGTGCGCATCGACATGAGCGAGTTCATGGAGAAGCATTCCGTCGCGCGGCTGATCGGCGCGCCTCCCGGCTATGTCGGCTATGATGAAGGCGGTGTCCTGACCGAGGCAGTGCGGCGCCGGCCCTATCAGGTCGTGCTGTTCGACGAGGTGGAAAAAGCCCATCCCGACGTCTTCAACGTGCTGCTGCAGGTGCTGGACGATGGCCGGCTGACCGATAGCCAGGGACGAACCGTGGACTTCCGCAACACGCTGATCATCATGACCAGCAATCTAGGAGCGGAATTTCTCGTCAATCTCGGCGAGGATCAGGATGTCGACGAGGCTCGCGATCAGGTGATGGGTGTGGTTCGATCCGCGTTCCGCCCGGAATTTCTGAACCGGATCGACGAGGTCATTCTTTTCCATCGGCTTCGCCGAGCGGATATGGGTGCAATCGTCAAGATTCAGCTGGAGCGGCTGGAGAAGCTTCTGGCCGATCGCAAGATCCGTCTCGAGCTGGGCGAGGACGCCATCGAATGGCTGGCCGAGAAGGGGTACGACCCCGCTTATGGCGCAAGGCCGTTGAAAAGGGTGATGCAGAAGGAACTGCAGGATCCGCTCGCCGAGAAGATTCTCATGGGCGATATCTTCGACGGCGCTCGCGTAAAAGTTGGCGCTGGCTCCGACAGGCTGGTTTTCACGACCAGTGATGCGGCAAAGCAGGAAGCCGCGTGATTGCGCGAATGGAATGGATGAGAAGATGGGCCGCCTTCAAAAGGCGGCCCTTTTTTCAGGTCAATTGGTCATCGTCCGCTGTCTTCGCTTCTGCGGGCGGGCTAGAGATATCGTCAGCGCCCGCGGCCTTTCCGGCGAGGACTTGCGAAATGTGCTCTTTGACACGTTTGCCTGCCATGGGCGCGGCGTAGAAATAGCCCTGAATCTCGTCGCACCCTGCCTGTATCGCCAGGGTCCGCTGCGCTTCCGTCTCGACGCCTTCGGCGGTGACACGCAGCCGCATCGTGCGTCCAAGGGCTGCTATCGTATCGAGAATGTAGTTTACCGTCGTGCTCTGATCGATCTGCGAAACGACCGAGCGATCGACCTTGAGTTTGTCGAAAGGGAAGCGCCAGAGTGAATTCAGGCTGGAATAGCCCGTTCCGAAATCATCCATCGCGATCTGTACGCCGAGCTTCTTCAGTTCATGCAATTGCCGCTCGATCGAGGGCACGTCATGGTCCTGGATGAACATGCTCTCGGTGATTTCGAGCTCAAGGCGTTGCGGATTAAGGCCCGAGGATTCCAACGCATTCCTGACAACATCGACCAGACCTTTTTCAAACTGCTGAACCGACAGATTGACCGCGAGGTAAAGGTCGTCTGGCCATTCAACCGCATCGCGGCAAGACTGTTCGAGGATGAGGGCACCAAGGCGGGGCATAAGGCGCAGTTCTTCCGCCAGTGGAATGAAAATATAGGGAGAGACATACCCGCCTTCGCCGTCCTGTAGCCGCGCCAGAGCTTCAAAGCCGCAAAGCCGCCCGGTCTTGGCCTCGTGCTGAGGTTGGTAAAACACTTCCAGCGTTTCGTTTTCGATTGCCTCCACAAGCCGGCTTCGTAAGAGCTGCCGAGAGCGGACCAAGTCCTCCATCTCAGGTTCGAAGATAGCGACCTGATCCTTCCCTTCGCCTTTGGCGTGGTAAAGCGCCGCATCTGCCCGTGACAGGACGATGTCTTCCGTTTCGGTACCGACCATGCTGTCGAGAAGGTAGGTGCCGACGCTGGTGCTGAGCCGGATTTCTACATTGCCGACCTGCCTGATCTCACGGACGGAGGCGACCATGCGGCTGGCGAAATCGATCGCCTGCTGTCGGTTGTCAACATTCGCCTGAATGGCCACGAACTCATCGCCCCCCAGACGAGCGAGCAGGTCCTCCGACCGGATATTGCGAAGCAGGACGTCCGCAACGGTCCTAAGAAGTTCGTCACCGATGCCATGGCCGTGGCGGTCATTGATGTTCTTGAAGCCATCAAGATCGATCATGTGAATGGCGATGCCCGGATCGCTCTTCCGTTTGCCTGCAATCCGCTCCTGAAGCGTCGCGACGAAGACATCTCTGTTGTGGAGCCCGGTCAGGACGTCATGTCTTGCGAGGTGATGGGCGCGATCGTTCGCACTCTGCTCCCGGCGCATCAGCCAGGCCGTATAAAGAACATGCAGAATTGCGACGATGCAAAGTGAGAGGGTCAGCCAGAGACTGGGATAGAGCGTATTCAGTAGAACAGACCGGCTTTCGGTCTGGTCGACATAGACCTCCGCGAAGCCCGCAATCTCTCCTGATCGGTACAGCGGGACAAATCCTTCTGCATAATAGGCCGGCAGGTCGGATCCCGGCTCTCCTTCGTCGAGTCGAATGTAGGGTTCGCCTTCAAACAGACGCGACGCTGCAGTGGGGGCGTGGGCGGTGAGAGATTCGCTAGGGCCTGTTTCTCCTTCGGAGGAGAAAACCAGCTCTCCATCCAAATCGAAAAACTTGAATCGGAAGACACTTCCCTCATTGGCGATCAGCGTCAGGGATCGTTGTTCCTGGTCGGAAAGTTCCGCACCGGAAAGAAGGGTGTTCGTCAAATTCTCCTGAAGGACGAAGGCGTCCGCCCACTGCCTGGCGGTATATTGCCCGTGCGCGTCCAGAAGCCTGTCGATCGAACGATAGGAATAGAGCGCCTCAAAGGTGAAAATGGCCAATATAGCCAGAAGGAAGCCATTCTTCAGAAAAAAGGACGGTTTATGTCTCCAGCTCTCTCTCATGAAGACCCTGTCAATCTGTGATAATATACCTAATTTAGAAATACATAACGTAAATTTTTCTTAACAGCGGGACAGCTTGTTTCATCACCGCTAGCGAATCCTTTTCGGCGCAGAGAACAATTACATCGATTGTGAGTTATCGAAGTTGCTGATTTGAGCGGTCAAAATCTGGCGCCGCCAGACATTTTCATGCTCAGTTCATATTAATTTGGCTATGATTCCCGGAGAAATCGGAGTCCGAACAATGCGCATACCTCTCTTCCTTCTTGCCGCTAGCGCGATCCCTCTGGCGCTGATGATGCCAGCAGCGCAGGCGCAGATACCGGCCGATGTCGTTATCGGCCGAAACGGGGAGCGCATCTTTCTCGATCCGGCCACCGGAGAGGTCCTGACTGTCCAGCCGCCATCCGATGTCCGGGAACTTCCACCCGAGCCCTATTACGACGCGCCCACCGACCAGAACTGGCAAAGGCTGGATCGGGAATCGGAGATTCGCGATATCATTCGCTCCGAACGACAGGCTGAACGCGAGCGGCGTGAAATGCGCGAAGCCATGCGCGCGGAAAGGGAGCAGGCCGAACAGCGTCTGCGCCAGCGGCGTGGAACGGTGGCCGATCAGGTACCGGTCGTTCCCGAGCCCAACGAGAGCGAGCCGGTGCAGGATCCGCAGCCCTTGCCTTCCGATATGGCCTCTACCCAAGACCCGGCAGATGCCGGTCTGCCCGACGCAGTCGACGATCCGACAGTGGAAGCGCCAAAAGCGTCGGCGGACCTGCCGCTTGGCAAAATGACGGTCGCGAAGGCGCAGATTCTGCTGGATCGCGTCGGCGCATCCCCGGGTGTGATCGACGGCGTTAAAGGGCAGAACATGCTCTATGCCATGGATAGCTGGCGAAAACTCACCGGCGAACTAGTCGATTTTACCAATGAGGAGGCGATTGACGCGGCCCTCGCGGAGCGGGGCGGTGATGCCTTCGAGGACTACACGATTACGGCCGAAGATGTCGCCGGTCCTTACGTCGCTGCTATACCCAGCGATTACGGTGAAAAGGCTGCAATGCCCGGGATGCGCTACACCTCGGCGAAGGAAGCCATCGCCGAGCGTTTCCATATGGATGAGGATTTTCTCGTCGCACTCAATCCCGGCATCGATTTCGACCGGCAGGGACAAACGATACGGGTAGCCAATACCGGTTCCGCGACATCCGGAAAGGTCGCGAGGATCGTCGCAGACAAAGGGCGGGAGCAGGTCGTCGCCTATGATTCCGCAGGCCGTCTCGTTGCAAGTTACCCCGCGACAATCGGCTCGTCCGATACGCCTTCGCCCTCCGGCACGGTCAAGGTCGAGCGGATCGCGTTCAATCCGAACTACACCTACGACCCGAACAAGAACTTCAAGCAGGGCGAGAACGATAAGATCCTGACAATTCCGCCGGGGCCGAACGGCCCTGTCGGCTCCATCTGGATCGCATTGTCGAAGCCGACTTACGGCATTCATGGAACGCCGGAACCCAGCAAGATCGGCAAGACCGCCAGCCATGGCTGCGTCAGGCTCACAAACTGGGATGCGACGGAACTCGCCAAAATGGTCGAGCCAGGCACGGTGGTTCAGTTCGAGGAGTAAGACCGTCCGGTGCGGATGTTCGGGCGGCGGGGCGACGCGCTTTCGCCGCGTTGCTCGCCTGGGTTTGCCTAGTTGGTGGCCGCCGCGACCTGCTGCGATTCGCGCTGGCGGAGAATTGCCTCGATGCGCGATCGTTCCGTTGCGAACCGCGCCAGCTCATCTTCCTTCAGGACAAGGCCGTTCGGCAGTCGGACGCGCATCGGGTCCACCTTCGAGCCATTGACCATGACTTCGTAATGCAGGTGCGGGCCCGTGGAGAGGCCGGTGGAGCCGACATAGCCGATGATCTGGCCCTGGGTAACGCGCGCGCCCTGCTTTACGCCCTTGGCAATCGCACTCTGGTGGTTGTAGCTCGATTTGTACCCATTGGCATGGCGGATGACCGTTTGTCGGCCATAACCACCGGCCCAGCCCGCCTTTTCAATCACGCCGTTGCCCGACGCGATGATGGGTGTGCCCCGCGGGGCCGCCCAGTCGACACCACTATGCAGCCGGCTATAGCCCAATACGGGATGACGCCGCATGCCGAAGCCCGACGTAAACCGACCTTTCGGGCAGGGGTTGCGAAGCAGAAACTGACGAGCGGAGCGCCCCTCGGAGTCAAAGAAATCCGTCTCGCCATCCTGCGTGGTGAACCGGTAGAAGCCGCGCTCCTTGCCGTTCATGTCGACATTCACATAGAGCAGGACGCTGTCTTCCGAGGCCTCGCCATCCTCTTCGGGGTGCGAATAGAGAACGGTTATCCGGTCGTCCGGCTGGATCGGCGCCTGAAAGTCGACGTCAGCGGAGAGAATGCGGAGCAGTTCCCGCGTCATCTCACGCGACAGGCCTTCACCGCTCGTCGCCTGCCAGATGGCATCGTAGGCGGTCGGAAGATTGGTGCGGGTCGGCAAGGCCCGGGCCTGTGAAGAGCCTTCGGCGCTCGCATAGGCGAGTTCGAGAGTGGGCGTGCGGCTTGGCTCTTCCGCCGGCACATATTGCCGCCGATCGTCGAGCGCGACCGTGAGAATGTGGTCGCGGCCGTCATAGAGCGACATGCGGACGATGTGACTGTCGGAGCCGTCTTCTTCCAGCCCGACCCGAATAATGGAACCGGCCTTCAGTGTGTCGCCGCGAAGAAGGGTGGAAACGGCTTCAGACATGCCTTTCGCGTCGGCTCCGTCATAGCCCGACTGGGCCAGCAATGTGCCGATCGGTACCTCTTGCTCGGCCTTCAGGATGCTCTCGCTGAAACTCGGCCGGCCCATATGATCCTGATAGGCGATCGAGACATTCTCCGGAACGATCCGCGCATTGTCCGGAATGGCGCCGAGCAAGGCCTTGATCGGATCCGTCTCGCCGAAGCGTTGCGGATTGACGAAGGGGAGGGCCGCGACCTGTGTATCTCCTTCGGCGACCAGGAGGCCGCCCGTGTCGCGTACGACCGTCTCGACCTCTTCTACCGACAATTCCGAATCGGTGTCGTATTCACTTTTGCCCAGAGGAAAGTCCGAAAGTCGCAATGTCACGGCGTTCTCGATCTTTGCGCCGTAGATTTCGCCCGTCGGTTCGCT